>NZ_JBIBVC010000005.1:0-529740 GCF_043080005.1 Streptomyces sp. NPDC015130 | reverse complement strand
CGGATGTGGAAGCCCAGTAATGGGTGGAGCTGACCGGTACTAATAGGCCGAGGGCTTGTCCTCAGTTGCTCGCGTCCACTGTGTTAGTTCTGAAGTAACGAACACGCCCCCCTCTTGTGGGTGGTGCGGCGGTTCATATCTTCATAGAGTTTCGGTGGTCATAGCGTTAGGGAAACGCCCGGTTACATTCCGAACCCGGAAGCTAAGCCTTTCAGCGCCGATGGTACTGCAGGGGGGACCCTGTGGGAGAGTAGGACGCCGCCGAACAATTTTTAGCCTCAACCCCCGGATTTATTCCGGGGGTTGAGGCATTTTTGCGTTCTAGGCCGGTGTCACCAGTTGGGTGTCGTAGGCCAGGATGACCGCATGGACGCGGTCGCGGGCGCCCGTCTTCGCGAGGATGCGGCCGATGTGGGTCTTCACCGTGGATTCCGCGAGATGGAGGCGTTCGGCGATCTCCGTGTTCGTCCAGCCCTGGCCGACGACCGTGAGGATCTCGCGCTCCCGTTCCGTGAGGGAGGACAGACGCGGGTCCTCCTGGGGCGGGGTCGCCGCCGCGGCGGGCTGCGGCAGGTGGTGGATGTAGGCGTCCAGGAGCCGGCGCGTCAGGCTCGGGGCCACCACCGCGTCTCCGCTCGCCACCGCGCGGATGCCCGCGAGGAGCTCTTCCGGCTGGGCGTCCTTCACCAGGAAGCCGCTCGCGCCGGCGCGCAGGCCCTCGTACGCGTACTCGTCGAGGTCGAAGGTGGTGACGATCAGGATCCGGGTGCGGGCGCCCGCCGCGACGATGCGGCGGGTGGCCTCGATGCCGTCGAGGCCGGGCATCCGGATGTCCATCAGGACGACGTCCGGGTGGAGGCGGTCGACCAGGCGGTTCGCCTCGGTGCCGTTCGAGGCCTCGCCGACGACCGTCATGTCGTCCTGGCTCTCGAGGAGCATGCGGAAGCCGAGGCGCTGCATCGGCTGGTCGTCCGCGATGAGTACAGTCGTCACGAGGGGGAGCCTTCCAGGGGGAGTCGGAGTCGGACGTGCCAGCCGCCGGTGGGCAGAGGGCCGCAGGTGAGCAGGCCGTCGTAGAGGGCGGCGCGTTCGCGCATGCCCGTGAGGCCCTGGCCCCGGTGGGGGTGAGGGGTCGGGTGAGGGGTCGTCGGAGTGCCCGTGTCGGTTACTTCCACCAGGAGTTCCTCGGGGGCGTAGGCCAGGAGGACGGTGGCGCGGGCCGAGGGGCCGGCGTGCTTGAGGGTGTTCGTGAGGGCTTCCTGGATCACGCGGTAGACCGTCAGCTGGGCGCCGGGCGCGAGGGGTTGGGGTGTTGGTTCGGCGCGGACTTCGAGGCCGACGGCGAGGCCCGCCTTCCGTACGCCGGTGAGGAGGGTGTCCAGGTCGGCCAGGTTGGGCTGGGGGTCGCGGACCGCCTCGTGTTCGTCGTCGCGGAGGACCCCGAGGAGGCGGCGCAGGTCGTCGAGGGCCTGGCGGCTCGTCGTACCGATCGCGTCGAGGGCCTGGGCGGCGCGCTCGGGGTTCCTGGCCGCCGCGTATCGGCCGCCGTCCGCGAGTCCGGTGATGACCGAGAGGTTGTGGCCGATGATGTCGTGCATCTCGCGGGCGATCCTGGTGCGTTCGGCTGCCGCGGCGAGCCGGACCTCCTGGTCGCGTTCGACCTCCAGGCGGCGGGCCCGGTCGACGAGGCCGGCGGTGTGGTCCCTGCGGGAGCGGACGACGATGCCGAGGAGGGCGACGAGCGCGTACGCCCACAGGGCGGGGACGACGCGCTGGTCCCAGGTCTCGTGGGGGAAGCGGACCGCGCCCGTCACGAGGGGCGGGGTGATGAGGGCGAAGGCCCAGAGGAGTGCGCGGGGCGGGCGGGTGAGCGCGAGGTGGAAGAGCGGGACGGCCTGGAGGTAGGCGGCCTGGAGGAAGGCGCCGGTGGCGTCGCTGACGAGTGCCGCGCAGGACATCGCGGCGAGTGCCGTCATGGGGCTGCGGCGGCGCCAGTAGAGGGGCAGGGAGAGGGCCAGGCTGAGGAGGAGGACGAGTCCGCCCGGTACCGAGGGGTCCCGGGCGGTGTTCTGCCAGCCGCCCGACGCGTCCACGAGTGCCGCTCCGGTCCAGGAGAGCGTGAGCGTGGCGTCCCAGACCCAGGGGTGCGCGGTGTCGAAGGCGCGTGTCCGGTTCAGCAGGCGCTGGACGTGTCTGCTGAGGCCCGTCGCCCCGGTCGTGGGCGGTGTCTCCTCCGTGATCATCCGGTCATCATCCTCATACGTCGCGGCGCTTGAGCAACAGGGCGGGGACCACGAGAGCCGCGGCGGCCCAGAGGACCAGGGCGAGGAGTGCGGCGCCGGGGGAGGCCGTGCCGGGGAGCGGGGTCGCGGTGCCGAGGGCTCCGGCGGCCTGGGTGGGGAAGTACCGGACGGCCGTGTCCATGGCCTCGTACGGGAGCATCCCGAGGATCTCGGGGACGATCAGGACGCCGCCGATGAACGCGCCGATCGCGCCGGGGACGGAGCGGAGGGCGGCGCCGAGGCCGAGGGCGATGACGCCGAGGAGTGTGGTGCCCGCCGCGTTGCCCGCGATGGCGGCGAGGACGCCGTCGTCGGTGAGCGAGGCGACCTGGTCGGTGCCGGAGAGGAAGAACTGGGCCGTCAGGAAGGTCAGCAGGGCGGTCAGGAGGGAGAGCGTGAACACGACGGCGGTGTGGACGGCGGCCTTGGCCCACAGGACGGGGAGGCGGCGGGGGACGGCGGTGAAGGAGGCATGGGCCTGGCCCGTCGCGTACTCGCCGGCGGTGACGAGGATGCCGAGGACGGCGAGGGCGATGCCGCCGAGCTGGGTGCCGTAGAGGGTGAGGACGACGGTGTCGACGTCGGAGTCGCCGCCGTCGGAGGTGTACGTGGAGCCCATGAGGATGCCGACACCGAGGACGAACGCGACGCCGGTGAGGGCGCTGATCCAGGTGGAGCGGACCGTCCACAGCTTGTGCCATTCCGAGCGGAGGACGCGGGTGGCCGTGAGGCCGTAGGGGGTGGTGGCGCGGGTGGTGGCGGGCGCGGTGGTGGCGGTGGTCGTCATGCGGGGGCTCCCTGGTATTCGACGGAGTCGCGGGTGAGGTCCATGAAGGCCTGCTCCAGCGAGGCTGCCTGCGGGGTGAGTTCGTGGAGGGGGATGGCGTGGGCGGCGGCCGCGCGGCCGATCTCCGGGGCTTCGAGGCCGGTGACGAGGAGGGTGTCGGGGGTCTCGGTGGTGAAGCGGGCGTCGGGGAGGAGCCGGCGGAGGCGGTCGGCTTCCGGGGTGACGACCTTGACCGAGGCGCCGCCGGAGGCCCGTACGAGCTCGTCGACCGTGGTGTCGGCGAGGAGGCGGCCTTTGCCGATGACGATGAGGTGGTCTGCGGTGAGGGCCATCTCGCTCATGAGGTGGGAGGAGACGAGGACGGTGCGGCCCTCGGCCGCCAGGGACTTGAGGAGGGTGCGGATCCAGCGGACGCCCTCGGGGTCGAGGCCGTTGACGGGTTCGTCGAGGACGACGGTGGCCGGGTCGCCGAGGAGTGCGGCGGCGATGCCGAGGCGCTGGCCCATACCGAGGGAGAAGCCCTTGACGCGCTTGCGGGCGACGTGGGTGAGGCCGGTGAGGGCGAGGACCCGGTCCACGCGGGTGCTCGGGATGCCGTGGGTGTGGGCGAGGGCCATGAGGTGGTGGTACGCGGAGCGGTCGGGGTGCAGGGCGCGGGCTTCGAGGAGGGCGCCGACCCGGGTGAGCGGGGCGCGGTGGCCGGCGTAGGGGCGGCCGTCGACGGTGGCGTGGCCGCGGGTCGGGGCGTCGAGGCCGAGGATCATGCGGAGAGTGGTGGACTTTCCGGCGCCGTTGGGGCCGAGGAAGCCGGTGACGGTGCCGGGGTGGACGGTGAAGCTGAGGTCCTGGACGACGGTGGTGTCCCCGTACCGCTTGGTGAGGTTCTCTGCTCGGATCATGTCGACGACGCTACGGAGCGGGCGCAGGGCGTACGTCGGACCGTGGGTGGGCGCTGGGGCAGGGGTGTGGTACCGGGGTACGACGGCGCTGCGGCGGGTCGGCGTGTGAGGGAAAAGTGCTTGTCAGCGGGGTCCGGCCGTGGCGAGGATCGGCGGTATGGACTATTCGATACGTACGATCCGCGCCGACGAGTGGGAGAAGGCCCGTGAGCTGCGGCTCGCCGCCCTCCAGGACCCGATCGCGCACCTCGCGTTCCTCGACACGTACGAGGACGCCGTGACGCGGCCGGACTCCTTCTGGCAGGAGCGTGCGGCGGGGGCGTCGGACACCGGTCCCGGCGAGGTGATCCAGTTCGTGGCGGAGGCGCCGGACGGGCGGTGGGTCGGCTCCGTGACGGTGCTGGTGGAGCGGCCCGCGGGGGACGCGGTGCTGGGCGCGGCGGTGAAGGTCGACCAGACGCACGTGGTGGGGGTGTTCGTCCGGCCGGAGGCGCGGGGCAGCGGTGCGATCGACGGGCTGTTCCGGGCGGCCGTGGAGTGGTCCTGGGCGCTGTCGGCTCCGGCGGTGGAGCGGGTGCGGCTGTACGTCCACGAGGAGAACGAGCGGGCCGCCGCTTTCTACCGGCGCTTCGGGTTCGTGGCGTCGGGGGAGCGCGTGACGCTGGAGAGCGGTGTGGGCGCGGGCGGGGTGGAGGTGGAGTACGAGCTGTCGCGTCCGGCCGCGTAGCGTCCGCTCACGGGGTGAGGGCGGCTTCCGGCCAGCGGCTGCGGGCCTGTTCGGGGGAGCGGAGGAGGGCCAGGGTCGGGAGGCCCTGGTCGTGGCCGGTGGCGAGGAGCTCCGGGAGGTGGGGGAGCGGGGCCACGGCGGCGACGTCGTCGAGGACGAGCGTGAGTGGTGGGTCGAGCCGACCGTCGGATGACCGTGCGGCCATGCGGCGGCCGTGCTCGACCACGCTTGCGGCGAGGGCCGTGAGGAGCGGCATCGCGCCGGGGTGGGCCCGGGGGTTCTCGATCGGTTCGCCCACCACGTAGAGCGTGCCCCCTTCGGCGAGGAAAGATGCGAGGGCCAGCGAATCCGTTCGATTCGGGACGCAGGCCTCGCGGATGTGGATCGAGGAGAGCGCGGCGAGCGCACGGGCCGTCAGTTCTTGGGCGAGGCGGCGGCTTTCGGGGTGGGCCGTGAGCGCCGATTCGAGGAGTCCGGCGAGGCCGGAGGCGGCCTTGGGGTGGCTGCGCAGGATGCGTACGGGCTCGTGGGCGCCGGCGCCCTGGGCCCAGCGGTGGACCTGGCGGAAGGGGCGGCCGTCGACGGCGGCGGCGTGCAGCCAGCAGCGCAGAAGCGTTTCGGCGGTGTCGGCTGTGGCCGCGTCGAGGCGGGAGTGTGGGCGTACGGGGGCGAGCAGGGCGGCGGCCCGCTGCTGGGCGACGGCCGGGTCCTCGCAGTGCTCGGACGGGGACCAGTGGAGGCGGCCGGGGGTGTCGCAGAGGTGGCCGGGGTCGTGGACGAGGACCGGGCCGAGCTTGCCGCGGGCGTCCTTCGTGGCGGACCAGACGGTGGGGTCGGAGGTGACGGCCAGGACGGGGCCCTCGGCGTCGTGGATCGCCTGGACGGCGACGGGGTGGCGGGTCTCCGGGGGGCCGTAGACGAGGCGGGTGGTCGGGCCGGGGGTGGTGGCGGTGGCGAGGTGTGTGGGCGGTGCGGTGACGGGGGCGGGCGCGGGCGCGGTGGTGGGGCCGGATTGCGCGGCCGGTGCCGGCTCGGGGGCCTGTGCGGCGGGGAGCGGCTCGGTGGGTGCCGGGGGCGGCGGGGCCGATTCCGTGCGGGGCGGGGCGATCCGGACGCTCTCGGCGGGTGCCGTCGCGGCCGGTTCCTTCCGTTTCCGGGTGGTGTGGGCGTACGCGCCCGCCTTTCGGTTCGCCCTCACCGCGCGCCAGCGGGCGATCGTGCCGAGGGCGAAGATCACGAGGACCAGCAGGACCATCGCCTCGCCGATGAGGAGGCCCCAGAACAGCCCGTACCCCGAGAGCTGGTCCGGCGGGGTGGCCGGCCAGGCCGCCGCGAGGTCCGTGGGGGCCGTGGCCAGGGAGCGCAGGGCCGCGGGCGTGCCCATGAAGGCGACGCCCTGCGGCCAGGCCCCGTGGGCGAAGAGCCCTGCGAGGCCGGTCGCCGTCCACACGAGGGCCGTGAGGCAGAAGAGGAGGCCGAACAGGCCGAGCAGCAGCCCGTCGGAGACTCCTCCTCCCTTCCGTGCTGATTCCATTACGCCACCGTGGACTGCGAAGTGCCGTTCATCTGCTGCTCGATGAGGATCGCGCGCTGCTCCGTCTCCCACTCCAGCTCGGGATCGACGACGGAGGACTCGGTCATGGCGCGGTCGGTGTAGACGAGGGGGCGTTCCTTCTCGGTGATGAGGTGTTTGACCACCTGCACGTTGCCGTTGACGTCCCAGACCGCGATGCCGGGGGTGAGGGTCGGGATGATCTCGACCGCCCAGCGTGGCAGGCCGAGGACCCGGCCGGTGTTGCGTGCCTCGTCGGCCTTCTGGGCGTAGATGGTCCGGGTGGAGGCCATCTTGAGGATCGCCGCGGCCTCCTTGGCGGCGGCTCCGTCGACGACGTCGGAGAGGTGGTGGACGACGGCGACGAAGGACAGGCCGAGGCGGCGCCCGAACTTGAGCAGGCGCTGGAACAGCTGCGCCACGAAGGGGCTGTTGATGATGTGCCAGGCCTCCTCGACGAGGAAGATGCGCTTCTTCCGGTCGGGGCGGATCCAGGTGTGCTCCAGCCAGACGCCGACGATCGCCATGAGGATCGGCATGGCGATGGAGTTGCGGTCGATGTGGGAGAGGTCGAAGACGATGAGGGGCGCGTCGAGGTCGATGCCGACGGTCGTCGGGCCGTCGAACATGCCGCGGAGGTCGCCGTCGACGAGCCGGTCGAGGACGAGGGCGACGTCGAGGCCCCAGGCGCGTACGTCGTCTATGTCGACGTTCATCGCCTCGGCCGATTCGGCCTCGGGGTGGCGGAGTTGTTCGACGATGTCGGTGAGGATCGGCTGCCGGTCGGTCCGGTGCTCGGTGACGTAGGCGTGGGCGACCTTGAGGGCGAAGCCGGAGCGCTCGTCGAGGCCGTGGCCCATCGCCACCTCGATGATGGTGCGGAGCAGCGCGAGCTGGCCGGTGGTGGTGATCGAGGGGTCGAGGGGGTTGAGGCGGATGCCGGAGTCGTTGGCGACCATGGGGTCGAGCCGGATGGGAGTTATTCCCAGCTCCTGCGCGATGAGGTTCCATTCGCCGACGCCGTCCTCGCCCTGGGCGTCGAGGACGACGACCTGCCGGTCGCGGAAGCGGAGCTGACGGAGGACGTAGGTCTTCTCCAGGGCCGACTTGCCGTTGCCGGATTCGCCGAGGACCAGCCAGTGGGGGGCGGGGAGCTGCTGCCCGTACAGCTGGAAGGGGTCGTAGATGTACCCCTTGCCGCTGTAGACCTCGCGGCCGATGATCACGCCGGAGTCGCCGAGGCCGGGGGCGGCGGTCGGCAGGTAGACGGCCTGGGCCTGTCCGGTGGAGGTGCGGACGGGCAGGCGGGTCGTCTCCACCTTGCCGAAGACGAAGGAGGTGAAGGCGTCGGTCAGGACGGACAGCGGATCTCGCATCGGTCGGTGCCCCTTCGGCCTTAGCGGCGGATGCCGGTCGCGAACGGCAGGGTGTTCACAAAGGCCCTGTGGTGCTCGCGGTCGCACCACTCCAGCTTCAGGTACGACTTGCCGGCGGAGGCCCTGATCGTGCGCTTGTCCCGGGCGAGGGCCTCGGGCGAACGCGACGACACCGTGATGTACCCGACGAGGTTGACTCCGGCAGCGCCGCTGGCGAGATCTTCACCCCGCTGGTCGAGTCGGCCGTGGGCGGCGATGTCGCGGGGGTCGACGGTGCGGTTCATCTTGGCGGCGCGGCTGGCGTCGGCCTCGTCGTTGGTCTTCTCGGTGAGCATCCGCTCGATGGCGACCTCGGTGGGCTCCAGGTCCATGGTGACGGCGACGGTGCGGATGACGTCGGGGGTGTGGACGAGGAGCGGGGCGAGGAAGTTGACGCCGACGGGGGTCATCGGCCACTCCTTCACCCAGGCGGTGGCGTGGCACCAGGGGGCGCGGGTGGAGGACTCGCGGGTCTTGGCCTGGAGGTAGGTGGGTTCCATCGCGTCGAGTTCGGCGGGCCAAGCGTTTCGTTTCGTCATGGCCTGGATGTGGTCGATGGGGTGGTCCGGGTCGTACATGGAGTGCACGAGGGAGGCGAGCCGGGACTGGCCGAGGGGCTGGCGTACGCGGATGTCGGCCTCGGCGAGGCGGGCGCAGATGTCGGTGAGCTCTCGGGCCATGACGACGGCGAGGCCGGCGTCGCGGTCGAGCTTGCGGGCGCCGGAGGCGTGGCGGGCGGCGCGGGCCATGACGTTGGCCTCGGCGGCGAGTTCGCGGGTGTAGTGCATGCAGGCGACGAGGTAGGCGCGGTGCTGCTCGCTGGAGGTGGAGACCATCGACTGGAGCTGCTCGTACGACTCCTTGAGCCAGGCGGGGGCGGTGGTGTCGCCGCGCTGGGTGACATCCTTGGCGTGGGCGTCGGGGTCGGCGGGGAGGGTGCGGGCGAGCATCTGGAGGCGGGTCACGAAGCCGTCGCCGTTGGCGACGTGCTTGAGGAGGGTGCCGAAGCGGTCGACGAGGGCTTCCTGGTCCTCGCTGTCGCGCAGGCCGACGCCGGGGCCCTCGATCTCGATGGCGGCGGTGACGGTGCGGCGGTCGGCGTGGAGGAGGACGGCGATCTCGTCGGGTCCGAAGGGGGCGGAGAGCCAGCCGACGCGGCCGATGCCGGGGGGCGGGCCGATCTCGACCTCGCGGCCGTCGAGGTGGGTGCCGGATTCGGCGGCGACGGAGCGGTAGGCGGTGCCGCGCTTGAGCATGCGCTTGTAGCTGCGGTTGATCTCGAACCACTTGTAGAAGGTGCGGCCCTTGTACGGGAGGTACACGGCGGCGATCGCGACCATGGGGAGGCCGGCGAGGAGCGCGATCCGGAGGGAGAGGACGGGGACGAGGAGTCCGCTCATCATGCCGAGGAAGGCGCCGACGATGATGAGGGCGATCTCGCCCGTCTCACGGTTCTTGCCGACGATCGCGTTGGGCCGGGCACGGCCGACGAGATACGTACGGCGGGGCGCGACCGGCTGGGACTGGGTCGTCAACGCCCTCCACCTCCAGAGTTGCGGTTGCTGTGCGGGGTACCCGTGGTGGGACTGCTGCTACGGGGCGAGGGTGGGGGCGTGGCCCCGCCGCCGCGGTTGTCGCCGCCGCGGCTGCTGTGGGCGGCGACGCCGCCGGCGAGGGGGTTGGCGGGGCGGGGGGCCTGGGCGCCCTGGCCGCCGCTGCCTCCGCTGTCGCGGGTGCTGTGGGTCTTGATGCCCTGCGAGACGAGGGAGGCGGGGGAGGAGATGACGGCGGCGGCGGTGTTCTCGCCGGCGCGGTGGAGCCGGTTGTTGCGGGAGGCGGCGATCTCGTCGCCGAAGCCGGGGACGAAGCGGTAGATCACGGCGGAGGCGAAGATGGCGAGCAGGATGATCGCGAGTCCGGAGACGACGGCGGAGAAGGAGTCGGGGCCGGTGCCGGAGGAGAGTGCGCCGGCGAGGCCGAGGACGATCACGATGACCGGCTTGACGAGGATGACCGCGATCATGATGCCGGCCCAGCGGCGGACGTGGCCCCACATGTTCTTGTCGACGAGGCCGGAGTAGACGACGACGCCGAGGAGGGCGCCGACGTAGAGCATCACGGCGCGGAGGAACAGCTCCAGGTAGAGCACGCCGGCGGCGAGGACGGTCACCAGCGACACGATGATCAGCATGATGGGGCCGCCACCGATGCTGTCGCCCTTCTGGAGGGCCTGTTTGAAGCTGCCGAAGAAGACGTCGGTCTGCTGGCCGGTGCCGGAGGCGATGACCTCGGTGACGGCGTCGGTGGCGTTGACGACGGTGTAGAGGATGAGGGGGGTGAAGGCGGAGGCGAGGACCGTCAGCCAGAGGAAGCCGATGGCCTCGGAGAGTGCGGTGGCGAGGGGGACGCCGCGGATGGCGCGCTTGGCGACGGCGAGGAGCCAGAGGAGGAGGGTGAGGACGGTGGAGGCGGCGAAGACGATCGCGTACCGGCCGAGGAACTCCGTGTTGGTGAAGTCGACGTCGGCGGTTTCCTTGACGGCCTTGGAGAGGTAGTCGATGGTCGCGATGGCGGCGTCGGCGCAGCCGCGGGCGAGGGAGGAGAGGGGGTCGAGGGCGGTGGTGGGGTCGTTCTGAGGGGCTGTGGAACCACCGGAGGATCCTTCGAGGCAGCGTGATTTGGACGGACCGATGAGCAGTGCACAAGGGTCGTTGCTGACGCTGGGGGACGGGCTGGGAGTGGGCGTCGGAGCGGCTGCAGCACTGGCGGCGAGCATGAACACGGTTGTCTGCAGGACGGCGACGGAGGCGGCGACAGAACGAAAGCGGCGTCGGCTATCGGGCATAGGTGAAGCCTCCGAACTGACGGACAGCATCGCTCATTTCCTCTGCTGTGGATGCTCTCTGGTCGCGACCGACAGGTGCTGGGCCGTCCTTCTGGCTGGCGTCGACGACCTTCCAGTCATTCTCGACCCACTGCAGCTCGTACGAACTGGTGTACCAAGCTTCGGAGACAGGGTTCCTGGAGCCTTCGCCGGCCATTCCGAACAGGGATGAGTGCCAAATGGATACCGTCGCCTTGTCTTCGGCGTAGCTTTCGATCTTCGAACCGACAGGAACAGTGCGGGCGATGAAGGTCTGCCCTCGGGGTGCGGTGCCGTCCTCTTGGAGGCCAATTCGTTCGAGGAAGGCTTTGTCGGCGAAGGTTTCGTTCAGATCGCCAAGGCGCGTGGCGGCCACCGAGGAGGCGTACACCGTGTGGACGATCTCGCTTCGCGTCGCGGCGGTGAACATCTCGGCGGAGCCCAGGGCCACCGCGTAGTTCGTCGCCGCACTCTGGGCGCCCTGCTCGTCGTGGGCGTAGCCCGTCGGGATTCCGCCGTTCCTGTCCGTGACGGGGCGGACGCCTGTGGCTGCTGTGGGGCCGCTCTTGCCCGGGGTGTTGGAGGTGGGGATCGCCGCGTCCGCCGGTTCGCCGCCGCCGCGGTTGGCGAAGGCGATGGCCGCGAGGAGGAGGACCACCACGCCTACGACCGTGATCAGGGAGCGGGAGTTGCGGACGGGGCGGCGGGCGCCGCCGTAGATGTCGCCGCTGTTGCCCTCGGGCAGACGGGTCCGGGTCTGGCCCGAGCCGCCCACGCCGCCGAAGCCGTCGTGCTCGTCGCCGAGGCTCATGCCGGGTACGCCCCCTCACTCGTTCGCGGGTACGACAGTGCTGCAACATGGCTGGGCATCAGGGAACGCAAACACGACATCAGCAGGCCTCAGGGAAAAGGGGTCCGACGGGGGATCAGACGGCCATCCCGTACACGATGGTGAAGAGCGTCCCCAGCGATCCGATGATGAAGACGCCGGTGAGGCCGGCCACGATCAGGCCCTTGCCCTGTTCCGCGCTGAAGGTGTCGCGGAGTGCGGTCGCGCCGATGCGCTGCTTGGCCGCTCCCCAGATGGCGATGCCGAGGCAGAGCAGGATGGCCACGGCCATCACGACCTCGATCATGATCTTGGCTTCGGCGCCCAGGCTGCCGAACGGGCCCCAGTTCGGGGCGATTCCACCGATGATGGTGGTGATGTCGCCCTTTTCTGCCGCCAGGTACATGTAACTCACCGCCCCTGTTGGGTAGTTAACTGCCCCTGCCGGACGGCATGGGTCATCGCCCTATCTTCGCTGATGAAACCGCTCGTGTGTGACGCCTTGACGGGTCTCTTTACCCGATCCCCGCACACTTGACCGGTCTGACCGTCTTGACCTGCGGTGGTGTGGCCGGTTTCCGCGTGAAGAAGCGTATGGTCACTCTGTGTATCACGGAGGGTGACTCCGGGCAATGATTGTCGTTGTTGCACTCTTGGGGCGCCGTCGCGTCGCCGCCGGCGGGTCTCAGGCGTACGAGGCGATCAGGCGCGACAGGTGACGGCCCGCCAGGAGGAGGGGGTCCTCGCTCCGGGTGACCTGGGCGGTCACTTCGGCGCCTTCGAGCGTGTTGATGACGGTGGTGGCCAGGTCGCGGGCCTCGGGGGAGGGGAATCCGCAGCCGAGGAGCTTCTCGGCGACCAGGTTCTGCCAGGCGCGCATGGCCTCGGCGCAGGCCTGCTGGACGGGGTTGTCGGAGCCGAGGGTCTCCAGGGCGGCTGCGGTGACCGGGCAGCCGTCGGTCCAGCCGGAGGCGCGGAGTTCGCGGGCCAGGACGCGCGCGCAGGCGTCGACGGCCTCGGCGGGGCCGTCCTCGCCGTCCAGGGCGGTGCGCAGGAGGTCGGCGAACTCCTCGCGGCCGTGGGCGATGGCGGCGACCGCGACGGCTTCCTTCCCGCCCGGGAAGAAGTGGTAGACGGAGCCGAGGGTGGCGTCCGCCTCCTTCGCGATCTGCTTGATGCCCGTCCCGACGTACCCCTGGCGCTGGATGAGGCGGGAGGCGGCGACGACGATCCGGTCGTGGGTGCTGCTGGTCTGCATGGGGCGAGTCTAGTCGCTGAATGAGTAGAGCGTTCGTTTTAGAACGTGCTACGGTCTTGCCCAGTCGCTAAGTAGAGCGTTCGTTTTAGAGCGAGCGCCTTTCGATGGGGGATTGCCATGCAGCACGACCGTTCCGTCACCGTCATCGGCCTCGGGCCCATGGGGCGCGCCATGGCCGGCGCCTATCTCGACCAGGGGTACGCGGTCACCCTCTGGAACCGGACCCCGAGCCGGGCCGCCGAACTCGTCCGCCGCGGGGCGGTCCTCGCCGCGAGCCCGGCCGAGGCCGTCGCCGCCAACGAGGTCGTCGTCCTCAGCCTCACCGACTACGACGCCTTCTACGGCGTCCTCGGCGCGGTCGACCCCGCCGTCCTGGCGGGCAAGGTCCTCGTCAACCTCAGCTCCGACACCCCGGACCGGGCCCGGGAGGCCGCCGCCTGGGCGGCGGAGCGCGGCGCAGTCCAGCTCACCGGCGGCATCCTCGTCCCGCCGTCCGGCGTCGGCGACCCGGACAGCTCCGCCTTCTACAGCGGCCCCCGCGAGGTCTTCGAGGCCCACCGGGGCACGCTCGCCGTCCTCACCGGCGGGACCGACCACCGCGGCGAGGACCCCGGGCTCGCCGCGCTCTTCTACCAGCTCAACATGGTCATGTTCTGGACGGCGCTCTCCGGCTACTGGCAGGCCATCGCCCTCGCCGGCGCGCACGGCATCTCGGCCACCGAGCTCCAGCCGTACGCCCGGAACGCCCTCGACCTCGACCGGTTCATCGACTTCTACGCGCCCCGGGTCGACGCCGGCCACCACGGCGGTGACGTCGACCGCCTCGCGATGGGCCTCGCGAGCACCGAGCACGTCCTGCACACGGTCGTCGACGCGGGCGTGGACGCGGCCCTGCCGGCCGCCGTCGTCGACCTCTTCCGCCGCGGGGTGGAGGCCGGCCGCGGGGACGACAGTGCCTCCAGTCTCGTGGAGTTGCTGAAGAAGAACTGACGGCACGTCGCGCAACCACCCCCTGGGACCCCCCGCCGCCTAGACTGACCCGGGGCGTACTGCCATGAACCGAGGGGTGGTTGACGGTGCGTAGGGCTGGCAAGGCGTGGCTGGTGGCCGGCGGGGTCTTCGGAGCCTGCCTCAGCTTTGTCGCACTGCTCGTCGTCGGGACGTACTCCGCGGCGTCGGGCCTCATCGGCGGCGCGGGCAGCGGCAAGAACGGCACCGTGGGTCTGGCGAAGGGCTCCGTACCCGCCCTCTACCAGGGGCTCGTGCAGAAGTGGGGCAACCTCTGCCCCGCGATCAACCCCGCCCTGCTCGCCGCCCAGCTCTACCAGGAGAGCGGCTGGAACCCGCGGGCCGTCTCCTCCGCCGACGCCCGCGGCATCGCCCAGTTCATCCCCGGCACCTGGGCCGGGCACGGCATCGACGGCGACGGGGACGGCGACCGGGACATCTGGGACCCCAAGGACGCCATCCCCTCGGCCGCCTCGTACGACTGCGAACTCGCCGGCTACGTGAAGAACGTCCCCGGGGACCCGGCGAACAACATGCTGGCCGCGTACAACGCGGGCGCGTACCGGGTCATCAAGTACCGCGGGGTGCCGCCCATCAGCGAGACCCAGAACTACGTGCGGATCATCCGCTCCCTGGAGCAGAGCTTCGCCCGGCCGATGGGCCGCGTCGACCCGTCCCGGCAGGCCGCCGGGGCCATCCACTACGCCCAGGGGAAGCTCGGCACCCCCTATCTCTGGGGCGGTACGGGCACGGCCGCGCAGGGAGGCCGGTTCGACTGCTCCGGGCTGACCCAGGCCGCGTACCTGAGCGTCGGCGTCGAGCTGCCCCGCGTCGCCAACGACCAGTACAACGCCGGGCCGCACCCGGGCCGGTCGGAGCTCCTCCCCGGCGACCTCGTGTTCTTCTCCGACGACCTGACGAATTCGCGGGCCATCCGGCACGTCGGCATCTACGTCGGCGGCGGGTACATGATCGACGCCCCGCGCACCGGGGCGGTGATCCGCTTCACCCGGATCGACACCCCGGACTACTTCGGCGCGACCCGTGTCACGAAGGAGGGCGCCGCCGCGCTGCCCACCCATCTCCCGCAGACTTGAGGGAAGGAGACGGACCGTCGGGCCGTAAGGCAGTCGTCACGGACATGGCTGGAACTCTCCGTCATGCCCTGGCCCTGAGCTGCGGTGAACCGTCACTCTTCGATAACGTCGTCATGATCCACCGGAGAGAGCGGAACGTACGCCTCAAGCAGTTCGTTCCCTGATCCGAACGCTCTGACCACGGGGGTGGGAAGACAGACACGAGAAGCAAGGGGCCGCAGCAGATGGCTGGACTCGCATCGGACGGCACCAACCCCGATGTCGGCCTGCTCTACGACATCAACGGGCTGGCGAAGGCCGCCCCGCCGTGGTTCGACCGTGTCATGGAGTTCGTCGGCGAGTACGGGATCATGCTCGGGATGGTCCTGGTCGTCCTCTGGTGCTGGTGGAGCGTCCGCCGCAGCGGCACCCTCGCGGACTCCGTCTCGGCCGTCGCCGGGCTCGTGTGGGCCCCGCTGGCCGCCGGTGTCGCCCTTCTCGTCAACATCCCCATCCGGGGCTTCGTCGAGCGGCCCAGGCCGTTCAACGACCACCAGGGCCTCGAGGTCCTCGTCGCGGGCAAGACCGACTTCTCCTTCGTCAGCGACCACGCCACCATGGCCATGGCGCTCGGCGTCGGCCTCTTCGTCGCGAACCGGAAGTTCGGCCTCGCCGCCATCGGCCTCGCCCTCGCCGAGGGCTTCGCCCGGGTCTACATGGGCGTCCACTACCCCACCGACGTCATCGGCGGCTTCGCCCTCGGCACGGCGGTGGCCCTGCTCCTCGCGCCCGTCGCGCTCGCCCTGCTGACCCCGGTCGTCTCCGCCCTCGCCCGCTCCCGCCGCGGCGCCCCGCTCGTCCGCTCCCGCAAGGCCGCGGGACCCCAGCAGCCGGAGACCGTCGGCATCCCCGAGCCCCGCCTCGGCGGCCCCGCCAACGGGACCACCCAGAACGACCTCGCCGCCTAGGCAGCCCGTACTGGTACGGGGCAGCAGTCCCATGTACGGGGCAGCCGCCCCGGGGCGGGTTTCGGGTCAGTGCTGAGGGGCGCCGGCGGACGTCGCCGCGTCGAGATGCTCCGAGGCGTCCGTGCGGGCCCGCTCCCGCGATCTGCGGGCCGGTCCCGACCAGCCGCAGCTGCACCTGGCGAGCGCGAACGAGCCGCGCTCCGTCGTCGTGGTCGTGTGGGGGAAGGGCTCCGCATGCACACCACCACCGTACTGCGCGTGACGGCTCGCCCGGGCCGTCGTTATCCGGATCGGGTGTTCCCGGGCCCGCGGGGCCGGGGGCGTGCGGCGCCCGGACAAACAGCGGTGAGGCGTTGGGGGTTGGCAGACGATGGTGGTGCAGCGGTACGGGCGTCCGCACGGTCGCGGGAGCGGGGCTTTCGCCGTCACCGCCGCCCTGGTCGGCTCACTCGTCGGGGGTCCGGCGATCGCCGGCTGCGGCGCCCCCGAGGACCCCAAGCCCACGGTGGACCCCCTCCTCGCCGTACGGAACGCGGCCGACGCGCTGACCCGGGCCGGCACCTCCAAGGCGAGCACCTCCATGGAGATGGCCGCCGGCGGGACCCGGGTCACCATCCGCGGCGAGGGCGGCTACGACTTCCGCCGCCGCACCGGCCGGCTCCAGGTGATGCTGCCCAAGGACGCCGCCGGAACCGACGAGCACCGGCCGATCACCGAGCTCCTCACCCCCGGCGCCCTCTACATGAAGAACCGGGGCGCGGGCGTGCCCGCCGACAAGTGGGTCCGCGTCGACACCACGGCCCTCGACGACGGCAACCTCGTCACGGGAGGGGCCACCGACCCGGCGGCCGCGGCGGAGCTGCTGCGCGGCGCCCGGGAGGCCACGTACCTCGGCGAGGTCGACCTGGCAGGGGTGAAAGTCGGCCACTACCGCGGCGTCGCCGACATCGCCCACGCGGCGCGCGTCGCCTCGCCGCAGTTGCGCGGGGCGCTCGCCGCGGCGGCGAAAGGGTTCGCCAAGGACACGGTGCCCTTCGACGCGTACCTGGACGCGGAGGGCCGGCTGCGGAAGGTCCGCCACCAGTTCAGCTTCAGCAACCAGGGCCGCACGGTCGCGGTCGCCTCGACCACCCTGCTGTACGGCTTCGGGGTCCCCGTACAGGTGGCGCTGCCGGACCGGCGCGACATCTACGCCGGGAAGATCAAGGCCTGACCAGGGCCGCGGCCGGGGCCGGGTGGTTCGGACCATTGCCAAATGGTCCGGACGTGTCATGCGCACCGAGTGGCGCTCTCCCTACGCTGGGAGACCTCCGGGAACCTGGGAGACAGAAGCCGGCAGGAAGAGGTGACCGCACGTGGCCCCGCCCGGTACAGCGACCGTTTCCGCGGACCCGGACCGCATCGCCCTCGCCGAGATCGAGCTGTGCGGCGAGCTGATCATCGCCGCCTCCACCGCTGACGGGGAGCGGCTCAGCGCCGACCGGATCGACGAGGTCCTGCGGGTCGCCGCCGAGCGGGCCGTACGGGAACGCTGACCGCACGGCCCCCGGCGCCCCTGACCGGTACGGCCTCCAGCGCCCTGACCGCACGGCCCCCGCCGGGCCCGCTCAGGTGCGCAGCATGCGGGCGATGGCCTTGGTGGCCTCCTCGACCTTGGCGTCGATGCCGTCGCCGCCCTTCGTGGCCGCGTCCGCGACGCAGTGCCGCAGGTGCTCCTCCAGGAGCTGGAGGGCGAAGGACTGGAGCGCCTTCGTCGACGCCGACACCTGGGTGAGTATGTCGATGCAGTAGACGTCCTCGTCGACCATCCGCTGGAGGCCGCGGATCTGGCCCTCGATGCGGCGGAGCCGCTTGAGGTGCTCGTCCTTCTGCTTGTGGTAGCCGTGCACGCCGTGGTCGTGATCGGCAGGCTCGACGGCCCCGACGGCCTCGACGGGCTCGGGTGTGACCTGGTCCGCCTCGGTGGTCGTCATCGCGTCCTCCCGTTGTCCAGAAAAGGGGTGTATACCCCTCGTGGGTATATGGTACCGATCCCCGCCGATCCGGGCAGGGGCCCGTGCAGTTCACTGTGCCTGATGGGCGACACTGAGAGGACGCCGGTTAGCCGTGGCTGGACGATGCGCCTAGCATCAGCCTGACCGAAACCCAGCACCCCGAGGACCTCACGTGCGATTTCGTCTGACCCCCAGGGAGACGAGCTTCTACGACATGTTCGCCGCGTCCGCGGACAACATCGTCACGGGCTCCAAGCTCCTGATGGAACTGCTCGGAGCGGAGCCTTCCGCCCGGGCCGAGATCGCGGAGCGGATGCGGGCAGCGGAGCACGCCGGCGACGACGCCACCCACGCGATCTTCCACCAGCTGAACTCCTCCTTCATCACACCCTTCGACCGCGAGGACATCTACAACCTCGCGTCGTCCCTCGACGACATCATGGACTTCATGGAGGAGGCCGTCGACCTGGTCGTCCTCTACAACGTCGAGGAACTCCCCAAGGGTGTCGAGCAGCAGATCGAGGTCCTGGCCCGGGCGGCCGAGCTGACCGCCGAGGCCATGCCGAACCTGCGGACGATGGACAACCTCACCGAGTACTGGATCGAGGTCAACCGTCTGGAGAACCAGGCCGACCAGATCCACCGCAAGCTGCTCGCGACGCTCTTCAACGGTAAGTACGACGCCATCGAGGTGCTCAAGCTCAAGCAGATCGTCGATGTGCTGGAAGAGGCGGCCGACGCCTTCGAGCACGTCGCCAACACGGTGGAGACCATCGCGGTCAAGGAGTCCTGAGCTTCGTGGACACCTTCGCTCTGATCGTGACCATCGGTGTCGCGCTCGGTTTCACGTATACGAACGGCTTCCACGACTCCGCCAACGCCATCGCCACCTCGGTGTCGACCCGGGCGCTGACCCCCCGGGCGGCGCTGGCGATGGCCGCGGTCATGAACCTCGCGGGTGCCTTCATGGGCAGCGGGGTCGCCAAGACCGTCAGTGAGGGGCTCATCGAGACCCCGACCGGCGACAAGGGGATGGGCATCCTCTTCGCCGCGCTGGTCGGCGCGATCATCTGGAACCTCGTCACCTGGTACTTCGGTCTGCCGTCCTCCTCCTCGCACGCGCTGTTCGGCGGCATGGTGGGCGCGGCGCTGGCCGGTGGCACCGAGGTGATCTGGGGCGGCGTCCTCGACAAGGTCGTCATCCCGATGTTCATCTCGCCGGTCGTCGGTCTCGTCGCCGGTTACCTGGTCATGTGCGCGATCCTGTGGATGTTCCGCAAGACCAACCCGCACAAGGCCAAGCGCGGCTTCCGTATCGCGCAGACGGTGTCGGCGGCCGGCATGGCGCTCGGCCACGGTCTGCAGGACGCGCAGAAGACGATGGGCATCGTGGTGATGGCCCTCGTCATTGCCGATGTGCAGCAGGCGGGCGACGACATCCCGGTGTGGGTGAAGATCGCCTGTGCCGTGATGCTCTCGCTCGGTACGTACGCGGGCGGCTGGCGCATCATGCGGACGCTCGGCCGCAAGATCATCGAGCTGGACCCGCCGCAGGGCTTCGCGGCGGAGACGACGGGTGCGTCGATCATGTTCGGCTCGGCGTTCATCTTCCACGCGCCGATCTCGACGACGCACGTCATCACCTCCGCGATCATGGGCGTCGGCGCGACGAAGCGCGTCAACGCGGTGCGGTGGGGTGTCGCCAAGAACATCATCCTCGGCTGGTTCATCACCATGCCGGCGGCGGCGCTGGTCGCGGCCGCGAGCTTCTACGTGGTGCAGCTCTTCTTCGGCTGACGAGCGGCGCCACGCCGACCTGCTGGGGGTCCGGGGGTTATCCCCCGGGGCGTGCAGCGTGGTGCAGCTCTTCTTCGGCTGACGAGCGGCGCCACGCCGCTCGGCCGGCAGCCGGTGGAAATGGTCGGGCCCGGCTCCCCTTGTGGGGGAGCCGGGCCCTTCGTCTTACGGTGGCACCGCCATGCAGCACCGCAGGACGAGTCTTATCCGAAGCGGCCGGAGATGTAGTCCTCGGTCGCCTGGACGCTCGGGTTGGAGAAGATGCGCTCGGTGTCGTCCAGCTCGATCAGCTTGCCGGGCTGGCCGACGGCCGCCAGGTTGAAGAAGGCCGTGCGGTCCGAGACGCGGGCGGCCTGCTGCATGTTGTGCGTCACGATGACGATCGTGAAGCGCTCCTTCAGCTCGCCGATCAGGTCCTCGATGGCGAGGGTGGAGATCGGGTCGAGGGCGGAGCACGGCTCGTCCATGAGCAGGACGTCCGGCTCGACGGCGATGGCCCGCGCGATGCACAGACGCTGCTGCTGACCGCCGGAGAGGCCGGAGCCCGGCTTGTTCAGACGGTCCTTGACCTCGTTCCAGAGGTTCGCGCCCTTGAGGGACTTCTCGACGATGTCGTTGAGCGCGGACTTCTTGTACTTGCCGTTGAGCCGCAGGCCCGCCGCCACGTTGTCGAAGATCGACATGGTGGGGAAGGGGTTGGGGCGCTGGAAGACCATGCCGACCGTGCGGCGCACGGCGACCGGGTCGACGTGCGAGCCGTACAGGTTCTCGTCGTCCAGCATCACCTTGCCCTCGACACGGCCGCCGGGGGTGACCTCGTGCATGCGGTTCAGCGTGCGCAGGAAGGTGGACTTGCCGCAGCCGGAGGGGCCGATGAAGGCCGTCACCGAGCGGGGCTCGACGGTCATGGAGATGTCGTCGATCGCCTTGTGGGAGCCGTAGAAGGCGGAGAGGCCGCTGACGTCGATTCGCTTGGCCATGTGAATCACTTCCAATTGCCGCGGTCAGCGGCCGGTCTTCGGGGCCTTCCAGCGGGCGATGCCGCGGGCCACCAGGTTGAGGATCATGACGAAGGCGATCAGGACGAGCGCGGCTGCCCAGGCACGGGCCACCGAGGCGTCGGTGCCGACCGCGTACTGCTCGTACACGTAGAGCGGCAGGGAGGACTGGGCGCCTTCGAAGGGGTTCGGGTTGATGAGCTTCGTACCGAACACGAGGAGCAGGACGGGGGCCGTCTCACCGGTGATGCGGGCGACCGCGAGCATGACGCCCGTGGTGATGCCGCCGATCGCGGTGGGCAGGACCACCTTCAGGATCGTGCGCCACTTGGGGATGCCGAGGGCGAGGGAGGCCTCGCGGAGCTCGTTCGGGACGAGCTTGAGCATCTCCTCGGTGGAGCGGACGACGACCGGCATCATCAGGATGGCGAGGGCCATCGCGCCGGCGAAACCGGAGGGGCCGAAGCCCAGCATCAGGTTCCAGGTGGCGAGGATGAAGAGGCCGGCGACGATCGACGGGATGCCCGTCATGACGTCGACGAAGAAGGTGACGGCCTGGGCGAGCTTTCCGCCGCCGTACTCGACGAGGTAGACCGCGGTCAGCAGGCCGATCGGGGCCGCGATCAGGGTCGCGATGCCGACCTGCTCGATGGTGCCGAGGAGGGCGTGGTAGACGCCGCCGCCGGCCTCGGTGTCGAGGACGCCGTTCATCGAGTGGGTCAGGAAGTAGCCGTCGAGGACGGCCAGGCCCTTGCTGATCGTGACCCAGGCCAGGGAGAGCAGCGGGACGACGGCGAGGACGAAGCAGACCCAGACGAGGCTGGTCGCGACACGGTCCTTGGCCTGCCGGGCGCCCTCGACCTTGGTGGTGACGGCGTACGTCGTGAGGACGAAGAGCAGCGCGGCGAGCATGCCCCACTGGACCTTGCTGTGCCAGCCGGCGGCGAGGCCGATCCCGATGCCCGCGGCGACGGAGAAGACGGCGACGGCGGCCGGGGTCCAGCGCGGGAGGCGGGCGTGGGAGAGGGGTCCGCGCTTGGGAGCGACGGAGACCGGACGTTCCTGTATGGCGTGGCTCATGCCGCGGCCCCCGAGTACTCCTTGCGGCGGCCGATGATCCAGCGGGCGGCGCCGTTGACCAGCAGGGTGATGACGAAGAGGACGAGACCGGAGGCGATGAGCGCGTCCCGGCCGAACTCGTTGGCCTCGTTGAACTTGGCGGCGATGTTCTGGGCGAAGGTGCCGCCGCCCGGGTCGAGCAGGTGGCCCGAGATGAGGAAGCTGGGGGAGAGGACCACGGCGACGGCCATGGTCTCGCCGAGTGCGCGGCCGAGGCCCAGCATGGAGGCGGAGATGATGCCGGAGCGGCCGAAGGGCAGCACCGACATGCGGATGACCTCCCAGCGCGTGGCGCCGAGGGCGAGGGCGGCCTCTTCGTGCATCTTCGGGGCCTGGAGGAAGACCTCGCGGGTGACGTTGGTGATGATCGGCAGGATCATGATCGCCAGCAGGATGCCCACGGTGAAGAGGTTGCGGGCGACGCCCTCGCCGGACTTGTCGAAGATGTACGTCCAGCCCAGGTACTCGTCGAGCCACTTGTTCAGGCCGTCGAGGTACGGGACGAGGAAGATCGCGCCCCAGAGGCCGTAGATGATGCTGGGCACGGCGGCGAGCAGGTCGACGACGTACGCGAGCGGCTTGGCCAGCTTGCGCGGCGCGTAGTGCGAGATGAAGAGCGCGATGCCGATCGCGACGGGCACGGCGATGAGCATCGCGATGACCGAGGAGACGATCGTGCCGAAGGCGAGGACGGCGATGCCGAAGACCGGCGGGTCGCCGGCGGGGTTCCACTCGAAGGTGGTGAAGAAGTTGGTGCTGTCCTTCGAGATCGCGAGGATCGCGCGGTAGGTGAGGAAGCCGGCGATCGCGGCCATGATCACGAGGAGGGTGATGCCGGAGCCTCGGGACAGACCGCTGAAGATGCGGTCACCGGGGCGGGACGCGCTCTTGGCGCGCCGGCTCCTCTGTATGTCTGGTGTGGTGGTAGCCATCTGTTCTTCTCCGGTCTGCGGGTCCCGTACGCGAGTACGGGGGCCCTGGCGGCGGTGCACCGGATGCCGGGCCGGCCCTCGGCGTGAGGGCCGGACCCGGCCGGGGGTCAGGACAGGGTGGGGACGATCGCGCGGACCTTGGCCGCGATCTCGGCCGGGAGCGGGGCGTAGCCGGCGTCGGAGAGGACCTTCTGGCCCTCCTCGCTCACGGTGTAGTTGAGGAAGGCCTTCAGGGTCGGCAGGGTCTCCGCCTTGTTGCCCTTGTCGCAGGCGATCTCGTACGTGACGAGGACGATCGGGTAGGCGCCGTCGGCCTTGGTCTTGTAGTCGAGGGAGAGGGCGACGTCGTTGCCCGTGCCCTTGACCTTGGCGGCGGCGATGGCCTTGGAGGCGTTCTCCGTGGTGGCGGCGACCGGGGCGGCGGCACCGGTGGCGATGCTGACCGTGGAGGACTTGTTGGCCTCGGCGTACGAGAGCTCCATGTAGCTGATGGAGCCCTCGACGTCCTTGACCGCGGTGGCGACACCGGAGGAGCCGTTGGCGGCCTGGCCGCCCTGGGCGGGCCACGACTTCGACTTCGGGTCGTGCTTCCAGTCGGCCGGGGCGGCGGTGGAGAGGTACTTGCCCAGGTTCTGGGTGGTGCCCGACTCGTCCGAGCGGTGGAAGGCCTGGATGGCGGAGTCGGGGAGCTTCGCGCCCGGGTTCAGCTTGGTGATCGCCGGGTCGTTCCACTTGGTGATCTTGTTGTCGAAGATCTTGGCGATGGTGGCGGCGTCGAGGACGAGGTTGTCCACGCCCTCCAGCTTGTACGCGATGGCGATGGGGCCGCCGACCATCGGCAGGTTGACGCCCTTGCCGGTCTTGCAGATCTTCTGGGACTCGGCGACCTCTTCGTCCTTCAGGGCGGAGTCGGAGCCCGCGAAGGCGACCTGGCCCTGGTTGAACTTGGTGATGCCGCCGCCGGAGCCGATGCCCTGGTAGTTGATCTCGACGCCCTCACAGGCGGCCTGGAAGTTCTTGACCCACAGGTCCATCGCGTTCCGCTGCGCGCTGGAGCCGGCGGCGAGCAGCTTGCCCTTGGCGCCGGCGCAGTCGATGTTCGACGCGGCGGTGGACGACTTGGAGGTGCCGCCCTCCTTCGCCGGGGTCTCCGTGTTGTTGTCCGAGCCACACGCCGAGAGGACCAGGGCGCCGGAGACGACGAGGGCACCGATCGCGGAGGCGCGAAGCCCGTTCTTGCGCGAAAGCTTCACTTTCGGGTGTTCCTTCCAGAAGCCGCCTTGCCGCGGACCCGATGTCCTGGTCGTTCTACGGCGGCGCGTGTGGGTTGGTGGTGCATCGCAGTGCTCGGTGCACCGTGTGAGTCCGAAATTAGGCAGAACAGGTGAAGCCGTCGACGGAAGAGAGTGAACGGGAAGTGAACCGTGCCGGAAGCCCGGGTGCGGTGGCGTGGGTGGGCGTCAGTGACGCGCGGTCGCCACGGCGGCGTCCAGGAGCTCTCGGTCGCGCGGCTGCGTGAGGCGCGCGCGGGCCTCGCCCGGCGGCAGCCAGACGAGGAGGTCGACCTCGTGGTTCGGCCCGAAGGCGCCGCCGAGGGCGCGGGCCGCCCAGTAGACGACCTCCTTGGGGCGGCCGGCCACGGTGTAGCGGGCCGTGGGCAGGCGGGGGCCGAGCGCGCACCGCTGGCCCGTCTCCTCCAGGACCTCGCGGAGCGCGCAGGCCTCCGCCGTCTCCCCGCGCTTCCGCTTCCCCTTCGGGTGCGACCAGTCGTCGTACTTCGGCCGGTGGACGAGGGCGATCTCGATGCCCTGGCCGGAAATCGCCGGGCGCCAGAGGACGCAGCCGGCGGCGAGGATCGGCGGTGGGGAGGTCACAGGGCCGGGGCCGTCGCTCTTCGCCAGGCGTGCTGGAAGGCGAAGCGGGCCGCTTCGACCTCGTGGCGCTGGTCGGCGTGGAGGACCCCGAGGGCGTACGCCGTCGCCGGGGCGATCCGGGGGGTGCGGGCCGCCGCGGCGGCGGCCGCCGCGGCTTCGGCGGCGTCGCGGTGCCGGTCCAGGGCGCGGGCGGACTCGTACAGGACGGGGTCGGGCTCGCCGCCGGTGTGCAGGACCTCGGAGGCGTACCGGTGCAGGCGCAGCAGGTGCCGGGTCCGGTGCCAGGGTGCGTCCTGGGTCTCGCCGGTGGCGAGGGCGAGGGCGTCGGCGTTGTACGGGTGGGCCGCCCGGGTCAGCGGGAGGGCGGCCACCGATTCGAGGAGGCGCCGTTCGGCGACCGCGGCGGGCGCGTCGACGACCTCCGTGGCGGGGGCCGCGCCGGCCGGGCCGAGGGGCACGTCGGAGGCGAGGAGGGCGACGGCGTCGGCGACCGCGTGGAAGCGGGCGGAGCCGAGGGCCTGGAGCGCCGCCGAGTGGGCGCGGGTCCGGGCCAGGGTCAGCTGGCGTTCGAGGAGGGCCCCGGCCCGGGCGGCGCCGACGGTGAGGCCCGCGGCGGAGCCGGTGTCGGTGGCCGGGCCGCCGGAGGACCTGCCCGGGCCCGTGGTCGTTTCCCGGTCGCCGCCGCGGGCCGCCGGGACCGGGCCCGGGGTGTTCGACAGGCGGGCCAGTGCGTCCACCAGGCGGACGAGCCGGGAGGTGCAGGCCTGCTCCAGGGCCAGGGTCCCGGAGAGCCAGGCCAGCTCGGTCCGGAGCTGGTCGGCCCAGGCCGTGTCGAGCAGCGGCCGGAAGGTGTGGAGGGTGCCGCCGATCCGGCGGGCGGCGGCCCGCAGCGTGCGGGCCGCCTCCTCCGCCCCGGCCGAGTCGGAGCCGCTCTCTCCGTGGATCCGCAGGCCGCGGAGGAAGTCCGCGGCCCGGGCGTGGAGATAGGGGGCCACGACCTCGCCCGCCGTGACGTCCCGCAGGGGGTCAAGGTTGTGCACGCCGGCGCCTCCGCGCGTCGATGAGCATCTCCTGGACGTGCCGCAGCGGCTTGCCCTCGGGGTCGGTCGCGTGCCGCGTCCAGTTCCCGTCGGGGCCGAGGTGCCAGGAGGAGGTGGTGTCGGACATCCCGGTCTCCAGGAGCCGGGTCAGTGCGGCCCGGTGGGCCGGGTCGGAGACCCGTACGAGGGCCTCGATCCGGCGGTCCAGGTTGCGGTGCATCATGTCGGCGCTGCCGAGCCAGACCTCGGGCTCGCCGCCGTTGCCGAAGGCGAAGACCCGGGAGTGCTCCAGGAAGCGGCCGAGGACCGAGCGGACCCGGACGTTCTCGGAGAGGCCGGTGACGCCGGGGCGTACGGCGCAGATGCCGCGGACCCAGATGTCGACGGGCACTCCGGCCCGGGAGGCCTGGTAGCAGGCGTCGATGATCGCCTCGTCGACCATCGAGTTGACCTTGATCCGCACGTACGCGGGCCGGCCGGCCCGGTGGTGGGCGATCTCCTTGGTGATCCGTGAGACCAGGCCGTCGCGCAGCGACTTGGGCGCGGTGAGCAGACGCCGGTACGTCTCGCGGCGCGAGTAGCCGGAGAGCCGGTTGAACAGATCCGAGAGGTCCGCGCCGACCTGCGGGTCGGCGGTGAGCAGGCCCAGGTCCTCGTACAGCCGGGCCGTCTTCGGGTGGTAGTTGCCGGTGCCGACGTGCGAGTACCGGCGCAGGAGTTCGCCCTCCTGGCGGACGACCAGCGACAGCTTGCAGTGGGTCTTGAGGCCGACGAGGCCGTAGACGACGTGGCAGCCGGCCTCCTCCAGCTTGCGCGCCCACTTGATGTTGGCCTGCTCGTCGAAGCGGGCCTTGATCTCGACGAGGACGAGGACCTGCTTGCCGGACTCGGCGGCGTCGATGAGGGCGTCGACTATCGGGGAGTCGCCGGACGTCCGGTACAGCGTCTGCTTGATCGCGAGGACGTCGGGGTCGGCCGCCGCCTGCTCCAGGAAGGCCTGGACGGAGGTGGAGAAGCTGTCGTACGGGTGGTGCAGGAGGACGTCCCGCTCGCGCAGCGCCGCGAAGATGTCCGGCGCGGACGCCGACTCGACCTCGGCGAGGTCCCGGTGGGTGCCCGCGACGAACTTCGGGAACTTCAGCTCCGGCCGGTCCTGGCCGGCGATCCCGAAGAGGCCCGTCAGGTCGAGCGGGCCGGGCAGCGGGTAGACCTCGGCGTCCGAGACCTTCAGCTCGCGCACGAGGAGGTCGAGGACGTACGGGTCGATGGACTCCTCGACCTCCAGGCGGACCGGCGGGCCGAAGCGGCGCCGCATGAGCTCCTTCTCCAGGGCCTGGAGGAGGTTCTCGGCGTCGTCCTCCTCGACCTCCAGGTCCTCGTTCCTGGTCACCCGGAACATGTGGTGCGCGAGCACCTCCATGCCGGGGAACAGCTCCTCCAGGTGCGCGGCGATGACGTCCTCCAGGGGGACGTACCGCTGCGGGGAGGCCTCCAGGAAGCGGGAGAGCAGCGGGGGCACCTTGACGCGCGCGAAGTGGCGGTGGCCGCTGACGGGGTTGCGGACGACCACGGCGAGGTTGAGGCTCAGGCCGGAGATGTACGGGAAGGGGTGGGCCGGATCCACGGCCAGCGGGGTGAGGACGGGGAAGATCTGCTGGCGGAACAGGGTGAAGAGCCGGGCCTGTTCCTTCTCCGTGAGCTCGGGCCAGCGGATGAGGTGGATGCCCTCGTCGGCGAGGGCCGGGGCGACGTCCTGCTGGTAGCAGGCGGCGTGCCGGGCCATGAGCTCGCGCGAGCGGGTCCAGATGAGGTCGAGGACCTCGCGGGGCTGGAGGCCGGAGGCGGAGCGGGTGGCGACGCCGGTGGCGATGCGGCGCTTGAGGCCGGCGACGCGGACCATGAAGAACTCGTCGAGGTTCGAGGCGAAGATCGCGAGGAAGTTCGCTCGTTCGAGGAGGGGCGTGGTCGGGTCCTCGGCGAGTTCGAGGACGCGCTCGTTGAACGCGAGCCAGCTGCGTTCCCGGTCGAGGAAGCGTCCCTCCGGGAGCTCGTCGCCGAGTGCGCCGTCGGAGACGTACGTGTCGGGGTCGTCGTCCATGTCCGCGAGGGTGGCCGCTTCGGCCGGGTCCGCGGTGAGGGGGTGGTGCGCGCCTATGGAGCCGAGGGAGGCCTGGGCGGACGGCTTCCCCGAGGTCTTCCCCGCGGCCTTCGCGGACGTCTTCGCGGACGTCTTGGCGGGTGACTTCGCGGCGGAGTTCGCGGGCGACTTCGCGGACGCCTTGGAGGAGGTGTTCGCGGACGTCTGGGCGGACGGCGTGGCGGAGGACTGGACCGGGACCTCGGCGGGCTGCTGGCTCATGGCCCCATTCTTCCGCGCGAAGAGGTCGTCGTGCGCGTCGGAGCGGGCCGTGGGGGAGGGGAGTCTTCCTTTGGGGAGGACCGCCCTGCCGGGCTTGATCACGGAGCGCTTCATTGCGTGAGCGTCGCAAGCGCGTCTGAATGGCCGGTAACGACGACATGTCGTGCGGGAATCGGGGGCGGGGCCGTGTCAGGCCCCGCCCCTTCGGGTCGCTACGGGATCACCCGGCGTGCCGGGCGCGCAGCACGCGGAACGCGGCGTACAGGGCGAGGGCGCCGAGGGCGAGGACGATGCCGGTCTCGATGAGCTGGGTGGGCCAGAAGTGTGACTGGGGGTGGTAGTCGACGTACTGGTGGGTGACGCCGTTCCGGGCGAGGCAGCGGTCGAACAGCTGCGTTCCCCCGTCGGCCATGGTGTCCAGGTCCGGGGTCCGGTTCACCTCGTTCCAGCAGATCGACTGGTCGAAGCGGACGCCGGACGCGGTGAGCAGCCCGGATTCCGTCATCAGGCCGTCGTCCGGCGTCCAGAGCGTGGGGCCGTGCGGCCCGGTGACCGTGGCCACCGGGAGGAAGGACCAGCGGAACGCGCCCAGGCAGAGCACGACGAGGCCCATGAGCAGGCCCGTGGCCGCCATGGCGACGAGTGTGCGGCGGATCAGTTGGCCCACGAGGGCGCCGACGGCGACGGCCGCGAGGACGTACGCGAGGAGCACGATGCCGGTGGCCTCGTATGTGCCGGGGTCGGCCCAGTGGAAGTTCCAGCTGCTCGCCACCCGGCCGTGGCCCAGCCGGAAGACGCCCATGAGGGCGAGCGTGCCCAGGGTCGCGACGGCGGCCGCGGTCAGGAGCTTGGCGCGGAGCCAGACGGCGGGGCTCACCGACTGGGTGAGGGAGAGCTTGTACGTCCCCGACTCGAACTCGCGGGCGATCAGCGGGCCGGCGACGAAGGCACCGACGAGGAGGGGCAGGAAGGCCATGCCCGTGCCCAGCTCGGCCAGAGCGGCGCGGAGTTTGGAGTAGGCGGCGTTGTCGTCGGAGGTGGTCCAGCTTCCGTCGGCGAAGGACGTGTCCGGGTACTGCGCGTCCCAGACGCGCAGCCCACCGATCACGGCCAGCGCCACGACCACGGCCGCGCCCATCAGCCACAGGGTCCTGCGGTACTGCCGGACCGTCACCCAGTACGGGCCCTTCAGGGTGAGGGTGCTCATGCCGCGGCTCCTTCGGGGGCGGTGCGGAGGTGGGCGAGGAGGAGGTCCTCCAGGGAGGGGTCCTCGGTCTCCCAGGGGCCGTCGACCGGGCCCTCGCGGCGGACCAGGGCCGTGAGCTGACGGCCCGTCGTGCGGGACTCGACGACCGTGTGCGGGGCGAGGTCGGCGACGGGGCCCCTGAGCAGGGTGTGGGCGGCGAGGAGGTCGTCCACGGCGCCGTCGAGGCGGATCCGGCCGCCGTGGAGCAGGAGGAGGTGGTCGCAGGAGCCCTCCAGCTCGGTGAGGATGTGCGAGGACAGGACGACGGTCGTGCCGCGCTCGGCCGCGTCGGCCATGAGCAGGCCCATGAGCTGGTGGCGGGCGAGCGGGTCGAGGTCGGCCATCGGCTCGTCGAGGAGCAGGAGTTCGGCGCGCTTGCCGAGGGCGAGCGCGAGGGCGACGCGGGTCCGCTGGCCGCCGGAGAGGTCGCGTACGAGGGCGTGCGGGTCGAGCTCGTCGGCGATGACGCGCCCGGCGGCGGCCTCGTCCCAGTGGCCCGGGTTGAGCTCGCGGCCCATGCGCAGGGTGTCGGCGACGGAGAGCCGGGGGTGGAGCGGCTTCTCCTGGGCGACGTACGCGAGCCGCTCGCGGGGCGGGGCCTGGATCGTCCCCTCGGTGGGGCGGATGAGCCCGGCGGCGAGGGCGAGGAGGGTGGACTTGCCGGCGCCGTTCGGGCCGACGAGGGCGCAGACGCGGCCGGCGGGGAGGGCGAACGCGCACTCCCGCAGCGCCCAGCCGCGGCTCCTTCCCGAGTACTTCTTGCCCAGGAGATCGGCCTCCAGTGCGATGCCGTCTCTCGTCATGCGTCGTCCCCCTCGAAGTGTTCCTTCAGTACGGATGTGAAGAGCGCGGACACGTCCTCGCGGTCCAGCCCGGCGGCGCGGGCGCGACGGGCCCAGTCGGTGAGCTCGCCGCGCAGGGGCGAGTCGGCGGGGCCGGTGCCGAGCGTGGCGCGGACGAAGGTCCCGAGGCCGCGGCGGGCCTCGACGAGGCCTTCGCGTTCGAGCTCGCGGTAGGCCTTGAGGACCGTGTTGGGGTTGATGGCCGTCGATTCGACGACCTCGCGTGCGGTGGGCAGTCGGTCGCCGGGCTCCAGGAGGCCCATCCGGAGGGCCTGTTTCGTCTGTTGGACGATCTGGAGGTAGGTGGCGACGCCACTGCGCCGGTCGATGCGGTACTCGACCACGATCCCTTCCACCACCCTTTCACTAATCAAGTAGTGAAAGGGTGGTGGAAAGAAGGGGGCGGTGTCAACCGCCCCCTGCGCAACAGGCGTTACAGCTGCCGTCGCGGAGTCCCTCGCAGGCCCCTACGACTCCGTGCGGTACATCAGGTCCACCTCGTGCGTGGTGAAGCCGAGGCCCTCGTAGACCCGTACGGCCGCCGTGTTGTCCGCGTCCACGTACAGCATCGCCGTCGGCAGACCCTGCGCCGCCAGGTGCCGCAGGCCGATCGCCGTGAGCGCCTTGCCGAGGCCGCCGCCCTGCGCCTCGGGCAGGATGCCCACCACGTACACCTCGCCGAGCTGCTCCTCGGCGTGCGTCTTCGTCCAGTGGTAGCCGATCAGCTTCCCGTCCCGCTCCGCGAGGAAGAAGCCCTTCGGGTCGAACCACGGCTCGGCCGTCCGGTCGTCCAGGTCCCGCTGCGTGAGGGAGCCCTGCTCCGGGTGGTGCGCGAACGCGGTCGCGTTGGCGGCGAGCCAGGCCGCGTCGTCCTGCCCGGGGACGAACGTGCGGACGGTGACGCCCTCGGGCAGCACCGGCTCCGGGATGTCGAGGGGCGTCAGGGGCCTGCGCAGCTGGCGGAGTTCGCGGAACAGCGTCAGGCCGAGGACCTGCGCGAGGTGCCGGGCCGCCGACTTGCCGCCGTGCGCCCAGACGCGCAGCCGCTTGCCGGAGGCGGCGAGCAGCGCGGTGCCGAGCGCCCGGCCGTGGCCGCGGCCGCGGTGCGACGGGTGGACGACGAGCTCGGCGGCCGGGGCCTCGATGGGGTCGGTCTCCTCCAGCTGGGCGTAGCCGTAGAGGTGCGGGCCCACGGAGAGCAGGAAGTGACGCACGCCCTCGCGGCGGCCGTGCCGCAGGTAGAGCCGCCCCTGCTCGGACACGGCGTGCAGCCCGTCGGTCCGGTCGGCGGCCTCGAGGAGCTCCAGTACGTCCTGGACCTGCTCGGGGGAGAGCTCGTCATACGTGTGGATCTGCCGTCCCGGTTCGAGGGCCGGCGCCGCGTCGGAAGTCATGGGTACGAGCCTACGGCGACAGGTCGTCAGCAAGAGGCAACTGTCTTGTAACCGGCTACCCCCTGTTGCGCTACGCGCGTTGACTCTAGGCTGCACGCGCAACGGGGAGTTAGATCAAGGCCGCGAAACGGGGCAAGGGGACTAGGGGAGAGATGGCAGCGTCATCGAGGAAGAACAAGACCGGGCGGCGGATTCTGGCCGCGGGCGCGGGACTCGCGACCGTCGGCGCGCTCGTCGCCGCGATGCCGTCGTCGGCGGGTGCCGCCGGGGACGGGTTCGCCGCCGAGGCCGCGAACGGGTACGGGAACGGCAAGGGCTGGGGCCGGATGGTCGACGTCCAGCTGCTGTCCTTCAACGACCTCCACGGCACCCTGGAGCCGCCGGCCGGCTCCTCCGGGCAGGTCACCCGGATCAAGGAGGACGGCACCACCGAGAAGATCGACGCGGGCGGCGTCGAGTACCTGGCCACGCACCTGCGCCAGGCGCGTGAGGGGAATCGTTACTCCGTCACGGCCGCGGCCGGTGACCTCATCGGCGGCTCGCCCCTGCTGTCCGGCCTCTTCCACGACGAGCCGACCATCGCGGCCCTCAACAAGCTGGACCTCGACGTCACGTCCGTGGGCAACCACGAGTTCGACGAGGGCGCGGTCGAGCTGGCCCGCATGCAGGACGGCGGCTGTCACCCGACCGCCGGCTGCTTCGTCGAGGGCAAGACGTTCCGCGGAGCCGACTTCCCCTACCTCGCCGCGAACGTGACGAAGGAGAAGACGGGCAAGCCGATCCTCGACCCGTACTTCATCTGGGAGAAGGACGGCGTCCGGATCGGCTTCATCGGCGTGACCCTGGAGGGCACCCCGAACATCGTCACCGCCGAGGGCGTCAAGGGCCTGAAGTTCGGCGACGAGGTCGAGACGATCAACAAGTACACGAAGATCCTGGAGCGCAAGGGCGTCAAGTCCATCGTCGCCCTGATCCACGAGGGCGGCATGCCGGCCTCGTCCGGGTACAACTACAACTGCGACGGCAACGGGGACGGGGAGGGCGAGGGCGTCTCCGGCGCGATCGTCGACATCGCCAAGAACGTCTCGCCGCAGGTCGACGCGATGGTCACGGGCCACACGCACCAGGCGTACGTGTGCTCGATCCCCGACCCGGCGGGCAAGCCGCGCCTGGTCACCTCGGCGTCCTCGTTCGGCAAGCTCTACACGGACACCACGCTGACCTACGACCGCCGCACCAAGGACATCGTGCGCACGGCCGTCGACTCGGCCAACCACGTGGTCTCGCGTGACGTGGCGAAGGCCCCGGACATGACGAAGCTGATCACGGACTGGAACTCGCTCGCGGCCCCGATCGCCAACCGCCCGCAGGGCTGGATCGCCGCCGACATCAACGGCCGCGGCTCCACGGCGTACGAGAAGCCGCTCGGCGACGTCATCGCCGACGCGCAGCTCGCGGGCCTGGCCCCGGCGGACAAGGGCGGCGCGCAGCTGGCCCTGATGAACCCGGGCGGTATCCGCGCGGACCTGGTGTGGGCCGAGTCGGCCGCCAAGGAGGGCAACGGCGTCGTCACGTACGGCGAGTCCTTCACCGTGCAGCCCTTCACCAACATGATGAACGTCGTCGACCTGACCGGCGCGAACGTGATCTCCGCGCTGAAGCAGCAGGTCAGCGGCTCGAACCTGAACGCGGTCAAGATCCTTCAGGTCTCGAAGGGTCTCACCTACACGCTCGACATGACGAAGACGGGCGCGGACCGCGTCGTCGACGGCACGATCAAGCTGAACGGTGAGCCGATCGACCCCGCGAAGACCTACCGGGTCGCGATGAACGAGTTCCTGGCGGGCGGCGGCGACGGCTTCCCGGCCCTGGCCACCGGCACGAACAAGCTGGTCGGAGCCTCGGACCTGGACCTCTTCAACGCCTACCTGGCGGCCAACTCCACGGCGGCGGCGCCGCTGCAGGTCCCGGCCGCGGACCGGATCACGGTCGTCAAGTAAGCCGGTGACCGGGATCGCGGGGCCTGAAGGTCCTGTGATCCACGGGTCGCCCGAGAGGGGCGGCGGACCGTTTCGGCGGTCCGGCGCCCCTTTCCCGTTCCCCCGCGGGGCGGGAGGGGTCCGCGGTCTGGTGGGCTTGATGTGGACCTGTCATAGTGCGGTGCCATGGACCGACGACGATTTCTCGCGGGGGCCTTGGGGGCCATGGGCGCGGCCGGGACGGCTCTTCTCGTCGGGGCACCCCCGGCCGCCGCCGTGGACACGCGCGCGTGGATGGGGGCGCACCCGGACGGGACCGCCCTCGCGCGGCTCACCATCCCCGGCACCCACGACTCCGGCGCCCGCTTCGGCGGCCCCTGGTCCGAGTGCCAGAACACCACCGTCGCCCAGCAGCTGGACAGCGGCATCCGGTTCCTGGACGTCCGGTGCCGGGTGACCGGCGGATCCTTCGCCATCCACCACGGCCCCTCCTACCAGAACATGATGTTCGGCGACGTCCTCGTCGCCTGCCGCGACTTCCTCGCCGCCCACCCCTCCGAGACCGTCCTCATGCGGGTCAAGCAGGAGTACTCCTCTGACTCCGACGCCACCTTCCGCGCGATCTTCGACGACTACCTCGACAACCGCGGCTGGCGGTCGCTGTTCCGCATCGGCGACACCCTGCCCGCCCTCGGCGAGGCCCGCGGCAAGGTCGTCCTCATCGCCGACAACGGCGGGCTGCCCGGCCTCAAGTGGTGGGACGGCGGGGCCATCGCGATCCAGGACGACTGGAACGCCCTGCCGAACGCCAAGTACCCCAAGATCGAGGCCCACTTCCGCGCGGCCGTCGAGCAGCCCGGCAAGCTGTACGTCAACTTCGTCAGCACGTCCGCGTCCCTGCCGCCGCGCTGGAACTCCGACAACCTCAACCCCCGGGTCCACGGCTTCCTGGACGGCACGGCGAACGCCTGGAAGGGGCTCGGCATCGTCGCCATGGACTACCCGAACACCCGCTCAGGCCTCGTCGCGTCGCTCGTCCGCCACAACTGACGGCGGCGGTGTCGGCGCGCCCGGCAGACGGAGCGTCGCCACCGTGCCGCCGCCCGGGGCCGGGGCCAGGGTCACCGCGCCGCCCGCCTGGTGGACCGTACGGGCGACGATCGAGAGCCCCAGGCCCGAGCCCGGCAGGCTGCGGGCCGACGGCGAGCGCCAGAAGCGGTCGAAGACGTGCGGGAGCTCGTCCGGCGGGACGCCGGGGCCGTGGTCCCGGACCGTCAGTTCGCCCCGCATCAGGGTCACCTCGACCGTGCCCCGGGGCGGCGAGAACTTCACCGCGTTGTCCAGGACGTTGACGAGGGCGCGCTCGATCGCCGCCGGCTCCGCCCGTACATACCAGGGCGCGAGGTCCGTGACGAAGGTCAGCTCCGGGCCGCGCAGCCGGGCCCGGTCCAGGGCCGAGCGCAGGATGCCGTGCAGCGGTACGACCTCCAGCGGGCCGGGCCGCACGGTGTCCGGGCGGGCCAGCTCCTGGAGGTCGCCGATCAGCGCCGCCAGCTCCGTCATCTGCGCCTTCACCGAGGCCATCAGGGCCCGCCGGTCGTCGGCCGGGATCGCCCGCCCGGTCTCCTCGCTCCGCGCGAGCAGCTCGACGTTCGTCCGGAGGGACGTGAGGGGCGTACGGAGTTCGTGGCCGGCGTCCGCGATCAGCTGAGCCTGCCGGTCGCGGGAGGTCGCGAGCGCCGCCGTCATCGCGTTGAAGGAGCGCGACAGCCGGGCGATCTCGTCCTCGCCCTCCACCGGGATGCGGACGGTCAGGTCCTCGGTCGCGGCGACGTGCTCGACGGCGCCGGTCAGCCGGTTCACCGGTTCGAGGCCGGTCCGCGCCACCCACAGGCCGGCCGCGCCGGCGCCGACGACGCCGATCCCGGAGACCAGGAGCAGCACCCAGCGCAGGGTGGACATCGAGTTGTCGATCTCGGCGAGCGGGCGGGCGACGGAGACGCCGAGGGTGAGGCCGGGCGGCACCTGCTGCGGGTAGGTGTAGACCCGCATCTCCCGGCCGTCCTCGTCCTTCACCGTGTGCAGCGCGTACGTCAGCTGCCCGCGTGCCACCGCGAGGTCGGCGGGGCCCGCGGGGATCGGGGCCTGGCCGGAGGTGCAGACGCTGCCGTTGGCGAGGATCACCTGCACCGTGTACGAGCCGCCCGCCATCGGCGGCGGTGTCGTGCCCTCGCGGCACAGGGTGAGCAGGGTGCCCACCGAGGCGCCGTCGAGCCGGCTGTTGCGCAGCGAGGAGTCCAGCTCGGCCTCCAGCTGGGCCCGCGTCACGAACCAGCAGGCCAGCGAGACCGCCGCCACCGCGACCGCCACCGCGAAGGCGGTGAGCAGCGCGAGCCGCGACCGCAGGGGCCGCGAACGGAACCAGGCCAGGGGCCGGAACCGGGTCACTCGCCGCCTCCTCCCCGCAGGACGTAGCCGACGCCCCGCACCGTGTGCACGAGGCGCGGCTCCCCGCCCGCCTCCGTCTTGCGCCGCAGGTACATCACGTACACGTCGAGCGAGTTCGAGCTCGGCTCGAAGTCGAAGCCCCACACGGCCTTGAGGATCTGCTCGCGGGTCAGCACCTGCCGCGGGTGCGCCAGGAACATCTCCAGGAGCGTGTACTCGGTGCGCGTCAGCTCCACCGTCCGCCCGCCTCGGGTCACCTCGCGCGTCGAGAGGTCCATGCGCAGGTCCTCGAAGGACAGCACGTCCTCGGCGGCGGCCGGGGCCGCGGCGGCGGAGGCGTACGAGCTGCGCCGGAGCAGCGCCCGGATCCTGGCGAAGAGCTCGTCGAGCTCGAAGGGCTTCACGAGGTAGTCGTCCGCGCCCGCGTCGAGGCCGGTGACCCGGTCGCCGACGGTGTCGCGGGCGGTCAGCATGAGGATCGGCACGGTCGAGCCGGCGGCCCTGATCCGCCGGGCCGCGGTGAGCCCGTCCATGCGGGGCATCTGGACGTCGAGGACGACGAGGTCGGGGGCGTAGGCCTCCATCCGCGCGAGCGCGTCGAGGCCGTCGACGGCGTCCTGCGTGTCGTACCCCTCGAAGGCGAGGCTGCGGCGCAGGGCCTCCCGCACGGCGGGCTCGTCCTCGACGATCAGGATGCGCTCGGCTTCGTTCTGCTGTCCCGTCATGGGCTCAGCCTCGCACGGCGTCCCTTCGCCGGTCAGTTGTCGCCGCCCGCGCGCAGACTGTCCAGGTCGGCCTTCACCGCGTCGACCGGAATGGCGAATCCGAGGCCGACACTTCCTGCCGTGGAACCGTTCGAAGAACTGGGCGAATACATGGCCGAATTGATTCCGATGATCTCGCCCTTCATATTGATCAAGGCGCCGCCGGAATTACCCGGGTTGAGCGAGGCATCGGTCTGGATCGCCTTGTACGTCGTCTTCGACGTGCCCGTGTCGCCGTTGAACTGCTGTCCGCCGAACTCGAACGGCCAGCCCTGTCGCGGGTCGTACCGCTGCCCCTGCTGCTGGTCCTGGCTGCCGCCGTCGTCGTCCTTGGCGACGGTCACGTCGCGGTCGAGCGCGGAGACGATGCCGCTCGTGACGGTGCCGGTGAGGCCCTCGGGGGAGCCGATCGCCACGACCTCCTCGCCGACCCTCACCTCGGACGAGTCGCCGAGCGTGGCGGCCTTGAGGCCGGAGGCGCCCTGGAGCTTGATCAGCGCGAGGTCCTTGTCGGGGTCCGTGCCGACGACCTGGGCCTCGTACGTCTTCCCGTCGCTGAGCTGGACGGAGATCGAGGAGGCGCCGGAGATCACGTGGTTGTTGGTGACGATCTCGCCGTCGGAGGTGATGATCACGCCCGAGCCGGTGGACTTGCCGGAGTTCGAGCTCGCGGAGATCTCGACGATGGAGGGGGAGACGGCCTGGGCGACGCCGGCGACCGTGCCCACGCTGCTCGCGGAGACGTTCGTGCCGTTCACGACCGAGGAGGCGGTCACGGGGCTGTCGGAGGTCAGTTGCTGGACGAGGGTCGCCGTGCCGCCGCCGACCGCAGCGGCCGCGATGGCCACGGCGGCGAGGAGCCCGACCCCGCGCTTGGCGCGCCGGCGGGAGCCCGGAGCGGCGCCGGCCGCCGCGGTGGCGACCGGGGGGCCGGCGGGCGGCGGCGGGACGTGCCCGCCGGACGGCCAGACCGTCGTGCCCGGCTCGGTGGTGATCGGCCGGGTCGGGGCGTACGGGGGCTGCGGCGGATAGTACGGCTGCTGTGGCTGTGGCTGCTGCTCCTGGAAGTCCGTCATGGCTATGACTCTCGGAGCCGTTCATGAGAGCCGTCTGAGGACCGGCTGAGAAGCCCGACAGAACCCTGTATGCCCCATATAAAGAGGCCGGGGGAGGAGGGGGTGGGGGCTACTCTCCGCAGCCGCAGGAGCGGCGGACGACCAGGGTCGAGGGGAAGAGCTTGAGCCGCTCGCGGCGCGAGCCGGCGACGCGCAGGCCGTCGTCCAGGACCAGGTCCACCGCGGCCCTGGCCATCGCCGGGCGGTCCGAGGAGACCGTGGTCAGCGGCGGGTCGGTGAGCGCCGCCTCCTTCACGTCGTCGAAGCCCGCGACCGCCAGCTCCGTGGGCACCTCGATGCGCAGCTCGCGCGCCGCCCGCAGGACACCGAAGGCCTGGTCGTCGGTGGAGCAGAAGATGGCCGGCGGCCTGTCCGGGCCGGAGAGCAGCTTCAGGGCCACCTGGTAGGCGTCGTAGCGGTTGTACGGGGCCTGGAACAGCCGGCCCTCGATCGACAGGCCCGCCTCCAGCATGGCCTGGCGCCAGCCCTCCTCGTGGTCGGCGACGGGGTCGCCGACGGCGGGGGTGTTCGGGACGCCGCCCAGGCAGGCCACGTACGCGTGGCCGTGCTCCAGGAGGTGCCGGACGGCGAGCTTGGCGCCGTCGATGTCGTCGGTCACGACGGCCACGTCGTCGATCGCCTCGGGCCGCTCGTGGAGCAGCACCACACGTGCGTCCCAGGCCTCGATCTCGCTCGCGGCCTGCTCGCTCATGCCCTGGCTGACCAGGATCAGTCCGGAGACCCGCATCCCGAGGAAGGCGCGCAGGTAGTGGATCTCGCGCTCGGTGCGGTAGTCGGAGTTGCCGACGAGGACCATCTTGCCGCGCTCGGCGGCGGCCTGCTCGACCGCGTGCGCCAGCTCGGCGAAGAAGGGCTGGCGGGCGTCCGGGACGATCATGCCTATGAGGTCCGTGCGTCGGGACGCCATCGCCTGGGCCACCCGGTCGGGGCGGTAGCCCAGCTCCTTGATGGCGGCGAGGACACGCTCGCGCGTGGCCGGGGCGACCGGCCGGGGTCCGTTGTTGATCACGTAGCTCACGACCGCGGTCGAAGTACCTGCCAGTCGAGCTACGTCATCCCGCGTCACCTTGGCCACGCGCGGCAGTCTACGCGGGGTGACCTACCTACCGGCAGGTCGCACTGTGGCGTCCGCCACGTTCCTGTCCTCCGCCGGAGTGACGTCGCGGTCCGTCTCCTTGACACGGGCGGTACGGGCGGCCTCGGCCGACCGGGTGTCCTTCGCCCGGGCCTCCTCCGCCGCGCGCTCGACCTTCTCCGGGGTGACGAAGCGGTATCCGACGTTCCGCACGGTGCCGATCAGCGACTCGTGCTCGGGGCCGAGCTTCGCCCGCAGCCGACGCACATGGACGTCGACCGTACGGGTGCCGCCGAAGTAGTCGTACCCCCACACCTCCTGGAGGAGCTGGGCACGCGTGAAGACCCGGCCGGGGTGCTGGGCCAGGTACTTGAGCAGCTCGAACTCCTTGAAGGTCAGGTCCAGGACCCGGCCCTTGAGCTTCGCGCTGTACGTCGCCTCGTCGACCGACAGGTCGCCGTTGCGGATCTCCATCGGGGAGTCGTCGGAGACGATCTGCTGGCGGCCCATCGCGAGCCGCAGCCGCGCCTCGACCTCGGCCGGGCCCGCGGTGTCGAGCAGGACGTCGTCGATGCCCCAGTCGGCCGTGACGGCCGCGAGGCCGCCCTCGGTGACGACGAGGATCAGCGGACAGCCGGGCCCCGTGGAGCGCAGCAGCTGGCAGAGCGAGCGGACCTGCGGGAGGTCGCGCCGGCCGTCGACGAGGATCACGTCCGCGCCGGGGGTGTCCACGAGGGCCGGGCCCTCGGCCGGGGCCACCCGGACGTTGTGCAGCAGCAGGCCGAGTGCGGGCAGCACCTCGGTCGACGGCTGGAGGGCGTTGGTCAGGAGCAGCAGAGAGCTCATACCGCGCCACCTGCCATCGGTCGGACGTGCTGCGTTCGCTCGCTCATAACGTCGGTTCCTCCTCGGTCCCTGCGAGGACGTGCACTGCTTCGTACAGATCACTGACGGCTCTCGCGCCCTGAGAGCTTTTGTTCACCTATCCGTAACAACGGTCGGAAAACGCAAAAGGACCCGGGGGCTGCATCGCCCGGATCCTCTGCCCAGCAGAATAGCCCACATGAGTTCAGAGGGAGAGAGCCGATTTCACATGGTGGATGTCTCGTCGCTCACTTCCGTCCATCCTGCTGATCCACGGCGTGTGATGTTGCGTACGGATGACGGTGTCCGTATCGAGGCGGTTTACGAACCACCTGCGGCAAGTGTCACCGATACGGCCGTGGTCGTCGCGCACGGCTTCACCGGATCGGCGGACCGGCCCGCCGTCCGCCGCGCCGCCCGCGCCTTCGCGGAGCGCGGCGCGGCCGTCGTGACCTTCTCCTTCCGCGGGCACGGCGGCTCCGGCGGCCGCTCCACGGTCGGCGACCGGGAGGTCCTCGACCTGTCCGCCGCCGTCCGCTGGGCCCGCGAGCTCGGCCACGCGCGCGTGGCGACGGTCGGCTTCTCCATGGGCGGGTCCGTCGTCCTGCGCCACGCGGCCCTTGAGCGGGGCACGGAGGGCCGGGTGGACGCGGTGGCAGCCGTCTCCGCCCCCGCACGCTGGTACTACCGGGGCACGGCCCCGATGCGCCGCCTCCACTGGGTGGTCACCCGTCCCACGGGCCGGCTGGTCGGCCGGTACGGGCTCCGCACCCGGATCGACCGGCGGGCCTGGGACCCCGTACCCCTCTCGCCCGTCGAGGCGGTCCCGCTGATCGCGCCGGTCCCGCTGCTGGTCGTGCACGGCGACCGGGACGCGTACTTCCCGCTCGACCACCCCCGCGCGCTGGCCGCCGCCGCCGGCGGCGCGGCGGAGCTGTGGCTGGAGCGCGGCATGGGCCACGCCGAGAACGCGGCGGACGAGGAGCTGCTCGCCCGGCTGGGGGACTGGCTCACGCGCCGATAGCCCATCATGGGGGGCGGCGCGCACACGAACGAAGGGAGCGCCGCTATGGCAGCGGGAACCATCCGCTACTGGGCCGCGGCCAAGGCCGCCGCCGGTGTCGCCGAGGAGCCGTACACCGCCGAGACCCTGGCGGAGGCCCTGGACGCGGCCCGCGAGAAGCACCCCGGTGAGCTCGTCCGGGTCCTCCAGCGGTGCTCGTTCCTGATCGACGGCGACCCCGTCGGCACCCGGAGCCATGAGACCGTACGGCTTGCCGAGGGCGGCACGGTCGAGGTGCTCCCCCCGTTCGCAGGAGGGTGAACCCCAGAGCATGAGCAACGACCAGCAGTACGACCCGTACGCGAACGGGCAGCCGGACCACGGGCCGCAGGGGCACGGGCCGCAGGCCCACGACGTCACGCAGACGTGGGAGGGCCAGACCTGGGACACGCAGTTCCAGCCCACGGTCCAGCCGGTGGCGCGGCCCGCGGCGCAGCAGGCCCAGCAGCCGCCCGTGGCGTACGAGCCCGCCCCGTACCAGGACCCGTACGCGCAGCCCGCGTACGAGCCGGCGTACGACAGCACGGCGTATCTGCCGCCGCAGGGCGTGATGTACGAGCAGCAGCAGCACCAGCAGCAGCCGTACGCGGCGGCCCCGGCCGCCCCCGTGGCGTACGGCACGCCCGCCGGGGAGCCCATGGCCCCCGTGACCGCCCCCGTGACCGCCCCCGCGGCCGCCGCCGTGGCAGAGGAGGCCGGGCCCGGCTGGTCCTCGCCGACCACCTCCGGGAACCTCCGGATCACCGACGCCCAGCGCGCGCGTGCCGAAGGCCGCTCGCCCGTGATCGAGCCCGGGTTCCAGCCGGCGGTCCTGACCGCCGTCCTCGGCCTGCTGCTCGCCGGCGGCGCCGCCCTCGGCCCGTACGGGCTGCTCGTCCCGCTCGTGCTGCTCCAGGGCCTCACGGCCGCCGGCTGGTTCCGGCTCAACGGCATGTGGCCGGCCCGCCAGGGCATCGCCCTCGCCTTCGCCGGCGGTCTCGTCGCCGACGCCGCCCTGCTCGCCACCGGCCGGGAGCACGCGGCCGCCGCGATCCTGGGCACGCTCGGCGCCTGGGTGCTGCTCTGTCTCGTCCTCCAGCTCCGCAGCCACGCCGACCCGGACGAGCGGATGTACGGCCTGATGGCCACCATCGCCTCGGCCGCGCTGACGGTCGTCGCCGCCGGGCACCTCGGAGCGGACCCGGACACCGTCGTCGCCGGCGGGATCGCGGTCGCCGCGACCGTCGTCGCCCGGGCGCTCCCGCTGCCCGGCCCGGTCTCCCTGGTCGTCGCGCTCCTCGCGGGCGCGGGCGCCGGGATCGCGGCCGGCGGCCTGACCGGACTGGGCACCTCCGGGGCGCTGGTCGGCCTCGCGGCCGGGGTCTGCGCGCTGATCGGCCTGCGGGTCGCCAGCTACGACTACCCGTCGCGCTTCGTCCACATGACCGCGGGCATCGCGCTGCCGCTGACGGCCGCCGCGCCCGCCGTCTACCTGCTGGGCCGCGCCCTCGGCTGAGCAGGGCCGGCCACGGCAGGGGAACCAACCGGCCCCTCGACACGTCGATCTTCGTGTCGGGGGGCCGAACGCTTATCCAGACCTTTGACTCTCTACCGGGGGGACGCACAACCCATGCGAGCACTGCGGATTCTGTTGATCGTGGCCGTCGTGCTGGGCGGGGTGTTCGTCGGGATCGACCGGCTCGCCGTGGCGTACGCCGAGTCGGAGGCGGCGAGCCGGGTGAAGCTCTCGGGGGCCCGGAGCGACTCGGTCGAGGTCGACATCAAGGGCTTCCCCTTCCTGACCCAGGTCATGGACAAGCGCTTCGGCGAGGTCGACGTGGTGGCGAAGGGCGTCGAGACGACGGCCGGCAGCCGGAAGGTCAAGATCTCCGAGCTGACGGCCGGGCTCCGGGACGTGACCGTCACCGGCGACTGGGCGGGCGCGCGGGCGGGCTCGGCCTCGGGCACGGCCCTCATCTCGTACGCGGACCTCACGGCGGCCTCCGACCGCGAGGCGACCGTCGCCTACGGGGGCGACGGCAAGCTGAAGGTCACGGGCGGGGTCGAGATCATGGGCCGCACGCTCACCCGCTCGGTCCTGTCCACCGTGACCATCGTCAACGGCGACACGATCAAGGTGCGCGCGGACGAGGTGCCGGGTGAGGGCATCCCGGGTGTGGAGGAACTGGTCCGCAAGCGGACCGACTTCGAGCGGCCGATCGGTCTGATCGCCGGCATGAAGGTGGAGAAGGTCGAGGCGACGCCGGAGGGCCTCGCGGTCGCGGTCTCGGGCAAGGACATCGCCCTGGGGGGCTGACGAACGGCGCGGTGATCACATGGTGAGACGCCCCCGTCCGATCCGCAGAAACCGAAGCGGACACCGCTGTACGGAGGCGTCCGGAGCCGACTCGTACGGTGATCACGTCTCGCATCTCGGACGATCGCGTCTCAAAATACGACACACCGGTGACACGGCCGCCTGTCCGTCCCTACGATCGAGGGCATGAAGCGACAGGCGGATCTCACGAAGCGGCGGGCAGTAGACCTGTGCCGCGTCGCCGCCATGCTCTGTCGTTCAGTCTGAGCGGGAGCGCCGACTCCCGTATTCCCTCAGGCCCTTCGACCGCGGTCGGGGCCACCCTGTGCAGCCGTACGCACGTCCGTCGTACGCCACGCGACGACGCGTACCGCATCACAAACCCGCACCAACCGCACCACACCGCCGCACACTGCCCCGGAGGAGAACAGCATGGCTCGCAGCGACGTCCTGGTCGACGCGGACTGGGTCGAGGCCAACCTCGACAACCCGCAGGTCGCCATCGTCGAGGTCGACGAGGACACCTCGGCCTACGAGAAGAACCACATCCGCAACGCCGTCCGGATCGACTGGACCCAGGACCTTCAGGACCCGGTCCGCCGTGACTTCATCGACCAGGAGGGCTTCGAGAAGCTCCTCTCGGCCAAGGGCATCGGCAACGACACCACGGTCGTCCTCTACGGCGGCAACAACAACTGGTTCGCCTCCTACGCCTACTGGTACTTCAAGCTCTACGGCCACCAGGACGTGAAGCTCCTCGACGGCGGCCGCAAGAAGTGGGAGCTCGACTCCCGCGACCTCGTCGCCGAGGTGCCGTCCCGCCCGGCCACCGAGTACAAGGCCAAGGCCCAGGACTCCTCGATCCGCGCCTTCCGCGACGACGTCGTGGCCGCGATCGGCTCCCAGAACCTGGTCGACGTCCGCTCGCCCGACGAGTTCTCCGGCAAGCTGCTCGCCCCCGCGCACCTCCCGCAGGAGCAGTCGCAGCGCCCCGGCCACGTGCCGAGCGCCCGCAACATCCCGTGGTCGAAGAACGCCAACGACGACGGCACCTTCAAGTCGGACGACGAGCTCAAGGCCCTCTACGAGGACGAGCAGGTCGACCTGGCGAAGGACACCATCGCGTACTGCCGCATCGGTGAGCGCTCCGCGCTCACGTGGTTCGTCCTGCACGAGCTGCTCGAGGTCACGAACGTCAAGAACTACGACGGTTCGTGGACCGAGTACGGCTCCCTCGTCGGCGTGCCGATCGAGCTCGGCGCCAACAAGTAGTCCCGGTCGCGCGACCCCCGATTCCTCTAGGACAGGACAGAGAACATGTGTGGAGCTCAGGTCGGCGGCCCCGACGTCAGCACGCTCAAGCCCGGTGAGACGGCCATCCAGGGCCAGGTGACCAAGGACGGCGAGCCCGTCACCGGTTACGTGCGCCTCCTCGACGGCTCCGGTGAGTTCACCGCCGAGGTCCCGACCTCGGCCACCGGCCAGTTCCGCTTCTACGCGGCCACCGGCGAGTGGACCCTGCGCGCCCTGGTTCCGGGCGCCCAGGCCGACCGCAAGGTCGTCGTCACCGAGGCCGGCGGCCTGACGGACGTGGCCATCGCGGTCTGATCCGCGGACGCGGTGACACACCGCACCCGAACGGCCGGAGGGCCGTGCCTCCTGGGGGGTTGGACGCCATCACCAGGACCTGAGGCACGGCCCTCCGGTCCTTTCCTTTCACGCGGCCCTCGCACTGCTCGGCGCCGGGGCGCCGAGCAGGGTCCGAGCCGCTGCGGCAGCCTCCGGCCGCCGGTGACGGGCGACCCGTCCGGACGTACGCTGAAGGTGTGTACGCACGCCGTCGCCACGTCTACTTCTGGATGATGGGCGCCTGCCTGGTGCTTTTCGTGGGCGCCTGGGCCGTCGTGCGGCTCTTCTCGATGCCGGTGGCGATCGGGATGTGCGTCGTCGCCATGGTCATCCCCCCGTTCGCCGCGATGGTCGCGAACCGGCGGGGCCCTGAGGACCGCTGGTGGGACGACCCCTCCGGGGACCCGAAGTCGGACGAGTGGTGGGACGAACTCGACGGCAAGAAGCGCCGGTCCTAGGGCGTGTTGCGAAAGTCCCGCCTGCCCGACGGCGCCTGGCACACGCCCTAGGAGATTCCGCCGGTCCTCAGTAGACGAGGGCCTGCGTCTCGTCCGCCATGGCCTCCTGGACGAAGACCTGGGCGCCCGCGATGCGGATGCCGTCCAGGACGTCCTTCTCCGTGATCTCGCGGCGGGTCGCGCACTGCGTGCAGAGGGTCACCCGGCCGGCCGCGAGCACCGAGTCGATCAGGTCCGGCAGGGGCGCGGCGTGCGGCAGCTCGAACTCGGCCGCGCGGCCCGGGAGGGCGAACCACGAGGACTCGCCGGTCAGCCAGAGCGAGACCTCGACCCCACTGGCGACGGCGACGGCGGCCACCGTGAAGGCCTGGGAGCAGCGTTCGGGGGCGTCGGCCCCTGCGGTCACCTTGATCACGAGCTTCTTCGCCATGTGCCGAACTGTAATGCGCGCCGCCGCAACCCCTGGTGCCCCTCGCGTGTCAGCTGGGTGCGCGGGTGATCGGAATCCGCGCTTCAGGTCTCGTGGGGGGACTCTTGAGCATCGAAGAAAGTATCCGGAGTGCGGACGAACAGCGGCGAACCGGACCACCGCCGGAGTCGGAGGCGGTGACGGAACCAGCGGGTCCGGTCGCTCGTCCGCGCCGCCGCGGTCTCCGTACCGTCGGCATCGTCGCCGTCGCCGCCGTCCTCGGCCTCGTCGGCGGCACCGCCGTCGGCTACGGCATCCAGGCCGAGCGGGAGCCCGTCGCCCTCCCGCCGCTCAACCAGCCGGGCCTCGCCTACCCGGCGAAGCCGCTCCCGAAGGGGCAGGAGACCGCGCCGCTGCCGGCCAAGGACGACCTGCAGGCGAAGACGCAGGGCGATCTGCGGAAGCTGCTGCTGCCGAAGCCCGCCGGAGCGAAGAAGACCGAGTTCCACGACGCCGACGGCTGGATGTCGGTGAGCGATTTCGCGTCGCAGTTCAAGGGGCCGAGCAAAGTGCTCGACTACCAGCTGGACCTGGGCATCCGGCGGATCGCGGTCGGGTCCTGGATGACGGGCGAGCACACGGCGACCGAGATCCGGCTGGTCCAGTACCGCTCCAACGACGTCCGCGGCGCGCGGGACTTCGTCGAGGACCAGCAGTTCTACATGCCGGACGAGGACTACGCCGACAGCGAGGGAACCGCCCTCAAGGGCTCGACCCACGGCCGCTACTACGTCTTCCCCGTGCAGCGGAAGGCCGGCTACCAGGACATCTACGAGGCCCGGGCCTACTTCGACCGCGGTGACATCGCGGTCGAGATCTTCGTCGTGGGCACGAAGAAGGTCGCGGAGAAGGACATCCGTTCGCTGGCCGAGCGACAGCTGGGGCGCCTGTGAGTGAGGACCGGAACGACGTGACCGAACCCGTGGTGGACCAGCAGCCGGCGGAGCCGGACGGGAAGGCGAAGGGGAAGCGGGGTGCCCGGCGGGTCCTGCTCGGAATCGTCCTGCCCTCCGTGCTGGTCCTGGGCCTGATCGGCGGCGGCGTCGCGTACACCGCCGTCACCGTCTCCTCCGCCGACCGCACCGCGCCGACCGAGGTGTGGGGCTCGACGGACGCCGCGGCGAAGGACAGGAACGAGGACCCGGCCGCCGCACACGCACGCGGCAGGACCGGCACGCCACTCGGCAAGCTCCTGCTGCCGCTGCCGCAGGGGTACGCCTTCGGCCCCGACGAGGGGCTGTACGGGAACGACGGCGAGCTCGGGGCCGCGGAGGCCACCGCGCTGATGAAGCAGGCGGGCGAAGGGCTCTCCGGGAAGAAGCGCCGCGCGTTCGAGAAGGAGGTCGACAAGCTGGGCATCGCGGGCGTCGGCGTCCGTACCTTCGCCGACCTGGGCAACGACGTCGTCGTCACCGTCGAGATCATGCGGATGAAGGACAAGAAGCAGATCAGGACCAGCTACCGCATCCGCAAGGAGGTCCTCGACACCCTGGAGTTCCCGAAGGGGCCCAAGGTGAAGGACCACCGGAACGCGGCCTGCTACCTGGCACCCGAGAACGACTCGCTCGACAAGAAGGAGCGGGCCGTGGCGCTGGGGGAGATGTACTGCATCGCGTACGACTCCGAGGTCTTCGTCACCGTCAAGGCGGCGGGCGCCAAGCCGTTCGACAAGGCGCGCGTGGCGGACCTGCTGAAGAAGCAGCTCGAACACATCGAGTCCCCGGGGGAGTACGTATGACCGAGCAGACCCAGACGCCCGAGCAGGCCGGGACGACGGAGCAGGCCGAGACGCCTGAGCGGACCGGGACGCCCGAGCAGGTCGGGACGACGGAGCAGACCGGGACGCCCGAGTCGCTCCCGGCGCCCGAGCAGCTCCCGGCACCCGAGTCGTCGCTCCCGGCGCCCGAGCAGGCTCGGACCGAGACGGTCGAGCCCAAGCCCCGGAGGTCCCGGAAGGCCCTGCTCCTGGGCATCGCCCGCTGGACCGCCGCCGTCCTCGTCTGCGGCGGGGTCGGGGCCGGGACGGCGATGGGGATCACCGCCCTCGACCGGTCCGACGTGCCCGGGCTCGCGACCGCGTCCGACGGCCGCTGGGAGTACCCGGAGCTCACGCTCCCGGCGCTGCCCGAGGGCTCCCCGCGGCCGTTCAGCGACGGCAACGACGGCGAGATCCACCACGCCGACCTGCGACGGCTCCTGCTGCCCGCCCCGGCCGGCGCCACGGCCGACCCGAAGCTGAAGGGCGGCTGGGCCGGGCTCGACTCGTACCTGGCGCTGCTGAAGGAGAAGGACCGCGCCCCGGTGAAGGAGTACGCGGCGGAGTCCGCGCTCCGGCACGTCGCCGCCCGCGGCTGGACCGCCCCGGACGGCACGACGACCCGGATCCACCTGCTGCGGTTCTCCTCGGTGGCCTACGCGGAGGCGTTCAAGGACGAGACCATGCGCGAGGTCTCGCAGTTCGAGCGGCTGCCCCTCGGGGTCGACGCCTCGAAGATCGACATGTCCACGAAGGACATCGTGGTCCCGGGCGTCTCCGCCTACGCCTACACGGAGGACGGGGAGTACGGGACCGAGCAGACCCGGTGGGCGTACATCGCCGCGGGCGACACCTTCGGGGTGATCACCCAGACCCGTAAGGGCGAGGTGCTCACCGTGCCCTTCCAGCAGACCGTCGCCCTCCAGGCGCAGCTGCTCGGCTGAGCCCGTTCGTCACGCCGCGTCGCTAGACCCACCTCACAGAGTGGGCCGGGCCCCCGCCCACTAAGCTGGGGTCCGGCCCGTTCCGCCTTCACCGCTCACTCGAGGAGCACTCCGTGATCATTTTCTTCGAAGTTCTGCTGGCCCTGGTCTGTGTCGGCGTGCTCGCCTTCACCGGTCTGGCCGTGAAGAAGCTGTACCAGGGCCAGCGCTAACCACCTCTAGAGAACGCCAGAGCTGCTCATGATCGAGATCCCGTCCGACCTCAACCCGGACCTCGTCCCCCTCGCGTTCCTGCTCGGTACGTGGGAGGGCGCGGGCGTCTCCGACTTCCCCGGCGCCGAGAAGTGCAACTTCGGCCAGTCCGTGACCTTCAGCCACGACGGCCGGGACTTCCTCGAGTACCACTCGCACTCCTGGGTCCTCGACAACGACGGCAACAAGGTCCGCCCGCTGGAGAGCGAGAGCGGCTACTGGCGCATCGACAAGGACCGCAAGGTCGAGGTCGTCATGGTCCGCGACCAGGGCATCGTCGAGGTCTGGTACGGCGAGCTCGCCGACCAGAAGCCGCAGATCGACCTGGCGACGGACGCCGTCGCCCGGACCGAGGCCGCGAGCCCGTACAGCGGTGGCAAGCGCCTCTACGGCTACGTCAAGAGCGACCTCATGTGGGTCGGCGAGAAGGCGACCCCCGAGGTCCCGCTCCGCCCCTACATGTCGGCCCACCTGAAGAAGGTCGTGACGCCCGAGGAGGTCGCGGACATGGCCCGCAACCTCGGCGACCTGCCGGACGACGGCATCGCCTTCTTCCGCTAGACACCCGGGGGTGGCGCGCCGCGCCCTCCTACAATGGAGGGCGTGGTGACCACCGACAGCACCGACTGGAAGAGCGACCTGCGGCAGCGCGGCTACCGGCTGACCCCGCAGCGCCAGCTTGTCCTGGAGGCCGTGGACACGCTGGAGCACGCGACCCCGGACGAGATCCTGGGCGAGGTCCGCAGGACGGCCTCCGGGGTGAACATCTCCACCGTGTACCGGACCCTGGAGCTCCTGGAGGAGCTCGGGCTGGTGAGCCACGCGCACCTGGGGCACGGGGCTCCGACGTACCACCTCGCCGACCGGCACCACCATCTGCACCTCGTCTGCCGTGACTGCTCCGGCGTCATCGAGGCGCACGTCGAGGTGGCCGCCGAGTTCACCGGCAAGCTCCGGGAGACCTTCGGCTTCGAGACGGACATGAAGCACTTCGCCATCTTCGGCCGGTGCGCCGACTGCACCGCGAAGGCGGCGAAGGCCGGGGTGGCCAAGGAGGCCAAGGAGGCCAAGGCGGTCGGGGCGGTCGGGGAGAGCGGGAAGGCCGCGGGGGCCTGAGAGGGCCGAGAGGCCTGATCGGCAGGACGGCCCCGAGGTCGTCGTCCGGCGAGTCGTAGGCTGGCTCCCATGCAGCGACATTCCACGACCAGCCCTCTGCTGTCCCTGCCGGGCGCCGTCGCCGCCGAAGGGCGCGACGAAGGCGTCGCCGCCCACTACGGCGACCTGTTCCGTGAGCAGCGAGCCCTCGCCGGCGGCTCCGGTTTCGTCGACCTCTCCCACCGCGGTGTCGTCGCCGTCACCGGTGACGACCGGCTGAGCTGGCTGCACCTGCTCGTCACCCAGCACATGACCGACCTGGCGCCCGGGCGGGCGACCGAGGCGCTCATCCTCTCCGCGAACGGGCACATCGAGCACGCCCTGTACCTCGTCGACGACGGCGAGACCGTGTGGGCGCACGTCGAGCCGGGGACGCGGGACGAACTCCTCGCGTACCTGGAGTCGATGAAGTTCTTCTACCGGGTGGAGGTCGCCGACCGTACGGACGACATCGCCGTCGTCCACCTCCCGGCCGGCTCCATCGCCGAGGTCCCCGAAGGCGCCGTCGTACGGGAGACCCCGCACGGCCGCGACCTGTTCCTGCCCCGCGCCGACCTGGAGTCCTTCGCGGCCTCGCACGGCCCGGCCGCGGGTGTCCTCGCGTACGAGGCACTGCGCGTCGAGGGCCACCGGCCGAGGCTCGGCTTCGAGACCGACCACCGGACCATCCCGCACGAGGTCGGCCTCATCGGCAGCGCCGTCCACCTCCAGAAGGGCTGCTACCGGGGCCAGGAGACCGTCGCCCGCGTGCAGAACCTGGGGAAGCCCCCGCGCCGTCTGGTCTTCCTGCACCTGGACGGCAGCGAGGTGCTGCTGCCCTCCCACGGCGCGCCGGTCCGGCTGGCCGCCGACGGTGAGGAGGGCCGGCAGCTCGGCTTCGTGACGAGCGCCGTCCGCCACTACGAGCTGGGCCCGATCGCCCTGGCCCTGGTGAAGCGGAACGTCCCGGTGGACGCGCCGCTGCTCGCCGGGAACACGGCGGCCGCCCAGGAGACGGTCGTCGAGCCGTAGGGGCGACGACCGTCGGGCCGTGGGGGCTCAGACGTCGATCAGTACGGTGAACGGGCCGTGGTTCGTGAGCGAGACGCGCATGTCCGCTCCGAAGCGGCCCGTCTCCACGTGCGCCCCCAGGTTCCGCAGCTGCGCGACGACCTCGTCGACGAGCGGCTCGGCGACGGGGCCGGGGGCCGCGGCGTTCCAGGTGGGGCGGCGGCCCTTGCGGGCGTCTCCGTAGAGGGTGAACTGGGAGATGACGAGCAGCGGAGCGTTCACGTCGGAGCATGACTTCTCGCCGTCGAGCACCCGGACGGACCAGAGCTTTCTGGCCAATTGGGCCGCCTTCTCCGGGGTGTCGTCATGGGTCACCCCGACCAGGACGCACAGCCCCTCGCCGACGATCTCCCCGACGGTCTCCCCTGCGACGACGACGTTCGCGCCGTCCACTCTCTGCACCACAGCTCGCATGCGTCCCAACGTACCGGCCGGGAACAGTAAGGGGCCGAACGGGTGCAGAGCGCCTGCACGGGCCCGGGTGGGAGTGGCACGATGCCTGTCAGGCGGTGCGGCTCCGCACCGGTCGAGGGGACGATTCTCATGAGTGCACCTGGCACCGGGCCGACGCCGTCCGGTCCCGTACCGCTGTTCCGCGCCGGAAGCGCAGGGGTGGGGCGAAGCCCCGCCGTAGGCGTCGGCGGAAGCCCGATCGTGCGTCCACCCGTGCAGCGGACCGGGGAGCCGGCCCTCGCGGACCCGGCGCGGCCGGAGCTCGGCGCGCTGCGGCTGCCCGAGCTGCGCGCGCTGCGGCGCGAGGCGCAGAGCGACGAGGCCGACCTGAGCTACGTACGGCGGATGCTCCAGGGGCGGATCGACATCCTGCGGGCCGAGCTGGCGCGGCGGACCGACCCGGAGGCCCCGGTCCTCGACCGGCTCTCCGAGATCCTCGCCGACGTCCCCTCGCGGCACCGCAGCTCGGCCCGGCACGTGACGATGTCGACGCCGCGCGGCGACGAGTACCGGCGGCTGGCGGCCGAGATGCTGTCGGAGGTCGAGCTGTCGGACCTGACGGCCCGTACGGACGAGGAGCTGCACACGGCGATGGGGCGGCTCGCGGGGTACGAGCAGCAGATCTCGCGCCGCCGGCAGCACCTCCAGCGGACCGCCGACGACTGCAGCGGCGAGATCGCCCGCCGCTACCGCGAGGGCGAGGCGCAGGTCGACGACCTGCTGGCCTGAGGGGGCGGGGACCGACCTGGTCGTGGACGTGGCGAGTGTCCGAGGGGCCGGGGACGCCGGGCCGTGCCGGGGAAAACCCGGGTGCGGGCGTGGTGGGGCGCTGCGTAGGGTCGAAGGATGAGTGTCGACGTGCGTGCGGTGACGGAATCCGAGTTCCCCGGCTGGCTCCTCGCCCTGCAGACGGGGTTCCTCCGGCCGCCCCACGTCCCCGACGAGCTGGTCGCCGACCGGCTCGCGAACTCGGATCTCGCGCGGACGCAGGGCGTCTTCGACCGCGACCGGATCGTCGCCACCTTCCGGTCGTTCCGGCAGGAGGTCAGCACGGTCGGCGGCGGCAGCCTCACCGCCAACGCCGTCACCCAGGTCACCGTCTCCCCGACGCACCGGCGCCAGGGGCTGCTCAGCCGCATGATGGCCGTCGACCTCGCCGCGGCGAAGGAGCGGGGCGACGCGATCGCCACTCTGATCGCCGCCGAGTACCCCATCTACGGCCGGTACGGCTTCGGGCCGGCGAGCTGGGCCACCGAGTGGAGCGTGGACGTGCCGCGGGCCGGGCTCGACCCGCGGCGCACGGGGCGCCCGGACGACGGCGGCCGGATCGACCTGGCCGACGGCGAGGAGATCCGCAAGATCGGCCCCGAGGTGCACCGCCGGCTCGCCGGGGTCCGCGCCGGGGTCACCGACCGGACCGCGCGCCTCTGGGAGCAGGGCACCGGTCTCGGGTACCAGCTCGACCCGTGGAAGGAGCCGTTCTACGCGGTCTACCGTTCCGCCTCCGGCGAGGTGGAGGGGTACGTCGCCTACACCGCCGACGACAAGTGGGACGACGCCAAGCAGCCGCTGAACACCGCGTCCGTGCGGGACCTGATCGCCGTCACCCCGGCCGCCGAGCGGGCCCTCTGGCAGTACGTCTGCTCGGTCGACTGGATCACCACGGTCCGCTCCGGCTACCGGGCGCCCGACGATCTGCTGCCGCTGCTCCTGCCGGACCCGCGCGCGGCGAAGATGCTGACGTACGCGGACATGATGTGGGTCCGGGTCCTGGACGTCGTCAAGGTCCTGGAGGGCCGGACGTATCCGGTGGACGGGAGCCTCGTCCTCGACCTGCGTGACGGGACCGGGCCGGCGGGCGGGCGCTACCGTCTCGACGCCTCCCCGGCGGGCGCGAGCTGTGTCCGTACCACCGACTCCGCCGATCTCGCCTTCGACATCGCGGAGTTGGGGACGCTGGCCTTCGGCGACGAGTCGGCGGTACGGCTCGCCCGCCTCGGCCGCGTCGAGGAGCTCACCCCCGGTGCGGCGGCCCGCGCCGACCTGCTGTTCCGCACGTCGCTGCGGCCGTTCTCGCCGGATGTCTTCTGAGCCCTACGGGCCGGGAAAGGAGAGGGAGTTCATGACCTCGGACGCTCCGGAGTCGTCCGGGCTGCGCGAACGGAAGAAGGAGCGCACCCGGCAGGCCCTGTCGGAGGCCGCCGTCGCGCTCTTCCTGGAGAAGGGCTTCGACGCGGTCTCGGTCGCGGAGGTGGCCGCCGCCGCCGAGGTGTCGAAGCCGACCCTCTTCCGGTACTTCCCGGCCAAGGAGGACCTCGTCCTCCACCGGTTCGCGGACCACGAGGACGAGGCCGCCCGGGTGGTGGCCGCCGGGCGGCTCGCCGGTACGGCTCCGCTCGACGCGCTGTACGCGCACGTGCTCGACGGGCTCCGCAGGCAGGACCCGGTGACCGGTCTCTGCGACCACCCGGCCGTGCTGGCGTACCACCGGCTCCTGTACGGCACGCCTGCCCTGGTCGCCCGCCTCCACGGGTACCGCGCGCGGTCGGAGGCGGCCCTCGCGGAGGCGCTCGGCGGCGATCCGCTGGACGCGCGGATCGCGGCCGGGCAGATCGTGGCCGTGCTGCGGGTCCTCGCCGAGGAGAACACGGCCCGGATCGCGGGCGGTGAGACGGCCGGGGAGGTGGCGGCGGACGCGGTGGCCGCGGCGGGGCGGGCGTTCCGGGCGCTCCGGGAGGGGCTGCCGTACTGACCTGCCGCCCGGGCGAGCGTAATGGCGAAGTAAAAAACGTAACCCGGTAACGTTTTCCGTTAGTCTTGGCGGAATGACGTCACCGGACCTTGAGCTCGCCCGTGAACGCGCCCACCACGACGCCTGCCGCGCCGCCCTGACCCGGATGGCCGAGGACGTCTCCGAACAGGTCGTGACCGGCGAGGACGTCGCCGCGTCCGGCGCCGACGCCGAGGCCCTCGGCTTCCATCTGCGCAGTCGCGCCAAGGAGATGGGGGAACAGCCGCCGGGCCCGCTGTTCTTCGGGCGCCTCGACCGCGAGGACGGCCAGACCCACCACATCGGCCGCCGCCGGATCTCCGAGGACCCCGCCGCCCCGCCGCTCGTCGTCGACTGGCGCGCCCCCGTCTCCCGCGCCTACTACCAGGCCGGCGCGCATGACCCGCAGGGTGTCCTCCGGCGCCGCCGCTTCGGCTGGGCCCCGAACAGCCGGGGCGCCACGGAGGACCTCACCGCCCTGGAGGACGAACGCCTCGCGAACGGCGGGACGGAGACCGTGAGCGCGCTCGTCGCCGGGGAGATCGAGCGGCCCCGGGTGGGCCCCATGCGGGACATCGCCGCCACCATCCAGCCCGAACAGGACGACCTCGTCCGCTCCGACCCGGCCGCCTCGCTCTGCGTGCAGGGCGCGCCCGGCACCGGCAAGACCGCCGTCGGCCTGCACCGGGCCGCCTACCTCCTCTACAGCCACCCGCAGCGCATCAGCCGCTCCGGCCTCCTCGTCCTCGGTCCGCACCGCGCCTTCCTGTCGTACATCGCCGAGGTGCTGCCCTCGCTCGGCGAGACCGGTGTGCGGCAGGCGACCCTCGACGAGGAACTCGCCCGCCACCCCGTGCGGGCCGAGGACGGGGAGGCGGCGGCCCGGGTCAAGCACGACGCCCGGATGGCGGGGGTGCTGCACCGTGCGCTGTACGGCAGGGTCGACCCGGTCCCGCCGGGCGACCTGGCCGTCCCCGACGGCTCGTACCACTGGCGGCTGCCGGCCGCCGAACTCGCCGCGATCGTCGAGGCGGTACGGGAGGAGTCGCCGCCCTACGCCACGGGACGCGAACGGGTCCGGGCCCGCGTCGTCCGGGCACTCCAGCTCCGGGCCGAGCGCCGGGCGGGGGCCGTGGGCGCGGCGTGGGTGCGGCGCGTCGAGCGGGCCCGGGCGGTGACCGCGTTCCTCGACGCGTGCTGGCCGCGGACGACACCGGAGGAGGTGCTCGCGGAGCTGCTGACGGACCCGGTGGGGGCCGGGGCCGTGGTGGGGGACGGGGCTGTGCGGGGCGCGTCCTTGGTGGGGGACGGGTCGGCGGGGGGCGTGGAGGGCGGCGGTCTGCTGGAAGGAGAGGCCGCGGCGATCCGCTGGGAGCGGCCGCCCCGGTCGTACCGCTCGGCGCGGTGGACCGCCGCCGATCTCGTCCTCCTCGACGAGCTGGCGGGACTGATCGAACGCCCCGAGAGCTACGGCCACGTCGTCGTCGACGAGGCCCAGGACCTCTCGCCGATGCAGTGCCGGGCGATCGCCCGCCGTACGGCCTTCGGCTCGCTCACCGTCCTCGGGGACCTCGCCCAGGGCACGACCCCGTGGGCGGCCCGCGACTGGCGCGAGCAACTGGTCCACCTGGGCAGGCCCGAGGCGCCGGTGGTGCCGCTGACCCTCGGGTACCGCGTTCCGGCGGCGATCGTGGACCTCGCCAACCGGCTCCTGCCGCACCTGGGCGCTGACGTGCCGGCGGGCCGGTCGGTCCGTACGGACGGGGAGCTGACGGTCCACCGGGCCTCGGACCTCTCGGCCGCGATCGCCACCGCCGTCCGTGCCGCGCTCGCGGCGGAGGGCTCGGTGGGGGTGATCACGGCCGACGGCCTGGTCGGGCGGGTGGAGGAGGCGGTGCGCGGGTGCGGCGCGCGGGCGGACGAGCGGGTGACCGTGCTGCCCGCGACGGCGGTCAAGGGCCTGGAGTTCGACCATGTCGTCGTGGTCGAACCCGCCGCGATCGTGGCGGCCGAGGCGCGCGGGGTGAACCGGCTGTACGTGGTGCTCACCCGCGCCGTGTCGCGTCTGGCGCTGGTGCACGCGGAGGAACTGCCGGAGTGCCTGGTGGCGGAGCCGGGAGGTCCGGTCGCCGCCCTGGCCGGCCTGTGAACGGACCGGGACCTCGAAGCGCTCGCGAGCGCTTCGAGGTCCCGGGGGGCGGTCCGTTCGGACACGCCGGTTCGGCGGCGAGCGGGTCGGCTCTCATGCGGCCACGGCCACCCCGGGAGTCTTCTCGGAGTCGGAGTCGGAGTCGGAGTCGGAGTCGGAGGTGTCGGTGCCGGTGCCGGTGCCGGAGGTGGTCGTGTCGGTGGCGGTGCCGGTGGGGGCGTTCTTCGACGGGCGCAGGACCGTGAAGGCGACCGCCAGGGCGGCGAGGACGAGCGCGGTGCCGACGGCGAAGGCGAGGTGGTATCCGCCGGTCAGGGCCTCGGCGGTGGGCCGGCCGGCCGCCGTGAGGGACTCGGTGCGGGAGGCGGCGAGGGTGGAGAGGACCGCGACGCCGAGGGCCATGCCGATCTGCTGGGTGGTGTTGAAGAGGCCGGAGGCGAGGCCCGCGTCCTGCTCCTCGGCGCCGGACATGGCGAGCGAGGTGAGGGCGGGGAGCGCGAGGCCGAAGCCGGCGGCGAGCAGCATGACGGGGAGCAGGTCGGTGGCGTAGTCGGCGTCGACCGGGAGGCGGGTCAGCAGGCCGAGGACGCCGACGAGCAGGAGGAGGCCGGTGAGGAGGATGTTCCGCTCGCCGAAGCGGGCGATGAGGCGGGCCGAGACGCCGAGGGAGACGGCGCCGATGACGGCGGCGGCGGGCAGCATCGCGAGGCCGGTCTCGGCGGCGCCGTAGCCGCGGACCTTCTGCAGGTAGAGGGCGACGAGGATCTGGAAGGAGAAGAGCGCGGCGACCATCAGCATCTGGACGAGGTTGGCGCCGGAGACGCTGCGCGAGCGGAGGATCCGCAGGGGCATGAGCGGGGTGGCGGCCTTCGTCTGGCGGACGAGGAAGCCGGCCAGGAGGGCGACGGCGAGGGCGCCGAAGCCGAGGGTGTGGGCCGAACCGGCCCCGTACTCCTCGATGGTGACGACGGCGTAGATCCCGGTCATCAGGCCGGAGGTGACGAGCAGCGCCCCGAGGACGTCCGCGCCGGCCTTCAGGCCGAGGCCGCGGTCGGCGGGCAGGGCGGGGAGGGCGAGGAGGAGGGCGGCGACGCCGATGGGGAGGTTGATGAAGAAGATCCAGTTCCAGGCGAGGGCGTCGGTGAGGACTCCGCCGAGGACCTGGCCGAGGGAGGCGCCGGCGGCTCCGGTGAAGCTGAACACGGCGATGGCCTTGGCGCGTTCGCGGGGTTCCGCGAAGAGGGTGACGAGGATGCCGAGGCCGACGGCCGCGGACATCGCGCTGCCGACGCCCTGGAGGAAGCGGGCGGCGATCAGGACCTCGGGGGAGGCGGCGACGCCGGCGAGGAGGGAGGAGGCGGTGAAGAGGCCCGTCCCGAGGAGGAACATCCGCTTGCGGCCGAGGAGGTCGCCGAGACGGCCGGCGAGCAGGAGGAGCGAGCCGAAGGCGATGAGGTAGGCGTTGACGACCCAGCTGAGGCCGACGGGGGTGAAGCCGAGGTCGCTCTGGATGGCGGGCATCGCGACGGTGACGATGCTGCCGTCGAGGACGGTCATCAGCATGCTCGTGGCGAGGACGCCGAGGGCGAGGCGCGGGGAGGACATGGCTCTCTCTCCTGTTCGATGGAGGCAACAGGAGAGACATTAACAGATGGTTTTGTTGCAGACTATTTTTTACGGGAGGAGTTTCGGGAGTGGGGCAGGTTCCTGGTGGGCTCTGGCGGGGCTTCCCGGTCCGGCTCAGCCGCGCTGCCGGGCCCGGCGGGCGGTCCTCGGGCCCTCCACGGGGGTCTCCAGATGGCCGGTGGCCAGGCGGTTCAGCGCGCGCAGCAGCACCTCGCGCTCCTCGTCGGGGAGGGAGGCGAGGGCCTTCTCGTGGACCCCGTCCACGATCTTCTGGCTCTCCTGGGCGACCTTCGCCCCCTCCGCGGTGACGGCGATGATGCGCGCCCGCCGGTCGGTGCTCGACGGCTGCCGCTCGGCGAGCCCGGCCTTCTCCAGGGCGTCGACGGTCACGACCATCGTGGTCTTGTCCATGTCCCCGATCTCCGCGAGCTGCGCCTGCGTGCGCTCCTCCTCCAGGGCGTGGACGAGGACGCAGTGCATCCGGGGGGTGAGCCCGATCTCGCCGAGCTCCGCGGTCATGCGGGTGCGCAGGACGTGACTGGTGTGGTCGAGGAGGTAGGAGAGATCGGGCTCGGTGCGGGTGGGCGCCATGGCAGTCATGTCTGCCAGGGTAACGAAACTAGATCTGTGGCGGATCGTCAGGAAGCGGACGACTTCTTTGCCGGGGGCGTCAGGATGGTGGCGTGACCGCACCGCTGCTCTTCCTGGACGTGGACGGGCCGCTGATCCCGTTCGGCGCGCCGGGAGGGATATACCCGGCCCATCCGCCCGCACCGCCCCCGTCCGTGAGCCCGCTCCTCGCGCGGCTCGACCCGGCGCAGGGGGCTCGGCTCGCGGCGCTCCCGTGCGAGCTGGTGTGGGCGACGACCTGGGAGGAGGACGCCAACACCTGGGTCGCCCCGCGTCTCGGGCTCCCCACTCTGCCCCTCGTCCCCTGGCCGGACGGCCCCGGAGAGGAGGCCTGGGTGCCGGGGCTCCACTGGAAGGCGCCGGCGCTGGTGGCGTGGGCGGCGGGGCGGCCGTTCGCCTGGGTGGACGACGAGATCGGCGCCGTCGACCGGGAGTGGGTCGCCGCCCGGCACCCCGGCCGGGCGCTCCTCCACCGGGTGGACCCCCGGCGCGGGCTCGCCGAGGCCGACTTCGCGGCGCTCGCCGCCTGGGCGGCGGCTGCGGGCTGAGCGCGGGGCGGGACGGGTGCGGGGGCTGGGGCGTGGGATGCGCGGGCCGGGTCCCGTGCGGGTCGCTGCGGATGTACGGGTGAGGTCAGGACTTGCGGGGCTGGGAGAAGCGGAGCATGTTGCCCGCCGGGTCGCGGAAGGCGCAGTCGCGGACGCCGTACGGCTGGTCGACCGGCTCCTGCAGCACCTCGCCGCCGGCCGCCCTGACGTGCTCGAAGGTGGCGTCGACGTCGTCGGTGGAGAAGATCACGCCGCGCAGCATGCCCTTGGCGAGCAGTTCCGCCATGGCCTGGCGGTCGGCGGCGGAGGCGTTCGGGTCGGCGAGCGGCGGTTCGAGGACGATCTCGACGTCCGGCTGCGTCGGCGAGCCGACGGTCACCCAGCGCATCCCCTCGAACCCGACGTCGTTGCGGACCTCAAGGCCCAGGGCGTCGCGGTAGAAGGTGAGGGCCTTGTCGTGGTCGTCGACGGCGATGAAGCACTGCGAGAGTTTGACGTTCATGGCTTCGACGGTACGGCGGCGGCCCGGAATCCGCTTCTCCGATCGTGACCGCTTGCGGCGCCGCCCGCTCAGTCGGTCCTGGTCGGGCGCGTGAGGACCTTCGCCACGCACGCCGGGATCACCGCACCCGCCTGGTGGCACCGCGCCCGGTACGTGCTCGGGGGCTCGCCCACCAGCTCCGTGAACCGCGAGCTGAACGAGCCGAGCGAGGTGCAGCCCACCGCGAAGCAGACCTCCGTCACGCTCAGGTCCCCGCGCCGCAGCAGCGCCTTCGCCCGTTCGACGCGCCGGGTCATCAGATAGCTGTACGGCGTCTCGCCGTACGCGGCCCGGAAGCTGCGGGAGAAGTGCCCCGCCGACATCAGCGCGACCCTGGCCAGCGCCGGTACGTCGAGCGGCAGCGCGTAGTCCCGGTCCATCACGTCCCGCGCCCGCCGCAGCCGCGTCAAGTCCTCCAGCCTCACGCTCCCAGCATCGCACGGCCCCGCGCGAAGGCCGACACAGTTGCAAGCGCCTGCTTGCAATAGTTAGCAGAGGCTGGCATGGTCGGGGCATGGCATCGCTCAACGTCGGCAATCTCGGTGAGTACCTCCGCGAGCAGCGGAGGACCGCGCAGCTGTCCCTGCGGCAGCTCGCCGACGCCGCCGGCGTGTCGAACCCGTACCTGAGCCAGATCGAGCGCGGGCTGCGGAAGCCCAGCGCGGAGGTGCTGCAGCAGGTCGCCAAGGCGCTGCGGATCTCCGCCGAGACGCTCTACGTGCGGGCCGGGATCCTCGACGAGAAGGAGCGGGAGGAGCTGGAGACGCGCGCCGTCATCCTGGCCGATCCCTCGATCAGCGAGCGGCAGAAGCAGGTGCTGCTCCAGATCTACGACTCCTTCCGCAAGGAGAACGCCGCCGAGGCCGCGGTCGCCGCGGCCCAGGCCGCAGCCGCCGCAGCCGCCGAGACCGGTACCGCCGGCCCCGCGCCCGATGCCGATTCGCCTTCGCCGTAGTACGTACGTACGCCACACCCGGGAGGACCACCAGCATGGCCATCATCGACGAACTGCGTACCCCCCTCTACTTCGCCGCCGGCACCGCCGACCTCGCCGTGCGGCAGGCCAGGAAGGTCCCCGGCCTGATCGAGCAGCTCGCCGCCGAGGCGCCCGCCCGCATCGAGGCCGTGCGGAAGACCGACCCGAAGGCCGTCCAGGAGAAGGTGACCGCCCAGGCCAAGGAGGCCCAGGTCACCGTCCAGTCGAAGTTCGCCGAGGTCGTCGGCGGTCTCGACACGGACCTCAAGAAGCTCGGCGAGACGGCGCAGGACCTCGCCCTCCGCGGTGTCGGCGTGGCCGCCGAGTACGCGGTCAAGGCGCGCGAGAAGTACGAGGAGGTCGCCGCCCGCGGCGAGGAGGCCGTCAAGGTCTGGCGGGGCGAGGCCGCCGAGGAGATCACGGAGATCGCGGTCGTCGTGGAGCCGGACCCGGAGCCCCGGGTGGCCGAGGCGGAGGCCGAGGAGACCCCGGTCGTCGCGGCCGAGAAGGCGCCGGCGAAGAAGGCCACCACCCGTAAGGCCCCCGCCAAGAAGGCGTCCGTCGCCGCCGAGGCCGAGTAGGACGAGCAGGAACCGGGCAGGACGAGCAGGAACCGGGCAGGGGAGCGGGCCGAACAGGTCGGGCACCAATACGGGTACCCGATGCGTTGTAACGGGTACCTTGACCGCGAGGCGCTTTCTCCACATCACCACTAGGCGGTGCTCAGCATGTTGCGCGCGGGATTCGACTCTCTTCTCTCTCTGGTGATCTTCCTGGTCTTCACCGGCTTCGCCGTCGCAGCGCTCGTCTTCGCCGCCATGGCGCGCGAGGACGCCTACCGCGCCGCCGACAAGCAGACGAAGAAGTTCTGGCTGATCCTCCTGGCGATCAACCTCGCCCTGAACCTGCTGCTGCCCATGCTGTTCCTGCAGATCGCCGGGCTGATCGCCGCCATCGTCTTCATGGTGGACGTGCGCCCCGCGCTCGCGCAGGTCTCCGGCGGAGGCGGCCGCGGCCGCCGGGGCGGCGGCTCCAGCAGCGACGGACCGTACGGCCCCTACAACGGCGGCCGGTAGCGGACCGGCAGCGGTACCGAGAGCGACGAGTGACGGGACCTGGGGCGGTCAGCCCCGGGTCCTGTCCCTTTCCAGGGCCAGGACGGCGACGTCGTCCGTCAGCTCGCCGCCGTTCAGCGCCCTGACCTCCGTCACCGCCGTCTCCAGGAGCTCCTCGCCCCGCAGGCCCTCGGACAGCTGCCGGTTGATCATCTGGACCATCCCGTCCTGACCGAGCCGCGGCGAACCGGGGCCGGCCGAGCGGCCCTCGATCAGCCCGTCCGTGTACATGAGCAGGCTCCACGCCCCGCCCAGCTCCACCTGGCGGCGCGGCCAGCGGGCGCGCGGCAGCAGCCCCAGGGCCGGTCCGCCGTCCTCGTACGGGAGCAGCCGGGCCGCCCGTCCCTGCCGGGCGATCAGCGGTGACGGGTGGCCGGCGAGGCAGAGGCCCGCCCGGCGGCCGTCGGGCGCGATGTCGACCGTGCAGAGGGTCGCGAAGATCTCGTCGCTCTCCCGCTCGTGCTCCAGGACCTGCTGCATCGTCGAGAGCAGTTCGTCCCCGCACAGCCCCGCGAAGGTCAGGGCCCGCCACGCGATCCGCAGCTCGACGCCGAGCGCGGCCTCGTCGGGGCCGTGCCCGCAGACGTCGCCGATCATGGCGTGGACGGTGCCGTCGGGCGTGCGGACGACGTCGTAGAAGTCGCCGCCGAGCAGCGCGCGCTCGCGGCCGGGCCGGTAGCGGGCCGCGAACCGCAGGTCGGAGCCCTCCAGGAGCGGGGTGGGGAGCAGGCCGCGCTCCAGGCGGGCGTTCTCCTGGGCCCGCAGCCGGGACTCGGCCAGCTTCACCTGGACGGCGTCGGCGCGCTTGCGCTCGACCGCGTACCGGATGGCCCGGCTGAGCAGCCGCCCGTCGAGCTCCTCGCGGAAGAGGTGGTCCTGGGCCCCGACGCGTACCGCCTCGGCCGCCAGCTCCGCGTCCGCGGAGGTCGCGAGGGCGAGGACGGCGTGGCGGGGGGCGAGGCGCAGGATGTGGCGCAGCGGGGCGAGCGGGTCGTCCCCGGCCGCGGCGCGGGGGCCGGGCAGCGAGAGGTCGACGAGGACGCAGTGGACGTCGTCGGTGAGGAGCCGCTCGGCCTCGGTGAGGTTGCGGGCGGTACGGATGCGTACGCGGGTGCCGGCGGCGTCTGCCGCGTCCAGGAGCTCGGGCACGGCGAGGGCACCCGCCGGGTCGTCCTCGACGACCAGGAGGGTGAGATCGGTGCGATCGCGGTCGGTTCCTGTGCCTGTGCCAGTCATAGCGGTGGCGTCCATAGCGGTGGCGTCGCCGGGTCCCGCGTCAGCAGAGACGATTCTCTGGCGCGGTACGGATACGGGCATCGGTCCGGAGCTTCCTTCCCTCCCCCCGAGGGTGCGCAGGGCGCCGGGTGGCGCCCCGCCCGTCCCGGACCCTAGCGGTAGGTCGGTGCGCAGCGGAATGGTGATCAGCGGGGGAGTGGCCTGCCCGTGCTTGGCATATGCCGCGGATGGGGAGGTAGTTGTCGCGGGAAGTGCCGCGGAGGGCCGCGGAAGGGGTCCGGCGGCAATGAGAAAGGTCACGCCGGGCGGCCGGCGTCCGTCAGGTCGATGGACGGGATCCGGCCAGGCCTGGGGCGCGAAATCCCGCCATGTCCTGCCGGGGTGGCGGTCTGCCCCGGTCCGTCCGGGTTCGGCGCGACCTGCCGGGGCCCCTGGCCCGTCCGTCCGGGTTCGGCCCGGTTCGCTGCATGCCCCTGCCCGGTCCGCCCGGCTCGCTGCAGGCCCCTATCCGGGCCGGACCACTCCCAGGATCTCCATCGAGCCCGCCCCCGCGATGGTCACGTTCCGGCCCGGGCGCGGTGCGTGCACCATCGCTCCGTTGCCGATGTACATCCCGATGTGGCTCGCGTCCTTGAAGTAGACGATCAGGTCGCCCGGGCGCATGTCCTTGACGTCCACGCGCGGCAGCAGCCGCCACTGCTCCTGCGAGGTGCGCGGGATCGGGGCGCCCGCCTTGGCCCAGGCGAGCTGGGTGAGGCCGGAGCAGTCGAACGAGTCCGGGCCCTCCGCCCCCCACACGTACGGCTTGCCGATCTGCGCCGTCGCGAACTCGACCGCCTTCTTGCCCGACGGGGTCGCCCCCGTCTTGAGGTCGCCGAGGATGCCGGTGTCGAGCCAGTTCGTCTGGGCCCGGTACTGCGCCTGCTCCTCCAGCCGGCGCAGTCGCTCGCGCTCCTCGGCGGCGAGCTCGGACTCCAGCTTCTCGGCCGCGGCGATCTTGCCGTTGATCTCCTTCTTCGCCTGGGCCTGCTTGACCCGGTGGGCCTCCAGCTTGGTCCAGTTGGCGCCGGCGTCCTTGGCGTAGACGCCCAACTCGGCCTGCGTGCGGGTCATCTCGCCGAGCAGGTCCGTGGTGGCCTTCGCGCCGGCCTTGAGCCGTCCCGCGGTGTCGAGGAAGAGCTGCGGGTCGTCGGTGAGGACGAGCTGCGCGCCGTCCGGGAGCCCGCCGTTGCGGTACTGGGCGCGGGCGGCGGCGCCCGCCTTGGCCTTGAGGTCCTCGACCTTCTCGCGGCCCTCGACGATCATCCGGGCGAGCCGGACGATCTCCGCGGACTGCTCCTTGGTCTTCTCCTCGGCGAGGTTGTACGCGTCGGTGGCGACGGCGGCCTGCCGGTACAGGCCGTCTATCTCCTTGCGCACCTCCTCCAGGCTCTTCTTCGGAGGGGGCGGGGGCAGCGGCGCGGCGGCGGCCTGGAGGGTCAGTGCCGGTGAGGCCAGCACCGCCAGGGCGCAGATCACGGTGATCGCGGCGGTGGTGTGGCGACGTCGGTTCACAAGCTCCCCCTCGTATGCGGCCCGCGTCTTCTCTGATTTACCGTCAGTAACTTGGCGGTGACCTTGGCGATAGTGCCACGCGGGACCGCAAAACAACAGGGGAAACCAGGGCCTGTCGGGCCGGTTCTCCTCAAGGGACGAGAGATGCGCGGGAGGCGTTCCCGACGCACGGGAAATTCAGCCGGAGTCGGGGTGCCGGAGAAGGAAGGAGCGGCGGAGGCTCCGTCAGGCGCGCGGGGCCAGGGCGTCCCAGCGCACCGTCACCTCGCCCTGCCGCCACCGCCGCGGACCGTCCGTCAGCGGCCAGTCCGCCGCCAGTTCGCGTACGGAGCGGATCCAGCGCTGGCGCGCGCCGAGCGAGGCGTACGGGGCGGCCGCCGCCCACGCCCGGTCGAAGTCCCGCAGGAAGGCGTGCACCGGCTCGCCCGGGACGTTGCGGTGGATGAGCGCCTTCGGGAGCCGCTCCGCGAGGTCCGAGGGGCGCTCCAGCGAGCCGAGCCGGGTCGCGAAGGTCACCGTGCGCGGCCCGCTCCGGTCCAGGGCCACCCACACGTGCCGCCGCCCGATCTCGTCGCAGGTGCCCTCGACGAGCAGCCCCCCGGGCGCGAGCCGCCCGCACAGCCGGGCCCACACGGCCTCGACCTGCTCCTCGTCGTACTGGCGCAGCACGTTCGCCGCCCGGATCAGCGCGACCTCGCCGGGCACCGGCACCTCGAAGCCGCCGTGCAGGAAGGAGAGGCCCTCGTGCTCGTACGGCCGCGCGGCCTCGACACGGGCGGGCTCGATCTCGATGCCGTAGAGCCGGGTGCGGGGCTCGGCGGTGCGGAGCCGGGCGAGGAGCTCGACGGCGGTCCAGGGGGCGGCCCCGTACCCGAGGTCGACGGCGAGCGGCGGTTCGGGGGAGCGGCGCAGGGCGGGGCCGTGGACGGCGGCGATCCAGCGGTCCATGCGGCGCAGTCGGTTCGGGTTGGTGGTCCCGCGGGTCGGTGTGCCGACGGGGCGGGTGGTGCGCGGGGCCATGACACGAGCGTAAGGGGTGGGGAACGGGGGCCGAGGGGGCCCCGTCCGGGCAACGAATTGGCAAAGCGCCCCCGCCGGAGGAAATGAAAGGGGCCATTCCGGTGTTGTCGGGGCTGGAGGACGTACGCGCCCTCCGAGAGTCATGCCCGGCCGCCCCCACGACCGGGTACGGCACCGCACGCCCGACTCAGCTCAGCCCGACACAGCTCAGCCCCGAGGCCGCCCTCGGGATCCCCGAGCGGAAGGACCGCCGACGTGAGCCAGTACGTGTCCCGGCTCGCCGGTACCCGGCACCGGCACCATGCGCCGACCCGGCTCCGGCTCCCCGGCCGGAACCGCACCCCGCGCCGGGTGGCCATGCTCAGCGTCCACACCTCCCCGCTGCACCAGCCGGGCACGGGCGACGCGGGCGGCATGAACGTCTACATCGTCGAGCTGGCCAAGCGCCTGGCCGCCATCGACATCGAGGTGGAGATCTTCACCCGGGCCACCACCGGCGGCCTCCCGCCGGTCGTCGAGCTCACCCCCGGCGTCCTCGTCCGGCACGTCGACGCGGGCCCCTACGAGGGTCTGGCCAAGGAGGAGCTGCCGGCGCAGCTCTGCGCCTTCACCCACGGTGTGATGCAGGCATGGGCGGGCCACCGGCCGGGCCACTACGACCTGGTCCACTCCCACTACTGGCTCTCCGGCCACGTCGGCTGGCTGGCCGCCGAGCGCTGGGGCGTCCCGCTCGTCCACGCGATGCACACCATGGCGAAGGTCAAGAACGCGGCGCTGGCCGAGGGCGACACCCCCGAGCCCGCCGCCCGGGTCATCGGCGAGACCCAGATCGTCTCCGCCGCCGACCGGCTGATCGCCAACACGGCCGAGGAGGCCGACGAGCTCGCCCGCTTCTACGAGGCCGACCCCGGCAAGATCGCGGTCGTCCACCCGGGCGTGAACCTCGACCACTTCCGCCCCGCCGACGGCCGCGCCGCCGCCCGCGCCCGCCTCGGGCTCCCCGCGGACGCCTTCATCCCCGTCTTCGCCGGCCGCATCCAGCCGCTCAAGGCCCCGGACATCCTCCTGCACGCCGCGGCCCGGCTCCTGGAGCAGGACCCCTCGCTGCGCACGCGCATGCTCGTCCCCGTCGTCGGCGGCCCGAGCGGCAGCGGCCTGGCCAAGCCGGAGGGCCTCCAGAAGCTCGCCGCGCGGCTCGGGATCGCGGACATCGTGCGCTTCCACCCGCCGGTGGGGCAGGACCGGCTCGCGGACTGGTTCCGCGCGGCCAGCGTCCTCGTCATGCCCTCGTACAGCGAGTCCTTCGGCCTGGTCGCCATCGAGGCGCAGGCGGCCGGCACCCCGGTCGTCGCGGCGGCGGTGGGCGGTCTGCCCGTCGCCGTGCGGGACGACGTGACCGGCTTCCTCGTCCAGGGGCACGACCCGGCGGACTACGCCCGCGCGCTCGGCCGCTTCCTCGCCGACCCGGGCCTGTCGGACCGGATGGGTGCGGCGGCGGCCCTGCACGCGGGGTCGTTCGGCTGGGACACGGCGGCCTCGGGCACGGCCGACGTGTACACGGCCGCCATGCACGACCACCGGGTCCGGGAGAACCGCCGTCGCGTACGCTCGCACCATGGCTGAGGACGTTCGGCGGATCATCGAGGACACCTTCAACGACGCGGAGCTGGACTGGGAGTCCCCGGAGCCCGGCGCGTACGTCGTGAAGCTCCCGGGCACGCGCAAGCTGTTCACCACCCTGTCGCTCCGGGCGGGCCGCCACTCCCTCTCCCTCAACGCCTTCGTCATCCGGCACCCCGACGAGAACGAGCCGGGCGTCCACCGCTGGCTCCTGGAGCGCAACCTCAAGCTGTACGGGGTGAGTTACGCGGTCGACGGCCTCGGCGACATCTACCTCGCCGGCAAGCTCCCGCTCGCCGCCGTCACGCCCGAGGAGCTGGACCGCCTGCTCGGCTCGGTCCTGGAGGCGGCGGACGGCGACTTCAACACGCTCCTGGAGCTGGGCTTCGCGTCGGCGATCCGGCGGGAGTACGAGTGGCGGGTCTCGCGCGGCGAGTCGACGCGCAACCTCGACGCGTTCAAGAACCTGACCCAGAAAACCGCTCCCTGACCTCGCGCGTGGAGGCGTACGGGAGCCCGGCGTCGGTGCGCCCGCGGAACCTGTACGAGGCCCAGCGGGTGCTCAGGCACCGGTGACGGGCAACGACTCCTCCCGTGCCGCCCGGTACCGGCCCGGTGTCGTGCCGAACTCCCGGCGGAAGGCGTGCGAGAGGGCGTACGGCGAGCTGTAGCCGACCCGGCGGGCGACCGAGGCCAGCGGATCCGGGGTGTCCCGGAGCAGCGCGGCGGCGCGCGTCAGCCGCCACCAGGTCAGGTACGCCATCGGGGGCCGGCCGGTCAGCGCGGTGAAGCGGCGGGCCAGGGTGGGCCGGGAGACACCGGCCTCGGCGGCGAGCAGCTCGTTGGTCCAGGGGGCGGCCGGGTCGGCGTGCATCGCCCGCAGGGCGGCGGCGGTCACCGGGTCACCGAGGGCGCCCGGCCAGGCGCCGCCCGCGCTCCCGGCCGCCAGCCAGGAACGGATCATGTAGACGAGCAGCAGGTCGAGCAGGCTGGGCAGCGCCACGGCCGAACCGGGCAGCCGGCCGCCCGGCCCGCCGCTCACCTCGCCGCCCAGGAGGTCGACGGCGGCGCGGAGTTCGGGGTGGTGGCCGGTGCGGGTCGGCAGGTGGACGAGTGGGGGGAGCTCCGCGAGGAGCGGGTGCGCGTGGCTGTGGTCGAGCCGGTACTTGCCGCAGAGCATCTCGACCTCGCGCACGCGCGCGTCGACGGCCGGCCGGGGCGGCCTCGGCAGGGTCCTGTCGGCCCACCGGGCGAACGGCACCGCGCGCGCCACGGTCGCCGCGTCGGCGGGCGAGTCGGCGATGACGTGCCCCGTACCGTGTGGGAGCAGCACGGCGTCGCCGGGTCCGAGCGCGACCGGTTCGCCGCCGTCGGGCAGCAGCCAGCAGCTGCCCTTCAGGACGACGTGGAACCCGGCACCGTCGTACGGGTCCAGCCGGGCGCACCAGTCGCCGCCGACCCGCACGCGGTCGGAGGAGGGCCGCCCGACGCGTACGGCCGAGATCGCGTCGCTCACCACGTCCATGCCGTCAGCGTACGGCCGTGCTCCCCAAGTCCGGTGAGACGTACGCGTATCCAGAGGAGCGGCAGGAGCATTGAGAGCCTCACGGCGGCTTCCTACGCTCGACGACATGAACACGAGAGAGCACGCGCGGAGTCTCGTCCTGGGAGACGTCGAGGTCATCCGGGTCGTCGAGTGGCAGGGCCCGTTCGGTCCGGCCCGCCGCATCGTCCCGGAGATCGGGGCCGAGGTGTGGAAGGACAACGAGGAGTGGCTGGCGCCGGACCACTGGGCGCCGGAGAGCGACAGCGCGGTCATGGCGCTGCAGAGCTGGGTGCTGCGCAGCGGCGGGCGGACGATCCTGGTCGACACGGGGGTGGGCGACGGGCGTGAGCGGCCGCACTCGCCGCAGTTCCACCGGCGGCGGGACGGGTTCCTGGGCCGGCTGGAGCGGGCCGGCATCCGGCCCGAGGACGTCGACGTCGTCGTCAACACCCATGTGCACGCCGACCACGTCGGCTGGAACACCCGCGCCGCCGAGGAGGAAGGGGAGTGGGTGCCGACCTTCCCGAACGCCGAGTACCTCGTACCGGCCGCCGACGACTTCCACTACGGCCCGGCGAACGGCTACGGCGGCGGCCTCCAGGAGGAGGACCGGCTCGTCTACGAGGACAGCGTCGCGCCCGTCCACCGGGCCGGGCAGGTCACGCTGTGGGACGGGGAGCACCGTGTCGACGAGAACCTGACCCTGGAGTCGGCGCCCGGCCACACGCCGGGCTCGGCGGTGCTGCGGCTGACGTCGGGGGGAGACAGGGCGGTCTTCGTCGGCGACCTGGTGCACAGCCCCGTACAGCTCCTCGAACCGTCCTGCGGCAGCTGCTTCTGCCTCGACCCGGTCCGGGGGGCGGCGAGCCGTCGCCGGATCCTCGAACGGGCGGCGGACGAGCGGGAGCTGGTCGTCCCTGCGCACTTCGGCGGGTCCGGAGCCGTCGAAGTGCGCAGGGAGGGGGAGGGGTTCGGCCTGGTGCGGTGGGCGGAGTACGGGGTCAGGCGCTGACGGAGGCCTGGCCGGCGGCACCGGCGTTCCGGGAGGTGTCCTCCGGGACGCCGTCCTCGGTGACACCGCTCTCGGCGACACCGTCCCTCGCGACACCGTCCCTCGCGACACCGTCCCTCGCGACGCCGTCCCTCGCGACACCGTCCTCCGCGCCGCGCTCCTTCGTGAAGGTCTCCCGCGAGGGACCGTCCTCGTCCCCGAGGGCCTTCCGGAGCCGGGTGTAGTAGCCGACGGCGGCGAGGACGCCGATGGCGGCGGTCGCCGCCCAGAGGACGTCGGGGCCGGGCCCGCCGACGATCGCGCCGGCCGCGATGGGGGCGACGAACCCGGCGACGGCCCAGGACATGCCCATGACGCCCTGGTAGCGGCCGCGGGCGTGCTCGGGGGCGAGCCGGGCGGTGGCGGCGGCGTTCGTCGGGACGTGGATCATCTCGCCGACCGTCCACACGATCACCGTCATGGCGAAGGCGACGGAGGAGCCGGCGAGCGCGGTGGCGCCGGTGCCGAAGGCGAAGAGGAGGGAGGAGAGGGACAGGAGGAGGACGGGGGAGCGCTTGTCGGTCAGCTTGTTGACGAGCAGCTGGAAGCCGACGATCACGATGCCGTTGACGGCGATGACCATGCCGAAGGAGGACGCGGGCAGACCCTGGCCCGCCATGGTCAGCGGGAGGCCGATCCAGGGCGCGGTGAAGACGACGCAGACGAGCAGGTTGAGGAGGACGAGCGTGCGGAAGGGGGCGTCGCGGAGCACGGTCAGCATGCTGACCTTCGCCTCGGCGACGGGCTCGCCGCGCTTGTCGACGGGGGTCTCGGGGCGGGTCTCGGGGAGCCGGAGGAAGACGATGACGGCGCACAGGACGGTCGCGACGGCGTCGACGACGAAGAGGGTGCGGTAGCCGAGGAAGGCGGCGGCGCCGCCGCCGATGGAGGCGATGGCGAAGCCGAGGTTGAGGGCCCAGTAGTTGAGGGCGTACGCCCGGCGCACGTCGTGGGCGGGGACCATGTCCGCGATCGTGGCGTTGATCGACGGCCGGACGGCCTGCATGGCCACGCCCATGAGGAGGACGACGGTGGCGATGGCCCACGGGGCGGTGACGACGGCGAGGGCGGCGGCGCAGGCGGCGGCGGCCAGGTGCATCGTGACCATGGTGGGGCGGCGGCCCCAGCGGTCGGTGAGCGCGCCGCCGAGCGGCGAGCCGGCGACGCCGCCGAGGCCGTGGAGGGCGACGACGAGCCCGGAGAACCAGGCGGAGTGGCCGAGCTCCAGCGTCAGGTAGAGGGGGAGGAAGGTCAGGACGAAGGCACCGGTGCGGTTGACCAGGGTCGAGAGCCAGAGCCACCAGAATCCCGGGGGGAAGCCGGAAACGGTCGCACGAGCTGATCGTCTGAGCGAGTCGATGGACATGTGTGGCCGGCCCCTTGCTGTTGTAAGCCCCTACCTCGGCTTCCGTAACTTACGTATCTCAGGGGTCGGACGCCAGCGAATTGACGACGCGCGTCAATCGTCGGCGGTCGATTAGGCTCCTACGCATGGCCGACGCACCGTACAAGCTGATCCTCCTCCGCCACGGCGAGAGCGAATGGAACGAGAAGAATCTGTTCACCGGTTGGGTGGACGTGAACCTCACCGCGAAGGGCGAGAAGGAGGCGACGCGCGGCGGCGAGCTGCTCAAGGACGCCGGCCTGCTGCCCGACGTGCTGCACACCTCCCTCCAGAAGCGCGCCATCCGCACCGCGCAGCTCGCCCTCGAGTCGGCAGACCGCCACTGGATCCCGGTCAACCGCTCGTGGCGCCTCAACGAGCGCCACTACGGCGCGCTCCAGGGCAAGGACAAGGCCCAGACGCTCGCCGAGTTCGGCGAGGAGCAGTTCATGCTGTGGCGCCGCTCCTACGACACCCCGCCGCCGGCGCTCGCCGACGACAACGAGTACTCGCAGGCCCACGACGCCCGCTACGCGACGATCCCGCCGGAGCTGCGCCCGCAGACCGAGTGCCTCAAGGACGTCGTCGAGCGGATGCTCCCGTACTGGTACGACAACATCGTCCCGGACCTCCTGGCCGGTCGCACGGTCCTGGTCGCGGCCCACGGCAACAGCCTCCGCGCCCTGGTCAAGCACCTGGACGGCATCTCGGACGCGGACATCGCGGGCCTGAACATCCCGACGGGCATCCCCCTGTCGTACGAGCTCGACGAGAACTTCAAGCCCCTCAACCCGGGCGGCACGTACCTCGACCCGGACGCGGCTGCAGCGGCGATCGAGGCCGTGAAGAACCAGGGCAAGAAGAAGTAAGAAAAGTGATCATGCCCCTGACCTGCGCACACGGCGCGGGTCGGGGGTGTTTTCTCGCTCCGGGCCCGCCGACTCGCTAGCGTTCCGGGCCATGAACACGTCACAGACCAGTACGACACTCCGCCTGGAGCGGGTCACCCCCGAGAACGTGGACGCCGCCCTGGAGCTGCGCGTCCACCCCCACCAGGAGCGCAACGTCGCCCCCGTCGTGCGCTCCCTCGCCGAGGCGTACGCCTTCGGGGAGACAGCCTGGCCCCGGCTCATCTTCGACGGGGACGAGCTGGTCGGCTTCCTCATGGCCTTCCTCGACGTCCCGTGGAACGAGAAGAAGGACCCCGCCGACCGCCGCAGCGGCCTCTGGCGGCTCAACATCACCGCCACCGGACAGGGCAAGGGGTACGGGCGCTTCGCCGTCGAGGCGGTGCGCGAAGAGCTCCGGCGGCGCGGCGCGACACAGCTGTACGTGACCTGGGAGCCCGGCGAGGACGGGCCCGGCGAGTTCTACCGCCGGCTCGGCTTCCGTACGACCGGCGAGCTCAGCGGAGGCCAGACCGTCGGCGTCCTCGACATCTGAGCCCCGAGCGGGGACAGGCGGGACGCGGAAACGGCGTACGGACACACGGGGAGGGGCGGGGTCGCGGCCCCGCCCCTCCCCGCCGGTCAGCCCGAGCAGCCTCCGCACTGGCACGGCGAGCCCGACTGGCACCCGCAGCCGCAGCCCGAGCCGCAGCCGCAGGCCCCGAGGACGGGCAGGAACTCCGTCCCGCGCGGGGCCTCCTGCCGGGGGTCGGTCGTCATGGGGGATTCGGCCATGGGGGTCCCTCCCTTTCGAGGCGCGCGTCGCCTCCCCCCATTGCATGCCCACTCGGACCGGCGCATCAACGGCGCACAGGCGCCCGCGCCCCCGGACGCGACTACGCGCCCTCCACCGGCGCGTCCGCCGCCTGGAGCTCGTCCGCGTGCTCACCCGTCACCAGGTACACGACGCGCTTCGCCACCGACACCGCGTGGTCCGCGAACCGCTCGTAGTACCGGCCGAGCAGCGTCACGTCCACGGCCGTCTCGATGCCGTGCCGCCAGCGGTCGTCCATCAGGTGCTGGAACAGCGTCCTGTGCAGCAGGTCCATCTCGTCGTCGTCCTGCTCCAGCTGGAGCGCCAGGTCGACGTCCTTCGTGATGATGACCTCCGCCGCCTTCGCCATCAGACGCTGCGCCAGCTGGCCCATCTCCAGGATGGTCGCGTGCAGGTCCCGCGGCACCGCCGTGTCGGGGAACCGCAGCCGCGCCAGCTTCGCCACGTGCTGCGCCAGGTCGCCCGAGCGCTCCAGGTCCGCGCTCATCCGCAGCGAGGTCACCACGATCCGCAGGTCCGTCGCCACCGGCTGCTGCCGGGCGAGCAGCGCTATCGCCCGGGCCTCCAGGTCGTGCTGGAGGTCGTCGACCTTCTGGTCCGCCGCGATCACGCTCTCCGCGAGCTTCAGGTCCGCGTCGAGCATCGCCGTGGTGGCACGCCCGATCGCCGATCCGACGAGTCGGGCCATCTCGACCAGGCTCTCGCCGATCGAGTCCAGTTCCTCGTGGTACGCGTCCCGCATGGTGTCCCTCTCTACGCAAAGCTCCGGGGTCCGGGTGGGGCTTCGGACCCCCACGCTCCCACGTTCGGCTCCCTACGCGTCCGGTTCCACCCCCTCATGTGAATCGTCACTTTCCTCCAGGTGAACTCTGGGCGACACACGCCACCGGGGCCGTCGTGGCAAATGAACCACCCCCGTCTCCTCGGTGAACTCTGGGCGACGACTGTTCGAGCAGCCACTCGGACGGCTGGGAGAGTGTCCGTCGACCCGCATAACCTTGAGGGCATGGACGTGAACGCGGCGGTCGCCGCATTGGCAGCGATCGCCGGCGTGTGCACCGGCGTGATCGCCATGCTGGCGTTCCGCTGGAGCGAGCGCGACCAGGCGCGACCCACCCGGACCTCCCTGCACACCGACGCGGTGCTCCCGCCCGGCGTCGACACCGTGCTGTCCGTACTGCGCTCGTCCGCGGTCGTCCTCGACGACAGCGACTCCGTGGTGAAGGCCAGCTCGGCGGCGTACGCCCTCGGCCTGGTCCGGGGCGGCAAGCTGGCCGTGGAGCCCATGCTCAACATGGCCCGCGACACCCGCCGCGACGGGGAGATACGGCAGGTCGAGCTGGACCTGGCCCGGCGCGGCACCGGACGCGGCGAGGCCCTCGCCGTCTCCGCCCGCGTCGCCCCGCTGGGCTCGCGGCTGGTCCTGCTCCTGGTCGAGGACCTCACCGAGGCCCGCCGCATCGAAGCCGTACGGCGGGACTTCGTCGCCAACGTGAGCCATGAGCTCAAGACGCCCACGGGCGCCCTCTCCCTGCTCTCCGAGGCGGTCATGGACGCCTCGGACGACCCCGAGGCGGTCACCCGCTTCGCCGGCCGCATGCAGATCGAGGCGACCCGTCTCACCAACCTCGTACAGGAGCTCATCGACCTCTCCCGCGTGCAGAACGACGACCCGCTGGAGGACTCCGAGCCGGTGTCCGTGGACGAGCTCGTCGCCGAGGCGATCGACCGCTCCCGGCACACCGCCTCCACCAAGCAGATCAGCATGATCTCCGGCGGCGCCGCCGACCTGCGCGTCTGGGGGAGCCGCGGCCAGCTCGCCGCCGCCCTCGGCAACCTCGTCGAGAACGCGGTCAACTACTCACCGGCCCACACCCGTGTCGGCATCGCGGCACGCAAGATCGCCGCGCCCGGCGGCGACCTCATCGAGATAGCCGTCACCGACCAGGGCATCGGTATCCCCGACAAGGACAAGGAGCGCGTCTTCGAGCGCTTCTACCGCGTCGACCCGGCCCGCTCCCGTGCCACGGGCGGTACGGGGCTCGGCCTCGCCATCGTCAAGCACGTGGCCGCCTCGCACGGCGGGGAGGTCACCGTGTGGAGCACCGAGGGGCAGGGTTCCACCTTCACCCTGCGGCTTCCCGAGGCGGGCTCCTCACGGGACCGCAGGCCCGTCTCCTCCCCCACCACCCCTGATCTCATGACCGAACCGCTTCCCTCCCCGGAGGTCCTTCCGTGACCCGAGTGCTCGTCGTCGAGGATGAGGAATCCTTCAGCGACGCCCTGTCGTACATGCTCCGCAAGGAGGGCTTCGAGGTCGCCGTGGCGGCGACCGGGCCCGACGGCCTCGACGAGTTCGAGCGCAACGGAGCCGACCTCGTCCTCCTCGACCTGATGCTTCCGGGGCTGCCCGGTACCGAGGTGTGCCGCCAGCTGCGCGGCCGCTCGAACGTCCCGGTGATCATGGTGACCGCCAAGGACAGCGAGATCGACAAGGTCGTCGGCCTGGAGATAGGAGCCGACGACTACGTGACGAAGCCCTTCTCCTCGCGGGAGCTGGTCGCCCGCATCCGCGCGGTGCTCCGCCGCCGCGGCGAGCCGGAGGAGGTCACCCCGGCGGCCCTGGAGGCCGGCCCGGTCCGCATGGACGTCGACCGCCACGTGGTGACGGTCTCGGGCGGCAAGGTCGACCTGCCGCTGAAGGAGTTCGACCTCCTGGAGATGCTGCTGCGCAACGCGGGCCGCGTGCTGACCCGTATGCAGCTCATCGACCGGGTGTGGGGCGCGGACTACGTCGGGGACACGAAGACCCTCGACGTCCACGTGAAGCGCCTCCGCGCCAAGATCGAGCCGGACCCGGGCGCCCCGCGCTACCTGGTGACGGTCCGCGGCCTGGGCTACAAGTTCGAGCCGTAGCAGAACCGCTGGTCCGCTGTACGCGTGAAGGGCGCCCCCCGGCCGGGGGGCGCCCTTCACGCATGTCCTGCCGCGCGGTCAGTGACCGGCGGTCGTGGCCTCGCCCGAGGGCTCGGTGCCGTGCCCGCCTTCGGCGGCGCCGTGGTCGCCCTCGGCGGGGGCCGGGGCCGTCGTCTCGGAGCCCGGGGGAGCCGGGACGATCGACGGGCCGTACTCCTTGAAGTAGCTCGACGCCGGGACGACGAAGGCGTCCAGGCCGACCTCGCCGGTCTTGCTCAGCTTGAAGACGACCTTCTGCGCGTCGCCCTTCCGGGCCGCCTCGGTGCCGTTCTCGATGGTGGCGGTGGGGTTGCCCTCGCCGCCGATCACGACCGAGCCCTGCGCCGGGACGGTGATCGGGCCGGCGGCGCCCGCGGCGGCCGTCAGCTTCACCGTCGCGGTCGTACCCGGCAGGGTGATCGCGTCGATGGTCTGCGGCGTGCGGCCGTTGTTGAAGACGGTCGCCGAGACGACGGCCGGGCCCTTCACGCCCTGGTGGGGCTGCGTGATGACCAGCGCGTTCTGGATCTTGACGTCGTCCACGGTGACGGCCGCGTTGTCGGGCTTGACCTGGAGCGTCTGCGCGTCGTTGCCCGCACCACAGGCGGACAGCGCGGCGATCGAGAACACGATGGCGGTGGCGGCGAGGGCGCCGCGTCGAAGGCTGCGGCTCACGGCGGCGGCATCTCCTAGGACGAACGGACAGGTCTGGGGACTAAGGAACAGCTAAAGGTGTGTCAGCGCGCTTAGGTTACCGAGCCGCACTCTCCGTCCCGCACCCGACCCGCCCCTAACCGCTCCGCCGCACTCGCGGCGACGTCACCGGGGCCGCCCGGAGGGGGCTGTCGGGCGGGCTGCAGGGCGGGCTGTCGGGCAGGCTGTCGAGCGCGGTGCCGAGCGCGTGCCGAGCGGGGTGTCGCGGGGGTTCCGCCCGCCGCCGAGGGCCACCCTCCGTGGCCGGATCGCGACCCATTGACCTGTTGTTCACATAACTGCCTTGATCAATTCGACGGCTGCCCCGCATTCTTCGCGGCCCGCTCCGGAAAATCACGGACCGTCGTCGACCTGATCAATTCCGGAATCACCCCGGCATGCATCCGTACGGGTGGACGATCCTCGAACGGAGTACGTGAAGAAGGGCGCTCCGAACCCGACAAACCGGGACATCGCCCCTCCCTGGAGGGGCTCCAGGTAGGTGTAACGTGCGCGTTTCTCTCCGTCCGTACAGCCGCTCCGACCTGCGAATACCGCCTTCCGGAAGCCCTCCGCAGCACGTTCGTGATGCTGTTGTCAAGCCCCGAGATATGCTCTGACCTGCGAAAACGCCATTCAGAACAACCAGTTTCCGTGTTACCCTGGATAGCCACGGAAGGGGTACCTGTCACATGACGTTCAAGGTTGGCGACACCGTGGTCTATCCCCATCACGGGGCCGCGCTGATCGAGGCCATCGAAACTCGCCAGATCAAAGGCGTGGACAAGACCTACTTGGTGCTCAAGGTCGCGCAGGGCGACCTGACGGTTCGTGTACCGGCGGACAATGCGGAGTTCGTCGGAGTTCGCGACGTGGTCGGTCAGGACGGGCTGGACCGGGTCTTCGAGGTGCTGCGCGCGCCGTACGCCGAAGAGCCGACGAACTGGTCCCGTCGCTACAAGGCAAATCTCGAGAAGCTCGCCTCCGGCGATGTCATCAAGGTCGCCGAAGTGGTGCGCGACCTGTGGCGCCGGGAGCGCGAGCGCGGGCTGTCCGCCGGTGAGAAGCGGATGCTCGCCAAGGCTCGGCAGATCCTGGTCAGCGAGCTGGCTCTCGCGGAGAACACGAACGAGGACAAGGCCGAGGCTCTCCTCGACGAGGTCCTCGCGTCCTGAGTGAGCGCGCTCTGAATCGCTCCGGTCTCCCCCGGGCACCCGGATTCCTCCGGGCGGCCGGATCTTTCCGGGCGATTCGCTCCGAGCGTGCTTCCAAGTGAAGCGATGCCGCGGTGCCCGCTGGCGCGCTGTGAACCACACAGCGCTGTCGCCGGGCGCTGCGGCATGTTCGCGTACGAATGCGGAGCGTACGCACGACCGTACGCACCCGGCCGGCCGGCTTCCTGAAGAGCCGCCGTCCCGTGCGTACCGCTGAAGAGAACCCGCACCCCCTGTTACGTCCGAACCCCTGTGCTCACGCGCTCACGCCTCGACCGTCGTCACGGAAAGGGCCCGGTCAAGGCGGAGCGTCCGGCACGGTGAGGCCATACCCATGTCGGCCGCGGAAACAAACCTGCCGGAGTGCAACCGATGTCAGACGAAGCGCGTCCTCCTCGTACCGCCGTGGTGATCCCGGCGGCCGGACGGGGCGTACGCCTCGGCCCGGGCGCCCCCAAGGCGCTCCGCGCGCTGAACGGCACCCCCATGCTCATCCACGCCGTCCGCGCGATGGCCGCCTCCCGCGCGGTCTCGCTCGTCGTCGTGGTCGCACCGTCCGACGGCGCCGCCGAGGTCAAGCGCCTCCTCGACGACCACGCCCTCCCCGAGCGGACCGACTACCTCGTCGTCCCCGGCGGCGACACCCGCCAGGAATCCGTCCACCTCGGACTCCAGGCGCTGCCCGAGGGCGTCACCACCGTCCTCGTCCACGACGCGGCCCGCCCCCTGGTCCCCGTCGACACCGTGGACGCCGTCATCGAGGCCGTACGCGACGGGGCCGTCGCCGTCGTCCCCGCGCTGCCCGTCGCCGACACCGTCAAGGAGGTCGAGCCGGCCGAGCGGCCCGGCGACCCCGAGCAGGTCGTCGCCACACCGGTCCGCGCCCGCCTCCGCGCCGTCCAGACCCCGCAGGGCTTCGACCACGACACGCTGGTCAACGCCCACGCCACCATCGCCCTCACCGGCGAGGGCGCCACCGACGACGCCGGCATGGTCGAGCGGCTCGGCGCGCCCGTCGTCGTCGTGCCCGGCCACGAAGAGGCCTTCAAGGTGACCCGCCCCCTCGACCTCGTCCTCGCCGAGGCCGTACTCGCCCGCAGGAGGGCCAACGATGGCTTCTGACCTCCCCCTCATCCCCCGTACCGGCATCGGGACCGACGTCCACGCCTTCGAGAAGGGCCGCGAACTCTGGTGCGCGGGCCTGCTCTGGGAGGGCGAGGAGTACGGACTCGCCGGGCACTCCGACGGAGACGTCGCCGCCCACGCCGCCTGTGACGCCCTCTTCTCCGCCGCCGGAATCGGCGACCTCGGCGCCCACTTCGGCACCTCGCGCCCCGAGTGGTCCGGCGCCTCCGGCGTCACCCTCCTCGCCGAGGCCGCCCGGATCGTCCGCGCCGAGGGGTACGAGATCGGCAACATCGCCGTCCAGGTCGTCGGCGTCCGCCCCAAGGTCGGCAAGCGCCGCGACGAGGCGCAGAAGGCGCTGAGCGAGGCGGCCGGCGCGCCCGTCTCCGTCTCCGGCACGACCACCGACGGCCTCGGTCTGACCGGCCGGGCCGAGGGCCTGGCCGCCCTCGCGACCGCCCTCGTCTACCCCGTAACGGCTCCGTAGCCCCGGAACGTGCGAAAAACGTGCCCCGCGAATCGTCGACAGGTCGCGGGGCACTACCACACGCCCACTACCCTGGAGTGGTGACTATTCGCCTGTACGACACCAGCGCCCGGCAGATCCGTGACTTCACCCCGCTCACACCGGGCTGCGTCTCGATCTACCTCTGTGGTGCCACCGTGCAGGCCGCCCCGCACATCGGCCACATCCGGTCGGGGCTGAACTTCGACATCATGCGCCGCTGGTTCGCCTACCGCGGCTACGACGTCACGTTCATCCGGAACGTCACCGACATCGACGACAAGATCATCGCCAAGGGCGCGGACCAGGGCCGCCCCTGGTGGTCCATCGGCTACGAGAACGAGCGCGCGTTCAACTCGGGCTACGACGCCCTCGGTTGCCTGCCGCCCACCTACGAGCCCCGCGCCACCGGGCACGTGCCCGAGATGATCGAGATGATGCGCGGCCTCATCGAGCGCGGTCACGCGTACGAGGCCGACGGCAGCGTCTACTTCGACGTGCGCTCCTTCCCCGGGTACCTGGAGCTGTCCAACCAGGACATCGACGACCTGCGGCAGCCCACCGAGGACGGCATCACCGGCAAGCGCGACCCGCGCGACTTCGCGATGTGGAAGGCGACCAAGCCGGGCGAGCCCGACTGGGAGACCCCGTGGGGCCGCGGCCGCCCCGGCTGGCACCTGGAGTGCTCGGCCATGGCCCACAAGTACCTGGGCTCCGCCTTCGACATCCACGGCGGCGGCCTCGACCTGATCTTCCCGCACCACGAGAACGAGATCGCCCAGGCCAAGGCCTACGGCGACGAGTTCGCGAAGTACTGGGTGCACAACGCCTGGGTCACCATGGCCGGCGAGAAGATGTCGAAGTCGCTCGGCAACAGCGTGCTGGTGTCGGAGATGGTGAAGGCCTGGCGCCCCATCGTCCTCCGCTACTACCTGGGCACCCCGCACTACCGCTCGATGATCGAGTACAGCGAGGAGTCCCTGCGCGAGGCCGAGTCGGCGTTCGCCCGCATCGAGGGCTTCGTCCAGCGCGCCACCGAGAAGGCCGGGACGACCGTCGCCCCCGCCGCCGAGGTGCCGCCGGCCTTCGCCGAGGCCATGGACGACGACCTGGGCGTGCCGCACGCGCTCGCGATCATCCACACCACCGTCCGCCAGGGCAACAGCGCCCTCGCCGCGGACGACAAGGACGAGGCCATCGCCCGCCTCGCCGAGGTCCGCGCCATGCTCGGCGTCCTCGGCCTGGACCCGCTCGACCCCCAGTGGGCCGACGAGTCCGGTGGCGGCGAGGAGCTCCACGGCGTCGTCGACACCCTCGTACGGCTCGTGCTCCAGCAGCGCGAGTCGGCCCGCGAGCGGAAGGACTGGGCGACCGCGGACGCGATCCGCGATCAGCTGAGCCACTCCGGCCTCGCCATCGAGGACAGCCCCGACGGCCCCCGCTGGACGCTGGGCAACCGTTAGAAGACGTGCCGCTCGGGGCTCCGAGCGGCACACTTCAGTTACAGACTTTGTACGTCAGCAGAGGAAACAGGTAGTCATGGCCGGGAACAGCCAGCGCAGGAACCGTCGCACGTCGAACAAGAAGGGTGCGACGGTCGGCAGCGGTGGCCAGCGGCGCAAGGGCCTCGAAGGCAAGGGCCCGACCCCCAAGGCCGAGGACCGCAAGGGCCACAAGGCGTTCCGCGTCTCCAACGCGATGGCCCGGCAGGCGGCCAAGCGCAAGCCCGTCGCCCGCCGCGGCGGCAAGGGGACGTCCGAGATGGTCGTCGGCCGCAACCCGGTCTTCGAGGCGCTGCGCGACGGCGTGCCCGCCACGACCCTGTACGTGCAGCAGTTCATCGACAACGACGAGCGCGTGCGCGAGGCCCTGAACCTCGCCACCGGCCGCGGCAACATCCACATCATGGAGGCGCCGCGCCCCGAGCTCGACCGCATGACGAACAACCTGAACCACCAGGGTCTCGTCCTCCAGGTCCCGCCGTACGAGTACGCGCACCCCGAGGACCTCGCCGCGGCCGCCTACGACGCCCACGAGGACCCGCTGATCGTCGCCCTCGACGGCATCACCGACCCGCGCAACCTCGGCGCCGTCGTCCGCTCCGTCGCCGCCTTCGGCGGCCACGGCGTGGTCGTCCCCGAGCGCCGTGCCGCCGGCATGACGGCCGGTGCGTGGAAGACCTCGGCCGGCACCGCCGCCCGTACCCCGGTCGCCCGCGCCACCAACCTGACCCGCTGCCTGGAGCAGTACCAGAAGGCCGGTCTGACGGTCGTCGGCCTCGCCGCCGACGGCGACCACGAGGTCCACGAGCTGGAGGCGCTGTCCGGTCCGGTCGTCGTCGTCGTCGGATCCGAGGGCAAGGGCCTGTCCCGTCTCGTCGGCGAGACCTGCGACTTCCTCGTCCGCATCCCGATGCCGGGTGGCGCCGAGTCGCTGAACGCCGGTGTCGCCGCGGGCGTCGTGCTGTACGAGGCGGCCCGCCGCCGTATGGCGTAACACCGGGCGCGGCGCCCGGCGTCGTACCCCTTCGCACGACCCGGCCCCGGCCGTGGCGTTGATCTTGACGGGTCTCGGACATTTGCGAGCTGTCAAGGCAGTGTCCTAAACCCAGATCACTCGGTTAGATGAGTGTGGACACCAGAACGCCCCGGCCGGGGTTCGACGATCAGCCGGCGTTGAGCATGGTCAAAGTGGACTCCGATCCCGCCCAGGTGATCGTGAACCACGCCAGCTTCCGTGTGCGGCTCGCGCCGGCCAAGCCGCCGACGTTCGCCGCGAACCCGCGCGTCGCCGCCTTCGCGGGAGCGGGCGCAGCCGCCGCCGGAGCCGGAGCCGCGGGAGGCGGCGCGGCCCGCCGCCGTCCCGTCGTGTGGACGGGCAAGTCGGCGCCGGGCGCGACCGGGCTCCTCCAGGCCGTACGCGACTCCTCCGTCTCCACCCTCGACCCGGCCGTCGGCCACGCCGGACTCGACACGGGCATCACCCAGGCCATCCCGCGCATCGACGACACCATGCCCACCCCGGTGGTGCCCGCCGAGGCCGCCGCCCCGCTGCTGCCGCCGATGCGCCGCGCCGAGGGCGCCTACGACGACATGTACGAGCTGCGGCCCGAGGCCCCCGGGCCGTACGGGGACGCCACGGACGACGGCCGGGACGGCCAGGCGGGCCGCGACGGCCGCCGCCAGGGACACGACGCGGTCCGGCACGCGTACTACCCCGGCCGCCGGATGAACCTCGGCGTCGTCCTCCTCCCGCTCCGCGTCTTCCTCGGCTTCATCTCCATCTACGCGGGCATGGGCAAGCTCTGCGACCCCGTCTACTTCGACGGCGGCGAGCGCGGCTCGATGGTGAAGTGGCTCAACTCGCTGCACCCTTGGCCGCTCGCCGAACCCCTCCGCGACTTCGCCCTCCAGCACCCCGTGGGCGCCGGACTCACCGTCGCGTTCCTCCAGGTCGTCGTCGGCGTCCTCACCGTCCTCGGCCTCTGGCAGCGGGCGGCGGCCGTCGTCGGCGCCCTGCTCTCCGCCGCTCTGCTCCTGACCGTCAGCTGGAAGACCGTCCCGGTCTACGACTCCGCCGACATCATCTACCTGGCCGCCTGGTCCCCGCTGATCATCGCCGGCGCCCCCGTGTACTCGCTCGACGGCCGCCTCGCGGGAGAGGCCTGGCGCACCCTCGGCCCCCGCGCGGAACTCTGGGCCCTCCGCCGCCGCGTCACGCGCCGCAGCACGCTCCTCGCCTCGGTCGTCGTCGGCCTCACCCTCCTCATCGGCTCCGTCCTCGGCGGCGCGGTCCGCTCGACCGAGATGGTCACCGTCCCGGGCCCCAACGACGACCCGATCAACCACCTCCCCGGCCAGCCGCTCCCCACGGAGCCGACGCGCCGCGCCCCCTCCCGGAGCGCCACGACCGCGCCCGAGCCGTCCGCGACCGCCGAGACGACGGAGGCCACGGCGGGCCGCGAGGAGACCGAGGAGGCGACCCGGCCGACCGAGACGACCCGGGAGAGCACCCGCACGCAGGAGCAGCGTCCGACGTCCACGCAGGGCACCGGCAGCGGTAGCGACAGCGGTACGGGCTCGGCCACGACCACCCGCCCGCCGAAGCAGTCGGACCCGGCACCCCCGCCGACCACCAGCGACACCCCGACGAGCACGGGCGGCTCGTCGAGCGGCGGCTCCACCGGTTCGACGGGCTCGACGGGCGGCAGCAGCACGCCGACGGAGAGCGGCTCGACGACGGGCGGCGCGAGGAACCCGATCGGCGGCCTGCTGGGCTGAGCCGAGTACGTACGAGAAGGGCGGCACCGCACAAGCGGCGCCGCCCTTCTCGTACTCCCCGTACGTGCCTGCCGTATCGGCTCAGGCCCGCTGAGCGGCAAGCTCCTTGGCCGCCTCGGTGAGGTCCTTGGCGGTGTCGATGGCGCGCCAGTAGGCGCCCTGGGGCAGCGGGAAGCCGGCCAGGCGGCGCTCGCGGGCGAGGCGGGGGAAAGTGGTCCGCTCGTGGTCGCCGAGGTCCGGGAGGAGGTCGGTGAAGGCGGCGGAGAAGACGTACACGCCGGCGTTGATGAGGAACGGCGACGGGGGCGCCTCGACGAAGTCGGTGATGTGCCCGAAGGTGTCGGTCTCGACGGCGCCCCAGGGGATGCGGGGGCGGGCCAGGGCGAGGGTGGCGACGGCGTCGCGCTCGTGGTGGAAGGCGGCCATCTCGCGGAGCGAGAAGCGGGTCCAGATGTCGCCGTTGGTCGCGTACCAGGGCTGGTCCGGCGAGGGCAGATGGGTGGCGGCGTACTTGAGGCCTCCGCCGCGGCCCAGGGGCTCGGACTCGACGACCGTCGTCACCTTCAGGGGGAGGTCGGCGTTTTCCAGCCATTCCTGGAGGACCTCGGCGAGGTGGCCGCAGGAGACGACCGCGTCGGTCACGCCCTCCTCGGCGAGCCAGGAAAGCTGATGGCCGATGATCGGGGTCCCGGTGCCCGGGATCTCGACCATCGGCTTGGGGCGGTCGTCGGTGTACGGGCGCAGCCGCGAGCCCTGGCCGCCCGCCAGGACCACGGCCTGCGTCGGGTTGGTGTGCATACGGGGAACGATAGGCGCCCCGTACGCGCCGAGCGCTTCAGCTCGCGGCTCAGCTCGCGCGCATGACACCGGTCGCGTACGCGGTGTCGCAGACCGGGCGGGAGAAGGACTGGGCGCGGGAGGGGCCGTAGTGCTTCACGGCGGCGCGGCCGAGGGCGCGGGCGATGGACATGCAGTGCTCGGCGAGCGACGGCCGGTTCTCGACCTCGCGCTGGAGGTGCGTGAGGGCGATGCCGGGGTCCTTCTCCTGAAGCTCTGCGAGGAGCTGGTCGCGGAGAATATCCTGCGGGGCACGGGACTTGGCGCGGACGGAGACGTCCGTGGAGGAGGCCGTCAGCTGGGTGGTGGAGTCCTGGCCGGCCCACGGAACGGCGGACACCGCGAGCGTTCCCGAGAGCACCAGGACGACGGGCAGGACGAGGGCGAGAGAGCGGCCGATTCGGCGGGCAGTGTGCGTCACGCAGGCGAGCGTAGCGGCCGGTAGTGATATGGCGACATTTAGTCACTCTCGCGGGGGATGGTTCGAGGCGGCTTTTCGAATTCCGTGTTGACGCGGGGGTCGGGGGAAGGCCCTGAATGCCGGGGTTTTCCGCGGTAAACCCCGACTTGATCCGTCTGGGTCCTCTTAGGCGAACGGCCCCGCATCTGCAAGAGATGCGGGACCGTTCACCGGTTCTCGGCGGCGACTGCGGGTCAGTCGCTGAGGCGGGCGCCCGTCGAGGTGGAGAAGACGTGCAGCTCGGCCGCGCGCGGGACGACGTGCAGCGTGGAGCCCTTGGCGGGGACGTCACGGCCGCCGACGCGGACGACCAGGTCCTTGTCCTCGCCGCCGACGCGGGTGGAGCCGTAGATGAAGCCGTCCGAGCCGAGCTCCTCGACGACGTTGACCGTGACGGCCAGGCCCTCGCCGCTGTCCGAGCCCTGCACGTCGAAGTGCTCGGGGCGGATGCCGACGGTGACGGTGGTGTCGCCGGCGGCCGAGGCGGCGGCGATGGCGTCACGGGTGACCGGGACGAGGCTGTTGCCGAACTTCACGCCGCCGTCGGTGATCGGGACCTCGACCAGGTTCATGGCGGGGGAGCCGATGAAGCCGGCGACGAAGAGGTTGGCGGGCCGGTCGTACATGTTGCGCGGGGAGTCGACCTGCTGGAGCAGACCGTCCTTCAGCACGGCGACGCGGTCGCCCATGGTGAGGGCCTCGGTCTGGTCGTGGGTGACGTAGACCGTGGTGATGCCCAGACGGCGCTGGAGGCCGGCGATCTGCGTACGGGTCGAGACACGGAGCTTCGCGTCGAGGTTCGACAGCGGCTCGTCCATGAGGAAGACCTGCGGCTCACGCACGATGGCGCGACCCATGGCGACACGCTGGCGCTGACCGCCGGAGAGCGCCTTCGGCTTGCGGTCCAGGTACTCGGTGAGGTCGAGGATCTTCGCGGCCTCTTCGACCTTGGCGCGGATCTCCGCCTTGTTGACGCCGGCGATCTTGAGCGCGAAGCCCATGTTGTCGGCGACGGTCATGTGCGGGTACAGCGCGTAGTTCTGGAACACCATCGCGATGTCCCGGTCCTTCGGCGGCAGGTGCGTGACGTCGCGGTCACCGATGCGGATGGAACCGGCGTTGACGTCCTCGAGCCCCGCGAGCATGCGGAGCGAGGTCGACTTGCCACAGCCGGAGGGCCCGACGAGGACGAGGAACTCGCCGTCGGCGATCTCGATGTCGAGCTGGTCGACGGAGGGCTTGGTGGCACCGGGGTACACCCGGGTCGCCTTGTCGAAAGTGACGGAAGCCATGGTGATGTGTCCCTTCACCGGCAGGAACGTGCCGGACGATCCGAGTAAAGGAAGGATTGAGGTCTAGTCCACCAGGGTGAACCGTAGGTGACGCTACCTGGCCACGCCCGATCTGTCAGCAGCCGAAGGACCCGAGATTTCCGGCCGCGCCGCGTGCGGGTTTGGTTACACTGCACTGGCTGCCTCCTTAGCTCAGCTGGCCAGAGCACCGCTCTTGTAAAGCGGGGGTCGTCGGTTCGAACCCGACAGGGGGCTCCAGGTGGGAAACGCGAAGACCCCCAACCGATCATGGTTGGGGGTCTTTGACATCTAAGGCTGACATCAACGGCGACGGTCAGCAGGGGACGGTCCGCAGCGCGCGGAGCGAAAGGCTGATGCCGGCTCCCGGGCCTGGCGGGCAGGATCACGCCATGTCGACCGATGTCAGTGGAATGATCGAGTGCCGACCGGGGGTCCGGCTGTGGGGTCCGGACGACGAGGACGCCGTCTGGGAACTCGGCATCGACCTCTTCCTGCTCAACAGGGGCAACGCCTACGACAGCCTCGCCTGTCTCTTCGGCATCCGCAACTCCTTCGGCTTCCGCCCGCCGGCAGAAGGCCGTGGGTTTCCGGATGACGCGTCGGACGGGCTGCGTGCTGAGTTCGCAGGCTACGGCGGTCCTCACTCCGTACACGGGACGACATGGGTGACCTGGGCTGAGCTGGAGGCCACCGACTGGCAGGAGACGGACGCCTCCGGCACACGAAGCCGCGCGTCGGCCGCAGGGACCGACACCGACTGGGGCCGAGTCTGGAGCGTCATGCGCATCCTCAGCGAGGTTCACGGCGCGGAGAACGTGCGTCTCGTCGTCTGGTTTCACTGATTCGACCCCGTGCTCGGAACAGAGCACGGGGTCGAATCAGAACGGCATTCAGTACAGTCAGCCACAGTCGGCGTGGAGCTCCGGGCGCCTTCTCATCGGCGCGATCCTCGTCCCTTCCCGCGGGCGGGCTTCATGCCGGGGCCGGTTTCGTGAACCGCCGAGTGCGGCGTCACGGTCAGCCAAACCGTCGAGCAGCTGCGGACATCGTCGTTCTTGCCTCTCTGTGCGAGATCGTCTGGTCACGTCGCCCGAGTCGGGTCTCGTGGCTGCCTACCATGGCGGCATGGATGAAGTGCGGGGCGAAGGGCCGTTGAGCGACGCAGAGGTCCAGCAGATGAAGGATCTGCTGCGCCGGTACTGCGCTCATGACCTGGACCAGTGGGAGGCCCTTCAGACGGAGACTCCCTACGGGCCCGTCTACCTCTTCATGGCGAACGCGCTGCCGCAGGGGTGGGAGCCCGAGATGTTCCGGGCGTTCTAGGCAGCCCTTCCTGCTGCGCGCGGCAGGAGCGCCAACCTGTGCTTCCGGCACAACCCTTCTGCGCCCTCGCGGTGAGCCGAAGTTGTGGGCACCGTGCGAGGGATGCCCATGGTGGGCCCTGGAGGGGAGACGGGATGACGCAGTCGAAGTGCGGAGCTCCTACGCAGAGCGGCGGCCGGTGCCAGAACAAGGCGGTCATCGGGACCTCCCGGTGCGCCAAGCACCAGGGACCGTGGTCCGCGTACGGGGTGGAGCAGCGGAAGAAGAAGGAAGCCGAAGCGAAGATGCGGAAGCTCCGGAAGAAGCGGTGACGGGGACTGCTGACTTGCACGAACTTGTCAACCGGGGGTCGTCGGTTCGAACCCGACAGGGGGTCCGGGCTGGGGCCTGCGAAGACCCTTGGCCGATCTTGGTCTGGGGTCTTCCGTGTCCGTGGGAGGTCATGGCTGCGAGTGCGGCGGTGTCTGCGGTGGTGCCTCGTCGGCGCGGGTCACCGTGCATGTCGGATGTGGGTCGTAGCAGAGGGCGGCGGTGGCGCACGTCAGCAGGATGAGGGCCACCTGGGTTTCCACACCAGCGGCTTCTCACGCCAGCCCCCTCAGCGTGCCCGGGAAGGCCGGCCTGGTCACCTGCGTCGCCCCCACGCACGACGGAAAGCCCAGATCATCGCGTACAGCGCCGCGGAGAGACAAGGGGATGCAAATTGCCGGGGCTCTTGCGATCAGGTGTCCTGGAGGGGGTTTGTCCGGGACACTTGGGGGTTGCGGGGGGCGTACAGGTGGTGTTCGGGGAGGGGTGTGCGGATGGGGCGGCGTTCCGGTGGGCTGATCGGGATCTGGGCCGAGCAGCAGCGGGTCGCGCAGCGGCAGCGGGAGGGGCAGCAGCAGGCGGTGCTGCGGCAGCAGCGGGACGCCGAGGGGGCGCAGCGGGCGTACGAGCGGGATGTCGCCCGGATGCAGAAGGAGCAGAAGGCCGCCTATCGGCGGCACCGGGACGAGGACGCCCTGCGGCGGACCCGGGAGCTGGACGCGCGGGTCGCCGCGCTCGAAGGGCTGCTCGTCGCGGGGTGCCGCGCGCCGGCCTTCGGGGTGGAGGCCCTGCGGCAGGCCGAGGAGGTCGAGCCGTTCGCGCCCGGGCCCCTGGGTGTTCCCGTGGCCATGCCCGACCAGCGGTACTACCAGGAGCACGGCGGGCGGGCGCGGTTCGAGCGGGACTGGTACGCGGCGCAGGCCGCCGAGGCCCGGCGCCTTGAGCAGCTGGCCGCCTACCGGCGGGAGTACGACCTGTGGGCCGCGGCCCGGGTCGCCGAGATCCGGCGCCACAACGACGGGCTCGCCGGGACCGCCGACGCGTTGCGGGCGGGCGAGCCCGACACCGTCGTCGACTACTTCTCCGCCGTGCTCTTCGCCTCCACCGCCTGGCCGGAGGGCTTCCCTCGGGAGGTGGCCGCCGCCTACGACCGTGCCGGCCGGACGCTCGTCCTCGACTGGGACCTGCCCCCGTACGAGGTCGTGCCCGCCGCCAAGGGCGTCAAGTACCTGCCCAGCACCGACCAGGACAAGGAGGTCCCGCGGCCCGTCACGCAGCGGCGGGCCCTCTACCGGGACGTCCTCTCCCAGAGCGTCCTCCTCGCCGTGCGGGAGCTGTTCGCCGCGGACCGCGCCGGCGCCCTGGAGAGCGTCGCCCTCAACGGGTACGTGGGCGGGGTCGATCCCGCCACCGGGCTCGCCGGGCGCGTGTGCGTCGCGTCCGTGGTCGTCGGGCGGCGGGACTTCGACCGCCTGAACCTGGAGCTCGTCGGGGCGGTGGAGTGCCTGACCGGGGCCCTCGCCGGCCGGCTGTCCGCCAAGCCCGAGGAGCGCGTCGCCGTGGCGCCGCTCCGCACCCCCGACCAGGTGGGTTCCGAGGTCGTCGTCCAGGGCGACGGCGAGGAGCCCGACCTGCTCGCCATGGATCCGATCGCCTTCGAGGGGCTCGTGGCGGAGCTGTTCCGGGCTCGTGGGCTCCAGGCCGTGACCACGCGCCGTTCCAACGACGGCGGGGTCGACGTCGAGGCGCTCGACTCCGACCCGATCAGCGGCGGGTCGATCGTCGTCCAGGTGAAGCGCTACCGGAACACCGTGCCGCCGACCGCCGTCCGCGACCTGTACGGCACCGTGCAGGACGCCGGTGCCAACAAGGGCGTGCTCGTCACCACCTCCAAGTTCGGGCCCGGCTCCTACACCTTCGCCAACGGCAAGCCCCTCACCCTGATCTCGGGGACCGAGCTCGTCGACCTCCTCCACCAGCACGGCCTGCGCGGGCGCCTCGGCCCCGGGACGGCCCCCGCCCCCGTCGAGGCCGCCGTGACCGCGCCGCCCGAGGCCGCCGAGGACTTCAACCTGCTCGGCATGGTCTGGTCCGGCTCGGTCGCCCTCGACGTCTGCGCGCTCGTCTGCTCGGGCGGTCGGGTTCTCGGTGACGAGTGGTTCGTCTTCTTCAACAATCAGGCCACTCCCGATGGTTCGGTCGCCATGGTGGCCGCCGCTCCCGGTGACCGGGCCGCCGTCCGGGTCGGCTTCGACGCCCTGCCCGCCCGCGCCGACCGGCTCGTCCTCGTGGCCGCGGTGGACCCCGAGGTGAACCCGGACGCGGACCTCGGCGGCTTCACCGACGCGGGCATCCGGCTCCGCGACGACGCCGGCGGCGAGCTCGACCGCCTGGAGGTCTCCGACGGGCGGCCCGGCGAGACCGCCCTCGTCCTCGGGTCGTTCCGGCGACGGGCCGGCGGCAACTGGGACTTCGTCCTCGGGGGGAAGGGGTACCGGGGCGGTCTCGAGGAGTTGGTGGGGGACTTCGGGATTCAGGTGGAGTGAGCCGCGTCGGCGGTGGGGTGTAGGGGCAGGGGCAGGGGGCGGGGTAGGGCGCTTGTGGCCTGTTCCTGTTCCTGTTCCTGTTTCTGCCTCTGCCCCTGCCCTGCTTTCAGTGGCGGCCCGCCACCCTGTCCGCCAGCGTCGCCACCCTGTCCGTCTTCGCGCTGTGGCCCGTGAGTTCGCGGCGGTCCGCCCCCCTGAAGGCCGCGTACATCGTCTGGACCGCCAGCCAGCGCAGCGGTTCCGGTTCCCACTTGCGGACCTTGTGGTTCACCCAGGGCAGTGCCGTGAGGTCCGTGGGGCCCGACTGGCCCGAGTCCTGCTGGATCAGGTCGCGGAGCGTGCGGGCCGCCAGGTTGGCCGTGGCGACGCCCGAGCCGACGTAGCCGCCCGCCCAGCCGAGGCCGGTCGAGCGGTCGAGGGTCACGGTCGCGCACCAGTCGCGGGGGACGCCCAGGACGCCGGACCAGGCGTGGTCCACCCGTACCCCTGCCAGCTGGGGGAAGAAGCGGACCAGGATCTCGCGGAGCGCCTCGATCGTCTGCGGCTGGGTGCGGCCGTCGTTGTCCGTCTTCGAGCCGTAGCGGTACGGGACTCCCCGGCCGCCCAGCGCGATCCGGCCGTCGGCGGTGCGCTGCGCGTACATGTAGGCGTGTGCCATGTCGCCGAGGGTCTCGCGGCCCTCCCAGCCGATGGAGTCCCACTGCTCGTCCGTGAGCGGCTCGGTGGCGATCATCGAGGAGTTCATCGGCAGCCAGGTGCGGCGCTGGCCGGCGAGGGAGGCCGTGAAGCCCTCGGTGCAGCGCAGGACGTACGGGGCGCGGACCGTGCCGTACGGGGTGATCGCGTGCTTCGGCTTGATCTCCGTGACCGGGGTCGACTCGTGGATCGTGACGCCGAGCGCCTCGACGGCCGCCGCGAGGCCCTTGACCAGCTTCACCGGGTGCAGGCGCGCGCCGTGCGGGGTCCAGGACGAGCCGACGGCACCGGTGACGCGGATGCGGTCCGCCGTCTCGCGGGCGCCGTAGAGCTCGCGGTCCCTCTCGCCGAAGGCGGCCTCGGTCGCGTGGAACTCCTTCAGCCTGGACAGTTGGGCGGGGGACACGGCTACTTCGAGTACGCCACCGCGGTGCTGGTCCGCCTCGATCTTCTCCGTCTCGCAGATGTCCAGGACCTCGTCGACCGTGGCGTTCATGGCCTGCTGGAGGCGGACGGCGGCCTCGTGGCCGTGGAGCTCGGCGTAGCGGGCGCGGCCGGCGATGCCGTTGTAGAGCCAGCCGCCGTTGCGTCCGGAGGCGCCGTAGCCGCAGAACTTCGCTTCGAGGACGGTGATGTTGAGGAAGGGGACGGCCTTCTTCAGGTAGTAGGCGGTCCACAGGCCGGTGTAGCCGCCGCCGACGATGCAGACGTCGGCCGTCGTGTCGCCGGGGAGCGGCTCGCGGGGCGCGGGGGCGCCCTCCTGCCCGTACCAGAACGAGATGCCGCCGTTGACCGTACTCATGTGTCGTTCCTCAGTCCGTCTTCCGGGTGCGTGGGCGGGACGTTACCCGGGGCCCTGGGCCTGTGGATACGGGTCTTCCGGTGAGGGTTTCCGGGCGGGAGCGCGCTCCACGACGCGGCCGAATTCTCGAAGGCGCTCCGCGACGCCGGCGTCGCGGAGCAGGCGGGAGTGTGACGACAGGACCTAGGCTCGGGCACGTGATTCACGTACCGGAGGAACTCGCGCTGTCCCAGGCCGAGTACAACGGTGAGGCGGGACGGGCGTTCGTCGCCGGACTGCCCGCGCGGGCCGGGGAGTTCCTCGACAGATGGGGGCTGAGGCTCACCGGGGCCTCGATGCACGGGGCGGCCTCGCTCGTCCTGCCCGTGCAGCGGGTCGAGGACGGCACCCGCGCCGCGCTGAAGTTGCAGATCCTCGACGACGAGACCGAGGGCGAGCCCGTCGGGCTGCGCGTCTGGGACGGGGCGGGCTCGGTGCGCCTGCTCGACCACGACGCCGGCACCGGGACCATGCTCCTGGAGTGGCTCGACGCCGCCCGCCCGCTGTCCGCGGTCGAGGACACGCGGGAGGCGCTGCGGATCGTGGCCGGGCTGCTCGCCCGGCTCGTCGCGCACCCGGCGCCCGCCGGGCTGCGGACCCTCGGCGACATCGCCGCCGGGATGCTCGCCGACGTACCGGACGCGGCCGCACGGCTCGGCGCTGCGGACGCGGCGGTCCTGCGGGACTGCGCGGCGGCCGTACGGGACGTGGTGGGCGAACCGGGGGACCGGCTGCTCCACTGGGACCTCCACCTGGACAACGTCCTCGCGTCCGAGCGCGAGCCCTGGCTCGCCATCGACCCGAAGCCGCTCGCCGGGGATCCGGGGTTCGATCTGCTGCCCGCTCTGACGGACCGGTTCGACCCCGATCCGGACGAGCTGCTGTGGCGGTTCGACCTGCTCGCCGAGGTCGTCGGCGACCGCCGGCGGGCCGCGGCGTGGACCCTCGGCCGCGTCCTGCAGAACGGCCTGTGGGACGTCGAGGACGGCGAGCCGGAGCTGGACGAGGAGCAGGTGGCGCTCGCGCGGATCCTGCTGGCCAGGAGGGTGTGATCCGGGGCAGGCTGGGGGCATGATCCGTACCGCCACGCCCGCAGACGTCCCCGTCGTCTTCGCCATGATCCGCGACCTCGCGGAGTACGAGAAGGCCCTCCACGAGGTCCGTACGACCCCGGACCAGCTCCACGAGGCCCTCTTCGGCGACCGCCCCGCGGCCTTCGCCCACATCGCGGAGACGGAGTCCGGAGAGGTCGCCGGCTTCGCCCTCTGGTTCCTCAACTTCTCGACCTGGCGCGGGGTCCACGGCATCTACCTGGAGGACCTGTACGTCCGTCCGGAGGTCCGCGGCGGCGGCCACGGCAAGGCCCTGCTGACCGAACTGGCCCGTATCTGCGTGGACCGCGGCTACGAGCGCCTGGAGTGGTCCGTCCTGAACTGGAACAAGCCGTCGATCGACTTCTACGAGTCCCTGGGCGCCCGCCCGCAGGACGAGTGGACGGTCTACCGCCTCACGGACGGGGCGCTGGCCGAGCTCGGCGGTGGTGGGGCGGGAGCGCTGTAGGGCGTGCTGTAGGAAGGGGGCATGGATATCGAGCAGCGGTTTCAGCGGATCACCGACTTCATCGAGGCGCGCCTGACGCCCCTCTTCGACCCCGCGAACGGGAAGGACCACGGGTTCGGGATGGACGACACCTCCCGGGCCCTGCGCGCCCTGCGCTACACCGTGCAGGCGGCGTCGGCGGTCAAGGGCCTGGTGGAGAAGCGGGAGTCGGAGCCGGAGCTGCGGCCCGTCGTCGACCAGGCCCTGGAGCACAACTGGGACGTGCTCCGCTCCGCCGCCCGGATGTGGGAGGACCACGCCGACTTCCAGAAGGAGTTCAAGGCGCACTCCTGGGACGTCGTCGGGGTCTGATCCCGTACGGAGGCTCTTACGGGATCAGGACCACCTTGCCCGTCGTGCCCCGGGTCTCCAGGGCGCGGTGGGCCTCCGCCGCCTTCTCCAGCGGGAAGCGGTGGACCGCCGGGCGGAGCGTGCCGTCGGCCGCGGCGGCGAGGGCGGCGAGTTCGAGGTTGCGGACGTCGCCGCCCGCCTTCCGGAGCATGACGGGGCCGAGGACGGACTCCGAGGTGATGCCGCGCTCCGCGAGCTCCTCCGGGGTGAACGTCAGCGGCTCGCCGTCGTGCAGGCCCGCGCCCGACCAGCCGAACACGACGTGCTGCCCGCCCTCGCCGAGGAGGTCGACGGCGGCGCGGCCGGCGTCGCCGCCGACCGAGTCGAAGACGACGGTCGCGGAGCGCCCGAGCTCGTCGAGGTACGCGCGGACCTTCTCCGGCCAGTCCGCCTCCTTGTAGTCGACGGCGAGGTCGGCGCCGTTCGCCTCGACGAGCGCGACCTTCGCGGGGCCGCCGGCGAGGCCGACGACGGTGGCGCCGGCGTTCTTCGCGTACTGGACGAGCAGGGTGCCGATGCCGCCCGCGGCGGCCGGGACGATCGCGACCGAGTCGGGGCCCAGCTCGGTGAACTGCAGGATGCCCAGGGTCGTGCGGCCCGTGCCGATCATGGCGACGGCCTCGGCCTCGCCGACGTGGTCGGGGAGGGCGTGCAGCCGGGCCGCGTCGGTGACGGCGAGCTCCGCGTATCCTCCCGGGGCCATGCCGAGGTGGGCGACGACCCGCTTGCCGAGCCAGGCCGGGTCGGTGCCCTCGCCGAGCGCGTCGACCGTGCCGGCGACCTCGCGGCCGGGGATCGTGGGGAGCTCGGCGGGGGCGGGGAAGGGGCCCGCCTGGCCGAGCCGCAGTGCGGTGTCGAGGAGGTGCACCCCGGCGGCCGCGACACGGATCCGGACCTGGCCGGGGGCCGGCACGGGGTCGGCCGTCTCCTCGTGGGTGAGGTTCTCGGCGGGGCCGAAGGCGTGGAGGCGGATGGCGTGCATGACGGTTCCCCTGTCGTCGTCGCTGACACTTCAGCGGTCTTCCTCGGTGACAGTTCCCGAGCCTCCGCCCTCAAGCGCGCTTGAGGTCAAGCTGTTCCGTGCGGACGGCCAGCGACACCGCCTCGATCGCGCTCGTGAACGACACCTCCGACAGCACGCCGGGCGCCGCCACCTGGTCGCCCACCAGGTACACGCCGTCGCCCCGGTCGACCGCGGGACGGTCGCGCCAGGTGGTGCCCGGCCGGTCCACCGCTCCCGTACGGCCCTGGGACACGGCCTCCCTGCGCCACACCGTCCGCTCGCGCCAGCCCGGGAAGGCCCGGTCGAGGAGCCGCTCGCCGTGGGCGACGCCGTCCGCCTTGGACTCCCCGGGGCCGATGGGCAGCTGGGCCTGGACGAGCTGCTGTCCGGCGGGGGCGAGCGAGCGGTCCTGCGCCGTGAACCGCTCGACCCAGCCGGGCGCGTCCAGGTCCGAGACGACGAACGGGTCGCCCTTCCGGGTCCGCAGCGCCAGGTCGAGCAGGACCGTGCGGCCGCTGTCCCAGTTCAGCGACGGGTCGCCGAGGAGGCGGGCGGCGGCGGGCAGGGCGGTGGCGACGATCACGGGCCCTTCGCCGAGCGGCAGGCTGTCGACGCGGGACGAGGTCTCGATCCGCACGCCCGTCTCCCAGGCGCGCGCGACCATCCGCTCGATCAGCTGCCCCCAGCCGCCCCGGATGTAGTGGGCCTCGGGCGGCAGGGAGCCCGCCCGGTGCAGGCGCTCCTGGACGAACCGGGCCGAGAGCGAGCCCGGGTCGTGGTGGAAGAGGGCGACCGCGCTGTAGGCGGCGGCGTCGTGGGCGGTCCGCTCGCCCGCGAGGCCGGTGACCCAGGTACGGAAGTCGACGTCGACGGGGGCCTGGCCGGCCCCGCGGAGGGTCTGGCGCAGCAGGCCGAGCGGCGGGGTGCGGCGCAGGGCGCCGTCGCGGTGGAAGCGGAGCCGGAGGGCCTCGGCGGGCGGGAGCGGGGCGAGCGGTCCGAGGAGGCCGCGCTGCTTGAGCCAGGTCCAGTGGGGGCCGCCGGAGTAGAGGGCGTGCGGGCCTTCGTTGGTGCGGTACGGGCCTTCGGCGGTGCGGGCCCGGCCGCCGGGCGTGCGGTGGGCCTCGTGCAGGGTCACCTTCGCGCCGGCCTCGGCGGCGGTGATCGCCGCGGTGAGCCCCGCGAAGCCGCCGCCGATGATGGTGAGCTTGCGCATGTCCGTCTCCCTCGTGTCCGGGTGCCGTGTCCGGGCCCCGTGTCGGGTCTCGGTGTCCGGTCTCGTGTGGGGGACGGGCGGCGGGGTCGCGTTCGTGACATCGGGGGCGTTGTCAGTGGCGTACATCACCATGGGGGCATGGCGACGGCACGGAAGAAGAAGGTGGCGGGGGCGCGGCGGCCGGAGGTTCGGCTGCCTCCCCTCGTGGCGTACGAGGGCGGGATCGAGGCGGACGGGGACTACGACGGGCTCGAACTGGCCGGGCTCGACCTGGCGGGCCAGTCGGGCGCGGGGGCCCGGTTCCTGGACTGCGCGCTGCGCGAGTGCGGGCTCGACGAGGCGCGGCTCACGGGGGCGCGGTTCCTCGACTCGGTCCTGACGGGGGTACGGGGCGTGGGCACGGACCTGTCGGGGGCGCAGCTGCGGGACGTGGAGGTCGTGGAGGCGCGGCTCGGCGGGGCGCAGCTGCACGGGGCGGTGCTGGAGAGAGTCGTGGTGCGGGGCGGCAAGAGCGACTACCTGAACCTGCGGGCGGCGAAGCTGAAGGACGTCGTCTTCGAGGGGTGCGTGCTGGCCGAGCCGGACTTCGGGGGCGCGGTCCTGGAGAGGGTCGAGTTCGTGGACTGCGTGCTGACCGGGGTGGACTTCTCCGGGGCGCGGCTGACGGACGTGGACCTGCGCGGGGTGCAGCGTCTGGAGATCGCGCGCGGGGTGGAGTCCCTGGCCGGGGCCGTCATCTCGACGGCCCAGCTCCTCGACCTGGCACCGGTGCTCGCGGCACGGCTGGGGGTGCGGGTGGAGGGGTAGGGGGCGCTCGTTCGGTCGAGGCCGCGGGGCTGCGGGGTGCGGGGCTGCGGGGTGCGGCGCGGTCGGTCGAGGCCCGCGGGGCGCGGGCGGGTGTCCGGCCGCGGTCTGCGGCGCGGGCGCGTGTCCTGCCGGGCCCACGGGGGCGCTGTGTGTGCGGACGGGGCCGCGGGGTGCGGCGTCTGTTCGGACGGGGCTGCGGGGTGCGGCGTCTGTTCGGACGGGGCTGCGGGGTGCGGCGTCTGTTCGGACGGGGCTGCGGGGTGCGGCGTCTGTTCGGACGGGGCTGCGGGGTGCGGCGTCTGCTCGGACGGGGCTGCGGGGTGCGGCGTCTGCTCGGCCCTGCGGGGTGCGGCGTCTGTTCGGACGGGGCTAAGGGACGCGGGGGAAGCGGGCCTGGAGGGACCAGACGGCCGGGTTGTCGGCGAGGCCCTCGTGCATGTCGGTGAGGTCGGCGATCAGGTCGTGCAGGAAGTCGCGGGCCTCGCGGCGCAGTTCCGCGTGGTTGAAGGTGACCGGCGGCTCCTCGCCCGGCATCCAGTCGGCCTCGACGTCGACCCAGCCGAAGCGGCGCTCGAAGAGCATCCGGTCCGAGGACTCGGTGAAGTCGAGCTCCGCGTACTGCGGCTGCGCTGCGCGGCTGCCGCGCGGGTCCTGGTCGAGCTGCTCGACGATGTCGCACAGGGCCCAGGCGAAGTCGAGGACCGGGACCCATCCCCAGGCTGTGGACACCTCGCGGTCCGCCTCGGTGTCCGCGAGGTAGACGTCCCCGCAGAAGAGGTCGTGGCGCAGGGCGTGGACGTCCGCGCGGCGGTAGTCGGTCTGCGGCGGGTCGGGGAAGCGACGCGAGAGGGAGTAGCCGATGTCGAGCACGGGACCGATGGTGTCACGGCGCCAGGCCCGCCTCGTACGCGAGGATCACCAGCTGCACCCGGTCGCGGGCGTCCAGCTTGGTGAAGAGGCGCGCCACGTGCGCCTTCGCGGTGGCCGTGCTGATGTGGAGCCGCTCCGCGATCTCGCCGTTGGACAGTCCCCGGCCGACGAGCGTGAGCACCTCGCGCTCCCGCGCGGTGACCCCGTCGAGGGTGCGTGCCGCGAGCGGGGCCGGTGCCGGCCGCCCGGGCTCCGGGCGGCCGCGAACTCCTCGATCAGCCGGCGCGTGACGCCCGGTGCGATCAGGGCGTCCCCGGCGGCGACCACCCGGACCGCCGCGAGGATGTCGTCCACGGCCATGTCCTTGACCAGGAAACCGCTCGCGCCGGAGCAGAGCCGCTGGTCGGCGACGCCGCTCCACGCGCTGCCGCAGGGCGCGTGGAGGCGGCTGACGGAGGTGGGGGACTCGCCGGTGCCGGTGGAGTTCCCCTGGACGGCGGGCGGGGCGTGGACGGTGTACGCGGCCTGGTCGCTCGGCGCGGTGGCGGTGGCCCTGGTCGCGGTCCACCGCCGGGACGCCTGAGGCCGGTGCGTCGGACGGGCTCAGCGGCGCCCGTGGACCGCCCGGGCCACCCGCGGGCCCAGCCACCGCTTGAGGCGGCGCAGGGGTTCCAGCTGCTCGGCGGCCCGGTCGATCCGGTAGTACAGCTGCGGGGGAACGTGCGGGAGCAGCGGCGAGTGGCGCTGGCCGAGGAGCGCGAACATCTGCGCCGGCTCCAGGCGCATGTAGCGGGGGAGGTTCTCGTACCACTGGGCGCTGTACCTGGCCGCGCTCTGGGCCGAGACGAGCTCGGCGCGGCGCCGCTTCCCGTACGTGGTGAGGGCCGCGTCGAGGCCGGCGGGGGTGCGGGAGGCCTCGGGGGCGCGCAGGGCGGCCGCGAGGGCCAGCGCGTCCTCCAGGGCCAGGGTGGTGCCCGCGCCGATCGAGTAGTGCGTGGTGTGGGCGGCGTCGCCGAGGAGGACCACGTTGCCGCGGTGCCAGACCCGGTTGGTGAGCGTCCGGAAGGTGAGCCACTGCGCGGCGTCGTCGGACCGCTCCCGGCCGATCAGCTCGTGGCCGTCGAGGAGGTCGTGGAAGAGCTTCTCCAGGAGGCGCAGGCTGTCGGTCTCGCCGCTCGTGTCGAGGCCGAGGCCCCGCCAGGTCTCGGGGGAGCACTCGACGACGCAGGTGGAGCGCTCGCCGCTGAACCCGTAGGCGTAGCACCAGATCCAGCCGTGCTCGGTCTCCTTGAAGGCGAAGCTGAAGGAGTCGAACACCTTGGTGGTGCCGAGCCAGATGTACTGGTTGCGGCCGGCGGCGACCTCGCTGCCGAAGTGGTCCGCGTGCGCCTCGCGCAGCACGCTGTTGACGCCGTCGGCGGCGACGACCAGGTCCGCGCCGGCGAGCTCGGGCGCGTCCGGGCCGGTCACGTCGTGCTCGAAGTCGACCCGTACGCCGAGCTCCTCGGCCCGGTCGGCGAGGAGCGCGAGCATCCGCCGCCGCCCGATGCCGAAGCCGGCGTCGCCGCGGTGGACGGTCCGCTCGTCGCGGACGATCGCGACGCCGTCGTTCCAGGTGACGGAGGCCTCGGCGACGGCCGCGGCGGACTCGGGGTCGCCCGCGCGCAGCTTGTCGAGGAGCCCGGCCCAGTAGGTGACGCCCCAGCCGTACGTGGAGCCCTCGGGGTTCCGTTCGTACACGGCGATGTCGTGGGACGGGTCCTGCCGCTTCAGCAGGATCGAGAGGTAGAGGCCGGCGGGGCCGCCGCCGACGATGGCGAGCTTCACGTGCGCTCCCACGGAGACTGTGACCGCGACATGACGCCGTGCGGTCGGACAGCCACGCACGGTAGCAGTCTGTGGGGGCCCGGGGGGGGTTGTCTTGCCGATCGGGCCGGGCTCGCGGCGTGGTCGGCGGGACGTCCCCTACGGCAGCAGGCGGCGTTCCTTCGCGACGGCCACGGCGCCCGCGCGCGTGTCGACGCCGAGCTTCGCGTAGATCCGGCCCAGGTGGGTCTTCACCGTCGCCTCGCTGATGAACAGCGCCCGCGCGATCTCGCGGTTGCCGAGGCCGCGGCCGAGCTGGCCGAGGATGTCCCGCTCCCGGTCGGTGAGGCTCGGGCCCGCCGCGCCCCGCATCCGGTCCATGACCCGGCTCGCGACCGGCGGCGAGAGGGCGGTGCGGCCCTGCGCGGCGGAGTGGATGGCGGCGAAGAGCTCCTCGGGCCGTTCGGCCTTCAGGAGGTAGCCGGTGGCGCCGGCCTCGATGGCCCGGGTGATGTCGGCGTCGGTGTCGTACGTGGTGAGGACGAGGACGTGGACGCCGGTGGGCGCGATCAGCCGGGTCGCCTCGACGCCGTCGATGCCCGGGCCGAGCTGGAGGTCCATGAGGACGACGTCGGGCTTCAGCTTGGCCGCCATGGCGACGGCCTCCTCGCCGCTGCCCGCCTCGCCGACGACCTCGATGTCGGGGGTGCTGCCGAGCAGGGCGAGCAGCCCGGCGCGGACGACGACGTGGTCGTCGCAGAGGAGGATCCGTACGGACATCACGACTCCAGGGACGGGGGCGGGGGCGGGGGAGTGGGAGAGGAGTGGGGCCGGGGCGGGGGCGTCAGGGGGATCGCGGCCGAGAGCACCGTGCCCTCGCCGGGGGCGGACTCGACCGTCAGGGTGCCGCCGAGCTGCCGGGCCCGTACGCGCATCGCGGGCAGCCCGTGGCCCCGGTCGCCGCGCTCGTCCGGGTCGCGCGCGAGCGCCGGGTCGAAGCCGTGGCCGTCGTCGGCGATGTCCAGGACCACCTGGTCGTCGAGGTACGTGAGGGTCAGCGCGGCGGAGTCGGCGCCGGCGTGCTCGCGGATGTTCGCGAGGGCGCCCTGTGCGATCCGCAGCAGCGCCGACTGCGTCCGGTCGGGCAGCGGCACCGCGGTCCCGTCCACGTGGAACTCCGCCGACTCGCGGGCGGCCAGGCCGCGCAGGGCCTGTTCGAGGCCGCCGCCCTCGGCGAGGTCGGCGGGCGCGAGGTCGTGGACGAAGCGGCGGGCCTCGGCGAGGTTGCGCTCGGCGATGGACTCGGCGGTACGGACGTGGCGCCGGGCGGTCCCGGGGTCGCTGTCCCAGGTGCGGTCCGCGGCCTGGAGCAGCATCTGCTGGCTGGACAGGCCCTGCGCGAGGGTGTCGTGGATCTCCATGGAGAGCCGCTGGCGCTCGGCGAGGGTGCCCTCGCGGCGCTCGATGGCGGCGAGTTCGCGCCGGGTGCGGATCAGGTCGTGGATGAGCGCCCGCTGCCGTGCGGCCTGCCGGTCGGAGTAGACGAACACGCCGGTGGCGATGGCGGCGACGGCCGGCGGGGCGACGATCAGGTTCGGGTCCCAGCCGCCGTGCGCGAGCTGCACCTGGGCGAAGACGACGAACGCGGTGAGCAGGACGACGAGGCCGAGCGCGGCGCGCGGGGGAAGGGTGCGCAGGCCCGTGTAGAAGAGCGGGACCGCGCACCAGGCGAAGCTCGGCGCGAGGACGACGAGGACGATCCAGACGGCGACGACGGTGCTGAGCCAGGCGATCCGGCGCGGGGCCACGCGGGTGCCGACGACCGGCCCGAGGAGGTAGAGGGAGGCGAGGGCGCCGGAGAGGGCGACGATCCAGGGGCTGCGGTCCTCCCAGGGGTGGCGCAGCAGGAAGCGGGCGAGCGAAGCGCCGAGGAGGAGGAAGAACGCGATGTGCATGACGCGGGCGAGCCAGGGGGCGTCCGGGTCCTGCTCGGTGGGCGGCTGTGTCACCTGCCTGCCTTTCCTTCACTCCCCGTCCTGACCTGGGGACATCTGTCCATCCTGGCCCGGAGTGACCAGACCGGCATCAGCCGATCGGCTGACCCGGACGTCCTCCAGTGTGCGCGAGCAGGGCAGCCGGACCGTGGACCGGAAGGCCCCGGCACCGGCCACAGGATGGATGGCAGAGCGAAGGAACGGACGGAACGCCTCCTCGGCTCCGCACCTCGCCCTCCCCCTTCTTTCTCCCCTCCTCCCCTCTCCCCTCCCCTCCTCACCTCACGGAGTTCCTCATGAAGAAGATCCTCTTCGGTGCCACCGCTGCCGCCGTCGTCGCCGCCGGTACCTTCGGCGCGGTCTCCGCCAACGCCTCCGCCCCGGCCGCCGCCCCCGCGGCCGTCGTCCGTGCCGACGCCGGCAACGACAACCTCCAGCAGTCGACGCACCTGACGATCGAGGCCGCCACCAAGGCCGCGCAGGCGACGCTGGACGCCGCCGAGAAGGAGAACCAGCGCGTCTCCGTCGCCGTCGTCGACCGCAACGGCAACACCATCGTGACCCTGCGCGGCGACGGCGCCGGCCCGCAGTCCTACGAGTCCGCCGAGAAGAAGGCGTTCACCGCCGTCTCCTGGAACGCCCCGACCTCCGTCCTCGCCGGCCGCCTCGCCCAGGCCCCGAACCTGAAGGACATCCCCGGCACCCTCTTCCTCGCGGGCGGCGCCCCCGTCACCGCCAAGGGCGTCCCCATCGCCGGCATCGGCGTCGCCGGCGCCCCCTCCGGCGACCTCGACGAGAAGTTCGCCCAGGCCGGCGTGGCCGCGCTCGCCAACTGAGCTTCCGCTCGGCAGCAGTAACGGCAGTAACAGCAGTCACAGCAGTAACAGCAGCCCCCTCCTCACTCGGCGGTGGCGCCCGGTTCCCCCGCCGGGCGCCACCGCCGTCTCCGCGCCCGGCCCCACGGATCCGTCCTGTTTAGGATCGATACGTGTACGAGTACGTGTACGAGAACGGCCCGGTGACGTGACCCGGCGGCCCACCCGGACCGGGACCGCCGCGGCCCTCCTCGCCCTCGCGCTCCTCGCGGGCGGCTGCACGGAGGTCACCGGCGGCGTCCGGGGCACCCCCGGGGCCGCCGGTCTGCGCGACCCGTACTTCCCGAAGCTCGGCAACGGCGGCTACGACGTGCGGCACTACGCCCTGTCCCTCGCCTACGACCCCGGCACCGGCCGCCTCGACGGCACCGCCGAGATCACCGCCCGCGCCACGCAGGACCTCAGCGCCTTCAACCTCGACCTGGCCGGCCTCACGGTCTCGCGCGCGACCGTCGACGGCGCCCGCGCCGCGTACAACAGGGCCGGGGACGAGCTGACGCTCCGGCCGCGCGAGGACATCAGCGAGGGGGCGGAGTTCACGGCCACCGTCACCTATTCGGGCGTGCCCGAGCCGATCACGGACGCGGACGGCTCCGAGGAGGGCTGGCTGCGCACCGACGACGGGGCGGTCGCGGTCGGCGAGCCGGAGGGCTCCATGACCTGGTTCCCCGGCAACCACCACCCCGCCGACAAGGCCGCGTACGACATCACGCTCACCGTCCCGGCCGGGCTCGAAGCGATCTCCAACGGCGTCAGGACCGAGCGGCGTAAGGGCGGTGACGGCCGGGTCACCACCGCGTGGCACGCGGCCGAGCCGATGGCCAGCTATCTGGCGACGGTCGCGATCGGCCGGTACGAGACGGCGGCGTCCACGCCGGCGACCGGCGGCCGCTCCCTTCCCGTGCTGACCGCCGCCGAGCCCTCCGTCGCGGCGGGCAGTGCCGCCCTGCGCGGCGAGATCCCCGGGATCCTCGCCCGGCAGGCGGAACGCTTCGGCCCGTACCCCTTCTCGGCCGCCGGGGCGATCGTCACCGAGGACGGGACCCTCGGCTACGCCCTGGAGACCCAGACCCGGCCCGTCTTCCCGGCCGCCGCCTTCGACCGCACGACCCTCGTCCACGAACTGGCCCACCAGTGGTTCGGGAACTCGGTGACACCCGCGACCTGGCGGGACCTCTGGCTGAACGAGGGCTTCGCCACGTACGCCGAGTGGCTGTACACGGAGGAGTACGGGGACGTCCCCGCGCGGACGCACTTCGAGCGGGCCTTCGCCCAGGACGCCAACTGGGCGTTCCCGCCGGCCGCCCCGCCCACCGCGGAGAACCTCTTCGACCCGCCGGTCTACCAGCGCGGCGCGATGGTCCTCCACAAGCTGCGCGAGACGGTCGGGGACGCCGCCTTCGACGAGATCCTGCGCGGCTGGCCCGCGAAGTACCGCCACGCCAACGCCTCGACGGACGACTTCACGGCCTACGCGGAGAGCGTGGCCGGGCAGGACCTCGACGGGCTGTGGAAGGTCTGGCTCTACGGCGACGGGAAGCCGGCCGCCATGTAGCCCGAGGCCCCGTCGCGAGCCCTGGCGGTCTATCCCGCCAGGCTCTTGCGCAGGACGACGCACGGGCGGCCGTGCGCGAGGTCCGGGCGGCGGCCGGTCTCCTCGTAACCGAGGGCGGTCCAGAAGGCGAGGGCCTTCGGGTTGTTCTCCAGGACGGCGAGCCGCAGGCCGGTGCGGCCCTCGGCGCGGAAGCGGTCCTCGACGCACGCGGCGAGCCGGCGTCCGTGGCCGGCGCGGCGCTCGTCCCCGTGGACCATGAGCAGGCCGAGCCACGGGTCCGGGTCGGCCGGGTCGGGGTGGCGGCCGAGGACCACGGCGACGGCGACGAGCCGTCCTTCGGAGCGGGCGAGGAGGACCTCGGCGGTGGGCTGCGCGAGCTCGTCGGCGAGGGCCGCGGCGACCTGCCCGGGGCGGATGTCGGAAGGATCCGGGAAGTCACCGCTGAGCTGCTGGAACTCCTCGTTCGACGCGTACAGCGCGGTGAGCTCGGTGAGCAGCGGGCCGGGGAGGGCGGTGCCGTCCTCCAGGGCCTTCGGGGTGAGGGCTTCGACGATCACGCGGCAAGGGTAGAGCCCCGGCCGGGAAACCCGGCCGGGGCTCAACCGGCGCGCGAAGGATCAGAGCCTCGCGCGCCGGAGTGCGGAGCCGACGGGTCAGAGGTTGACGCCGAAGTCGCGGGCGATGCCCTCCAGGCCCGAGGCGTAGCCCTGGCCGACCGCGCGGAACTTCCACTCGGCGCCGTTGCGGTAGAGCTCGCCGAAGACCATGGCGGTCTCGACGGCCGCGTCCTCGGAGAGGTCGTAGCGGGCGAGCTCGGCGCCGCCGGCCTGGTTGACGATGCGGATGTAGGCGTTCCGCACCTGGCCGAAGTTCTGCGAGCGGGAGACCGCGTCGTAGATGGAGACCGGGAAGACGATCTTGTCGACGTTCGGCGGGAGGGCCGCGAGGTTGACGTTGATCTGCTCGTCGTCGCCGCCGCCCTCGCCCGTGCGGTTGTCACCGGTGTGGACGATGGTCTGGTCCGGCGTCGACTTGTTGTTGAAGAAGACGAAGTGGGCGTCGGACGCGACCTTGCCGGCGGCGTCGACACCGATCGCGGACGCGTCGAGGTCGAAGTCGGTGCCGGTGGTGGTGCGGACGTCCCAGCCGAGGCCCACGGTGACGGCGGCGAGGCCCGGGGCCTCCTTGGTCAGGGAGACGTTGCCGCCCTTGGACAGGCTCACAGCCATGGAAAGTCCCTTTCATCGTGGTGTCTTCGCCTGGTGAAACGCGCACGGGCCCCCAGCGGTTCCCGAAGGGTTCCCGGCGAAAACAGGATGACTCCAACGGCCCACTCCGGGGAACATGGAGGGCATGTCCGGTCCCCATCTCATCCGAGGCTCCGTCTCGCTCCCCGAGGCCGAGCTCCAGTGGCGCTTCTCGCGCTCGTCGGGGCCGGGCGGGCAGCACGTCAACACCAGCGACTCGCAGGTCGAGCTCCGCTTCGACCTCGCGGCCACCAAGGCGCTCCCCGAGGTGTGGAAGGCCCGCGCCCTGGAGCGCCTGGCCTCCCGGCTGGTCGACGGCGTCGTCACGGTCCGCGCCTCGGAGCACCGCTCCCAGTGGCGCAACCGCGAGACCGCCGCCGTCCGCCTCGCCGCCCTCCTCGCCGAGGCGACGGCCCCGCCGCCGAAGCCCCGCAGGCCGACGAAGATCCCGCGCGGCATCAACGAACGCCGGCTGCGCGAGAAGAAGCAGCGCTCGGAGACCAAGCGGACCCGGCAGTCCCGGGGCGACTGGGGCTGAGACGCGCCGGGCCCCGGAGCTCCGGGGCCGCCCGTGCCCGGGCCCCCTCGTCCGGCCTCAGCTCAGGTGCCGGTACTTCCCCTGGAAGTACGTCAGCGGGCCGCCGCCGGCCGTCGAGGGCAGGCCGACCGTCAGGACCCGGCCGACGACCAGGGTGTGGTCCCCGGCCACGACACGGCTCTCCGTGCGGCACTCCAGGACCGAGAGCGCCCCGTCCAGCAGCGGCGCGCCGCTCTCCTCGCCACGCGTGTACGGGAGATCGGCGAAGAGCAGCCGGTCGCTGACCCGGTTCTTCATCGCGAAGCGCCCGGCGACCTGCCGCTGGCCCTCGGAGAGGACCGACACCGCCCAGACCGGGACCTCGGCGAGCAGGTCGTCCATGCGGGAACCGTTGCGGAGGCTGACCAGGGCCAGGGGCGGATCGAGGGAGACCGACATGAAGGCGGTGGCCGTCATGCCGACGTCCTCGCCGCGCGGGCCCTCGTCGGGATCGTGCGCCGTCACCAGGACCACGCCCGCGGCGAGGCGGGACATCGCCGCCCGGAACTCGTCGTTGCTCACCCCCTCAGCATGGGGGATGGCCAGATCGGAGACGGGGGGCGGGGCGGGAGTCTTCTGCAGCACACCCCGACGCTAGACCGGGCCGCCCGGGGGCCGCATCGGACCCGGGGACCAGCCGGCCACCCCCGACGGTCCTAGGACCCCGCCGGCCCGGATCGGCCGGATCAGCCGGATCGGCCGGATCGGCCGAGAACCCACTAGGACCGGACCACCCCGGGGGGTTGTGCTCGACCCGCGATGACCTGCTGTGACTTGAGTCACAGAGGGCAGTATTTGCTGACCCTGTGTACCGGGTGCGCAGCTCGCTGTGATTCAGTGGCAGGGACAGTGCAGCACGAAGCCGATGAGAACCCTGGAGTTGCTGTCGAGGTCTCGGGGAGAGCGAGCGATGGAGACCGAGTCGGAGCCGTACGTCCGTCTCTCGACCTTGCGGCAGCTGCATCAGGTCGTGGCGGACCTCAACACTGCGCGCAGCCTGGCGGACACCCTGCAGACCGTCGCCGACGGCGTCGTCGCCGGTCTCAACTACGAGCTGGCCTGCGTCAACCTCGTACGCCCCGACGGTGACCTCGTCGTCGCCGCCTTCGCCGGAAGCTCCGCCGCCGAGGCCCTGATCACCGGCCGCGTCGGCTCCCGCGCCTCCTGGGACCGCCGCCTCTCCATGGGCTCCGCCTGGGGCGACCTCCGCTTCATCCCGCACACCGAGGGCTGGGTGCTGATGGACGACGACGTCCCCCAGTGGCACACCGACGGCCCCGCGCCCCGCTTCGAGGACGAGTGGCACCCCCACGACCGCCTCTACGCCCCGATGTACGCCTCCGGCTCCGGCCGCGAGCTCCTCGGCGTCATATCCGTCGACCGCCCGCGCAACGGCCGGCATCCCGGCCCCTGGGGCCAGGAGGCGCTCCAGATGTACGCCTCGCAGTCGGCCATCGCGATCAGCAACGCCCGCCTCCGCTCCAACATGCAGCGGGCCCTCGTCCGCCTGGAGCGCGAGCAGCAGGCCCTGCGCGCCAGCGAGGAGTCCTTCCGGCAGGCCTTCGAGTACGCCCCCTCCGGCATGGCCATCGCCGAGATGGGCGGCGACCAGCACGGCCGGCTGCTCCGGACCAACGACGCCCTCTGCCGGCTCCTCGGCCGGCCCGCCTCCGTCATGCGGCGCTACTCCTTCGCCGACCTCGTCCACCCCGAGGACATAGGGACCCTGCTCCGGACCTCCGCCGAGGGCGGCCGCGCCGAGCTGCGCCTCGGGCGGCGCGACGGCACCTACGTCTGGGTGTCCCTGCGGAACTCGGTCGTCGCCGACACCGCCGACGGCCCCCGCTTCCTCCTCACCCACGTCGAGGACATCGAGGAGCGCAAGCGCCACGAGCTTCAGCTCGCCCACCGCGCCTCGCACGACGCGCTCACCGGACTCCCCAACAGCGCCGAACTGCGCTCCCGGCTCTCCGCCCGCCTCTGCGAGCGCCCCGCACTGGCGGCGGGCTCCGGTACGGCCGCCGCGTACACGGGCTACGAAGGCGGCGGCTACGAGAGCGGCGGGCACGACGGCGGCTACGACTCCGCCAGGGACGGCGGCTACGGCCCCGGCTACGCCCCGGGCCCCGGCCACGACGCGGCTTCCGGCCCGGGCCACGACTCCGGCTACGAGTCGTCGTACGAGTCGCCCTACGAGTACGAGCACGAGCACGGCTTCGGTTTCGAGCCGGCGAACGGCGCCGGGCCCTACGACCACCACGTCCACATCGTCGCCCCGTCCACCGGCGAGGTCGACGACGGGACGAAGGGGCTCGCCGTCCTCTTCTGCGACCTCGACGGCTTCAAGTCGATCAACGACCGCTTCGGGCACCACACCGGCGACGCCGTCCTCATCGAGGTCGCCCGCCGGCTCACCACCGGCGTCCGCGACGGGGACACCGTCGCCCGGCTCGGCGGTGACGAGTTCGTCGTCCTCGCCGACGGCCTCGGCGCGGCCGACGCCGCCGACCTGGCCGTACGCCTGCGGAACGCGATCATTCCGCCGATCCGGGTGGACGGCCGGGCGGTCCGGGTCGGCGCGAGTTTCGGCATCGGCTGGGCCGAGTGCGGGATGACCGTCGAAGAGGTTCTGAACTCCGCCGACCAGCGGATGTACATCGAGAAGCGCTCCCGCGCCAAGGTCCACCGCCGGGCCGGCTGAGACCGCCGCCACCCGTCCGCCTGTCAAGCCCCGCACCCCGCGCTGGTCCGTTCGGGGTAGGCTCGGCCGGTCGGCGACGGCTGGCGAGCATGGAGAGGATGGCCCGGATGGCTGCCGGTAACAACGGCGGGAACAAGCCCGAGGACGACGATCCGTTCGGCTACCTGTACGAGGACGGACAGGCAGCGGGCGCCCGGGCACCGCAGGGCGGTGGCTACGGCTACCCCGGCCCCGCCCCCGCTCAGCCCGGTGTGCCCCGGACCTCGTACAACCAGGTCAGGACGGTCGGCGAGCGCCAGTACGGCCAGCCGCAGCAGCAGCCCTACGTGCCGCCGCAGCAGCAGGCCCCCTACGGCCAGCCGCACGCGCAGTACGCCGCCCCCGAGACGTACGGCGGCCCGCCCACCCGGCAGGCCCCGCCGCAGCCCCCGCGCGGCGGCGGCTCCGGCCGCGGCCCCAACACCCGGGGCCTCCTGATCGGCGCGGTCGCGGTCGTCGCGGTCGTCGTGGTCGGCATCGCCGCCGCCGTGATCACCAACTCGGGCAACAAGGACGACAAGAACCCCCAGGCCGGCGGCAGCGGCGCCCCCTCGACCGCGCCCTCGCAGGTCTCCGAGGAACCCAGCACCGAACCGAGCACGGAACCGACCCCGGCGGAACTCCCGAAGCAGGACGCGGCGACGCTGAAGCTGGGCGGCTCGGCCACCACGGATAAGACCGTCAAGGGCGCCGAGGGCGTCGAGGGCACCTACGTCTCCGGCTTCGACCAGGTCGGTGCCTCGGTGACCTGGAAGGCGAACATGCCCACGGCGGGCGGGTACCGCCTGACCGTGCGCTACGCCATTCCCGCGGTCGACGCCAACGCCACCCTGACGGTCAACGGCAAGGCGAACTCCTCGCCGCTCGGCCTGAAGAACTTCGTGCACTCCACGGACCCGAACCTGGAGAAGAACTGGCAGACCACCTGGGCGCCGGTCACCCTCCAGAAGGGCGACAACGAGATCAAGATCTCGTGCGAGACGGGCAACCAGTGCAACGTGCTGCTCGACTGGCTTGAGGTCACGCCCACCCCGCCGGGCTAAGGACTCATTCGCCTCCTAGATGTGGCTCGAATGTGTGTTCACTTCGGCCTCCTGGTAGTCCGTACGATCACGTACGAACCCAAGCGCCTCCCACGCCGAACGTGAGGAGGCGCCGGACTATCAGGGAGGCCCAAGTTGCGTGCCGCAGGAAAGTTTGCGTCGATCGGTGTACTGGCTTCGAGCCTGCTCTTCGGGGCCACGCCTTCGGCCTTTGCCGCCGTATCGGGCGCCTACGGGAGCGTCGACTGGAACGTTCGCGCGTCCACCTCGACAAGCTCTGCCGTGATCGCCCGGATTCATGCTCTGGGCACTGGGAACCCCGATTCCGTCCGTTGTTGGACGGCCACGTGCACCGGGCGGGTGACCGGTGGCTCCTACAGGTGCGCCAATGAGAGCGCCACGCACAACACCTGGACTCCCCTCAACTACGGAGGGACGAAGAGGTGGGTTGCCGACAAGTGCGTGACGCTGGGACGTATCGCCTGAGATCCCACCCTGCGGAGCGCTGCTGAAAGCGGTGAGCTGTGGAGCGGCGCCTACGTTATGGGGAGCCCGGCTCCTCCGTCACCTTCACCCGCGGCAGCAGTTCCTCGTAGGCCGACGGGTCGTACTCGCCTGCTACCGGGGAGAGGACCGTCGCGGCGGAGAGGGCGACCGCGCGGGTCAGGCGGTCGGGCCAGGGGGCTTCGTCCACCAGGCCCGAGAGCAGGCCCGCGACGGCCGAGTCCCCCGCGCCCGTCGGGTTTCCCCTGACGGCCGCCGGCGGGGCCGCGCGCCACAGGCCCTCCGGGGTGGCCGCGAGCAGGCCCTCCGGGCCGAGGGACGAGACCACCGCGTGGGCGCCCCGGCGGCGTGCGTCGCGGGTGGCCCGGTGGGGTTCGCGGGAGCCGGTGAGCTGGGCGAGTTCGTCGGCGTTCGGCTTGACCAGGTCGGGGCGGGCGGCGATGCCCCGGCGGAGGGGTTCGCCGCTGGTGTCGAGGAGGACCGGGACGGCGGCGGCGCGGGCGAGGCGGATCAGTTCCGCGTACGCGCCGACGTGGATGCCCGGCGGGAGGCTGCCGCAGAGGGCCACGGCCCGGGCCCCGTCGAGGAGTTCGGTGAAGCGGGTGCGGAAGCCGGCCCACTCGGCGGGAGTGATGGCGGGTCCCGGTTCGTTGAGCTGGGTCGTGTCGCCGGTCGAGGTGTCGACGACGGCGACGGTGCGCCGGGTGGGGCCCGCGGTCGGGACGAGCTCGTCGCGGACCGGGGTCGCGGCGAGCAGGTCCTTCAGCATGGCGCCGGTGGCGCCGCCCGCGAAGCCGGTGGCGACGGTCTCGTGGCCGAGCGCGGCGAGCACCCGGGCCACGTTGAGGCCCTTGCCGCCGGGGCGTTCGATGACCTGGGTGACCCGGTGCGTGGCGTGCGGGGTGAGGGCGGGGACCCGGTAGGTCAGATCCAGCGCCGTGTTGAGGGTGACCGTCAGAATCACCGCTGCACCCCCGTACTCCGTGTGAAGTCCTGTGGAACGCGCGTTCCGACGGGCACCGATCATGCCAAAGGAACGGCGGTTGGCCCAGACCTCGGGCCCACCGCCCTTCCGTTTGACCTCGTATGACCCCTGATCAGACGGCTGCGTCGACCCTCGGATCGACGATCCAGACGCCCTTGCGCATGACGCCCTTGAGGGTGAACTCGGCGTCGAGGACGACGATGTCGGCGTCCTTGCCGGGCTCCAGGGAGCCGACCCGGTCGTAGACGCCGAGGAGGCGGGCCGGGTTGGCGGAGATGGCCTGGACGACGGCCTCGACCGAAAGGCCGTCGATGGTGGCGGCGCGCTTGAAGGCGCGGTCCAGGGTGAGCGTCGAGCCGGCGATGGAGCCGCCCTCGACGAGCCGGGCGACGCTGTCCTTCACCTCGACGGCGAGCGGACCGAGCATGTAGCTGCCGTCGCCGAAGCCGGCCGCGTCCATGGCGTCGGTGATGAAGGCGACGCGCTCGGGGCCCGCGTGGTGGAAGGCGAGCTCCAGGGCGGCGGGGTGGAGGTGGGTGCCGTCGTTGATGAGCTCGACGGTGATCCGCTCGTCCTCCAGGAGCGCGGCGATCGGGCCGGGCGTGCGGTGGCCGAGTGCGGGCATCGCGTTGTAGAGGTGCGTGGCGACGGTGGCGCCCGCGTCGATGGCGGCGACGGTCTGCTCGTACGTCGCGTCGGTGTGGCCGATCGCGGCGATCACGCCGTGCTCGGCGAGGAGGCGTACGGAGTCGAGGCCGCCGGGGAGCTCGGTGGCGAGGGTGACCATCTTGGCCTGGCCGCGGCCGGCGTCGAGCAGCTTGCGGACCTCGGCCGGGTCGGGGTCGCGGAGCAGCGTCTCGTCGTGGGCGCCCTTGCGGCAGGGGGAGATGAAGGGGCCCTCGAAGTGGAGGCCGGCGATCTCGCCCTGCTCGGCGAGCTCGGAGAGGAGTCCGGCCCGCTGGGTGAGGAAGTCCATGTCGCCGGTGACGAAGGAGGCGACGACGGTGGTGGTGCCGTGCAGGCGGTGGGTGTGGACGCCGGTGAGGACGTCGTCGACGGTGCCGGAGGTGAAGGACGCGCCGCCGCCGCCGTGGTTGTGCATGTCGACGAAGCCGGGGACGAGCCAGTGGCCGGTCAGGTCGATGCTCGGGGCACCCTCGGGCGCGCTGCCCGCGATGTGGCCGCCGTCGACGATCACGCGTCCGTTCTCGACGATTCCGGTGGGCAGCACGACGTGTGCGCCGGCGAGAACCTGGTGATCGGCCATCAGGCGGAAACCTCCGAGTCGGTGGGGTGCTGGTCGGCGAGCAGGTCCCAGGCGAGGAGGCCCGCGCCCAGGCATCCGGCGGTGTCCCCGAGGGCCGCCGGGACGATGGCGGGCAGCTTCTGGAACGTGACTCGCTCCTCCACCGCGGCCCGGAGTGGTGTGAACAAGGTTTCCCCGGCCTCGGCGAGCCCGCCACCGATGATGAGGGTGCGGGGGTCCAGCAGGGTGAGCGCGGTGACGAGGCCGTCGGCGAGGGCGTCGACGGCCTCCTGCCAGATCCGTACGGCGGTGGCGTCGCCGGACTCGACGGCCTTGGCGCAGTCGGCGGCGTCGGCCTTCGGGTCGCCGCTCGCCTCGGCCCAGGCCTGGGAGACGGCGGAGGCGGAGGCGTACCGCTCCAGGCAGCCGCGCTGGCCGCAGCCGCAGTCGGTGCCGCCGGGGCGGACGACGATGTGGCCGATCTCGCCTGCGTAGCCGTGGGCGCCCGCCTCGATGCGGTCGCCGATGCCGATGGCGCCGGCGATGCCGGTGCCGAGGGGCACGAAGAGGAAGCGGTCGGCGCCGTTGCCCGCGCCGATGCGGCCCTCGGCGAGGCCGCCGGTGCGGACGTCGTGGCCGAGGGCGACGGGGATGCCGTCGAGGCGGCGGCTGAGGAGTTCGCGCATGGGAACGTCGCGCCAGCCGAGGTTGGCGGCGTAGACGGCGATGCCGTTCTCGGCGTCGACGATGCCGGGCACGGCGACTCCGGCGGCCGCGGCGGGCTCGCCGTACCGCTCCTGGCCGAGGGCGCGGAGGTCCTCCGCGAAGCCGAGGATCGTCTCGACCACCGCCTCGGGGCCGCGCTCGCGCCCGGTGGCGCGGCGGGCCTCGTGGAGCAGGGTGCCGTCCGCCCCGACGAGGGCGGCCTTCATGCCGGTGCCGCCCACATCCAGGGCGATGACGTGTCTCACGGAGGACAGTTTGGCGCGCGAGGACCCAAAAGGTCTAGTCCACTGCCGAGGATTGTTGCGTACGGATACAAATTCGGGACCCGTCATGGGGCCATGGTCCCGGCTGTGTTGCGGAAGTGATACCCGAGTGGTGTAGACCTCATGCCGGGTGACGGGAGAGACTTGCGGGCCTGCTGGGAGTGAACATGCAGCTCACAGCGGCGCGAATACCGTGCAAATGCAGCGCAAACGCAACCCGAAGCAGCGCTGGAACAGCTCAACGACGAGCAAAGAGGTGGATGAGGCCGTGCAGCGGCGACGATTCCTTGGACTGACCGCGGCCGCCGCCGCACTCGGACTGGCCGCCACGGTCACCGGCTGCGGCGTCCTGGAGGGCGATTCCGGCGACGTGACCCTCAGACTGGTCGCCGCCGACTACGACCTGAACGGCGGGGACACGACCAAGAAGTACTGGGCCGACCTCGTCACCGCCTTCGAGGCGAAGCACTCCGGCGTGAAGGTCGAGGTGCAGATCGTTTCCTGGGACGACGTCGACCGCAAGGTCGCCGAGATGGTCAAGGCCGACGAGGCCCCCGACATCGCGCAGATCGGCGCCTACGCCGACTACGCGGCCGCCGGCGAGCTCTACTCCGCCGACGAGATCCTCTCCATACCCGTCCAGGCCAACTTCCTCGCGCCGCTCGTCGCCGCCGGAGAGACCAAGCGCACCCAGTACGGGCTGCCCTTCGTCGCCTCCACCCGGCCGCTCTTCTACAACAAGGCCCTCTTCGAGGAGGCCGGCGCCGAGGCCCCCACCACCTGGGACGAGCTGGCCGCCGCCGCCGAGAAGCTCAAGGCGAAGGGCGTCACCACCCCCTTCGCGCTGCCGCTCGGCCCCGAGGAGGCCCAGGCCGAGGCCCTGATGTGGCTCCTCAGCGGCGGCGGCGGCTGGACCGACGCCAGCGACCACTACGCCGTCGACTCCGAGGCGAACGTCCGCACCTTCGACTGGCTCAAGAAGAACCTCGTCGGCAAGGGCCTCACCGGGCCCGTCGCCCCCGGCAAGCTCAACCGCAAGACCGCCTTCGCCGCCTTCGCCGCGGGCGAGGTCGGCATGCTCAACGGCCACCCCTCGCTGGTCAAGGAGGCCGAGAAGAAGGGCGTCGACGTCGGCCAGGTGCCGCTGCCCGGCGCCGACGGCAAGCCCAGGACCTCCATGGGCGTCGCCGACTGGATCATGGGCTTCAAGCAGAACGGTCACCGCAAGGAGATCGGCGAGTTCCTGAACTTCGTCTTCGAGGACGAGAACGTCCTCAAGTTCGCCGGCGACAACGACCTGCTGCCGGTCACCGTCAGCGCCTCCGCCCGCATGGAGACCGACCCCGAGTACGCGAACCTCCGCGAGTTCCTCAAGGGCCTCCCGGACTCCCAGCTCCCGCCCGTCGGCAAGACCTCGTGGGCCACGGTCAGCGAGAACGTCAAGCAGAACATCGGCAAGGCCGTCACCCCCGACGGCCGGCCCTCCGAGGTCCTGGGCACGATCGGACGGGCGGCGACGGCGGCCGAGAACGCCGAGTAATAGGTTGGTCCTATGACCGAAGAGCAGGGGGCAGCGGGCGGCGCGAGCGTCGAAGCCGATGACGGCGCGCTCCCCGGCGCGAGCGGGCTCGGCGAGCGTGAGCGGGCCGTGCTCGCCGTCGAGCGCCGCTCCTGGCCCGGCCCCGGCGCCAAGGAGCGGGCCGTCCGTGAGGGCCTCGGCCTCTCCCCGACCCGCTACTACCAGCTGCTCAACGCCCTCCTCGACGACCCGCGCGCCCTCGCCCACGACCCGGTGACCGTCAACCGGCTGCGCCGGGTGCGGGAGGAGAGGCAGCGGCGGCGGTAGGGACGCCCCGGGCCCGCAAGGGCTCGGCACCGGTGACCCCGGCCACGCTGACGCGGACGCCCCGCGTCGGTAGGGTCGTGAACATGGTCAGCAGCCTGCCGCACCCGACCACCTCCGCCGGCCGCGACGGTCTGGCCGCGCTCCTCGCGCGGCCCGCGGAAGCCGTCGTCGCCCTCGATTTCGACGGGACGCTCGCCGAGATCGTCCCCGACCCCGAACAGGCCCGCGCCCACCCCGGTGCCGTGGCCGCCCTCGCCGCCCTCGCGCCCGAGGTCGCCTCCGTCGCGGTCGTGACCGGCCGGCCCGCCGGGGTCGCCGTCCGCTACGGCGGCTTCGCCGGAGTCCCCGGCCTCGAACACCTCGTCGTCCTCGGCCACTACGGCGCCGAACGCTGGGACGCCGTCAGCGGCACCGTCCGGGCCGCCGCCCCGCACCCGGGCGTGGCCTCCGTCCGCGCCGAACTCCCCGGCTTCCTCGACCGGGCCGGCGCCTGGCCGGGCGTCTGGATCGAGGAGAAGGGCCGGGCGGTCGCCGTCCACACCCGCCGCGCCCTCGACCCGGAGGGCGCCTTCGAGGCCCTCAAGGGTCCGCTCGGCGACCTCGCCACCCACCACGGCCTCGTCCTGGAGCCCGGCCGCATGGTCCTGGAGCTGCGGCCCCCGGGCATGGACAAGGGCGTGGCGCTCGCGGAGTACGTACGGGAGGTGGGCGCCGGGTCCGTGCTCTACGCGGGCGACGACCTCGGCGACCTGCCCGCCTTCGCCGCCGTGGAGAAGCTCCGCTCGGACGGCGTCCCCGGCCTCCTGGTCCGCAGCGGCTCGGCCGAGGTCCCGGAACTCGCCGACCGCGCGGACCTCTCGGTGGCGGGCCCGCCGGGCGTGGTGGAGTTCCTGACGGACCTGGCGAGGGCGGTACGGGAGGGGAGCAGTACGGGAGGGGAGTAGTACGGGAGGGCCGACCGTGCCGTCACCCTCCCCGCCCGTCCCGCGTCCTCTCCCGCCGCCCGTCACTCTCCCCGTACGAGCAGCTCCACCACGCCCGTCAGGTCCTCGTCGCCGCTCGACTCCGCCAGACGGCGGGCCATCAGGTCGAAGTAGGGGCGCAGCAGTTCGGTGCTGACGCCCTGCTGCTCGGCGGTGGCGAGGAAGGTGGGCGTGCCGGCCACCTGCATGGCCAGGTTGGAGACGACGCCCTTCGTGTAGTCGCCACTGCGCAGCTGGTCGGCGGCGAGGTGGACGCCCTGGGACATCGCGGCGAGCCAGTCGGCGAGCAGCGGGGCGAACTCGACCGGGTCGATGTCCTCCTTGCGGATCAGGGCGAAGGCGTGGTGGATCCCGGCGAACATCCCGTACATGCCGCTGAGCAGCGCCACGTCGTGCAGGGCCGCGTGGCCGGCGTCCGCGCCGACGTACCGGGTGCCGACGGGCACGGCCAGGGTCTCCCGGTGCTGCTCGAACAGCTCGGCGGAGCCGCTGTAGAAGACGTACCCGCCGGCCTCCGGGACGCCGACCATCGGCGGTACGGCCATGATCCCGCCGTCCAGGTAGCGGGCGCCGCGCTCGCGGGCCCAGTCGGCGCGGGCGCGGGCCTGCTCCGGGGTCGTGGTGGTGAGGTTGACGAGGTCCTTGCCCGTCAGGTCGGCCTCGGCGAGGGCCTCGCCGACCGAGGCGTCGTCCAGGAGGCAGACGACGACCAGCGTGCTCGCGGCGACCGCCTCGGCGGCGCTGCCGGCCCCCTTCGCGCCCTCGGCGACGAGCCCGGCCGCGCGGGCCGGGGTGCGGTTCCAGACGGTGAGGGGGTGACCGGCGGCGAGCCAGGCACCGGCCAGGGCGGTGCCCATCGCGCCGAGTCCGAGCAGGGTGACGGGGGTCTTCTCTCCGGTGTTCGCTGTCATGCCACCAGGCTGGGCGAGGGCCCCGGGCCGCTCAAGTACCCACTTGGAAGTGGGTGGTTACCCTGAGGTGAGCGAGCAGGTCAGGAGGGTGGACAGATGGCGACGCTGAACCGGCCCGGAGACGAGGACGGGCACGTCTGCGGGATCGACGCCGCGATGGAGGTCATCGGCGGGAAGTGGAAGGTGCTCATCCTGTGGGCGCTGAGCGGCGGCACGCGGCGCCGCTTCGGCGAGCTGCGCCGCATCGTCCCCGGCATCACCGAGAAGGTCCTCGCCTCCCACCTGCGGGAGATGGAGGCGGACGGCATCGTGGAGCGCGTCGCGTACGACGAGGTCCCGCCCCGCGTCGAGTACGCGCTGACGAAGGACGGCATGCGCCTCACCGACGCCCTCGAACCCCTGGCGGCCTGGGGCAGGGAGCGGAACCGGCCCGCCTGAGGGGCGTCCCCCGGCTCAGGCGGGCGGCTGCATCGGCTCCCGCAGGGCCTCCAGCTGGGCCAGGAACCAGCGCTGGGGCGGGAGGGCCGTCGCCGCCGCCGCGAGGCGCTTCGTGCGGTCGGAGCGTTCCGAGGGGGGCATCGACAGGGCCGTGTGCAGGGCCTCCGCGGTCTCCGACACGTCGAAGGGGTTCACCGTGAGGGCGTCGTCCCGCAGTTCCGTGTACGCGCCCGCCTCCCGGGACAGGACCAGCGCGCAGCCCGCCTCCGAGACCACCGGTATCTCCTTCGCGACCAGGTTCATGCCGTCGCGCACCGGGTTCACCAGGGCCACGTCCGCGAGCCGGTAGGCGGCGAGGGAGCGGGGGAAGTCGTCCTGCACCGAGACCAGGACCGGCTGCCAGCCGGCCGTGCCGAACTCGGTGTTGATCTCCTCCGCGAGCGTGCGCACCGCCGCCGTGTACGAGCGGTACGACTCCAGGTCCTGCCGCGAGGGGTACGCCGAGGCCAGGTGGACGACCCGGTCGCGCCACTCGGGGTGGGTGGTGAGGAGCTCGCGGTAGGCCAGGAGGCCGCGCAGGATGTTCTTGGAGAGCTCGGTGCGGTCGACGCGGACGATGGTCCTGCGGTCGCCGACCTCGGCCCGGAGGGCGGCGAGCTTCTCGTCCACCTCGGGGCGGTGCGCCAGGGCGCGCAGCTCCTCGGCGTCGACGCCGAGCGGGTAGGCCCGGACCGTGGTGCGGCCCTTCCCGACCCCGTAGCGCAGGTGCTCCACGCCCCGCCAGGGCGTCCCGGTCGGCGACAGGCCCTGCGCCACCCCGCGCTCCGTGTCCATGGACGCGCCCGAGACGAACGCCGCCGCCCACTGCCAGGTGTGGAAACCCAGCTCGTCCGCGCCGAGCATCCCCCAGACCAGCTCCTCGCGGATGTCGTCCGGGAGCATGCCCAGGTAGGCGGGGGAGCCCCACGGCGTGTGCGTGAAGTGGGCGATCCGGAGGTCGGGGCGCAGGTCGCGGAGCATCCCCGGGACCAGGGCCAGGTGGTAGTCCTGGACCAGGACCTCGGCGCCCTCGGACGCCTCCGCGGCCAGGGCCTCCGCGAAGGCGCGGTTGTAGGCGCGGTACGACTCCCAGCGGCGCCGGAACTCCGCGTCGAAGACCGGCTCGCGCGAGATGTCGTACAGGTGGTGGTGGAGGAACCACAGGACCGAGTTCGCGATGCCGTTGTACGCGTCGGCGTACACGTCCGGGGGGATGTCCAGCATCCGCACGCCCGGCTCGCCGACCCCGCGCCGCACCGCCTCCCGGTCGCCCTCGCCGAGCGCCGCGCACACCCACAGGCTCTCCTGCGAGTCGTCGGCGGAGACGGCGCTCAGGCCCGAGACCAGGCCGCCGCCGCCCCTGCGCGGGGTGAGCGTGCCGTCCTCGCCGAGCTTGTACGAGACAGGACCTCGGTTCGATGCCACGAGCACAGTAGCCATGTGGCGAACCTAGCCCGTCCCGTAAACGCTCAAACGTACGTATACGAGACGGGCCGATCCGGCCACGGAGCGTGTGCGCGGGTCAGCGGTCGTGGTGGTCACGCATCGCCGCCTTCGCCACCAGGCCCGTCGCAGCGAGTGCCACGCCGAGCGCGCCGAGCAGCCACAGCCGCTCGCCGCTGCCGCCCGTCTCCGCCATCGAGCCGGAGCGGGAGCCGGCCTCGGAGCCGGCGTCCGAGCCCGAGCCGGAGCCGAGGTCGGAGCCGGAGCCGCCCTGCGGGCCCGGTGCCGGCGGGGCCGGGGCGGGCGCGCTCGCCGTGGGGGAGGCGGACGGGGCCTCGGGCTCCGACGGGCCCGTCGACGGCTCGCCCGGCGTCGGGCCCGTGGGGGCCGGGGGCGTCGGCTTCGGGCTCTCCGGCCTGTCGAGCACCGGGGCCGCCGCGCAGGACGGGTCCTCGCTGCCGGCGCCGCAGTTGGAGCGCGGGGTCCTCACCTGCACGCTGCCGCGGAGCCTGCCGTCCCCGGTCGCCGGGTCCTTGACCGTCACCGAGTACGTGACGGTCGCGGTCTTCCCGGCCGGGATGGTGCCCACGTACCCGATCCTCGGCTTCTCGTACGAGACCGTGCCCAGGTCCGTCTTCACGTCCCCGTTGTAGTCGGCGTCGTCGAGGTTCCCGGTGAGGTCGTCGCCGAACGCGGCGTTCGGGTGGTCGAGCGGGCCGGTGTTCCTCGCGGTGATCGTGTACGTGAGGGTGTCGCCCGGCTTCACCGTGCGCGGGCTCGCCGTCTTGGTGATCTCCAGGTCGGGCACCGGCACCGAGAGGGCCAGGCCGGACGGCACATAGGTGTCGCCGTTCGTGGCGAAGGTCAGGTCGGCCGAGGTCGCGCCCTGCGGGACGGCGCCGGCGGGGAGGTCGAAGGTCTTGGCGTCGATGCTCAGGTTGTTCGCGAGCGCGGGGGCGACGGCGCCCTCGTCCTGGCCGACGAAGAAGTCGTCCGTGTTCCCGGAGGCGGCCTCGGTGACGTTCCTGCCGTCGACCAGGAACCTGTCGCCCGGGGCGTTCCGGTCGCCCTCGTACGCCGTCACGCCCGCCCGGACCGTGCCCGGGCCGCGGCGGAAGCCGTCGACGGTGACGGTGGTGGCGGGGGAGTTCGAGCGCTGCAGGACGTGGCCGCCGTAGACGTACACGTTCCGCCGCTCCGGGGCGCGGACCGGGTCCGGGCCGGGGAAGCGGTGGACGACGGTCAGCGACCAGCCCGCCACGCAGCCCCGGCCGTTCGGCGCCCACACGTTGCCCACCGCGACCTGCGCGTCCGTCCCCGAGACGCCCGCGAAGGCGGCCGTCACGTCCGACTCGCCCGTGTAGTAGTGCGGGCCGCTCGTGTCGGCCGGGTCGGCGACCATGCTGTCGATCGAGACCGGCGTCGCCGCCCCCGTCCCCACCCTGATCACCGGCGCGGTCGTCGCCGGGTCGCCGGGCGAGGCCGTGACGTCGGCGCCCGAGATGTCGCAGCGCCGGAGCTGCGCCCCGCCCGGCCCCTTGTACGTGCCGTCGTTGCCGCCCCAGAACAGTCGGGCGTACGCGACCTCGGCGCCCGCCGGGATCTTCACGTGGCCGGTGCTGGAGCCGAAGTCGGGTGCGCCGCCCCCGGCCGACAGGCCGGCGGCGTCGATCCTCCGCATCACGAACGCGTTGTTGTCGTCGGAGCCCTCACCCCTCGCCGCGGCCGCGCAGCGCGCGGCCGGGCCGGGGAGCTCGGTGGGACAGCCCATGACCGTGTTGCCGATCGTGGTGAAGTCGCCGTAGAGGGACTCGCCGTACCGCTTGCCGAAGGGTTCGACCACGTCGGCCGCGGCCGGAGCGGCCACCGCGGACACGAGCGTGCCCGCGGTGAGGCCGATGGCCGCCAGGACCCTGCCCGGGTGATGTTGTCTGAAGCGCATAAAAGGGCAATGTAGGCAAAGCGGATCATATACGGGCGTTACGCCACGCGGCGGCGCGTGTACTCCGTGATGTCGACCATCGGCGGCCGCTCCTCCGTGTCCACCGCGTAGGTCCGGGGGGTGAACCCGTCCTCGCCCCGCTCGAACTGCGTCAGCCGCGGCCGCACCAGGTGCCCGCGCGAGAGCCGCAGCTGCGCCGTCCGGTAGATGGCCGCGGCCATCCGGCCCAGCGCCCGCTCGTCCTGGTGGCGGTGCTTGCGCACACCCACGTCGACCTGGGCGAGCGCGTCCAGGCCCACCGTGTGCAGGGCGTCGACGAGCAGCCCCAGCTCCACCCCGTAGCCGACCGGGAAGGGGAGGCGTTCGAGGAGCGAGCGGCGGGCCGCGTACTCGCCGCCGAGCGGCTGCACGAAACCGGCCAGCTGCGGCCAGTGCAGGTTGAGCAGCGGGCGGGCCACCAGCTCGGTGACACGACCGCCCTGGGCGGGGGTCTTGCCGGGGGCGAGCTCATCGGACTCCGCGCCGAACGGGCGGTCGTAGGTCGCCTTGACGAAGTCGATCCCGGGGTCCGTGAGCAGCGGGCCCACGATCCCCGTCACGAAGTCCGCGGAGAAGTCCCGCAGGTCCGCGTCGACGAAGCACACGACGTCCCCGCTCGTCACCATGAGCGACCGCCACAGGACCTCGCCCTTGCCGGGGACGGCGGGTATCCGGGGGAGCACCTCGTCCCGCGCGACCACGCGCGCCCCGGCCGCCGCGGCGACCTCCGCCGTGCGGTCGGTGGAGCCCGAGTCGATCACCACGAGCTCGTCCACGAGGGGCACGGCTTCGCTCATCAGCTCGCGGCGGATCACGGCGACGATGTCCCCGACCGTCGCCTCCTCGTTCAGCGCGGGAAGCACCACGCTGACCGTCGTGTTCCGCTTGGCGGCGAGGATCCGCTCCATCGGCCGGTCGGCCACGGACCAGGACCGCCGGTCCAGCCAGCGCTCCACCTCTTCCAGCACGTGATCTCCATCTCGCGGTACGGACGGCCCGTCCAAGCGCCAGGGCCTTCGGTTACAGTCTTGAACAACGCGGATGCCCGATGCACGTCGGGGTGCCGCCCGCGTCGGAGCGCAGGAACGAAAGTCCACCGCGCTTCACAATCGAATACCGCTCATCCAGAGGGGCAGAGGGAAACGGCCCGTTGAAGCCCCGGCAACCCTCCAGTCGGTTTGTCTCGTCCTCCAGCGAGGTCCCCGGCTAGGGAAGGTGCCAAATCCGTCTCATGACGAAAAGTTCGTCATGGGAAAGATGAGGAGAAAGGGCCTCGCCTCCATGGCTGTACAGACTGTCGCCTCTGCCACCACCGTCGACCTCGGTCCCGCTTCAGGACTCTCCTGTCGCGAATGCGGTGAAGTCTTCGCACTCGGTCCGATCTTCGCCTGCGAACTCTGTTTCGGACCGCTCGAAGTCGCGTACGACCTGCCCACCGGTGACCCCGAGGCGCTGCGCAAGCAGATCGAGGCCGGCCCCGCCAACATCTGGCGCTACGCCCCCCTGCTGCCCGTCCCCGCCGACGTCGCCGAGAAGCCGAACCTGAACCCGGGCTGGACCAAGCTCGTCCAGGCCGACAACCTCGCCCGCGAGATCGGCGTCGCCCCCGGCAAGCTCTTCGTCAAGGACGACTCGGGCAACCCGACCCACTCCTTCAAGGACCGGGTCGTCGCGCAGGCCATCGAAGCCGCCCGCGCCTTCGGCTTCACCACCCTCTCCTGCTCCTCCACGGGCAACCTGGCCGGCGCCGTCGGCGCCGCCGCCGCCCGCGCCGGCTTCCGCTCCTGCGTCTTCATCCCGCACGACCTGGAGCAGGGCAAGGTCGTCATGGCCGGTGTCTACGGCGGTGACCTCGTCGCCATCGAGGGCAACTACGACGACGTGAACCGCTTCTGCTCGGAGCTCATCGGCGACCCGCTCGGCGAGGGCTGGGGCTTCGTGAACGTCAACCTCCGTCCGTACTACGGCGAGGGCTCCAAGACGCTCGCGTACGAGATCTGCGAGCAGCTCGGCTGGGTCATCCCCGACCAGCTGGTCATCCCGATCGCCTCCGGCTCCCAGCTCACCAAGATCGACAAGGGTCTGCAGGAGCTCATCAAGCTCGGCCTCGTCGAGGACAAGCCCTACAAGATCTTCGGCGCGCAGGCCGAGGGCTGCTCCCCGGTCTCCGCCGCCTTCAAGGCCGGCCACGACGTCGTCCGCCCGCAGAAGCCGAACACGATCGCCAAGTCGCTCGCGATCGGCAACCCGGCCGACGGCCCCTACGTCCTCGACATCGCCCGCCGCACCGGCGGCGCCGTGGAGGACGTGAACGACGAGCTGGTCGTGGAGGCGATCAAGCTGCTCGCCCAGACCGAGGGCATCTTCGCCGAGACCGCCGGCGGCGTGACCGTCGGCGTCACGAAGAAGCTCGTCGAGGCGGGTCTGATCGACCCGAACCTGACCACCGTCGTGCTCAACACCGGCGACGGACTCAAGACCCTGGACGCGGTGGCCGACACCTCTCAGGCGACCGTCACCATCCGCCCGAGCCTGGACGCGTTCCGCGACGCCGGCCTGGCCCACTGAAAGGCTACGAAGACATGGCCGTGAACGTCCGCATCCCCACCATCCTCCGCACCTACACGGGCGGTCAGTCCGAGGTCCAGGCCGAGGGCGCGACCCTCGCCGAGGTCATCGCGGACCTGGAGAAGAACCACACGGGCATCGCCGCCCGCGTCCTGGACGACCAGGGCAAGCTGCGCCGCTTCGTCAACGTCTACGTGAACGACGACGACGTGCGCTTCGAGCAGGGCCTGGAGACGGCCACCCCGGCCGGCGCCGGCGTCTCGATCATCCCGGCCGTCGCCGGAGGCTGATCGCCGGTCACGGCGGAGGGGGCCGACACCCCCTCCGCCCTCCCGCGCTGTCCCGTCTTTCTTGAATTGCCCCTTCCGCGCCATAAAGCGGAAGGGGCAATTCTGCATGGTTGAGCGGGGTAGAGTTGGGGAAGTCCCCTCCGCTGCTCATGCCGGGCGCATATGAGAATGCGTCTCCGCACGTCTGGAAGCAGCCAAAGTGCGTGTGCGTTGTGTACGTTCTGCGCGGTTTGCCGGGCCCGACTTGCCCCGGAACTCCGGGGATTCTCCCTAATTCCCCTTTCCGGGCTGCCCAGAATTCTCGGTCGAATGACCTGTTGCAGAGGGCAGTTGGGCAGATACATTCAGCGGCGGTCGACGCGCTTCCGGCGCAGGGTCTGACCCGGGTCCGCGAAGTGCGGTTCCCGCGCAAGGGCCAGTAATAGGGGAGTTAGGCATGGCTCAGGGCACCGTCAAGTGGTTCAACGCGGAGAAGGGCTACGGCTTCATCGCGGTCGACGGTGGTGCGGATGTTTTCGTCCACTACAGCGCGATCCAGATGGATGGCTACCGCAGCCTCGAAGAGGGGCAGCGGGTCGAGTTCGAGATTTCGCAGGGCCAGAAGGGTCCGCAGGCGGACATGGTCAAGCTCGCCGTCTGAGCGCGGCGCGATCGGCCACCGACGCAACGCCGTCGAGGGGCCCGCATCCCTGAGGGGACGCGGGCCCCTCGCGTGTTCCCGCACGCGCTCCCGGGCGTGGCGTGGAGCCGCCCGAAACCCGAGAGTCGCTTGCACTCTCCTAGGGCGAGTGCTAATCATTGGCGTTAGCACTCGGAAGGTGAGAGTGCTACTACGAGGATCGGGCAGATGAGGCCCGCGGCCAGGTGGGGCAAGGAACCGCCGGGCTCGCAGGCCGTCCGTCGCGGGCATCGGCGCGGTCCTGGAGCGTTATCCACCCCATGTCCGGGAGGACCACTTCACATGGCCAAGATCATCGCGTTCGACGAGGAGGCCCGGCGCGGTCTCGAGCGCGGCATGAACCAGCTCGCTGACGCCGTCAAGGTCACCCTCGGCCCCAAGGGCCGCAACGTCGTCCTCGAGAAGAAGTGGGGCGCCCCCACGATCACCAACGATGGTGTCTCCATCGCCAAGGAGATCGAGCTCGAGGACCCGTACGAGAAGATCGGCGCCGAGCTGGTCAAGGAAGTCGCCAAGAAGACGGACGACGTCGCCGGCGACGGTACGACCACCGCCACCGTCCTCGCCCAGGCGCTCGTCCGCGAGGGCCTCCGCAACGTCGCCGCCGGTGCCAACCCCATGGCCCTCAAGCGCGGCATCGAGAAGGCCGTCGAGGCCGTCTCCGGCGCCCTCCTCGAGCAGGCGAAGGATGTCGAGACCAAGGAGCAGATCGCTTCCACGGCCTCCATCTCCGCCGCCGACACCCAGATCGGCGAGCTCATCGCCGAGGCGATGGACAAGGTCGGCAAGGAAGGCGTCATCACCGTCGAGGAGTCCCAGACCTTCGGTCTGGAGCTGGAGCTCACCGAGGGTATGCGCTTCGACAAGGGCTACATCTCGGCGTACTTCGCCACCGACATGGAGCGCATGGAGGCGTCGCTCGACGACCCCTACCTCCTGATCGTCAACTCCAAGATCTCCTCCGTGAAGGACCTGCTCCCGCTCCTGGAGAAGGTCATGCAGTCGGGCAAGCCCCTGCTGATCATCGCCGAGGACGTCGAGGGCGAGGCCCTGTCGACCCTGGTCGTCAACAAGATCCGCGGCACCTTCAAGTCCGTCGCCGTCAAGGCCCCGGGCTTCGGCGACCGTCGCAAGGCCATGCTGAACGACATCGCCATCCTCACCGGCGGCACGGTCATCTCCGAGGAGGTCGGCCTCAAGCTGGAGTCGGCCGGTCTCGACCTGCTGGGCCGCGCCCGCAAGGTCGTCATCACCAAGGACGAGACCACCATCGTCGACGGTGCCGGTGACAGCGAGCAGGTCGCCGGTCGCGTGAACCAGATCCGCGCCGAGATCGAGAACTCGGACAGCGACTACGACCGCGAGAAGCTGCAGGAGCGCCTGGCGAAGCTCGCCGGCGGTGTTGCGGTCATCAAGGCCGGTGCCGCGACCGAGGTCGAGCTCAAGGAGCGCAAGCACCGCATCGAGGACGCCGTGCGCAACGCGAAGGCGGCCGTCGAGGAGGGCATCGTCGCCGGCGGTGGCGTCGCCCTGCTCCAGGCGTCGAACGTCTTCGAGAAGCTCGAGGGTGACCTCACGGGCGACGAGGCCACGGGTGCCGCGATCGTGAAGCTGGCCCTGGAGGCCCCGCTGAAGCAGATCGCCGTCAACGCCGGCCTGGAGGGTGGCGTCGTCGCGGAGAAGGTCCGCAACCTGCCCGTCGGCCACGGCCTGAACGCCGCGACCAACGAGTACGTCGACCTCATCGCCGAGGGCATCATCGACCCGGCGAAGGTCACGCGCTCCGCGCTGCAGAACGCCGCGTCGATCGCCGCGCTGTTCCTCACCACCGAGGCCGTCATCGCCGACAAGCCGGAGAAGGCGTCCGCGCCGGCCGGCGGCGGCATGCCGGGCGGTGACATGGACTTCTGATCCTCCGGGATCGGTGGTTCATCGCTGAACGCGAAGCTCAGCACGAACGAGGGCGGCACTCCCCGGAAGGGGGGTGCCGCCCTCGGGCGTGACGCCGTGCGCTGCCGTCAGCGCATGTCGACGTAGTCACCGCCGGCCGAGGCCGGGGTGTTGAAGTGCTTGCTGTCGCCGTAGTGGCGGATGCGCCAGGAGCCGTCCCCGGTGACCTTCGCCTTCAGGGAGACGTTGCCGTTCGCGTTCGACCGGCCCGTCGCCATCTGCTTCCACGTGGTGGAGCCCCGCGGCTGGAACTGCAGGACGACCGGAGCGTTCGCGTACGCGCGCCAGTTGTAGTCCGTGTAGTGCTGGAGCCCGCCGGTGACCGTCACGTACCCGCCCTTCGCGACCGGCTCGGGGCCGGCGTTCAGGGAGACGATCCGGGTGTCGAGGCGGGTGAGCCGCAGCGTGCCGGTGCTGGACTCGGCGAACTGGTCGGTGGTGAGGTGCCGGAGCCGGAAGTAGCCGCCCCGGCTCGCCGCCGAGGCCGTGAACTCGTTGAAGTAGGCCGAGTTCACGCTGCCCCAGGCGATCGCCTTCCAGCCGCCGTCGACGAGCTGTTCCAGCCGGATGAACTGGGCCTCCGTGAAGTTCGGTTCCGCCACGTACCGGGCGCCGAAGGTGCCGGAGACCGTGACCCGGCCGTCGGCGGAGAGCCCGTACGTGCGGATGTCGGTGCGGGAGTCCAGCGGGATGGCCAGCGCGCCGTGGAGATCCGGGAAGCTCACGTACCGGTCGGGGGACTCGACGAACCAGTTGCCCGACTCCTTGCCCGCGACGGCGACGAGCCGCGCGGTGAACCGGCCGTCCGCGCCGGTCCGGACGACGGCGCTCGGGCCCGTTCCGTAGGTGGGGCCGCCGAGCCGCACGCGCACCTGGTGGTTCGCGACGGGGGCGCCGGCCGCGGCCGGGTCGGTCATCCGGCCGCTGACAGTCACGGTCTGCCCGTCGAGCGCCCGCTTCTTGTCGGCGGTGGCGGTGACGGCCACCTTGCGCGGCACGTGCTCGTAGACGCTGAGGTACTGCGTCACGGTGCCGTGGACCTCGGGGCTGTCGGCCGTGACCGTCGTCCGGAAGCTGAGGGACGGGCTGCCGAGGTCCTCGCTGGAGATCGGGAACGGTGGCGAGGTGAACCGGCCGGCCGTGTCGGTGACCGCCTGTTGTGCCGGGCTCTGCGTCCCGTCCTGCGGCGGGTCGAGCCGCTCGACGGTCACCGGCAGGCCGGTCACCGCGACCCGGTCCCCGGAGCCGGGCTGGACGCCGACGACGGTGCCCGAGGGTCGGGCGTTGCGGTCGGCGTACGTGGGCTTGGTGGGGACGAGGGTGATCTCGGGGCGGAGCCGGAAGTCGAGCTGCCCGGCGTCGGTCCGGGTCTGCTTGTTGCCGAGCGAGTCGGTGGCGGTGACGTCGATGGCGTACGTCCCGAGGGCCGGGATGCGGCCGCCGTCCTCGACGAGCTTCAGCACGGCCGCGTCGGGCAGCCGGAAGGTGTTGGCGGGGGCCGAGGGGTTCCAGGGGTCGACCACCCCCGGGAGCGTCGGGATGTCGACGAGGACGGTGTCGCCCTGCCGGACCTTCGCCGAGACCTTGGTGATCCTGGCGGACGGGGCGTCGGTCCAGGCGGTGACCTGGAAGATGCCGCGCTGGGTGTCGTCGGTCAGGGCCCGGCCGATGCCGACGAGCGGGTCGGCCGCCGTGGCGGGCGCGGCGGTGACGGCGAGGGTCGTCGCGGCGAGGGCGGCCGCGGCCAGGCCCGCCGTCAGGGCGCGGGAGGGGCGGAGGTCAGCGCGCATCGATGTAGATCGCCTTCGTGTCGCTGTAGAAGTAGGTGCCCGTGCTGTTGAGGTACATGGCCCAGGAGCCGTCTCCGTAGGCGGTGGCGCGGTAGTTGAACCGGCCGCTGCTGTCGGTGGTGACGCTCTTGGTCACCCAGTACCACGTGCTCTCGTTCCTGGGCTTGAAGAGCAGGGTCAGCTTGGTTCCGGCGAGCGGCTTCCAGATGCCGCCGACCTTGCGCTGGACGGTTCCGGAGACGGTCATCTTGCCGTTCACGGTGGGCCGGGTGGGGCTGATGGTGAAGGCGGAGAAGCGGGTGGGCGTGCGGCCCCGCTTCAGGGACGTACTCCCCTTGGCGACCAGCTCGTTGGTCTCCGGGTGGTAGATCCGGTAGAGGGCGCTCTCGTAGCCCTGGGTGGTGAAGCGGTAGGAGCAGCCGCTGTCGGTCATGCCGGAGCGCATGACGCGCCAGGTGGACCCGGCGTCGAAGGAGACCTGGAGCTGCACGGGCTGCCCGTTGCGGCAGTAGGCCGAGCCGAAGCCGCCCGTGGCGGTGAGCTCCCCGTACTCGTCCAGGGTGATCGTGTGCCCGGAGTACGAGAACTGCTGCGGTACGACGATGTCGCTCTTGGCGTACGGGCGGGAGTCGTCGAAGTACGGCGAGTACCGCAGCGCGGTGTACACGAAGTCGGTGCTGTACTGGGCCCGCGCGTTGAAGGAGAACGTGCCGGTCGCGGACGAGGTGGCGCTGCCGAGGGTGGTCGTCGTGGTGGAGCCGTAGGGCTGTGTTCCGGTCGCGACGACGGGGGCGCCGGGGAAGGGCTTCCAGCCGGTCGGCGTGTACCGCTCCACGTGCCCGCTGACCCGCACGTCCGTACCGGCGAGCACGCGGTACTTGTTCACGTCGGCGCTGATCCGGTAGAGGAGCTTCTCCACGCCCAGGGACGGGAGGTGCGCCGCGTCGTCCGGGTCGTTGACGGTGCCGGCCGTGACCACGGTCGCCGTGCCGGACACCCAGCCGCCTGGGGTCATCGTCACGGAGAAGGTGCCGTCCGCGAGGGTCGTGGCGGTGGCGTTGACGACCCTGCTGGTGCCGTCCAGCGCGTTGAGGGTGATCGCGACCTTGGTGCCGCCGGGCGCGGTGGTGCGGGCGCCGGTGGCCGGGTCCCAGGAGGTCGTCCTCCCGGAGAGGACGGCCTGGCGCTGGTCGTAGCTGGTGCTCCGGCGGTTCCAGGACAGGTCGGTGACGCCGACGTGCGGCCGGTAGCTGTAGGTGGCGCCGGTCGCCTTCGTGGTGGTGCCGCCGGGGAGTCGGTACTCGACGCGGACCGGGTAGTCCGCGAAGGCGGTGCCCTGCGGGAGCGCGAAGGGCGCGTCGGTGTCCCAGTTGGTGTTGTCCGTGGTGAGCGCCTCCGTGGAGGCGAGCACGGCGGCGCCGGGGGCGGTGGAGGCCAGGACGCTGACCTTGATCCAGAGCGCGTTGGCGGGCAGCGTCACGCGGTAGCGCCCGTCGTCCAGCGTCTTGCCGGAGAGGGCCGTCGCGTCCGCGTGTGCGGCCGGGGCGTGGACGACGGCGGGCGCGATGACGCCCGCCGAGAGAGCGAAGACGGCTGCGGCACGCACAAGGGCGTGCGGAAGCCTGCGCGTTGAGCGCGGCAAAGGGACCCCCCACAGGTCTGTGATGGCGGCGTCGCCCGTGATCGGGGGCGGCCGCGTGGCAGAACTTTAGCGCTCACCTGTTGAACGTGTTCACTCTGTTTACGGGAGTGGCTGGACGGGCGTGCCCGAGTAATCCTGGAAGGGACTGAAAGGGACACGGTGGAAGGGCCGAGGCCATGGTCACCCTCCTGACGACACCCGCCGACCGCGAGCTGGTCATCACCAGGACGTTCGACGCTCCGCCGGGCCGGCTGTGGGAGGCCTGGACGCGCCCCGAGCACGTACGGGCCTGGTACGGGGCCGCGGCGCTGACGACGACGGTCGTCGACGTCGACCTGCGGGTGGGCGGCGCGTGGCGCTGGGGCCAGACCGCGCCGGACGGCCAGCAGATCGTCTTCTCCGGCACGTACGAGGAGATCGTCCCGGCGGAGCGGCTCGACTACACGGAGGTCTTCGAGCAGATGCCGGACGCCGACCCGGTCCGCGTCACCCTCACCTTCGACGCGACCCCGGACGGCGGCACGGCCCTGACCAGCACGTCGCTCTGGCCCTCGAACGAGATCCGCGACCAGGCCCTGGCGGCGGGCATGGAGGCGGGCGTCCGGGAGCAGTACGACCGGCTCGCGGACCATCTGCGGGCGATGTGAGGGACGGGGGTGTTGGTTGCGGCGTCGGTCCCCCCGAGGCTCAGCGGGCCATTCCCTTCGGGAACGCCACGCCCTCGGCCCGGGCCCGGGCCGTGAGCGACTTCAGCTCGGAGAGGGTCCTGGGCCGGTGGCCGGGCCCGCCGCAGCAGCTCTTGTGGAAGCGGACACCCGCGTGGAGGAGGACCGACAGCACCCGCCACGCCGAGGTGTCCCGGCGGCGGGGCGGGGCGAAGGCCGAACCCACGTGGATGAGCGTCTGCGCGCAGCGCGGACAGCGCCGCTCGCGGTCGGGGTCGTACGGCTGCTTGTACGAGGCCCGGCACGGCAGGCAGACGTACGAGGTCTTGGTGTAGCCCATGGGGCCAGGGTAGGGAGGAGGCGGAGGGGGACTCCACGGGATTTCCCCCGCCTCGGTCTCTCCCGCGTCCCGGGGCTCAGCGGTGGAAGAGGGCCGTCCAGAGGAAGGACTCGCCGAAGTTCGGGGAGGTGGGGGGCTCGTCGTGCATGCGACGGAGGTCGATCGCCGTCAGGCCGGCGAAGAGCGTGCGCAACTCCGTGTCGGTGTAGGCGAGTCCGCCTTCCAGGCCGCCCCGGCGGTAGAACTCGGCGTCCGGCAGTTCCGATCCCATGCCGCCCTCCCCTGCGGCGAACGCGGTGAGCGCGAAGTGCCCGCCGGGCGCGAGGACGCGGTCGAGGAGCGCGAGGTAGCTGACGCGGCGGTGCGGGGGCAGGTGGTGGAAGCAGCCGGAGTCGTAGACGAGGTCGTACGGGCCGTCCAGGCCGACGGCGAAGGCGTCGCCGTTCACGAACCTGACGTTCTCGGTGCCGGCCTCCCGGGCCCGTTCCTCCGCCCAGGCGATGGCGGTGGGCGAGAGGTCGACCGCGGTCACGTCGAAGCCCAGAGACGCGAGGTGCAGGGCGTTCCGCCCCGGCCCGCAGCCGAGGTCGAGGGCCTTGCCGCCGGCCGGGAGCAGGCCCCGCTCGACGTACGAGACGAGGTTCTCGTCCGGCTTCGCGACGAAGAACGGCACCGGCTTGTCCCGGTCCGCGTAGAACCCGTCCCACCAGTCGGCGCCCCCTTCCGTCCAGCGGTCGGCGCCGGGGGCGAAGAGTCCGTCGAGCAGGTTCAGGACGTCGTCGATCGTGCGGATGTCACGGTGGGCAAGGCTGTTGCGGTCCATGGAAACCCCCTCCAAGTAGGCTTCCAGGATAAGGGAGTTGAGGGTAAAAGCGCAGGTCAGAGGTGGTCCGGGGATGGCCTGTGCGGGGCGTGGACGGCTCGTGGGGAAGGGGTGCACCCCCGTGGGTGGGAGGAGGGGGCGCCGCCGCGTGAAGGGGCCCTCCAGGCCCGGGAAGCGGCCTTCCCGGGCGGCTCCCGGGAAACTTTTCGAACTCCCGTCCCGCGTGACTGTACGATCCGTCTGCCGACAGGGGGGTCCCGCCGGCCCCGGCCCAGCGGCCCTTCCCGGCCTGCCGCTCTGCGCCCTGCCCGTCCTGCTGTCGCGCCGACCCTCCCGTGTCGCACCCGTCTTCACACCCGTACGAGGGGACACAGGACTTGTCCGTACGAAGAGTGGTCGCGCTCGCCCTGAGCGCCACCCTTGGCATCACCGGCCTGGCGGCCGTCGCGCCGACCGCCGCGGCGGCGACCGGCGCGCCGTACGAGGTGACGATCGACGCGCCGCCGAGCGTCACCCCGCCGGCCCAGACCGTCTTCGGCGCGGGTACCGGTCTGCAGGCCTCCGACCCCGACCGGGGCATGCGCTGGCAGAGCTTCGCGGGTGGCCCGGTCTCGTACCAGGCTGCCTGCGACTCCACCGACAGGATGGCGTTCCACGGTGACCGGTTCGGTTGCCTCGACTACCACCAGGGCACCTGGGACGCCACGGTCCACGACTGGGCCACCGGCGTCACCCTGACCCGCCCGCGCCCCGAGGGCCACACGTGGCTGCGGGCCTTCGGCACGGACCGTCTGCTCAGCTACAGCACCGACGCCGAAGGCGCCGTGACCCTGCACCTTCCGGGCCTCGGTGAAGGCGCTCCGGCGGACGCCGACGTCACGACGACCGAGCGGATCACCGGCTACCCGGAGGTCCTGGCCTTCGACGCCGAGGGCGCGGTCGTCACGTACACCAAGGCCTCCGGTGGGCAGGGCGTCGGGCTCGTCGATTTCGGCGCCGCCACGCTCGTCCCGCTGGCGCAGCCCGCGGCCGGTGTCCCCTACGGCGTGAAGGCGACGCTCGGCGCCGACCGCGTCGCCCTCTACGGCGGGTACGGCACGACGGAGGCGTTGATCGTGCCCCGCGCCACGCCCGCGGGCCCCGCGAGCACGGTCAAGCTGCCGAGCACCGAGGCCAGGCAGGACCGTCTCGCCCTCCTCGGCGACTGGGTCGTGGGCTCCTACAGCGCGTACGGCTCCGCCCCGCTCAAGGCCACCTCGCTCGCCACCGGAGCCACCCGTGACCTGGGTGTCCTCGTCGCCGGGAACTCCGAGATCAGGACCGGCACGGACGGCACCCTCGCCTTCGTGGGCGGCACCGACTCCACCCACTGGGGCATCCGGCGCGTCACCCTCGACACCGCCGGCGCGCCCGTCACCACGCAGGTCCTGAGCACCCCGCCGAAGCCGGTCACACGGACGGCTCTGACCGTGACGAACGGCCGGGTCACGACCGAGCAGGAGGACGGCTACCGCACCCTCCGGGGCTACGACGTCTCCCTCACCGAGCCGCGCACGGCCGCCTCCGTCTGGAGCTGTGCCGTGACCTCCGCCGGCACCTCGCCGTGCGCCGAGCCCTCCGGCCCGGGGATCGCCGGCGCCCGCTGGGCCGACACCGGGGACGGCCGTCTCGTCACGCTCGGGGCGGACGACGTTCCGCCGTCCCGCGGGGAAGCGCCCTGCGGCTGGTGCGCCCCGACGGTGTACGTGACCACGGCCGCGCCCGGCGCGACCACCCGCAAGATCACGCTGGACACCACGCGCAGGATCAGGCCCACGGTGATCCGCAGTGCCTCCGGCCGCTACGTGCACTTCGGCGCCACGGAGAACTACGTGGCCACGTCGGTCGTCGCGGACATCGAGACCGGAAGGATCGTCTCGGTCTCCAGTGCCGGGAACCAGTCCCTGTGGGGCACCTGGCTCTGGACCGCGTCGGCGGACAGCGACATCGTCTCGGCGGTCGACCTGCGCACGGGGGCGAAGGTCGCGACCGTCGACCTCGGGACGAACTGCGCCACCTCCGGCTTCGAGGTCGTCGGCAAGTGGATCTACGCCCGGTGCCAGGACGACACGTCCGCCGTCGTGTACGACCAGGAGAAGCGGACCTCCGTCCGCTTCCAGGTGTCCCGGTACAGCCGACCGCACCTGGGCGACGGCTTCATCGCCTACACCGAGTCCAGCAACACCGGCCCTGATGCGCTGAGCGTGATCGACGTCCGCACCGGCGCACCCGTCACGCGCGCCCTCGGCCTCGTCGGCCTCGACGGCGGCAACGTCACCAACTACAACAAGAACTGGACGATCGACCGCTTCGGCGGAGGCGTCGCCTACATCGACCCCCAGCAGAAGATCCACGTCGTCGGCCTCGGCGGCGTCACCAGCCGCCTGACGGCCCTCGAATCGTCGGTGCCGGCGGCGGTGAACCTGAAGTCCGCCACCTGGAAGCCGCGTTGGAACCTCTCCAAGCCCGGCACGTGGTCGCTCACCCTCAAGCGCAAGGCGACCGGGGCGACCGTCCGCACCCTCACCGGCGTGGGCCGGGGCATCGTCGCTCCCGTCTGGGACGGCAAGGACGCCGCCGGGAAGCTCGTCGCGAACGGGGCCCACACCTGGACCCTGACGGTGAAGCCGGCCGACGGCCACGGCGCCGACCTCGTCCGGTCCGGGGCCCTCTCCGTGACCGGTGGCGCCGCCGTGCGGCGGGACCTCGCCGGGGACGACGGGTTCGGTGACCTGCTGGTGATGGACACGGCGGGTCTGGTGTCGATGTACCGGGGTACGGGCACCGGCGCGGTCTCGGCGCGGATCGCCGGTACGGGCACGAAGTTCGCGACCTCGTCGGTGTTCGTGCCGACGGGCGACCTGAACGGCGACCGGTGCGCGGACGTGTACGTGCGCGTCGGCGACCAGCTGCGGGCCTACCGGCCCGGTTGCGGGAAGGTGCTGTCCGCCTCCTCGCCGTACACGCTCGTCGGTACGGGCTGGGGCCAGTACGACGTGCTGACCTCGTCGGGTGACGTGAACGGCGACGGGTTCGCCGACCTCGTCGCGCGTCAGGCGTCCACCGGCGACGTGTACTTCTACGGCGGCACCGCCGACCACCGGGTCAAGCCCCGGGTCCGGATCGGGACCAACTGGAAGCTGTACAAGAAGATCGTCGGCGCCGGTGACCTCAACGGCGACGGGCGCGGCGACCTGCTCGGCGTGGACGCCTCCGGCGTGCTCTGGCGGTACCACGGCACCGCGACCGGTGGCGTGACCGCCCGGGTGCAGGTCGGCGGCGGCTGGGGCGGGTACTCCTCGCTCGTCGGCGTCGGCGACCTGTCCGGCGACGGACGTGCGGACCTCCTGGCCCGCGACACCGCCGGGAAACTGTGGCGCTACAGCGGCACCGGGACCGGGGCCTACGGCGGCCGGGTCGCCGTCGGCAGCGGATGGAGCGTCTTCAAGGGGCTGTACTGATCCGAAGGATCGCCCCTGTCCCCCCGAGGGCCCGGCCGCCGTGGTGCGGCCGGGCCCTCGGGCGTCTCGTACGTCGGCTTCGCCTCACGCCGGCGGTGCCACGAGCGCCGGGTCCTGGTCCGCGCGGGTGAGGGAGGCCGTGACGAAGCCGTCCGTCTTCAGGGTCTCGACCGTCTCGCGGAGGAACGCGACCGTCTCCGGGCGGCGGCCGACGGTCGTGCCGACCGCCTGGCGGATCTCCATGAAGCGGCCCTCGATCAGCCGGACCTCCTCCGGGTGCGCCGCCGCGTACGCGGTCATCGGCTGGCGGATGCCCGCGCCCGCCTCCAGGCCCTCGGCGCGGAACACGTCGACGCCCTCGTCGCCGCGGACGACGGTCGCGTGGGTGAGGGAGCGGGAGAGGAACAGGTCGTACGCCGAGCCCTGCTTGACGCCGATCCGGACGCCGGGGGCGTCGACGTCCTCGACGGTGGTGAGAGGCGAGCCGTGGGGGACCGCGTACACGCCCTCGATGACGACGTACGGCGCGGTGAACGCCACCTCCTTCTCGCGCGCCGGGTCGACCGCCAGGAAGCAGAGGTCCGCGCGCCCCTCCGCCATCGCCTCGAACGACTTGCGCGCCGCGTCGAAGCAGAGGAGCTCGACGGGCAGGCCGAGCCGCGCCCCGAACTCCCGGGCCAGGTCGACCGTGATGCCCGAGGGGGCGTCGGGCGTGCCCTGTGCGAGGACCGGGTTCCCGAGGTTGATCGAGGCGCGCAGGGTGCCGGTGGGGGCCAGGTCGGCGGCGATCCGGGACGTGGAGGCGTCGGGCTGGGGTGTCGTCATGGGGGTGGAGTCTAGGGAGCCGGGGGTGGGGATGGCCGACCGCTGTCCGGACTTCTCGAACACCCCTCCACCTTCCGGGGGTTGTCCCCACCCGGGACTCGCGTGCCTGCCGGATGGGACGGATCCGCGGCGCACGCGAGGCTGTGCGCATGACAACGAACCGGGTGCGCACGCCTCTCCTCCTCGCCCTCTCCGCCGCCGCCGTCGCCGGAGCCGCCCTCACCGGCGGCGGTGCCACCGCCGCCGCCGCGCCCGCCACCGCAGGCCGCGCCGGACTCGTGTGGGGCGACTGCGCGCCGGCCGTGCGGCCACTGCCCGGGCAGGAGTGCGCCACGCTTTCCGTACCCCTCGACTACGCCCATCCCCACGGCGAGCAGATCGGGCTCGCCGTCTCCCGTCTCCCCAGCGCACGGCCCGAGGCCCGGCGCGGCGCCCTGATGGTGATCCCGGGCGGGCCCGGCAGCTCCGGGGTGCAGCGGCTGGCGCAGAAGGGGGCGGCCCTGGCGAAGGAGACGGCCGGGGCGTACGACCTCGTGGCCTTCGACCCGCGCGGGATCGGCGGCTCCGCCAAGGCCGCGTGCGGGCTCGACGAGGGCGACCGGTGGATGGTGACCCTGCGCTCGTGGCCCGGCGCCGACGGCGCGATCGACGAGAACGTGGCCCGCGCGAAGCGGATCGCCGAGGCCTGCGGCCGCAACGGCGGCGCGATGCTGCGCGGCCTGACGACGGCCAACCAGGTGCGGGACCTGGAGCGGCTGCGGCAGGCGCTCGGCGAGCGGCGGCTGTCGGCGTGGAGCGTGTCCTACGGGACGTACGTGGCGGCCGCGTACGCGGAGAAGTACCCGCACCGCACCGACCGCTGGGTCCTCGACAGCAGCAACGACCCCGACCCGAAGCGGGTGGCCCGGGGCTGGCTGGAGGGCATGGCGCGGGGCGCCGAGGACCGGCTGCCGGACTTCGCCGCCTGGGCGGCGCACCCGGACCGGGCGGACGAGGGGCTGCGGCTCGCGGAGCGCCCCGAGGACGTACGGGGCGTGCTCATGGAGCTGGCGGCCCGCCTCGACCGGGAGCCGCACGCCACGGTGCTCCCCGGGGCGCCGGGCGAGCCCGTGAAGGCCGGGCCTCCGCTGACGGGGACGATGCTCCTCCAGGCGTTCCAGCTCGCGCTCTACTCCGACGGGTCCTTCCCGTCCTTCGCGGCGCTGGTGACGGAGGCGCGCGACCCGGAGGGCCGGCCGGTGCTGCCGCGTGAGCTGGCGGGCGCGATGCCGGACGACGCCGCGGCCGTCACCGTGGGCGTGATCTGCAACGACGTGGACTGGCCCGCGTCCGTACCGGCGTACGAGCGGGCCGTGGCGAAGGACCGGGAGCGGTTCCCGCTGACGGCGGGGATGCCGGCGAACATCACGCCCTGCTCCTTCTGGAAGGGCGGGGCGGTGGAGAAGCCGGTCCGGATCACCGACCGGGGGCCGTCGAACATCCTGATGATCCAGAACCTGCGCGACCCCTCGACGCCGTACGCCAAGGGGCTGCGGATGCGGGCGGCCCTCGGCGAGCGGGCGCGGCTCGTCTCGGTCGACCACGGCGGGCACGGGGTCTACCTGGGCAACGGGAACGCCTGCGGCGACGCGGCGGTGACCCGCTTTCTGACCGAGGGCGTACGGCCGTCCGGGGACGTCCTCTGCCGGTGACCGCGGACAGCGGGAGGGCCCGGGGGCTGTCGCCGCCCGGGCCCTCCCGTACCGCCGTCCTGTCAGACCTTCGCCGGCTCCGGTTCCGGCTGCAGGGCCGGGGTTCCCGCCGCCACCGAGGCCTCCGCACCGGCCTCCGTGTCGACGTCGAACTCCTCCAGGAGCGCCGTGCTGAAGCCCCAGAAGTACGTCGCGACGAACCCGACCGCATAGCCGACGAGCAGCCCGCCCGCGTAGACCGCGATCGTCGTGCCGAGGCCCTTGCTGCCGTCGAGGAGCGGGAAGAGCGCCCAGCCCGAGGGGCCGATCGCGGTCGAGCCGACCGAGTCGCCCAGCATGCCGAAGAGTCCGACGAAGCCGCCGCCGAACGCACCGCCCACGCAGGCCGTGACGAACGGGCGGCCCAGGGGGAGCGAGACGCCGTAGATCAGGGGCTCGCCGACGCCCAGGAAGCCGGCCGGGAGGGCGGACCGGATGGTGCGGCGGATGGAGCCGTTGCGCGGGAGCTTCAGGTAGACGGCCATGGCCGCGCCGACCTGGCCGGCGCCCGCCATCGCCAGCACGGGGAGGAGGACCGTGTAGCCCTGCTGCTCGATGAGGGTGGTGTGGATCGGGATGAGGGCCTGGTGCAGGCCGAGCATGACGAGCGGGAGGAAGAGGCCGCCGAGGAGGAAGCCGGCGCCGGCGCCCGCGTTCGCCAGGAGCCAGTTCGCGAGGTCGCCGATCGCGGTGGAGATCTCACCGGCGACGAACATCAGGCCGAAGACCGTGACGAGGCCCGAGACCAGGACGGTCAGGGTCGGGGTGACCAGGACGTCCAGGGCCTCCGGCACCCAGCGGCGGCACCACTTCTCCACGGACACGGCGAGGACCGCCGCGCCCAGCGCGCCGAGCACGCCGCCCTGGCCGGGGGAGAGCGTCTGGCCGAAGACGTCGATCTTCGCGACGCCCGCGAAGACGATGATGGACGCGACCGCGCCGCCGAGGATCGGCGTACCGCCGAACTCCTTCGCCGTGTTGTGGCCGACGAAGACCGCGATGAGCGCCATGAAGCCGCTCGCGATGGCCGCGAGGGCGGGGGTGACGCCGGGCAGCCAGCCGAGGTTGACCAGGAGGCCGTTGAGGCCGGCGATGATGCCGCAGCCGATGAGCGCGGGGATCAGCGGGACGAAGATGTTCGCGATCCTGCGCAGGAGCATCTTGAACGGTGTGGCGTTCTTGGCCTTCCGCGCGGCCTTGAGGGCCGCGCCCTGCGCCGCCAGGTCCTCGGCGGAGTGCGCGGGCTTGGGAGCCTCGGCCACCAGGGCCTCCAGCTCCGGCGTCACGCGGGCGACGGTGCCGGGGCCGAGGACGATCTGGTACGTGTCGTCCTCCACCACGCCCAGCACGGCCGGCAGGGCCTTGAGTGCCTCGTCCTGGACGAGAGAGCGGTCCCGCAGGCCGAGGCGGAGGCGGGTCATGCAGTGGGCCACGGTGCTGATGTTCCCGGCGCCGCCGACGAGGGGGAGGATCGCGGCGGCGACGGCGCGGTTCTTGTCGTCTGTGCTCATGGTGCGGTGGGCCTTGCTGTGGGGGGAGGGGGAGGGGGCTCAGCCGGTCGTCGCGAGCAGCGCCGCCCGCAGATGACCGTGGGAGGCGGTCAGCCGCTCGGCGGCCGTGGGGGCGTCGAGGTCGGCGAGGATCATGAGGATCGCGTTCTTCACCTCGCCGTCGGCGGCGGTGAGCGCGGCCTCGATCTGCTCGTCCGGGGCGCCGGTGGCCAGGGCGACGATCCGGCGGGAGCGTGCCTGGAGCTTGTCGTTGGAGGCGCGGACGTCGACCATCAGGTTTCCGTAGGTCTTGCCGAGTCGGATCATCGTGATGGTCGAGATCATGTTGAGGACGAGCTTCTGGGCGGTGCCGGCCTTGAGGCGGGTGGAGCCGGTGAGGAGCTCGGGGCCGGGGACGACCTCGATGCCGTGCTCGGCGGCGGCGGCGAGCACGCTGTCCGCGTTGCAGGACAGGCCGATGGTCAGTGCCCCGAGTGCGCGGGCGTGTTCGACGGCACCGACGGCGTACGGGGTGCGGCCGGAGGCGGAGACGCCGACCACCGTGTCGTCGGTGGTGAGCCCGAGCGCGGTCAGGTCGGCCACCGCGAGCTCCTTGGAGTCCTCGGCGCCCTCGACGGCCTGGACCATGGCGGAGGGGCCGCCCGCGATCAGGCCGACGACCTGGGAGGGGTCGGTGTTGAAGGTGGGCGGGCACTCGCTGGCGTCGAGGACGCCGAGGCGGCCCGCGGTGCCGGCGCCCAGGTAGATCAGCCGGCCGCCGCGGGCCATGCGCTCGGCCGTCGCGTCGATCGCGGCGGCGATGGCGGGGAGCTCGCGGGCGACGGCGGCGGGGACGGTCCGGTCCTCGCCGTTCATGGTCCGGGCGATCTCCAGCGTCGGGAGCCGGTCGATCTCGGCGAGCTCGGGACGGAACGCCTCGGTGGTGAGGGTGGCCAGCTGGGCGCGGAGCTCGGAGTACGTGGAAGTGGGCATGGGCTGCTCTTTCGGTGCGTGGACGTCGTCGGCGTCGTTGGCGGTCGACGTGTGACGCTCGGCTGACCGGGGGGTGTCAGCGGGTCCGGGGCGAGTGGCGGTGGGCGAGGGCTTCGTACGAGGCGGCGAGGGCAGGGGCCGCCGTCTCGTACGTACGCTGGGTGACACAGGTGAACAGACAGTCCACGACCAGGAGTTGGCTGGTGCGGGACGACATGGCCGCGGGGCGCAGTTCGCTCTCGCGGGCGGTGGACGTGGTCAGGACGTGGTCGGCGTACTGGGTGACCGGGCCGTCCGGGCGGCCGGTGATCGCGACCGTGGTGGCGCCGTGGTCGAAGGCGACCCGCAGCGGTTCTATGACGTCGCCGGTGGAGCCGGAGTGGGTGATGGCGATGGCCACGTCGCCGGAGCGGAGCTGCACGGCGTTGGTGACGGCGAGGTGCGGGTCGCTGTGGGCGTGCGCGATCAGGCCGATGCGGAGCAGTTTCTGGGCGAGGTCCTGGGCGACGAGGCCGGAGGCGCCGACGCCGTAGATGTCGACGCGGCGGGCGGTCGCGAGGGCGGCGACGGCGGCGCCGAGCTGGACCGTGTCGAGTCCGGCGGCGGTGTCGGCGAGGGTCTGCTGCTCGTCGTAGGCCAGCTTGGCGACGACGTCGGCCACCGGGTCGTCGACGGCGATGTCGGCGGTGACGGAGGGCGCCCGCCCGGACTGCTGCTGGGCGGCGAGGCCGGCGAGGGCGAGGCGCAGGTCGCGGTAGCCGGGGTAGCCGAGGAGGCGGGCGGTGCGGACGACGGTCGCCTCGCTGGTGCCGGTGAGCTCGGCGAGGCCGGTGACCGTGAGGGCGGCGCAGCCGGCCGGGTCGCCGGCGACGGCTTCGGCGACCCGCTGCATCGAGCGGGTCATGGAGGGCGCGAGGGTCCGCACCTTGGCCGCGAGGGCGGCGGGCGCGGGGGGCGCGTCGCTCGTGAAACTTTCCTTCACTTCATTGGTCACATCTGAAAGATACTTTCGGCGGGATGGGGCGACAAGCCCCCTTCGGTCCCGGATCGGTCCCGGAATCGGACGGGACCTTCGTCCTTCCGCGGTGCCGGGTGACAATGAGTGCATGGACGAGATCGACCCGGTGGAGCAGGCGCTGCACACTGCCCGCGCGCTGGTGATGGCCGACCTGGTGGCCCGAGAGGTGGCGGCCGCCGAGGTCGTGTCGATGGTGGAGGACTCGGTGACCCACCGCCGCTGGTGGGTCGAGCAGTGGCCCGAGGGCGTGGAGTACGTCGCCGGCCTCGTCGCCCAGGACGTCCAGGACGCCCTGCTCGAACGGTACGGACGCTGGCCGCTCTGTCCGGTCTGCTCCTCGGGCGACCCGCACGCCCTCGACGTGGAACCCGAGCTGGGCCCGGACCCGCACTGGGTCTGCGGCAAGCAGGGAGTGGTGGTCGCGAGGGTGGGCGGTCTGACGTGAGCCGCAGGCCGGAAGGAGCCCCCGCGTGAGCCTGTACATCGATCCGCCGACCTGGCCGGGCCACGGCCGCATGTGGTCGCACCTGGTCAGCGACGTCTCCTTCGAGGAACTGCACGCCTTCGCCGCCTCGATCGGCGCCCCGCCCCGCGCCTTCGAGCGCGACCACTACGACATCCCCTCCGACCGTTACGCCGACGCGGTGGCGGGCGGCGCGGTCGAGGTCGGCTCCAAGGAGCTCCTCCGCCGCCTCACGGAGGCGGGCCTGCGGCGGCCGAAGGGGCGTCCCCCGGTCGCGTGACGCCCGCCGTCACGCTTCCCGGGAGAACCGCGCGGAGGGTCAGTGCGGCGCAGCCGCCTTCTGCTGCCGCGGAACGCCCGAGGTCACCACGCGGGACGGGGACCTCCGCAGCTTCAGGGCCAGGGCCGTCGCGCCGAGGGCCGTCGCCGTCATCGCAGCGCCGGCCCAGGCGGGGGAGGCGAAGCCGAGGCCGGCGTTGATGACCGTGCCGCCGAGCCAGGGGCCGCCCGTGTTGCCGAGGTTGAAGGCCGCGGTGGTGGTGGCGCCCGCGAGGGTGGGGGCGGCGCCGGCGACGTTGAACATGCGGGCGTTGAGGGCGGGGGCCGTGTAGAAGGCGGAGACGCCGAGGAGGAAGGTGAGGGTGATCGCGGCGACCGGGCTGGACGCCAGGAAGGTCAGGGCGACCAGGAAGGCCGTGGAGGCGGCGATGCCGGTGAGCAGGACGCCGAAGAGGTGGGCGTCGGCGACGCGGCCGCCGATCGTCGTACCGATCAGGGCGCCGATGCCGAAGAGGCCGAGGACCGCGGAGACCCAGCCCTTGTCGAGGCCGGCGACGTCCGTGAGGAGCGGGGCCAGGTAGGAGAAGGCGCAGAAGACGCCGCCCGCGGCGAGCGCGACGATCGCGACCTGGAGCAGGACCTGCGGGTCCCGGTAGATGCCCAGCTCCCGCTTGAGGCGCGGCTTCGTCTCGGGGAGGGGGATGCGGGGGATCCGGGTGAGGACGCCGGCGAGGGCGATCGCGGAGGCGGCGGCGACGGCCCAGAAGGCGGAGCGCCAGCCGAGGTGTTCGCCGAGGAAGGCGCCGGCGGGGACGCCGAGGACGTTGGCGATGGACAGGCCGCCGATCATGACCGCCATGGCGCGGGCACGCGAGCCCACCGGGACCATCGCGATGGCGACGGCCGCGCCGACCGCCCAGAATCCGGCGCAGGCGAGTGCGCTGACGATCCGCGAGGCGAAGAGGATCTCGTAGTCGGGGGCGAGGGCGCCCGCTATCTGGCCGAGGCCGAAGACGGTGATGAGGGCGACCAGGGTCGTCTTGCGGGGGAGGTGGAGCGTCGCCACGGCGAGCAGGGGCGCGCCGACGACCATGCCGATCGCGAAGGCGGAGATGAGCAGCCCGGCGCGGGGGATGGAGACGTTCATGTCCTCCGCGATGGGTGGGAGGAGTCCCGAGAGCATGAACTCGCTCGTGCCGAGCGCGAAGACGGAGAGGCCGAGGATGTAGACGGCCAGGGGCATCCGGGCGGGGGCCGGGGTGGCGGCCGGGTCGGGGGCGGGTGCGGGGTTCGCGGCTTCGGCGGAGAGGGAGGGCATGACATGGGTGAACCAGGATTTTGTGCCTGACATTCCGGATGGGGGAATCGTCTTGCGATGCGGGACGGGGCGGCCCCCGCCCCGCCGCTTCACGGCCGGTGACAACAACCGTGGCCGGTCGAAGATCGGTATGGCGTCGGATCAGTCCGTATCCGTCGGCTCCGTCAGCTCCTTGATCTCCCGTTCCAGGTTCTCCCGTGCCTTCTCCTCCCACACCGCCGCCCCGTACGGCGTGCGGAAAAGGCGGGGCAGTCCGAGAAGCTGGCGGAGGACGGCCGCGCGGCCCTTCCGGAAGTCGCCCTCGGGGACGAAGGCGTACTCCTCGCGGACCGCCGCCACATACCCCCTGTAGGTATCAGGCGAGGTCGCCAGGATCGCGAGGTCCGCGTCGCAGAGCGTCTCGCCGTTCAGGTCGCCCGCGGCGGGGTCGTGGGAGACCGTCAGGCGGACGAGCCGGGCCACCTCGCGCGTCTCGTGCTCCGTCAGGCCCGCCTCGATCAGGGCCCGTTCGGCCAGGGCGGCCGAGCGCTCCTCGTTCTCGGAGCGGTCCGGGCGGTAGACCGCGTCGTGGAACCAGGCGGCCAGGCGTACGAGTTCCAGCTCGCCGCCCTCCCCGCCCTGGTCGGCGAGTTCGTCGATGCGGTCCAGGACCGCCCGCAGGTGGTCGACCGTGTGGTAGCGGCGCTGCGGCTCGGCCCAGCGGGCCAGGAGGTTGCGGCCGTACGGGGCGGGGTCCGGGCCCTCGCGGCCGGCGCGGGCCGCGAGCAGGGTGGCGTTCCAGCGCTGGAGCAGGTCCGGGTGTGCGTGGTCCTCGGCGGTCATGGACGCATTGTGCCCCGGAAGCCCCGCTTCCCTCGCGTACTCATCTCGCTCTTACATACCCCCCATGGGTATGCTACGGTGCTCCGCGAAGGTACCCCCCAGGGGTATGCCTCGGAGGTTACTCGGGGCTCGTCGCGAGCGAAGGGTCAGGGCAATGTCAACCGTCAATCCCCGGCGCTGGTGGGCACTTGTCGTGCTCGCCGCCGCCCAGTTCATGGTCATCATGGACACCTCGATCATCGGGGTCGCACTCCCCGAGATGCAGAAGGACCTGGGCTTCACGCAGGGCGAGCTCCAGTGGGTCTTCAACGCCTACGTCATCGTCTTCGGCGGCCTGCTGCTCCTCGGCGGACGCCTCTCCGACCTCGTCGGGGCCCGCAAGATCTTCGTCACCGGCTGGGCCGTGATGATCGTCGGCTCGATCCTCGCCGCCGCCGCGCAGACCGCCTGGGTCGAGATCGCCGGCCGCGCCGTCCAGGGCGTCGGCGGCGCGCTCATCGCGCCGGCCGCGATGACCCTGCTGATGATGCTCTTCATGCACGACCCGAAGGAGCTCGGCAAGGCCATGGCGCTCTACGGCGCCGCGGCCCCCGCCGGCGGCACCGCGGGCGTCTTCCTCGGCGGCGTCTTCACCGAGTGGGCCGCCTGGCAGTGGGTCTTCATCATCTACATCCCGATCGGCCTCGCGACCCTCGCCGCGACCAAGCTCCTCCCGGACGTCGAGTCCCGCCGCGGCTCCGTCGACGTCCTCGGTGCCGTCGCCGTCACCGCCGGTCTCGCGCTCGCCGTGTTCGCCGTCGTCCGCGCCCCCGAGGTCGGCTGGGGCGCCACCGCCACCATCCTCGAACTGGTCGGCGCTGCAGCCCTGTTGATCCTCTTCTTCGTGATCCAGAAGAGCATCCGCGAGCCGCTCATGCCGCTCAGCGTCTGGCGGGTCCCGCGCCTCGGCTCGGCCAACCTCGCGATGACGCTGCTCGGGGCCGCCTGGATCCCGATGTGGTACTTCCTCAACCTGTACCTCCAGCAGGTCCTGGGCTACGGCGCCTTCGCCTCCGGCGCCGCGCTCCTCCCGATGACCGTGCTCCTCATGATCTTCATGACGGCCATCACCGCCCGGCTCATGATGAAGGTCGGGGCCAAGCCGCTCATCGGCATCGGCCTGCTCGTCCTCGCGGCCGGCCTGGTCTGGCTCGCGGCCGTCCCGCCGACCGGCACCTTCCTCGTCGACGTCCTGCCGGCCTCGCTCGTCGCCGCGCTCGGCATGTCCCTCGCCTACATCCCGGCGATGATCGCCGCGATGTCCGGCGCCCCGCAGGAGCAGGCCGGTCTCGCCTCCGGCATCGTCAACACCACCTACAACGTGGGCTCCGCGCTCGGCCTCGCCGCGCTGACCGCCGTCGCCATGTCCCAGGGCGCCGACCGGCTCGGCGACCTGCCCGCCCTCACCGACGGGTTCTCGTCCGCCTTCATCGGCGCCGCGATCATCGCCGCCCTCGGCGGGGTGATCACCCTCCTCGTCATGAAGAGCGACAAGGCCGTCGCCGCCGAGGCCGCCGCTCCCGCCCCCCAGGGCGAGAAGGTCTCGGCCTGAACCGTCCCGAAGGGGCCGCCCGATGTCCGTCGCCGGACGTCGGGCGGCCCCTTTTCCGTATCGGGATCCACATCCGGAAAGGAAAGCCGTGGAACTGAACACCCGCGCCGTGCACGTGGTCAACGAACCCTTCCCCAGCGGCAGTCGGCCGCTCTCCGTGCCCCTCGTGCAGTCCTCCGCCTTCGCCTTCGACTCCGCGGCCGAGCTCGCCGACGCGATGGCCGGACCCGACGGCCGGTACGTCTACGGCCGCCGCGGCAACCCGACCGTCCGGGCCCTGGAGCAGACCCTCGCCGGCCTGGAAGGCGGCGCCGGGTCCATCGCCTTCGCCTCCGGGATGGGTGCGATCAGCGGCGTACTCCTCGCGCTCCTGCGGCCCGGGGACCGGGTCGTGGCCCAGCGCTGCCTGTACGGGGGCACCCATGCCGTCCTGTCCGACCTGGCCGGGCGGTACGGGATCGAGGTCGTCCGGATCTCCGGCGACGACCCGGCCGAGCTGGAGGCGGCGGCCGTCCACCCCGCCACCCGGCTCCTCGTCCTGGAGACCATCGCCAACCCCACGGGACAGGTCCCCGACCTGCCGGGACTGCTCGCGGTCGCCCGCGCGGCCGGCGTCACGAGCCTCGTCGACAACTCGCTCGCCTCGCCCGTGCTGTGTCGCCCCCTGGAGCTCGGCGCCGACATCGTCGTCCACTCGACGACCAAGTACCTCTCCGGGCACTCCGACGTCCTCGGCGGCGCGGCCGTCTTCGCCGACGACGAGCTGCGCGGGCGGGTGTGGCCGAGGACCGTCGAACTCGGCGCCTGCGCCGACCCGTTCGCGGCCTGGCTGACCCTGCGCGGCATACCCACCCTGCCGCTGCGGATGCGCGAGCACTGCGCCAACGCCGTCTCGCTCGCGGCGGTGCTCGCCGAGCGCGCCGAGTCCCGCGGCGACGTCACCGCCGTGCACTACCCGTGGCTCACGGGCCACCCCTCGCGCGAGAACGCCCGCAAGGTCCTCTCGGGCGGCGGCGGGCTCCTCTCCTTCGAGCTGCGGGGCGGCCGGGAGGCGGGCCGGGCCTTCGTCGAGCGTGTGCGCCTCGCGAAGCTGGCGCTCTCCCTCGGGGGTGTGGAGACCCTGGTGACGCACCCCGCCTCCACCTCCCACCGGGAGCTCGACGGGGCCGCGCTGGAGGCCGCCGGGATCGGTGCCGGCCTGGTGCGGATGTCCGTCGGGATCGAGGACGTCGACGACCTCCGGGCCGACCTCGAACAGGCCCTCGCCTGAACGGATTCCGGCCTTCTTTTGGGTTGACAAAATAAATGAGTGATTCGTAGATTGGATGTCGCCAGGGAAAGCTCACTCCTAGGTCAAGGGGGGCGCGTGATGCGCTACTTCGAGGACTTCCGGCCCGGCGACGTCCACGAGCTGGGCACCGTCACCGTCACGACGGAGGAGGTGCTGGAGTTCGGCAGGCGCTTCGATCCGCAGCCCTTCCACACGGACCCCGAGCTCGCGGCGGGTTCGCAGTTCGGCGGTCTGATCGCGAGCGGCTTCCACACGCAGTCGATGTTCATGCGGCGGTACGTGGACGGCCTGCTCGCCTACAGCGCCTGTATGGGCTCGCCCGGCATCGACGAGGTCCGCTACCTGCGGCCCGTCCGCCCGGGCGACGTCCTCACCGCGCGCGTCGAGATCCTCGGCTCCACCCCGTCGCCGTTCAACCGCACCACCGGCACCGTCAAACCGCGGTGCACCCTGGTGGCCGCCGACGGGACGGCCGTGTTCAGCATGATCCTGCACAGCATCTTCCGCCGGCGCCCCGCCGGCACCGAGGCCGCGCATCTGTCGTCGATGCCCGCGGCCGAGGACCCCGTCGCCTGCGGGCGACCGGTGGCGAAGTCCGCTGTTCCGGCCATGAGTTCCTGACGGACCGTCCTCCGCAGGGCCGTGAACACGGCCGTCCGCAGTTCCCGCCCCGCAGTTCCCGCCCCTCCGGGACCGTCCCCTCCGGACCGTCCCCTCTGGGACCCGTACCCGCCGGGACCGTCCCCTCCGGACCGTCCCCGGCGGCCCGCCCCGATTCTTCCCACCCCGATTCTTCCCACCCTGTTCGCCAGTGAAGGGGGACCTCCTGTGGAGGCCGTATCCCGCACCGCCCAGTGGACCGCCGCCGCGCGCGCCCTGGAGACCGAGCGCGAGGACCGGCTGTTCGCCGATCCCTACGCGCGGACGGTCGCCGACCAGATCGGCTTCGAACTGCTCGACCGCTACGACGGGGGCGGCATCGTGCCGTTCCTCGCCATCCGCACCACCTACCTCGACCGGGCCATCGTCAAGGCGGTGGATGAGCGCGGCATCCGCCAGGTCGTCTTCCTCGCCGCCGGCATGGACACCCGCTTCTTCCGGCTCCCCTGGCCCGACGGCGTCACCGTCTACGAGCTGGACCGCCCCGCGCTCCTCGCCGCCAAGGCCGAGATGCTCGCGGACGAGCCACAGCCCGCCGGCCGCACCCGCGTCACCGTCCCCGTCGACCTGACCCAGGACTGGACCGGCTTCCTGAAGGAGGCGGGCTGGAAGAGCGAGGAGCCCGTCCTCTGGGTCGTCGAAGGCCTGCTGTTCTTCCTGCCCGAGCAGGCCGTACGCGGCCTCATCTCGACGCTCGCCGCGCACTCCGCGCCCGGCTCCGTGCTGCTCGGCGACGTCATCTCCCGGGCCGCCCTGGTCAACCCGCTGGCCCGCACCTTCCTCCAGGCCCTGAAGGACGACGGCAACCCGTGGCTCTTCGGCACCGAGGAGCCCGAGGCGCTGCTCGACGCCTGCGGCTGGGCCGTACGGGAGGTCAGGCAGCCCGGCGAGGAGGGCGCCGACTTCGAGCGCTGGCCCTACCAGGTCGCGCCCCGCGCCCTCCCCGGCGTCCCGAGGTCGTTCCTCTTCACCTGCGACACCCCCGGACACGGCGAGGAGGAGGCGGCATGAGCGCCCACGACTTCCACCAGCGGGTCATCACCGACGCCGGCGCGGCCGTCCGCGGACTGACCGTCGCCCTCGGCCAGCGCCTCGGCCTCTACGCGGCCCTGGCAGAGAAGGGCCCCCTCACCGCGGCGCGGCTCGCTGAGGAGACCGGCACGAACGAGCGGTACATCGAGGAGTGGCTGCACGCCCAGCTCTCCGCCGGGTACGTCGAGCGGCACCCGAGCTCGCTCACGTACACCCTCCCCGCCGACCACGTCGAGGTCCTCGCCGACCCGAAGGCCGTCACCTACGCCGCCGGGTTCTTCACCGCCCTCAAGGCGCTGTACGCCACCGAGGACCTGCTCGTCGAGGCGTACCGGACCGGGGACGGCGTCGGCTGGGCCGAGCACGACGCGGCCCTCGACACGGGCATGGGCTCCTTCTTCCAGCCCACCTACGAGCACAAGCTCGTCCCCGACTGGCTGCCCGCCCTGCACGAGGTCACCGGGAAGCTCTCCGCCGGCGGCACCGTCGCGGACGTCGGCTGCGGCGTCGGCCACACCACCCTCCTCATCGCCGAGGCGTTCCCGCAGGCGACGGTCCACGGCTTCGACTACTCCGAGGAGGCCGTCGCGATCGCCCGCGGGCTCGCCGAGGAGGCCGGTCTGTCCGACCGGGTCGTCTTCGAGGTCGCCTCGGCCGACGACTACCCGGGCTCCGGCTACGACCTGGTGTGCTTCTTCAACGCCCTGCACGACATGGGCGACCCGGTCGCCGCCGCCCAGCACGTCCACAAGTCCCTGGACGCGGACGGCACCTGGATGCTCGTCGAGTCGAACGTGTCCCCGCAGGACATCGACACGCAGACCCCCGCCGCCCGCATGTTCATGGCCCTGTCGGCCGTGATGTGCCTGCCGGTCGCGGTCGCGCAACGCGGCCCGCACGCCCTCGGCAACCACTCCGGCGAGAAGGCCTTCCGGGCCATCGCGGAGGAGGCCGGCTTCACCCGCTGGCGGCGCGCCACGGAGACCGCGGTCAACGCGGTGTACGAAGTCCGGCCCTGAGGGCCCCAGGCCCCGCACCCCCTGAGCCTGAGGGCGAGTGAGCCGAAGGGGGCCGTCGGGGGAACGCGTCCGAGCGCGCGGAGTTCCCGAGGAACGAGGGAGCGAGCACGTACGGACGCGTGAGCCCGGCTCAAGGCCCCCGGAGGTGAACCGAGCCCCGAAAGAAGAGGAGTGAATCCATGGGCGTGACCGCCCCCCTGCCCGTGACCGACCGGTTCATGGAGGTCCTGGAGCGGCTCAGCGAGCGCTCCGTCGAGGACTACTACAACCCGTACCAGACCTTCCAATGGCCCGAGACGCTGGAGGAGAACCGTTTCTGGATGACCCCGGAGCTGCTCACCGTCTACGGCACCGAGCACTACGACACCCTCGGTGAGGAAACGCTTCAGCGCCTGTCGAAGTGGGAGTCCATCAACTTCTACAGCCTGAACGTCCACGGCATCCGCGAGCTCCTCATCGAGGTCGTCGGCCGCATCCACATGCCGGGCTTCGAGGTCCCCTCGGACTTCTTCCACCACTTCATCGGTGAGGAGAACGAACACATGTGGTTCTTCTCCGAGTTCTGCCGCCGCTACGGCCACAAGATCTACGGCTCCACCGCGATGCGCGCCGACGCGGCCTGGGAGCCCGAGGTCGAGAACTTCCTGGTCTTCACCCGCATCCTCTTCTTCGAGGAGCTGGTCGACCACTACAACTCCCGGATGGCGAAGGACGACTCCCTCTGCCACACCATCCGCGAGGTCAACCGCATCCACCACCAGGACGAGTCCCGGCACATCGCCTTCGGCCGCGAACTGGTCTCGCTCCTGTACGCCCGGATGTGCCAGGCGGTCAGCGCCGAGCGGGTGCGGGAGGTGGAGGCGTACCTCAAGCGGTACGTCGTCTACAGCACCAACTCCCTCTACAACCCGCACGTCTACCGCGACGCCGGCATCCCCGACCCGCTGGCCCTGCGCAACGCGCTGGTCGCCGACGAACGCCGCCGGCCGCACGAGCGCAAGGCCATCCGCAAGCCGCTCGCCTTCTTCCTGAAGACCGGGATCTTCTCCGACGACACCCTGCCCGTCGTCTGAGCGCCCGCGCCGAGACCTCCCACCCGAGAGGTGAAGAGACCATGACCGTGACGACCCCCGCGCAAGCCGGGGCCCCCGAGGCAGTCGGGGACAGCCGGGACAGGCCGAGGAGCGACCGGCCGGGCACCACCCGGGGCCTGCCCTCGCTCGGACCGGAGGGGACGCGCCTGCTGCGGCTCCTCGACGACACCTTCGAAGGCTGGGGCACGACCGCGGGCGCCCGCCCGATGACCATGCCCCCGCTCCTGCCGGCCGCCGACCTGGCCCGGCTGGACTACTACGACAACTTCCCGCACCAGGCCGTCGTCGCCGCCCCGCTCGACCTGGAGCGCCGCGCGACCACGCCCTTCTCCGCGGACACCGGCTGCTTCCCGAGCGACGCCCTCGAACCGGCCGCGCTCGGACTGCCCTCGGCGTCCTGCTACGCCGTCTACCTCGACCACCAGGGCACCCGGGTCGCCGACGACACCCTCGTCACCGTCTGCTCCTGGTGCTTCCGCAAGGAGACCCACTACGAAGGCATGCGGCGCCAGCTCGGCTTCCGCATGCGGGAGATCGTCGCCATCGGAGCCCGCGAGCACGCCGAGGCGCACCTCGCCGACTTCACCGCCCGCATCCAGGCCTTCGCGACGGCGCTCGACCTGCCGCTGCGCAAGGAGGCCGCCTGCGACCCCTTCTTCGACAAGGGCAGCTCGAAGGCGGTCCTCCAGCGCCTCACCCCGGTCAAGTACGAGTTCCTCTACGAGGACCTGGCCATCGCCTCGGTCAACACGCACCGGAACTTCTTCGGGGACCGCTGCGACATCACCCTGGAGTCGACCGGCGGACCGGCCTTCACCAGCTGTGTCGCCTTCGGCCTGGAGCGCTGGCTGTCCGCACTGACCCGCCGACACGGCAGCTGGGAGTCCGCCACCCGGGCGGTGCTCGACGCGAACGCCCGCACGCGGGCCGGTGCGAGCGGCACGGCCGGGCCGGTGATCTGACGTGCCGGCCCGTCCCGCCGCCCCGCCGGCGGGCGGCCTGGGGTGGGCGAACCTCGGCATGGACATCGTGTCCGTCAACCGTGTCCGCAGGCTCCTCGCCGAGTACGGCGAGCTGTTCTTCGAGCGGATGCTCACCCCCGGCGAGCTCGCCGACTGCCGTACCTCCTCCGGGCTCGACGTCCTGAGCCTGTGCGGGCGGATCGCGGCCAAGGAAGCGGCCTTCAAGACCTTACGGGTCAGGGGCAGGTTCCTGCCCTGGCCGGACATCGTCGTACGGCGCTCCGAGGGCGGCTGGCCGCTCGTGGAGCTGCACCGGACCGCCGCCGAGATGGCCGCCGAGTCCGGGATCACCGAGATCACCGTGTCCATCAGCCACGACGTGGACTACGCGGTGGCGGTGGCCGCCCCGATCGTCGCCCCCGCCCCCGCTCCCGCCCCCGCCACACCCATCCAGTAGCAGCTAAAGGAGATCAACCATGGCCGACGGCCTGCAGACGGTGAAGAACTGGATCCTCGACCGTCACCCCGAGCGCGACGACATCGCCTCCGACCTCGACCTGATCGAGAACCGGCTCATCGACTCGCTGTCCTTCGTCGAGTTCGTCTTCCTCCTGGAGCAGGAGAGCGGCACCTCCATCCAGATGGAGACCCTGGAGGTCGAGTCGATCCGCACCCTCGGCGCGATCGAGCAGCACTTCTTCAAGACCCCTGCGGAGGCCCAGGCATGAGCCGCCGCCTCTTCACCTCGGAGTCCGTCACCGAGGGACACCCCGACAAGATCGCCGACCGGATCAGCGACACGATCCTCGACGCGCTCCTCGCCGAGGACCCCCACTCCCGGGTGGCCGTGGAGACCCTCATCACCACCGGCCAGGTCCACATCGCCGGCGAGGTCACCACCAGCGCGTACGCGCCGGTGGCCCAGCTGGTGCGCGAGGCCGTCCTCGACATCGGCTACGACTCCTCCGCGAAGGGCTTCGACGGCGCCTCCTGCGGCGTCTCCGTCTCCATCGGCGCCCAGTCCCCGGACATCGCGCAGGGCGTCGACACGGCCCACGAGGCCCGTGTGGAGGGCGCCCTGGACGAGCTCGCCGCCCAGGGCGCCGGCGACCAGGGCCTGATGTTCGGCTACGCCTGCGACGACACCGCGGAACTCATGCCGCTGCCGATCGCGCTGGCCCACCGCCTGTCGCTCCGGCTGACCGAGGTCCGCAAGGACGGCACCGTGCCGTACCTGCGCCCGGACGGGAAGACGCAGGTCACCATCGAGTACGACGGGGACCGCCCGGTCCGTCTCGACACGGTGGTCGTCTCCTCGCAGCACGCCGCCGACATCTCCGTCGAGGGCCTGCTCGCCCCGGACGTCCGCGAGTACGTCGTCGAGCACGTCCTCAAGGAGCTCGTCGAGGAGGGCGTCACCCTGGAGTCCGACGGCTACCGGCTCCTGGTCAACCCGACCGGCCGCTTCGAGATCGGCGGCCCGATGGGCGACGCCGGCCTCACCGGCCGCAAGATCATCATCGACACGTACGGCGGCATGGCCCGTCACGGCGGCGGTGCCTTCTCGGGCAAGGACCCGTCGAAGGTCGACCGCTCGGCCGCGTACGCGATGCGCTGGGTCGCGAAGAACGTCGTCGCCGCCGGTCTCGCCCGCCGCTGCGAGGTCCAGGTCGCGTACGCGATCGGCAAGGCCGAGCCCGTCGGCCTCTTCGTCGAGACCTTCGGCACCGGCACCCTCCCGGACACGGCGATCCAGGAGGCCGTCAGCGAGGTCTTCGACCTCCGCCCGGCCGCGATCGTCCGCGACCTGGACCTCAAGCGGCCGATCTACGCCGCGACGGCCGCCTACGGCCACTTCGGCCGCGAGCTCCCCGAGTTCACCTGGGAGCGCACGGACCGCGTGGAGGCCCTGAAGAAGGCAGCGCAAGAAGGAAAAGGGGTCTGACCCATGCGTATCGCTGTCACGGGATCCATCGCGACCGACCATCTGATGACCTTCCCCGGCTGGTTCAGCGAGCAGCTGCTCGCCGACCGGCTGGACCGGGTCTCCCTGTCGTTCCTCGCCGACAACCTGGAGGTCAGGCGCGGCGGAGTGGCAGCGAACATCGCCTTCGGGCTCGGCGTCCTCGGCCTGCGGCCCGCCCTCGTGGGCGCGGTCGGGGCCGACTTCGAGCCGTACCGGGTCTGGCTGAAGGACCACGGCGTGGACACCGACTCGGTGCGCGTCAGCGAGACGCTCCACACCGCCCGCTTCGTCTGTACCACCGACCGGGCCCAGAACCAGATCGCCACCTTCTACGCGGGGGCGATGGCCGAGGCGCGCGAGATCGACCTGCGGGACGTCGTCGCGCGCACCGGCCGGCTGGAACTGGTCCTGGTCTCCCCGGACGACCCCCAGGCCATGCTCCGGCACACCCGCACCTGCCGTGACCTGGGGATACCCTTCGCCGCCGACCCGTCGCAGCAGCTGGCGCGGCTGGACGGCGCGGAGGTGCGGGAGCTGGTGGACGGGGCGCGGTTCCTCTTCACCAACGAGTACGAGACGGCCCTGCTCCTGGAGAAGTCCGGCTGGGGCGAGGCCGAGGTGCTGCGCAGGGTCGGCACCTGGGTCACGACGCACGGGGAGGCGGGCGTCCGCATCCACGGCGCGGGCCGCGCGACGCTCGCCGTGCCGGCGGTGCCGGCCGCCGGGGTCGTCGACCCGACGGGCGTCGGCGACGCCTTCCGGGCGGGTTTCCTCGCGGCGACGCTGTGGGGCGTGACCGAGCGGTGCGCGGCGCAGCTGGGCTGCGCGGTCGCGGCGACCGTCCTCGACTACGTGGGGACGCAGGAGTACCGGCTGCACCGGGACTCCCTCCTGGACCGGATCAGGACGACGTACGGGGTGGGCTGCACGGCCACGCTCGTCACGCATCTGAGGGGGCTGACATGAGGCGTTCCCTCCGGGAGGAGCTCGCCACCCGGGTCGTGGTGGCCGACGGTGCGATGGGCACGATGCTCCAGGCCGCAGACCCGACGATGGACGACTTCCGGCAGCTGGAGGGGTGCAACGAGATCCTCAACCTCACGCGCCCCGACATCGTCGCCTCCGTCCACGACGCCTACTTCTCGGTCGGCGTGGACTGCGTCGAGACCAACACCTTCGGCGCGAACCTCGCCGCGCTCGCCGAGTACGGCATCGAGAACCAGGTGTACGAGCTGTCGGAGGCCGGCGCCCGGATCGCCCGTACGACCGCCGACGCGCACACGGCCACGGACGGCCGCCCCCGCTGGGTCCTCGGCTCCATGGGCCCCGGCACGAAGCTGCCGACCCTCGGCCACGTCACGTACGAGCCCCTCCGCGACGCCTTCCAGCAGAACGCGGAGGGCCTGATCAGGGGCGGCGCGGACGCCCTGCTCATCGAGACCTCGCAGGACCTGCTCCAGACGAAGGCGGCCGTCATCGGCGCCCGCCGCGCCCTGGACTGGGTCGGCGTGGACCTGCCGGTGATCGTGCAGGTCACCGTCGAGACGACGGGCACGATGCTGCTCGGCTCGGAGATCGGCGCGGCGCTGACCGCGCTCGAACCCCTCGGCATCGACATGATCGGCCTGAACTGCGCCACGGGCCCCGCCGAGATGGCCGAGCACCTGCGCCACCTGTCCCGGCACGCCCGGATCCCGATCTCCGTCATGCCCAACGCGGGCCTGCCCGTCCTCACCGCCGACGGCGCCCACTATCCGCTGTCCCCGGCCGAACTGGCCGACGCCCAGGAGGCGTTCGTCCGCGACTACGGCCCCTCCCTGGTCGGCGGCTGCTGCGGCACGACCCCGGAGCACCTGCGGGAGATCGTGGAGCGGGTGCGGGGCGCGGCGGTCCTCGACCGGCGGCCGACGCCGGAGCCGGGCGCCTCCTCGCTCTACAGCCACGTGCCGTTCCGGCAGGACACCGCGTACCTGGCGATCGGCGAGCGCACGAACGCCAACGGCTCGAAGAAGTTCCGCGAGGCCATGCTGGACGGCCGCTGGGACGACTGCGTCGAGATGGCCCGGGACCAGATCCGCGAGGGCGCGCACATGCTCGACCTGTGCGTGGACTACGTGGGCCGGGACGGCACGGCGGACATGGCGGAGCTGGCGGGCCGGTTCGCGACGGCCTCGACCCTGCCGATCGTCCTCGACTCGACCGAGATCGGAGTGCTGCGGGCAGGCCTGGAGAAGCTCGGCGGCCGGGCCGTCGTCAACTCGGTCAACTACGAGGACGGTGACGGCCCCGACTCGCGGTTCGCGCAGGTCACGGCCCTTGCGAAGGAGCACGGCGCGGCGCTGATGGCGCTGACGATCGACGAGGAGGGCCAGGCCAGGACGGCCGCGGCGAAGGTGGCGATCGCCGAGCGGCTCATCGCGGACCTCACCGGCACCTGGGGCATCCGCGAGTCCGACATCCTCATCGACACCCTGACCTTCACGATCTGCACGGGCCAGGAGGAGTCGCGGGGCGACGGCGTCGCGACGATCGAGGCGATCCGCGAGCTGAAGCGGCGCCACCCGGAGGTCCAGACGACCCTGGGTCTGTCGAACATCTCCTTCGGCCTCAACCCGGCCGCGCGCATCGTCCTCAACTCGGTCTTCCTCGACGAGTGCGTGCAGGCCGGCCTCGACTCGGCGATCGTGCACGCCTCGAAGATCCTGCCGATCGCCCGCCTGGAGCGGGAGCAGGTCGAGGTGGCGCTCGACCTGATCCACGACCGGCGGCGGGACGGGTACGACCCGCTCCAGCGGTTCCTGGAGATGTTCGAGGGCGCGACGGCGAAGTCCCTCAAGGCGGGGAAGGCCGAGGAGCTCCTCGCGCTGCCGCTCGACGAGCGGCTCAGGCGCCGGATCGTCGACGGCGAGAAGAACGGCCTGGAGGCGGACCTGGACTCCGCCCTTACCGGGCGCCCCGCCCTGGAGATCGTCAACGACGTACTGCTCGACGGCATGAAGACCGTCGGCGAGCTCTTCGGCTCCGGCCAGATGCAGCTGCCGTTCGTGCTCCAGTCCGCCGAGGTCATGAAGACGGCGGTCGCCCACCTCGAACCGCACATGGAGAAGTCCGACGCCGAGGGCAAGGGCACGATCGTCCTCGCCACCGTCCGCGGAGACGTCCACGACATCGGCAAGAACCTCGTCGACATCATCCTCTCCAACAACGGCTACAACGTCGTCAACATCGGCATCAAGCAGCCCGTCTCCGCGATCCTGGATGCCGCCGAGGAGCACAGGGCCGACGTCATCGGCATGTCCGGCCTGCTGGTGAAGTCCACGGTCATCATGAAGGAGAACCTCCAGGAGCTGAACGGCCGCGGCCTCGCCGACCGCTTCCCCGTGATCCTCGGCGGCGCGGCCCTGACCAGGGCCTACGTCGAGCAGGACCTCCACGAGCTGTACGAGGGCGAGGTCCGGTACGCCCGCGACGCCTTCGAGGGCCTCCGCCTCATGGACGCGCTCATGGGCGTCAAGCGCGGCGTCCCCGGAGCCGCGCTCCCGCCCCTCAAGCAGCGCCGCGTACCCCGGCGCGAGACACCGCTCACGGAGGTACGGGAGCCCGGGCCGGCCGGCCGCTCCGACGTCGCCGCCGACAACCCCGTACCCGAACCCCCCTTCCTCGGGACGCGGGTCGTCAAGGGCATCCCCCTCGCCGAGTACGCCCCCTGGCTCGACGAGACCGCCCTCTTCAAGGGCCAGTGGGGCCTGAAGGACGCCGGGACGATCGAGACGGAGGGGCGGCCCAGGCTGCGGGCGCTCCTCGACCGGATCGAGCGCGAAGGCCTCGTCGAAGCAGCCGTCGTCCACGGCTGGTTCCCCTGTGTGTCCAAGGGCGACGACCTGATCGTCCTGGACGAGGACGGAGGCGAGCGGACCCGCTTCTCCTTCCCCCGCCAGCAGCGGGGCCGCCGCCTCTGCCTGGCCGACTTCCACCGCGCCGAGGACTCCGGCGAGGTCGACGCGGTCGCCCTCCAGGTCGTCACCGTCGGCTCCCGCATCGGCGAGGAGACGGCCCGGCTCTTCGCCGCCGACCGCTACCGCGACTACCTCGAACTCCACGGCCTCTCGGTCCAGTTGGCCGAAGCCCTCGCCGAGTACTGGCACGCGCGGGTACGCGCCGACTGGGGCATCGCCCACGGCGACCCGGCCGGCCTGGACGGCATGCTCCGCACCGAGTACCAGGGCTGCCGCTACTCGCTCGGCTACCCGGCCTGCCCGGACCTGGAGGACCGCGCGAAGATCGCCGCGCTCCTGCGCCCCGAGCGGATCGGGGTCGAGCTGTCCGAGGAGTACCAGCTGCACCCGGAGCAGTCGACGGACGCGATCGTCGTGCACCACCCGGAGGCGAGCTACTTCAACGCGGGAGGCCGCAGATGAGCCCCACGTACTCGTTCGAGTTCTTCCCGCCGAAGACGGACAGGGGCGAGCGGACCCTGTGGGAGGCGATCCGCCGCGTCGAGGCCCTCTCGCCGGACTTCGTCTCCGTGACGTACGGCGCGGGCGGCTCGTCCCGCGACCGGACCGTCCAGGTCACCAAGCGGATCGCGGCCGAGACGACCCTGCGGCCGGTCGCGCACCTCACGGCCGTCGGCCACTCGGTCGCCGAACTGCGCTCGATCATCGGCGCGTACGCCGACGCCGGGGTCCGGGACGTCCTCGTGCTGCGCGGCGACCCGCCGGGCGATCCGCGCGGCGCGTGGACACCGCACCCGCGCGGCTTCACGTACGCGTACGAACTCGTCGAGCTGGTCCGCTCGTTGGGCGACTTCCGGATCGGGGTGGCCGCCTTCCCGGAGGGCCACCCGAGGTCGGCGGGTCCGGCCGACGACCTGGCGCACTTCGTCGCCAAGTGCCGGGCGGGCGCGGACTACGCCATCACGCAGATGTTCTTCGACCCGGAGGACTACCTGCGGCTGCGGGACCGGGTGGCGGCCGCCGGCTGCGACACCCCGATCATCCCGGAGATCATGCCGGCCACCGACGTGCGCCAGATCCGGCGCTTCGCCGAGCTGAGCGACGCAGCCTTCCCCGAGGACCTGGCGCACCGTCTGGAGGCGGCCAAGGACGACCCGGCGGCCGCGTACCGCATCGGCGTCGAGCACGCGACGGCGATGGGCCTGCGGCTGCTCGACGAGGGCGCGCCGGGCCTGCACCACATCACCCTGAACAAGTCGACGGCGGCCCTGGAAATCCACCGAACCGTCCTGAGCGCAAGGAGAGTTGCCGCACATGTCTGACGCATTCGACTTCACCGACGTCAACGACTTCCACGACTACAAGGTCGCCGACATCTCGCTCGCCGCCTTCGGCCGCAAGGAGATCACCCTCGCCGAGCACGAGATGCCCGGCCTGATGGCGATCCGCCGCGAGTACGCGGAGGCACAGCCGCTGGCGGGGGCGCGGATCACCGGCTCGCTCCACATGACCGTGCAGACCGCGGTCCTCATCGAGACGCTCGTCGCGCTCGGCGCCGAGGTCCGCTGGGTGTCCTGCAACATCTACTCGACGCAGGACCACGCGGCCGCCGCGATCGCCGCCGCGGGCATCCCGGTCTTCGCCTGGAAGGGCGAGACCCTGGAGGAGTACTGGTGGTGCACCGAGCAGGCCCTGACCTGGCCCGGCGCCGACGGCCCCAACATGATCCTCGACGACGGCGGTGACGCCACCGTCCTCGTCCACAAGGGTGTGGAGTACCAGAAGGCCGGCGCGGTCCCGGACCCGTCGACCGCCGAGAACGACGAGCACCGGGTCGTCCTGGAGCTGCTCCGCACCACCACCCTGGACTGGTCGACCATCGCCGTCGGCATCCGTGGCGTCACGGAGGAGACGACGACGGGCGTCCACCGCCTGTACGAGATGCACCGCGAGGGCGCGCTGCTCTTCCCGGCGATCAACGTGAACGACGCCGTGACGAAGTCGAAGTTCGACAACAAGTACGGCTGCCGCCACTCCCTGATCGACGGCATCAACCGCGCCACCGACGTCCTCATCGGCGGCAAGACGGCGGTCGTCTGCGGCTACGGCGACGTCGGCAAGGGCAGCGCCGAGTCGCTGCGCGGCCAGGGCGCGCGGGTGATCGTCACCGAGATCGACCCGATCTGCGCGCTCCAGGCGGCGATGGACGGCTACCAGGTGGCGACCCTGGAGGACGTCGTCGAGACCGCCGACATCTTCATCACCACCACGGGCAACAAGGACATCATCATGGCGTCCGACATCGCCCGCATGAAGCACCAGGCGATCGTCGGGAACATCGGCCACTTCGACAACGAGATCGACATGGCCGGCCTGGCACGGATCCCGGGCATCGTGAAGGACGAGGTGAAGCCGCAGGTCCACACGTGGACGTTCGAGGACGGCAAGGTCGTCATCGTCCTCTCGGAAGGCCGCCTCCTCAACCTCGGCAACGCGACCGGCCACCCCTCCTTCGTGATGTCGAACTCCTTCGCGGACCAGACCCTGGCCCAGATCGAGCTCTTCACGAAGCCGGAGCAGTACCCGGTGGACGTCCACACGCTCCCGAAGCACCTGGACGAGAAGGTGGCGCGCCTGCACCTGGACGCCCTGGGTGTACGCCTCACGACCCTCCGCCCGGAGCAGGCGTCGTACATCGGCGTCCCGGTCGAGGGCCCGTACAAGCCGGACCACTACCGCTACTGATGTGTGCCGACGACACACGTGACCCGTGGCTCCCCGACCGGCTGCTCCGCACGGAGCGGGATCTGCTGATGCCGCTGCTGCGGCGGACGCCGGAGGAGGCGTACGAGCTCCGGACGGCGTGCCCCGGGTGGACGGCGCGGCAGGTCCTGGCCCACTGCGGGGCGGCGCTGGTCCGGATCGTGGAGGACCGGCTGGAGGAGGGCGTGTTCCTGCCGGAGGCGAACGCCTGCGACGTGGCCGAGCGGGAGGGCTGGCCGCTGGCCCGGATCCTCGACGAACTGGAACGCGGCCTGACGGAGGCGGGGCCGGTCATCGCGGAGCGGGAGGACGGCCGGCTCGACGCGGTCGCGCTCGGCGAGTGGGTCCACGCGGGGGACGTACGGGAGGCCTTCGGCGAACCGGGGGCGTACTGCGGGCAGAGCCTGGACCTCGCCCTCCCGCTCCTCTCGGTGACGAGCCGCAAGCGGGAGACCCCCCGCCTGGTGGGCGTCCTCGCCGACCGCGAGGACCGGCCGGTGGCGCTCGGCAACGCGCGGGAGGGCCGCCCGGAGGCCCGCTTCCACGGCGACGCGGCGACCCTGATCCGCATCTACGCGGGCCGCCCCCTGGTCCGCACCCGCTACGAACTCACGGGCGCCACGGAACAGGAACTCCTCATCTACCGCTAGGGCGTGTTGCGGGAGCTGGGCGAGGAGTGTCCCGCGGGTGTCCCGCCCCCTCCGTCCCCCGTCCCGAGGGTGTCCTGTGAATGCGGGCGGGACACCCTGAACTCCCGTTCATCTGCGCAGACTTCGAGGCAAGCCAGTCGTCGCATCACACAGGGAGTCAAGACATGCGCCGCATCCGTACCTTCACGCTGACCTCGGGCGCTCTCGCCCTGGCCGGTGTCGCCGCCACCTGCGTGGCGCTCGCGCCGTCCGCCTCGGCCGCGGCCCAGGCGTGCCAGGTCACCACCATCACCACCGGCGGGTGGGAGCAGGTGGGCACGATCGCCACCAAGGCGTCGAGCGGCTGCCAGGACCTCAACCTGACGCACTCGTTCAACCGCAACAGCCGCGATCACGACTACTACGCGGGCCGGTACAAGAAGTCCAACGGCACCTGGGTGACCGGTTCCAAGGGGTACGTCCAGGCGTGGGACGGCTACCACGACATCAACGACTCGACGTACGCCCTGGTCACCGGCCTCTCCGCCGGCACGCAGTTCACCGTCGCCAGCTACCTGGACGGCGCCGACACCGTGCAGATCACGCACTGAACCGAGAGGAGGTGAGGGCCGTGCACGCCGTGAGGACGAGGCGGACCGTCGCCGTGCTGCTGAGCGCCGTGGCCGCGTCGACCGTCCTGACGGCGTGCGGGCCCTCCGCACCGGCCGGCTCCGCGCCGGGGCTCTCCGCGGCCTCGCTCCCCGTGCCGTCGGAGGCCGTGCGGCCACCCGGTGTCCGGACGGGAGTGCCGCGGGACGTCACGGCCATGGTGCTGCCCGCGACCGGTGCCGACACCCGGCTGACACGGGGGCTCGACGGCTTCGCGCAGCGGGTGGGCCACGCCCGGCTGCGCGAGTGTGCGGAGCGGGAGGGCGTGGGCCTCGCGGAGGGGCCCCCGCCGGCGTACATCGGCTGGGCCGACGTTCCCGACCTGGAGTTCATCGGGCGGCACGGCCTGACGGCGAGCGTGCCGGCGCTCTCGGAGGAGGAAGCGGCGGAAGCGGCGGAAGCGACGGCCCGGGGCGGCGGCCGGAGCGATCCGGAGGCGCAGCGGCGCTGCGGCCGGGAGGCGCAGGCCGTGGTCGAGGACTTCAAGGACCTTTACGCGCCGCTCCAGTCGAGGTGGTGGCCCGAGGTCTCCGCCGTCCGTGACGACCCGCGGTCCCGCGAGGCCCTGCGGGGGCTCCCGGGCTGCTTCCAGCGGTACGGCGTCGACGTCGACGACCAGGACGGCTTCTTCGCGCTGGTCGACCGCACGGCCCAGAGCGTCGAGGACCCGGGCGAGGCGGCCCGCGCCGACCAGGGGCTCGGGGCGGCATACGCGGTGTGCATGGCTCCGGTGGAGGCGGTACGGGAGCCCTTGCGCCTCAGTCGCCGGACGGCCCTGGAGGCCTCGCACGGGGATGAGCTCCGCGCGCTGGGACGCACGCTGCCACCCCGCATCCACGAGCTCGAACGACGCTACGGGCTGACCTTCGCCCGCCCGGTGCCGTGACGAGGCCGGCCGGTGCGGTGTCGAGGCCGGCCGGTGCGGTGCGGTGCGGTGCCGTGACGCCGGTTCCGTAGCCCGGTCGGGGCCCGTCGCCGTGCGGGGCGGGGGAGCGGCTGCTGTGCTGATCGGGACTCTCCCCGCACGGACAGGAGCGACAGCATGGCCGTCATCGTCACCGTCGAGATCCCCGGTCATACCCAGGCCGAGTACGAAGCGACCCACGCGCAGCTCATGGGCGCCGAGTGGTGGCCGCCCCAGGGGTTCATCGCCCACGCGGCCGGGCCCGACGGGACCGGTGGGTGGCGCGTCGTCGACTTCTGGGACTCCGAGGACGACTTCCTCGCCTTCGTGGAGAAGGCGCGGCCGATCTTCGAGCGGACCGGCATGCCGCCGGTCCTCCCGAAGATGCAGGAGGCGGTGAACGTGACCGTGCGTCCCGGGAAGTAGGAGGACCGAAAACCCTTTGCGGGGCGGGGGCCGGGGCCGCCAGGCTTCGGCCCATGACCAGTCATCCCCTCCGCCCCGTCGCGGACCTGTTCTCCGCCGACGGGCGCCTCAAGGCGATCCCGCGCAGGCCCGCACGCCGCGAGGCCCTCCTCGCCCACCTCGCCGAGACGCTGTTCGAGGCCGATCGGGAGTACCGCGAGCCCGAGGTCAACGAGGCCCTGCTGACCGTGCACGAGGACTTCTCCGCCCTGCGCCGCTACCTCGTGACCGGCGGCTTCCTCGGCCGCACCAAGGACGGCTCGGCCTACCGCCGACAGCAGCAGCCCGGCTCCCCCGGAGGCGCGATCCCCGCCGTCGCGTGACGGCCGCGGTGGTGGCCGGCCTGCTGGCCGGCTACGGCATCGCGATCCCGGTCGGCGCCGTCGGCGCCCATCTGGTGGCGGTCGCGGCGCGTTCCCCCTGGCGTACGGGGGCGGGCGCGGCGCTCGGCATCGCCGTCGCGGACGGGCTGTACGCCCTGCTCGCGGTCCTCGGGGGCGCGGCCCTCGTCCCCCTCCTCGCCCCGGTGGCGAGCCCGCTGCGCTGGGTCTCGGCCGTGGTCCTCGTGGCCCTGGCGGCCCACTGGACCCGGGCGGCGGTCCGCGCGTACCGCGCGGGCCCGAGCGGCGCGGAGTCCCCGCCGCCGGCTCCCCGGCGCGCGTTCCTCACCTTCCTGGGGATCACGGTCCTCAACCCCATGACGGTCGTCTACTTCACGGCCCTCGTGCTCGGCGGCCACTCGACGACGGGCGGGACGGAGTCGACGGTCTTCGTCGCCGCCGCCTTCGCGGCCTCGGCGAGCTGGCAACTCCTCCTCGCCACCGGCGGCACCCTCCTGGGCCACCTCGTCACGGGCCCCCGCGGCCGTCTGGCGACGGCCCTCGCCTCCGGCCTCCTGATCACGGCCCTCGCGGTGGGGCTGGTGGTCTGAGCCCGAACCGAGCGTCCCTGGGAGAGGGGCCCCGCTGCCGAGGCCCCTCTCACCAGGGGCTCCGGGCCGGCCCCCACCAGGGGGTCTCGGGCCGTCCCGGGACGTCTCAGCGGCCGGAACAGGCTTACCCTCGGCGGGGATCAGTGGGGTAGGCTCCCGCGCTGGTCGTCTGGAATTCGGGGGAATCGTGACAACGCAGGCACTCGGTGCTGGGCTGCGACAGCGGCATCTGGCCATGATCGCGATGGGCGGGGCCATCGGCGCCGGGCTCTTCGTGGGGTCCGGCTTCGGGATCGCGGCCGCCGGGCCGGGGATCCTCGTCTCGTACGCGCTCGCCGGACTCCTGACCGTCCTGGTGATGCGGATGCTCGGCGAGATGTCCGCCGCCCGCCCGGTGACCGGTTCCTTCGCGGAGCACGCCCGCTCGGCCTTCGGGCCGTGGGCCGGGCTCCTCGCCGGGTGGATGTACTGGGCGCTGCTCGTCGTCAGCGTCGCCGCCGAGGCCGTCGGCGCGGCGCACATCGTGGAGGGCTGGGTCCCCGCCGTGCCCGGCTGGGTCTGGGTCGCCGTCTTCATGAGCGTCTTCACCGCGAGCAACCTCGCCGGCGTACGGCACTTCGGCGAGCTGGAGTTCTGGTTCGCCGGCCTCAAGATCGCCGCCATCGTCGGCTTCCTCGTCCTCGGCGCCGTCGCGTTCGCCGGCCTGCTCCCCGGGCAGCCCTCACCCGGCGCCGCCCACCTCACCGGTGACGGCGGCTTCCTCCCGAACGGCTGGTACGGCGTCGCCGTCGGCATGGTCGCGGCCGTCTTCGCCTTCGGCGGCCTGGAGACCGTCACCATCGCCGCCGCCGAGTGCGAGGACCCGGCCCGCGCGGTCCGCACCGGCGTACGGGCCGTCATGTGGCGGGTCGCCGTCTTCTACCTCGGCTCGATGGCCGTGATCGTCGCCCTCGTCCCGTGGAACGACCCCGCCGTCGCCGACGGCCCGTACGCCGCCGTCATGGCCGGCATCGGCGTCCCCGGCGCGGCCGACGTCATGAAGGCCGTCGTCCTCGTCGCGCTCCTGTCCGCGATGAACGCCAACATCTACGGCTCCTCGCGCATGCTGTACGCCCTCGTCGGGCGCGGCGACGCGCCCCGCGTCCTCGCCAGGCGGCGGAAGGGGACGGGCGTCCCGCACGCGGCCGTCCTCGCCTCCGCCGCCTTCGGCTTCGTCTCGGTCGTCCTCAGCCTGCTGTGGCCGCGCACGGTCTTCCCGTTCCTGCTCAACTCCATCGGCGCCGCGATCCTCGTCGTCTGGGCGCTGATCGCCGCCTCCCACCTCCGCCTGCACGGCCCGTCCGTACGCTCGGTGGCCGCCCTCGCCGGGGTCGGCGGGGTGATGCTCTTCATGCTGGGCGACGAGGCGAGCCGCGTCCAGATCCTCACCACGGGCGCGTGGGCGGCCGCCCTCCTGGTGGGGGCCCGGATCAGGACCGTCAGGCGGGCGCGTACCGCGCCAGGAACAGATCCACTCCCGAGCTGATCACCCGCGTCAGCTCCGCGTCCTCGATCTCCGCGTCGGGCGAGAACGTCCGCACGAGCTGCGGCACCCCCACCGTCACCGCCACGAGCTGCTGCACGGCGAGCTTCGGGTCGGGTGCGTCCAGGACGCCGCGCGCGTGCAGCTCGGTGAACGCCTCGACGAGCGGGCCGTTGTTCATGTCGTAGCTGACCCGGTACCAGAGCTGACCGAGCTGCGGGAAACGGTCTATCTCGCCGATCACCAGCCGCCGCAGCGACATGATGTCGGGCCGCAGCAGGATCCGCGCCCAGTCCGTCGTGAGCCGGACGAGCGCGGCCCGCAGGTCGGGGGCCTCGGCGATGGTCGAGTTGGACGGCTCCAGATCGGCGTACGTCTTCGGCAGGACACCGCCGATGACGGCGAGGAACAGGCGCTCCTTGCTGCCGAAGTGCTTGTAGATCGTCGCCTTCGACACCCCTGAACCGCGCGTGATCGCGTCCATGGACGCCGCCGAGTAGCCCTCGGCGAGGAACTCGGCGAGCGCGGCGTCGATGATCGCCTGCCGTTTGCGGGAGGCCGCGTCGGCGGGGTCCGGGATGATCGGGATGCCGTACTCGTCGGTGGCGCCCTGGGCGTCCTGTGTCTCGGCTCCCATGGGACGTGTCCTTCACTGTGGTGGCGGGGCCGTCAGTATATGAACTGAACGGTTTGGTCTGCAAAGGCCGGAGCTCGGACCTCCGGGTTCAGACGAAGAAGCTGTCGTGGCGCTCGCAGAACTCCACCCGCTCGGCGTCACTCAGGTCGGCCAGCTGTGTGATCGCCTCGAAGTACTCCTCGCGGGGCGCGCCGGGGGCGAACAGCATGAGCATCGAGGCCGGTTCGTCGGCGTCGTTGCGGAAGGCGTGCAGACCGCCGACGGGGACGTAGAGGTGGTCGCCGGAGCGGGCGGTGACCCACTGCTCCCCGTCGAAGAGGCGCACGCTGCCGGAGAGTACGAAGAACGCCTCCGACATCGCCTTGTGGAAGTGCGTGCTCGGACCGCCGGCCTTCGCCCCCATCTCCACGCGGTACAGGCCGTACTCGCCGTCGGTGGAGGTGGCGGTGGAGAGGTAGTGGTACGCGGTGCCACCGGGCGCCGACACGTAGTCGGGCTCGCTGTCGGCGGGCCGGAAACGGGCGGAGAGCTCGCCCTTCTCGCCGAAGTAGCGGGGGGCGGGGTAGGCGGGGTGGAGGAGGGACATGGGGAGCTCCTTGGGGGATGAAGGGAGGGATGGGGGTGGTGGGAAGGAGGTCGTGATTCGGGGGTCGTGGGTGTGGTGCGGGAGTCGTGGTTCGTTCGTCGGGGGTCGGGGGTCGTGGTTCGTTCGTCGGGGTCGGGGGCCGGGTGGCTCCCGTCCGGCCGTCAGCCGGCCGTCAGTGCCTCCGCCACCGCCGGGCCCGCCGCCACGCCGAGCAGGAACGCCAGGTTGAACAGGCCGATCGCCGTGCCGTGCCGGGCCTCCGGGAGGCGCCCGGTCGCCGCGCCGGTGAGCAGGCCCTGCCCGCCGGCCGTGACGAGCGAGCTGGTCGCCGAGCCGATCAGGACCACCGCCGTCCAGGGCGCGAACGAGGCCAGGGCGGCCGCCGCCAGGGACCCGGCGGCGAGCAGCAGCCGCATCCGGCGCATGCCCCGTGCCGGAGCCGCGCGGATCAGCTGCCAGGACAGCAGGGCGCCCACGAGGGTCGCGATCGAGGCCGCCGCGCCGGTCTGCACGCCGTCCCAGCCGGCGAGGCCCGCGACGCGGCGCGGAGCCGCGTACAGCAGGGCGAAGTTGACGGTGGAGAGCGCCAGCATGAGCCCGGCGGCGGTGCGGAAGCCGGGGTCGCGCAGGACGTCGAGGGGGAGGGAGAGGGGGCGTCGCGGTGCGGTGGCGGCGGTACGGGTCTCCGGCGCCGGCTCCGGCCCCGTGCGGGCCGCGAGACGCAGGGCGGGTACGAGGGCGAGCAGGCTGAGGAGCGGGAGCACCAGGGTCGCGCGCCAGCCGAGCGTTCCGGCGACGGCCGCGCCGACGAAGAGCCCCGACGTGCCGCCGACCGCGCTGCCGATCGCGACGATCCCGGCGGCCCGGCCGGAGCGGTCCCGGCCGGCGATCTGGAAGGCCGCGACGTTCAGCCCGGCCGCGCCCGCGGCTTCCAGGGCGCGCCCGGCGACGGCGAGCGGCAGGTTCGGGGCGACGAGGGAGAGGGCGGCGCCCAGGACGAGGACGGCAGCGCCGGCCCGGACGGTCCCGGCGGGGCCGCGCCGCCCGCCGGCCGCGGTGAGCAGGGGCGTACCGACCGCCATGCCGATCCCGTACGCGGTGAGCAGCCAGGCCGCCGTCCCGGGCGGGACGGTCAAGGCGCGGGCGGCGTCGGACAGGGCCAGGGTCGGCCCGGACACGCCCATGGCGGCGGGCGCGGCGAGCAGCGCGAGGACCGGACCGCCGTACGCCCGCCCGGGGGCGGGAGCGGGGGCGGCGTCCGAGGCACGACCGGCGTGCGAGGAGGGCAGGCCGTCCGCGGCCTCGTCGGGCTGTGCGGTCGTCGTGCGCGGGTCCGCGGTCATACCGGCATCCGCCCCATGAGTCCGCGTGCGAAGTCCTGCTCGGCCTGACGGAGTTCGTCGGCGGTGTTCATCACGAACGGGCCGCTGCGGGCGACCGGCTCGCCGATGGGCTCGCCCGCGAGGACCAGCACGTCGGCCGCCGCGCCGGGCCCCGCCGTCTCCACGGTGAAGCGCTCGCCGTCCCGGCCGAGGACGGCGAGGTGCCCGTCGGTGAGCGGTTCGCCGTTCACGGTGGCGGCGCCCTCCATGGCGTACACGGCGGCGTTGTGGTCGGCGGGGACGGTGAACTCGGTGCGGCTGCCGGGCCTGAGGCGGGCGTGGGCGACGAGTACCGGCGTACGGGTGGTGAACGGGCCGATCACGCCGTGGCTCTTGCCGGCGAGGACGGTGACCGTGGTGCCGTCCGGGGCGGTGGCCACGGGGAGTTCGGAGGCCTCGGCGGTCTGGCTGTAGGGCGGGAGGCCCTTGAGGCGGGCGGGCAGGTTCACCCAGATCTGGAACATGTGCCGACGGCCGCCCGAGGCGAGGAACTCGGGGGTGGGCAGGGACTCGTGGACGATCCCGGAGCCGGCGGTGAGCCACTGGACGCCCCCCGCGCGGACGACGGTGGTCTCGCCGCGCGAGTCGGTGTTGGTCATGGGGCCGTCGAGGACGTACTCGATGGTCTCGAAGCCGCGGTGGGGGTGGGCGGGGGCGCCTTGGGCCTCGCCGGGGCCGAGCTCGGTCGGGCCGACCTGGTCGAGCATCAGGAAGGGGTCGAGGAGGGGGAGTTCCTCGGTGGGGAAGGGGCGGCGGACGGGGAATCCGGCGCCTTCGAGGGTGTGGAAGGGGCGGATGACGCGGGCGACGGTCCGCGTCGCGGCGATGTCGGTGGCCATGCCAAGAATGAACTACACCATTCAGTTCACTGTCAAGACTGAACCGTTCCGTTGACAGACTGAACCGATCGGTTTAGCTTCTTCCTCGTCGGGGACCGGCGCCGCCGCACCCCTCGCCCTCTCCCTCCCTCCACCCCTCCCTCTCTGTCAGGAGTCCCCATGTCCACGGCCACGTCCGCGTCCCCGTCCAAGGTCCTCGCCATCTCCGGCTCCGTCCGCGCCGACTCGCACAACACCCGACTCCTGCGCGCCGCCCAGAAGTTCAGCCCCGGCCAGGACATCGAGATCTACGAAGGCCTGCGCGACATCCCGCCGTACGACCAGGACCTCGACACCCCCGAGCTGCGTCCGGCCGTCGTCGACGACCTCCGCCGCCGCGTCACGGAGGCGGACGGGCTGCTCATCGCCACCCCGGAGTTCAACTACTCCGTCCCCGGCGTCCTCAAGAACGCCCTCGACTGGCTGAGCACCGACTGGACCCGCACCGAGGGCCTGCCGATGCACCGCAAGCCCACCGCGATCCTCGGTGCCGCCCCGACCAACTTCGGGACCGTCCGCGCGCAGCTCGCCCTGCGCCAGATCTTCGTCTGGACGGACAACGACGTCGTGGTGAAGCCGGAGGTGCACGTGTTCCGTTCGCACGAGCGCTTCGACGCCGAGGGCAACCTCACGGACGAGGTGACCATCGAGCTCCTCCAGCTCCTCCTGGCCAACCTCCAGTCCAAGATCGACGCGCCGAAGCCGGCCCGGTCGTGACCGCGACCCCGCCTGCGGCGGTCCCGCCCGCGCCCGCGTCGGTCACCTACCTGGGGACCGCGACCGTCCTCCTCCGGATCGGCGACCTCACCGTCCTCACGGACCCCGCGCTCGACCCGGGCCCCGCCGACTACCCGGCCGCCCGCCCGCTGCACCGCACGACAGGCCCCGCGCTCGGCGCCGACCGGCTGCCGCCCGTCGACCTGGTCCTGCTCTCCCACGACCAGCACGCCGACAACCTGGACCGGGCGGGCCGCGAACTCCTCGGCCGGGCCGCGAGGATCCTCACCACCCCGGCCGCGGCCGAACGCCTCGGCGGCGCGGCGGAGGGGCTCGCGCCCTGGGAGAGCCGCGAGGTCACCGTCGGCGCGACCACCGTCAGGGTCACGGCGACCCCCGCGCGACACGGCCCCGAGGGCACGGAGCAGGTCACCGGCCCGGTGACGGGCTTCGTCGTCGAGTACGGGGAGCCGGGGGAGCGCGGAGAGCAGGGGGGACGCGAGGTGAGGCGCCGTACGCTCTACGTCTCCGGCGACACCGTCCGGCACGACGCGCTGGCGGAGATCGGCGAGCGCTTCGCGATCGACACCGCCTTCCTCCACCTGGGCGACGCCCACTTCCCGGCCACCGGTGACCTGGCCTTCTCGATGAGTGCCGCGGAGGGCGCCGCCCTCGCTCGCACCCTCGGTGCCGGCGCGGTGATCCCGCTCCACTACGACTCCTGGTCCCACTTCACGGAGGACCCGGCCCGTATCGAGGAGGCCTTCGCGGCCCCGGACCTGAAGGGCCGGCTCCGCCGCCTGCGTCCGGGTGTGCCGGAAGCGCTCTGAATCGCCGGCGGACAGCGCGAACCGTGCGATCATCGTGCTCAAGCCTCGGCAGAGCAGGGCTACTTGGGGGCCGGGCGTGATTCAGCGGCCTCGCCGGGCCCCGGACGTCAGGGCGACGGCACCCGCGACCGTTCCCGTGACGGCGAGGACCGCGCCCGTGGCGAGGACTCCCCGCCGGGAGCGGTAGGACATGACCGACCAGCACGAGCGGGCGGACAGCAGGGAGCCGGCGCTCGCCCAGGAACCGACGGAGCCGGCCGAGAGCGCGGAGCCGACCGAGCCGACGGAGAGGAAGGACCCGACGGAACCGATCGAGAGGGCCGAGCCCACCGATCCGATGGACAGGAACGAGTCCCGGGACCACAGGGACAGGGTTGAATTGCACCGATTCGCCATACTTCGATCCTATGCTCGGACATCGACCGGGGACAGGCCGAACGCCGATCGGATGTCGGCCGCACATCCACCCGATGCCGACCGATGAGTTTCTCCACGACCCCCGGTCATAGCTCACAGAACCCGAGACACCGAGACACCGAGACACCGAGCGAACGAGGATCCGACATGCGCACTCTCATCACCTCCGCCTTCATCTCCCTGGACGGCGTCGTGGAGGGCCCCGGCGGCGAGCCCGGCTACCGGAACTCCGGCTGGACCTTCAAGGACATCGAGTTCCTCCCCGAGGCCTACGAGATCAAGGGCCGGGAGCAGAAGGAGGCGAGTGCGATCCTGCTGGGCCGGACCAGCTACGAGGCGTTCAGCCCCGTGTGGCCCGACATGGAGGACTTCGCGGAGTACCGGACGATGCCGAAGTACGTCGTCTCCACCACGCTCACCGAGGACGACCTGGTGTCGAACTGGGGCGAGACGACGATCCTGCGCTCGCTCGACGAGGTCGCCGCGCTGAAGGAGACCGAGGGCGGCCCGATCATCGTCCACGGCAGCGCCACCCTGAACCGGGCCCTCTCGGACGCCGGCCTGATCGACCGCTACCACCTGCTCGTCTTCCCGCTGCTCCTCGGCGCGGGCAAGCGGCTCTTCAGCACCACCGACAAGGACACCCAGAAGCTGAAGCTCGTCGAGCACGAGGTCTACGCCAACGGCCTGCAGAAGCAGGTCTTCGACGTCGTCCGCTGACGTCCGCCCCGACGACGCCGACGAGGACAGGAGCAGAGCACATGGGCGCGCCCCAGCTGCTGAGAGTGCAGAACTTCATGGTGTCGAGCGACGGCTACGGCACCGGCGAGGGCCAGAGCCTGGAGAGGCCGTTCGGGCACGCGGATCCGGGGGAGCTGTTCGCCTGGGCCGGTGCCACGGCGAGCTGGCCCATGCGTACCGAGCCCGGGGGCAGCCGCGGCCTCGACGACTACTTCACGCGGTCCTACCGGCTGAACATGGGCGCCGAGATCATGGGCCGCAACAAGTTCGGTCCGCAGCGCGGGCCCTGGGCCGACGAGGAGTGGCGGGGGTGGTGGGGCGACGAACCCCCGTTCCACACGCCGGTGTTCGTCATGACTCACCACAAGCGTCCGTCGTTCACGCTCTCCGACACCACCTTCCACTTCGTGGACGACGACCCGGCGACGGTCCTCGCCATGGCGCGGGAGGCGGCGGGCGGGAAGGACGTCCGGCTCGGCGGCGGTCCCACGGTCGTCCGGGAGTTCCTCGACGCGGACCTCGTCGACACCCTGCACGTGGCGGTCGCGCCGGTGCGGATCGGTGCCGGGGTACGGCTCTGGGAGTCCCCCGACGAGCTGGACGACCGGTTCCACCACGAGACCGTGCCCAGCCCGGCCGGCGGGGTGACCCACCACCTGTTCTGGCGGCGCTGAGCGGCCGGCCCGGCCGCCGCACCGTCACGCGGACCGGGCTGCGCACCGTCGGGCCGACCCGGCGCCGACCCGCCCGGCCACCTGCTGTCCGGCCTGGTGACCGGCCTGGTCCGCGACGTGGTCCGCGGCCCGGTCCGCGACGTGGTCCGCGACCTGGTCGGACAGCAGGCGCAGGGCGTCGGTCGAGGCGGTGTCGTTGGGCGTGTAGACCTCCAGGCGGTGGTCGGGGCTCTCGGGCTGGAGCCACACCTGGTAGTCGACGTCGACCGCGCCGACGGTCGGGTGCCGCAGGCGCATGGTGCCGACCGTGCAGTCCGCGACCTCGCCCTTGGCCCAGAGCCTCGCGAAGTCTCGGCTGCGCATGGCGAGTTCGCCGATCAGCTCGGCGAGCCGGGCGTCGGTGGGGTACCGGCCCGCGGTGAGGCGCAGATAGGCGACGTGGGTGCGGGCGAGCTGCTCCCAGTTCCGGTGCAGGTCCTGGGCGAGCGGGTCGAGGAAGAACATCCGGGGGACGGACGGCCGGCGCGCGGGATCGCCGGGGGCGTCGAAGTCGACGTGCTCCGCGACGAGGGCGTGTCCGGTGCGGTTCCAGGCGAGGACGTCGCCGCGGCGGCCGAGCACGACGGCGGGCGTGGCCCCGGCCAGGGAGGCCAGGAGCGCGAGGACGCGCGGGTGCGGCTTCTCGGGGCGGGGGCGGGTCAGCCGGGGTGCGGCGGGCCGGCGGGCGAGGTTGTGCAGGTGGGCGGTCTCGGCCGGATCGAGCCGGAGCACCCCGGCGAGGGAGTCGAGGACCTGCTGGGAGGCGGTGCCGGCCTGGCCCTGCTCCAGGCGCGTGTAGTAGCCGGCGCTGACCCCGGCGAGGTGGGCGAGCTCCTCGCGGCGCAGGCCCGGTACGCGGCGGGTGGTGCCGTACGTGCGCAGCCCGACGTCGGCGGGGGTGACCCGGTCGCGCCGGGCCTTGAGATAGGCCCCGAGGCTCTCCAGTTCCATGGCTTCGAGCGTAGGCGCCGGGGCGGCGGCCAGGGTGTCCCTGCGAGGTGTACCCACGGGACGGGGATGGCTGCGGGGTCGGACGCGCCGCACCGTCGGACCATGGACGAACAGCAAGCGGCGCAGCGACACCCATCGCCTCCCTCACCCCCACCTCCCTCACCACCACCCCCCTCATCACCACCCCCCTCATCACCCCCTTCGTCGTCTCCCCCCGCATCGATCCCTCCCGCGTCGGACCGGCGGGCATGGCTGGGCCTCCTCGTGGTCCTCGGCCCGGTCCTGCTGGTGGCGATGGACGGGTCGGTCCTGTTCCTGGCGATGGCGAAGGTGTCCGAGGCGCTGTCGCCGACCGCCGATCAGGCCCTGTGGATCCTGGACGTCTACGGGTTCGCCGTCGGGTCGCTGCTCATCGCGTTCGGGAACATCGGCGACCGGTACGGCCGGCTGAGGCTGCTGACGGCCGGGGCGGCGGTGTTCGGGGCGGCCTCGGCGGGGGCGGCGTTCGCCTCGGGTCCGGAACTGCTCATCGCCTGCCGGGCGTTGATGGGCGTGGCGGGTGCGACGCTGCTGCCGTCGGCGCTGGCGGTGCTCAGCGAACTGTTCACCGACCCGCGCCGGCGGGCGAGGGCGATCGGGATCTTCGCGGCGACCTTCGCGGCGGGGTTCGCGATCGGCCCGGTCGTCGGGGGACGGCTGCTGGACTCCTTCTGGTGGGGTTCGGTCTTCCTGATCAACCTCCCCGTGGTCGCCCTGTTCCTGGTCCTGGCCCCGGTCCTGCTGCGTGAGGTGCGGACGACCCGGGCGGGCCGGGTGGACGTCCCGAGCGTGCTGTTCTCGGCCGTGGGCATCCTGTCGGCCGTCCACGCGGTCAAGCACGCCGCCACGGAGGGGCCGGACGTCACCGCCCTGACCACGGGAGCCGTCGGCGTCGCCGTCCTGACCGGGTTCGTGCGCCGCCAACTCCGCCTGGAGCAGCCGCTGATCGACTTCCGGCTGTTCCGCGACCGGGTGTTCACGATCGCGGCCGTCACCGGGCTGCTGCCGCTGGCCGCCTGGTCGGCGACGGCGTACCTCGGCGGCATCTACCTCCAGTCGGTCCTCGGACTGAGCGTCCTGGACGCGGCGCTGGTCGCGCTTCCCGGCGCGGCCGTGCTCACGGCGACGTGTGTGGTCACGCCGGCGGCGGTGGCGCGTACCGGCACGAGGGCGGCGCTCGTCACCTGCCACTTCCTCGTCGCCGCGGGGATGCTCCTGCTCCTCGCCACGACCGTCTCCGGCGGCATCGGCTGGTACGTGGCGTCGACCGTCGTCGCCGGCCTCGGCTACGGGATCTCGTTCAGCGTGGTCGCCGACACGGCGGTCGCCGCGGTTCCCGCGGAGCGCGTCGGGGCGGCGGCGGCGATCGCCGAGACGAGCAACGAGATCGGCAACGCCCTGGGCATCGCCCTCCTCGGCTCCCTGGCGGCCCTGGTCTTCCGGCTCCAGGGCCCCGACGTGGCGGGCACCCTCAACGAGACGCTCCGGGTGCCCGGTCTGACGGCCGCGACGGTCGGTGAGGCGAGGTCGGCCTTCGTCACCGGCCTGCACACCGCGGCCGCCGTGGCCGCCGCACTCCACGCGGCCCTGGGAGCCTTCTCCCTCCGCCACCTGCCGAAGCCCCGCACGGGCACGCGCTGAGGACCGCCCCTTCGGATCAGGCGCTAGGCCCTGTCGTCAAACTCCCGCCTGCCCCGCGACGCCATAGGCGCCGCCGGGCAGGCGGGACTTTCGCAACACGCCCTAGCCGTGGCAGGCGGGCAGGAACTCCAGCCCCTCCGGCGTACCGAAGCGCACGACCGCGAGGTACGCCTCCGGATAGTCGCAGCCCAGGTCGGTCCACTGGAGCGCGAAGACGGTCCAGACGACGAACCCGGCAAGAAGAACCCAACGCCAGCCCTTGGACATGCCCGCCCCGTACCCACGGCCCCGGCGGAGGAACCGCTTCCCGCCGCCGGGGTGTTCCGGCTCAGGCGTCCCAGGCTCGCGGACGGTCCAGTTCCTCCCATTCGGGGCGGAGCAGGGAGAACACGGCGAGGTCGTGGCGGCGGCCGCGGTGGAGACAGGCGGCGCGGCTGGTCCCTTCCCGGGTGAATCCGGACCTGGCCAGGACGGCGAGCGCGGGCCTGTTGTCGGTGTGGGTCTCCGCGGTGAGCCGGTACATCGGGAGCTCGCCGAAGGCCAGGTCCACGAGGGCGTCGAGGGCGGCGGTGCCGTGGCCGTGCCCGCGATGCCCGGGAGCGAGCATGAGCTCGACCTGAGCCGTGCCGTTGACGATGTTCTGGGCGGTCAGCCCGACGAGGCCGACGGGGTCGCCGCCGGGGAGGAGGACGAGGAAGTCGTCGCGGTCGTCGTCGTCGATGTCGCGCTCGATGCGCTCGCGCAGAGCGGTGAGCGAACGTGGCCACATGCCCATCTGGTGTGCGGCCACGGGGTCGGAACGCCAGCCGTGCACGAGCTCGGCGTCGTCCACGTCGAGGACCGCGAGGCCGACGGACGCGGCCCGCCAGGAGAGTTCCCTCGCGGTCTCCGCGCCGTCCGCGTCGTGCTCGTCGTCTGCGATCCCGGTGTTCCCGGTGTTCTCGGCCATGGGGTCGCCCTAGTCGCCGGTCGTGCCGTCGAGGAGTTCGCGGAGGATGTCCAGGTGGCCGTTGTGGCGGGCGGTCTCCTCGGTGAGGTGGAGGAGGATCCAGCGGAGGTCGACGTGGAGGCCGCCGCGTACGGGCCGCTTGGCCTGTTCGTCGAGGCTGCTCGCGGCGACCAGCTCGCGGTAGGCGGCGCTCTGTGCGGCGTACTCGTCGAGGAGCTGCGGAAGCGGGAAGTCGACGGCGATCCGCATCTCGCGGTCGGGGTCCTCCTCGGTCCAGGGGCCCCGGTCCTCCTCGCCGAGGAACACCACCTGGAACCAGTAGTACTCGACCCAGCGGAGGTGGTTGACCAGTCCGTTCAGGGTCATCAGCGGGGAGCCCGGCAGGAGCGCCTTGACGGCGTTCTCGGCGGAGACGCCGTCGCACTTGGCGCGGGCGGTGTCGCGTGCGTAGTCGAGGAACGTGGTGAGCTGGGTGCGCTCGTCCCACGCGGGCGGTGTGTCGTCGGTTCTGGTCATCGCGCGAAGCCTCCCCGATCACCCGGACGGGTGTCGAGGCATTTGATCGCGGCTCAGGAGCGGAGGACGGCGTCGGCGAGTGCGATCACGACGCCGTCGGGGGTGCAGTAGCTGCCGTCCATGATGTCGGGCGCGATGCCGAGCCTGATGACGCCGGTGAGGTCCACCGTGACGGACTGCGGACGGTTGATCTCCAGCATCACGCTCTTGAGCGGCTTTCCGTCGCCCGTCACGGTCAGCTTGCCGGGTGTGGCCAGGCCGTTGTCGTCGAGGCCGACGATGAAGGTGAGGCTCTTGTACCGCTGGTTGAGGCCGTACTCGACGGGGCCCTGGCACGGATACCTGACGATGATCGCGTTCGGGTGGGCCTTGCCCCCCAGCGTCGCGGTGCTCAGGCCGACCTCGTCGGCTCCCCAGTCGCCGAGGGGAGTGAGGTCCTTGAGCGCCACCGTGCCGGTCGGCAGCGGGGGCGGGGCGGGGAGGGACCGGGGGTCGTCCGCGTCCGGGCCGCTCGTCTCCGGTGACGGCGTGGCGGTGGCGGTGGCTGTGGCTGTGGCCGCGGTGTCGGTGCCCGTGCCGGAGGGGGCGGGGGCGGGGACGGTGACCGTCACCACGACCGGGCGGGCCGTCGGCGAGTTGACCAGGGTCGGGAGGCCGAAGAAGCCCAGCAGGAGACCCGCCAGGGCGGTCAGGGCGGACACGATCGCGGCGACCTCGCCCAGCCGACGGGGGCGGGGAGGTTCCTGGTCCGGGACCTCCCGTGCCGGAGCGGTCGGTGTCGGCGCCTGCGGCGGCGTGGCGGGTGCCCGTGTCCGCGCCGGTGGCGAGGTCGGTCTCGGTGCCGCTGCCGGTGACTGATCCGGCGGCTGCCTCGGCGCCGGCGGTGCCTGCGGTGGTACACGGTCCTGGGAGGGTGGTAACTCGCTCACGGAAGGCCCCTGTTCGTCGACGGAAGGGCATTGAACCCGATCACCGCCGCGCACACCAGAGGCCTCTCCGCGCGGCGGTCAGCGGTCCAGCTGGGACATCCGCTGCTTGTTGTCGTCGTCCGTGGACTGCTGGCTCGTGGAGATCAGCAGGACGGCGTCGGGGAGCGGACCGTTCAGGTGGTCGCCGTAGGCGGTGTTGGCCCTGGAGAGGTGGTCCAGGACCGAGTCGAGCTCCGGGGCGAGGACCGAGCCGAGGGAGCCGGTGGCCGCCGTGGCGTGGTGGGCGACGGCCTGGGACAGCGCTCCCGCCGTCGTCCCGAGGATCGTCGTGGCGACCTCCCGGAGCTTCCCGGCCGCGAGCCGGTGCTCCTCGTGGTCGACGTGGACGCCCTTGCCGATGGCGCGGCCGGTGTCGGAGGGAAGGCCCCGGCCCCAGCCCCGGCCGGTGTCCGAGCCGTCCGCCACCCCGCCGGCCGCTCCGCCCGCCGCCCCGATCGCCTGGCCGCCGACGCCCGCCGCGAGGTCGGCGGCGACGCTTTCGAGGGAGGCGACCGACGGGTCCTTCCGCAGCCGGGCCAGTGTCCGGACCGTGCTGTTCAGGCACTGGGAGAAGACCGCCTTCGACTGTGCCTGGGCCTGGCTGGTGGCGGTCGCCACCACGGCCGCGCTCGCGCCGAAGGTCACCACCCCGGCGGCCGCCGCCGCGACGGTGACCTCGGCGAGGTGGGCGGCGATCCGGATGACGCTGCCCTTCGCCGCGGCGACGTCGGCGGCGATCTCGGCCGCGGCGGTGGCGGCCTGCTGCGCCGCCGCCGTGACGGCGGCGGCGTGCTGGTCCTTGACCTTGACCCAGTGCTGCCCCAGCGCGTCCATCGCCTCGCCGCTGCCGGAGGACAGCAGCCGCTCGATGTGCTTGTGGGCGGCCCAGGTGTCGTCCAGGGTGAGGTCGGCGTACGAGGTCAGGCCGTTCGCCGCCGACAGGTAGGCGTCCTCGTCGGCCTCCGGCCAGGCGAGGTAGTGCGCGATCAGGGTCTCGAACAGGTCAGGTACGTCCATGGCCATGGCGTGAACTCCCCCTCTTCACGCGCGTGTTGGTGACGCGCGCCCCCACGTGTGCCGCTCACGGTCTCATGGGCCCCGGGCCGCCACAAGGACTCCGCCGGGAGGCCGGCTCAGTCGATGTGCACGATCTGGAAGGCCTCCGCCATCCGGCCGGGCGGCAGTCCGCCGGCCGTCGCGTGCTCGCCGAGCCAGGCGCGGAGGAGGCCCGCCAGGTCGTCGAAGTGGGCGGTCTGCGAGGTGTGGATGCGCAGCGCCTGGACCTTGCGGTCGAAGACCGGGGTGACGTCCACGTACTGGTTCGGGGTGGGGCCGGTCATCAGCCACAGCTCGTGGACCGTCCACGGCTCCAGGCCCTCCTCCTTGAGGAGTTCGGCGTGCGCGAAGGGGTTGCGGGCCTCGGGGTAGACCGCGCGCAGGCAGGCGTCCCCGACCGCGCGGTGGTCGGGGTGGAGGTCGGCGACGCGCGCCCAGTTGATCTCGGGGGACGGGATGATCGCCCGCTGCGGGCGCACCTCGCGGATGACCCGGCAGAGATCGCGCCGCAGCTCCACGGAGGCCTCGACGAAGCTGTCGGGGTAGCCGAGGAACCGGACGTCGGCGACGCCGCTGAGCTTCGCGGAGTGGACCTGCTCGGCGCGGCGCAGGTCCGCCATCGCCTGCCGGGGGAGCCGTTCGTCGTAACCCCCGGCGCCGCCGTCCGTGACGATGCAGTACGTGACGCGGGTGCCGCGCTCGATCCACTGCATGACGGTGCCGCTGACGCAGAACTCGATGTCGTCCGGGTGCGCGGCCACGACCAGCAGTGACTCGGGCGCGCCGCGGTCCTTCGCGATTTCCTCCATGTCCCTCATGGGGCCAGCCTGTTGGGGCGGCGGGGGTGTCGCAAGGCCGGGCCGTGGCGTGAACTGGACATGGCACTTACGCGCCACTCAAAAACTTGGTAGATTCAAATCATTGGGTGCGACCAGTGTGGGATGGCCGTCGGGAGAGACGGACAGTGACTTCGGACAACGGAGGCGACCGCCATGTGCAGGATTCTCGGCACCATCGCCGCGGGGGCGGACCGCCCGGACCCCGCCGAGCTCGCGGCGGTCTCGGCCCGCCAGCGCCACGGCGGCCCCGACGAGCACCAGGTGCTCAGCGGGCCCGGCTGGTCGCTCGGCTGCGACCGGCTCGCCGTGACCGACCCGTGCGGCGGCCGGCAGCCCTACCGGCTGCCGCACCTCCCCGGCGTCCTCGCCGTGCTCAACGGCGAGATCTACAACCACGCCGAACTGCGCCGCTCGCTCGCCGCCCGCGGCCACCGCTTCCCCGACGGCTGCGACGGCACCGTGCTCCCCGCCCTCTACGCCGAGTACGGCCCCGCCTTCGCCGAGCACCTCGACGGCATGTTCGCCGTCGCGGTCCTGGACCTGCGGCCCGGCTCCCACCAACTCGTCCTCGCCGTCGACGACATGGGCATGAAGCCGGTCTACCTCCACCACGATCCCCACGACGGCTCCACCCGCTTCGCCTCCGAGATCCCCGCGCTCCTCGCCTTCGAGGGGGTACGGATCTCCCCGCGCGACGACGCCCTCGACACGGTCCTCGCCACCCGTACGTCCTTCTCCACGCACACCGCGCTCGACGGCGTCGGCGTCCTGCCGCCCGGCGCCACCGCGCTCGTCCGCCCGGGCGCGGCTCCCGTCGTACGGCGCCGGGGCCCCCGGACGCCCGAGGCGCCCGCCGCGGGCACCCAGGACCTCCTCCGCCACGAGGTCCGACGGCTCGCCCACGCCGAGGTGCCCGTGTGCGCGATCACCAGCGGCGGCCTCGACTCCGGACTCGTCACCGCGCTCGCCGCCGAACACGCCCGCGAGACCGGCGCCCCGCCGCTCCACACCTTCCACCTCACCTACCGGGGCAAGTGGCCGGACTCCGAGGCCGCGTACGCCCGTTCCGTCGCCCGCCGGGCCCGGACCGTCCACCACGAGGTCTCCGTCGACCCCGACGAGCTCCCCTCGCTCCTCACCCGGACCGTCCGCCACCTCGGCCAGCCCAACGCCGACCCCATCACCCTCTCCACGTACGCGCTCTTCCGCGCCGTCCGCCAGAACGGCTTCACCGTCGCGCTCGCCGGCGACGGCGCCGACGAACTCTTCGGCGGCTACGACCGGATGCGCGCCGCGCTCGACGCCCCCGCCGGGGCCGACTGGGCCGGCGCCTACGCCGACGCGCTCTCGGCCGCGCCGCGCCTCCTCCGCGACCACCTCTACACCGCCGACTACCGCGCCCACATCGCCGATCAGGGCTCCGCCGCCGACCGCATCGAACAGGAGCTGCGCTCCGCCGAGGCCGTCGGCGCGGACCGGCTCACCGCGATGACCTCCTTCGAGACGCGCTGGCGGCTCCCCGCCTACCACCTGCGGCGCGTCGACCACCTCTCGATGGCCTGGGCCGTCGAGGCCCGCATGCCCTTCTGCCAGCCGTCCGTCGTCGCCCACGCCCGCGCCCTGCCGACCGGGGCGCGGACGGGGAAGCGCGCGCTGTACGAGGCCGGGGCGGAGCTGCTGCCCGCCGCGGTCCTGCGGCGGCCCAAGCAGCCCTTCACGCTGCCGCTCGCGGCGATGCTCGCCCCCGGGAGCCCGCTCCTCGACACCGTCCGCGAGCTGCTCTCGCCGGCCCGGCTCGTCCTCGGCGGCAAGGTCCGCGCGGACCGGGTCCGCAAGCTCCTGGCCCGCCAGCTCGAACGCCCCTCGCAGCACGACGCCCTGGCGCTCTGGGGGCTCGCCGTCCACGAGCTGTGGACGGAGGTCGTCCGCAGCATGCGGATCCCGGCCGACTGTGCGGCCTGACCGCCCGGGACCTCGCCGTCCCGGACCCGCCCCGCCCCCTGCCGTGTCGGGGCGGGCCGCGGGTGTCGTCCCCGCCACCCTCGTCCGGGCCGAGGACGCCCCGGGGCCCACCCTCGTCGTGCGGCTCGACCAGCTGCCCGCCGGGGCGCTCGCGCTCGGGGCCGAGCTGGCGCGGCTGCGCCACGCGCTCTCCGGGACGGCGTACGCCGAGCTCAACAAGATCGCTCTCTACGGCCCCGCCACCCGCGCGGGGCACACCCTCGGCTACCGCTTCGTCCAGGCCCTCCCCGGCGGCACCTTCGACTTCCGTGCCGGCTGCGGCCACTCCCTCCTCGCCTGTGTCGTCGCCGACGGCCGCCCCGGGCCCGTGACCGTCCGCGCCGTCACCACCGGCGACACCGTGCTGTGCGAGCGCGAACCGCACGGCGACGCGTACACGCTCAGCTTCCTGCGCGCCCCCACCGCCCCCGGCACCCTCCCCACCGGCCGCCCCCTCGACGTCCTCCGCGGGGTGCCCGTCTCCCTCGTGCGGTACGGCAACCCGTACGTCTTCGTCGACGCCCGCCACCTCCCCGGGCCCGACGAGGCCCTCCAGGGCCGGCTGCTCGCGCTCCGCGCCGAGGCCGCCCGGCTCCTCGGGTACGGGCCGCGCTCCGCGCTCCCCAAGATCGCCGCCTTCTCCGCGGGACCCGACGGGCTCTCCGTCCGCGCCCTCACGGTCGGCGGCTGGCACCCCCGGCTCGCGCTCACCGGCGCCGCCGCCCTCGCCGCGGCCGGTGCGCTCGACGGCACTGTCGTCCCCGCGCCGGCCGGCCCCGTCCGCACCCCCGGCGGCACCGTGACCGTCTCCGCCGCGGCCGACCGCGTCCGGGTCCACCACAAGCGCGCGAGGGTCCTCGGCGGCCTGGAACTGCCGTGGCGTGTCCACGCAACGGCGTGAACGCGCACCCTTTCACCGGGCTTCCGCCGTCCTTTCTCTGCCACGCTGAAATGGACCGGCAATCGGTATCCGTGGGGAGAGCAGACACACATGAAATTCGAGAATCTGCGTGTCGTCGTGACCGGAGCGTCCCGCTATTTCGGTCGCGCGCTCGCCGTCGGATTCGCGCACCTCGGCGCCGAGGTCTACGTCTCGGCGCGGACCGTCGAAGCCGCCGAACGCACCCGCGCCGAGGTCATGGGCTCGGCCCGTGACCGTATCCACGCCTTCGGCTGCGACCTGAGCAGGCCCGCCGAGATCCGCGAGTTCGCCGCCCGCGTCGGCGAACGCACCGACCGGGTCGACCTGTTGGTCAACAACGGCGCGCGGTGGCTCGACGGCATGGACCTGGAGGCCGCCAGCGACGCCGAGATCGTCGAGACGATCGAGTCGACGGCCGGCGGCACGGTCCTCATGGTGAAGCACTTCCTGCCGCTGCTGCGCGGCTCGCTCCGCCCCGACATCGTCAACATGGTCGCCGTCCGCGACGCCGAGGGCGCCTCCGCGGCGACCGCCGGCGCCGCCCACGAGGCCTTCTGGGCCGCGAAGAGCGCGCAGGCCGGATTCGCCGACATCCTCTCGCGCCGGCTGCGGCCCTCCGGGGTCCGCGTCTTCTCGCTCTTCCCGCCCGACTTCTCGACCTCGGATCCGCGGTTCGCGGAATGGGACGGATCGAATCCGGACGGAATGGCACCCGACGAGAAGCTGACCACCCAGGCCCTTTTCGAATGCATCGTCTACGCCGTCGAGCAGCCGCGCGACTGCTTCATCCGTTCCTTCCACTTCGAGCCCCGCTGACCCGCGGCCCGCCGCCCCGCTCACTTCGCTGAAGCCCACCGCACCACAGCGTCAAGGAGGTCCCATGAGCACCCCCGTCTGGATCACCGCGACCCCGCCCGCCACCCACGGCGAACTCCACATCGGTCATCTCGCCGGGCCGTACGTCGCCGCCGACGTCCTCACCCGCTACCTGCGGGCCGAGGGGGAGGCGGTCCGGTTCACCACCGGCACCGCCGACCACGCCAGCTCCGTCGAGGTCCGCGCGCTGCGCCACCACCGCAAGCCCGAGGAGGTCGCGGAGGGTTACCGCGCCGCGATCACCGCCGACTGGCTGCGCTCGGGGGTCGAGTTCGACCACATCGTGCGCCCCCGGCGCGACAAGGGCTACGGACGCTGGGTGCAGGACCTCTTCAGCAGACTGTTCGCCCAGGGGGTCATCGCCCCGCGCACCCGCCTGCTGCCCTACTGCGAGCCCTGCGACCGCTGGCTGTACGGGGCGCACGCCACCGGCGGCTGCCCGCACTGCGGTGCGGACAGCGACGGCGGCATGTGCCACGAGTGCGCCCGCCCGAACGACGGCGGCGACCTCCTCTCGGCGCGCTGCGCGGTCTGCGGAACCCCGGCGGCAGCCCGCCGCTGCCGCCGGCTGTACGTGCCCCTGGAGCCGTTCCGCGAGACGCTCGCCGAGTACTGGGCGACGGCCGGGCTCCCGCCCCGGCTGGCCGCGCTGTGCGAGTCGCTCGTCGAGGACGGGCTGCCGGACATCGCCGTCGGCCACCCCGCCGAGTGGGGCCTGCCGGTCCCGGTCGACGGCTTCCCCGAGCACCGGATCGACGGCTGCTTCGAGGCCGCCGCGATGCACCTCTTCGGCTACGACACCAAGGGCCCGCTGCCCCGCCGCGCCATCCACTTCTGCGGCTTCGGGCACTCCTTCTGCCACGCGGTGCTCCTGCCGGTGCTGCTGCTCGCCCAGGACGTCAAGCTGCCGCAGGACTTCAACGTCAACGAGTCGTACGTCATCGAGGAAGGCGTCCAGGAGGGCAACGTCTGGGCGCTCGACCTCCTCACCGAGTACGGCTCCGACACCCTGCGCCGGCACGTCCTCCAGGCCCGCCCGCTGGGCCGCCGGACCGTCTTCCACCGGGAGCGCCTCGCGGCGGCCCGCCGGGAGCTGGACGAGAGCTGGAACAGCTGGCTCGGCCGCCTCTTCGCCGCCGTACGGGAGGAGTGCGGGGGCCGTGCGCCGCAGGCGCTGCCCGGCGGCACCGGCTGGGAGATCCTGGAGCGGCGGCTGCACCGGGGCGTGGACGACCTGCGCGAGGCGTACGGCCCCGACGCCTTCGACCCGCGCCGGGCGGTCGCCGTCCTCGACGAGATGGTCCGCTCGGTGGCCGACTTCGGTCACGTGAACGCCCACGAGCGGTGCAGGCCCAGCGCCTCCTGCCGTCATCTCCCGGCGCTCGCGGCCCAGTTGGCGGTGGCGTCGGCGCTCTCCGCGTGGGCGCGTCCGGTGATGCCGGAGGGTGCCGACCGGCTCGCGGCGGCGCTCCACGTGGAGACGGGCCGGCCGGTGGACTGGCACGCGCTGACGGGCCCCCTCCCGGGGACCCGGCTGGCTCCGCCGTCCGGCCCGGTCTTCGGCTTCTGACCCCTACTACTAAGCAACTAAGTACTCCCGTAGTCCAGTACGTCGGTGCCCGGCACCCATGCTCGTCCCCCTCCCTGTCGCGTGACCGTGCGCGCGAGCCACGCGCAGGGACACGTGGCCCCCACTCCACAGGAGTCCCACGTGTCCCTGCGCGTCGCCATGCTCAGCGTCCACACCTCCCCGCTCCACCAGCCCGGGACGGGGGACGCCGGCGGCATGAACGTCTACATGGTCGAGCTGTCCCGGGCCCTCGCCGAACTGGACGTGGAAGTGGACCTGTTCACCCGCTGCCGGGGCGAGGGCCTGCCCGGGCCCGTCGAGCTCGCCCCCGGTGTCAGGGTCCGCCATCTGCAGGCCGGGCCGCGCGGGCCGCTGCCCAAGGAGGCCATGCCGGACCTCGTCGTGCCGTTCTCGCTGGCCCTGCTGAAGGAGGGCCGGCGCCACGACCTGGTCCACTCGCACTACTGGCTCTCCGGGCAGGCGGGCCGGATCGCCTCGGTCGGCTGGCGCGTCCCGCTCGTGCACACCGCCCACACCCTGGCCCGGGTGAAGAACGCCTCGCTCGCCGCGGGCGACACCCCCGAACCCGAGCTCCGCGTCCGCGGAGAGCTCCAGGTCGTCGCGTCCGCCGACCGGCTGATCGCCAACACCGCCGACGAGGCGGAGGCGCTGCGCGCCCTGTACGGCGCTCCGGGGGAGCGGACCGAGGTCGTCCGCCCGGGGGTCGACCTGCGGACCTTCCGCCCCGCCGCGGGCGGCCGGGTCGCCGCCCGGGCCCGGCTCGGACTGCCGGCCGACGCCTTCGTCCCCCTCTACGCGGGCCGCATCCAGCCGCTGAAGGGCCCGGACGTGCTGGTGCGGGCCGTGGCCGAGCTGCTGCGCCTGGAGCCGGGGCTGCGCGGCCGGCTCCTGGTGCCGGTGGTGGGCGGCCACTCGGGCGCGACCCGGGAGGGGACGGCCTGGAAGCTGGCGGGGGAGCTGGGCGTCACCGACGTGCTGCGGGCCTGTCCTCCCGTGCCGCAGGGGGAGTTGGCGGACTGGTACCGGGCGGCGGACGTGCTGGTGGTGCCCTCGCGCAGCGAGTCCTTCGGGCTCGTGGCCCTGGAGGCGCAGGCCTGCGGAACGCCGGTGCTCGCGGCGGCGGTCGGCGGTCTGCCGACGGCGGTGCGGGACGGGGGGACGGGGCTGCTGGTGCACGGCCACGACCCGGTGGAGTACGCGCGGCGGCTGCGGTGGTTCGCGGCGCACCCGGAGGAGGTGCGGATGATGGGGGAGGCGGCGGTGCGCCATGCGCGCGGGATGAGCTGGAGGGCGTCCGCCGGCCGGACGGTCGAGGTGTACCGGGAGGCGCTGGCGGAGGGCCGGGTCCGGGGTCCGGGGCAGGGCGGGGGGTTGGGGCAGGGGCGGCGGCACGCCCCTGCCCCGGCGGCCTCTCTCTCCTGGAGGAACGAGAAGGCCGTAGCTCAAGTCTAGCACCTCTTTTGGTTCGACCAAAGGTATGGAGAGCTCCGGATGGTGCAATTCCGTTGCGGAGAAGGCGTATTGACGCATCCACGCCATGGCGGGTCCACGCCCGGACAATCCCTGGATCGGAATCCGGGCCGAGGACAGAATGGAGATGTCTTCAGGGAACGCCCGGCGGCACGGGCCCCCGGAAGACGGAATTCACATTCCCACTCCTGGAGGAATCATGTCTGCTGAGCACACCACGGGGATGCGCAAGGCCGCCCGTCAGTTCGCCCTCGCCGCGGCCGCGTGTCTCGCCGTCGCCGGCGGCGCGGCCCTGGCGACGGCCCCGAGCGCGGACCCGGCCCCCCAGCACGTGGTGGCCGAGGGCGCGGCCGGTGCGGCCACCGCCACCCCGACCCCCACCCCCACGTCGTCCCCGTCCAACGGAAACGAGTGGAACAAGGTCTCCCCGGCGCCGATACCTGCCAATTGAGCGTCGGGGAATCGGAAAAGGCTCCGCGCACGCCCCGTGTACGCCCCCGTCCGGGCGTGCGCGGGGCCTTTTCCGTATGCCAGAAGGACAATGGACGGCCATTCCCGGATCTCAGTCGACCCAGCCGAGCCGGTGCGCCCGCACCCCGGCCTCGAAGCGGCTCGTCGCGCCCATCTCCTGCATCAGCTCCGACAGCATGCGGCTCACCGTCCGCAGCGACACCCCGAGCCCCCGCGCGATCTTCTCGTCCTTCATCCCCGAGGCCAGCATCGTCAGCGCCGCACGCTGCTGCTCCGAGAGCCCGTCACCGCCCTGCTCGGGCGTACTGCCGTCCCCGTAGGGCGAGGCCGTGTGCCAGCAGTGCTCGTACAGCGCGATGTACGAGCGGACCAGGGCCGGCCCCCGGGCCAGCACCGCCCCCGCCATCGGCTCCGCCGGATCCACCGGGACCATCGCGAACTGCGCGTCGGCGATGATCATCGTCATCGGGACGGCGGGGGTGATGCGGACCTCCACACCCGTCTCGACCCGGCGCCGCAGCAGCTCCGCCACCTCCGGCACCGAGGTGACCCGCTCGCTGTACATGGCGCGGACCCGCACCCCGTTCTCGATCTGCCGCCGGTCCCGGCTCAGTACGCGCTCCGCCACCTCCCGCACGAGCGACGTCGGATGCATCGACGCCAGGCTGTGCTGGATGACGTCCGTGATGTCCTCCAGGACCTGCTGGATCCGCCGGTAGTCGCTCAGCAGCTCCACGTCGGCGTCCGAGCGAGTGAGGGAACCGGCCCGCAGGAACGCCCCCGCCAAGGTCTCCAGCGTCCCGTACGCCCGGTCCGCCTCGTCGAGGTGCTCGCGCAGCTGCTCCCGCTCCCGGTGCAGCAGCCGCAGCAGCGCTATCTCCGGGTCGATCACCGCGACGGTGTCGCCGTCGCCGTCCTGCTGCCGGCCGTCCCCGCCCTCCCGGAGGCCCGCCCGGAGCTCGGCGCGGGCCCCGTGCTGGGCCGGGTTGGTCGGCACGATGAGTCCGAGGTCCGTCAGTTCGCCACGACATCGCTCGTACTCCTCGGGCGACAGCCGGAGTTGGGCCCCGACCTCGCCGAGGCTGGACACCCCGCGCCTGCGCAGCTCCTGGTAGAGGTTCACCACGGCATCGGGTGAGCCTTCCGAGCGCTCGGTCCCGCTGCCCGTGCCCGTACCGCCGCCGGTGGTGATCAAGGCGAAGTGACCCCCTGTTCCCTCGAGTCGCGCCGCCGTCACCCGTGTCACCCGGCTGGGCGGCCGTCCGTCAAACCGATCGGGCCGGTCCGACCGATCAGGCGTCCATCGTGCGTCATCCGAACTCCCCGGCGGAATCCCGCCCTTGTGTCGGGCCCCTACGGGGCCTCGCCGTCGAGCAGACCCAGCCGGGACGCCTTGACGCCCGCCTCGAACCGGCTCGCCGCCCCCAGCTCCTGCATGACCTCGGAGAGCAGCCGGCTCACCGTCCGCAGCGAGACCCCGAGGTTCTTGGCGATCTGTTCGTCCTTGATGCCGGAGGCGAGCATGAGGAGCGCCGCCCGCTGCTGCTCGGAGAGCCCGCCGCCGCCCTTCTCCGGCTCGTCGTCCTCGCCGTACGGGGCCGCGGCCGTCCAGCAGTACTCGTACAGGGCGAGGTACGAGCGGACGAGACCGGGGCCGCGCGCGAGGATCGCGGCGGACGACAGGTCGTGCGGATCGGTCGGCAGGAGCGCGAAGTTCTCGTCGGCGAGGACCATGTTCATCGGCACGACGGAGGCGAAACGGACCTCCACCCCCAGCGCGGCCCGCTCCTCCAGGTGCTGGGCCATCTCCGGCACCGAGGCGGCCCGCCGGCTGTACATGGCCCGGATCCGGACCCCGCGCTCGGCCCACAGGCGGTCCTGGGCCAGCTCGCCCGGCAGCTCCTCGCGGCGGACGGAGCCGGTGTGCATGAAGTGCGCGGCCGTCCGGACGGAGTCCGTCAGGTCCACGAGGCTCCGCCGTACGCGCGCGGGATCCTCGACGATCTCGACCTCGATCTCCCCGCGCGGGGTGGCCCCGGCCCGCAGGAACGGTCCGGCGAGGGCTTCGAGGGCGGTGTGGGCGCGGCTGGTGGCGGCGAGGCGTTCCTGGAGCCGGTCGCGCTCCCGGCGCAGCAGTCGCAGCAGGGCCACGTCGGGGTCGACGACGGGTTGCGGTGACGCGGGTGCGGTGAGTCCTAAGGAGACGAGTTCGTCATGACATCGCTCCCGCTCCTCGGCGGAGAGGTCCAGCCGGTCGGCGACCTCGGCGAAGGTCGTCCCCGGACGGGCGCGAAGCTGCTGGTAGACGGCGAGAGCCTGGTCGCTGCCGGTACGGGCAGCGGCGGCGTTTCTGGACACGGCGCAGCGGACTCCCCTCGGATCCCCCTGGATCCTCATGAATCGCCCCGCTAGACCCTGCCACACATTCGAACGGCGCGCACGGGGTTCGCCGCAGCTCAGGCGGCGGGTGCGTCCGTCCGGCAGTCGGGGCACAGGCCCTTGAAGACGATCTCGGCGTCCTCGACCGTCCACTCCGGCAGCGCGCCCCGGGGCGGCTTCGGCGCGGTCGCCGCGACGTTCTCGACGCGGCCGCAGACGACGCACAGGGCGTGCTGGTGCGGGGGGCCGGAGATCTCGAAGACGGCGGGCAGGCCGGGGCGGTCGAACTTGCCGACCAGGCCGGTCTCCTGGAAGTGCCGCAGCATCTCGTACACGGCCTGGCTGGTGAGCGTGCCGAGCCGCTCGCGGGCGGTCGTGGTGATCGCCTCGACGTCGAGATGGCCGCCGGCGGCGAGCACCGTGAGCACCTCCAGGCGGGGGCCCGTGACCCGCAGGCCGACGTCGCGCAGGCGCTGGATCACCGCCTCGCGGCCCGTCAGCTCTTCCACGACTGCCATCTTCTCCGCCCGCCACCTGGTCGGCTCAAACGTTTGTGGGCATCGTACCTCTTGCTCGTCAACCTCGTCAGGCGTCCGGTTCAGTCGTCCGTCCTGCACACCAGCAGGACGCTCTCGGTCCGGTCGTCGATCCGCTGCCGCCGGCGACCCTCGATGTGCAGGCCGGCCGAGTGCAGTTCGGCCGCGAGCCGCTCGGGGTCCACGATCCACTTGTCGGTGGTCAGCACGACCCGCTCGGTGGAGACCTTGCCGGTGCGGGCCGTGTAGTACGTGATCCGCTCGCTCATCGACGGCAGGTCGAAGACCTGCCGGGCCACCACCCACTCGTCGACCCCGTCGAAGCGCGGCACCTGGAAGGCCCAGGTCCGGCGCGGCTCCGCGACGAGTCCGGGGAGCCGGTGCGCGGTGTAGTCGAGGGCGAGCGCCCCGCCGGCCTCCAGGTGGGAGGCGACCTCGCGCAGCAGCCCGGGCCGGTGGGCGGGCGGGACGGCGGTGACCACGGCGCCCGCGAGGAGCGCGAGCCGGTAACTCCCGTCGAGCCGCAGCTCGGTGAGGTCGGCGCGGTGGGTGACGACGAGCCCGGCGACCTGCGGGCCGATCCGGCGGGCCCAGCCTTCGAGGCGCTCCAGTGCGGAGGCGTCCCGGTCCACGGCTTCCACGGCGAAGCCGTGCCGGGCGAACGGGACGGCGAGCCGCCCGGCGCCGGAGCCGAGGTCCAGGACGGGTCCGCCGGTGGAGCGGGCGAGGCCGAGGTACCGGACGATGTCCGCGCTGTGCGGGCCGAGCAGGGCGTCGTGGAGCCAGACCGAGGCCTCGTCGACGGGGGAGACCGATTCGAGGCCGGGGAGGAGGTCGGACTTGACCCGGCCCCGCTGTGTCCGGGCGGCGGGCTCCCGGTCGTATCGGGACGGCAGGACCGGGGCGAACGCTGCGGGCACGACGGGCAGGGAAAGGCCGCTCGGTGTGTGCATCGCTCCTCCAGGGGCTCGCTCGGTCCATGCCGTCCGGACGAGGTACCCGTGCCGCCGGGACCGCGCCGCTGAACCCATCCTGACCTGGCGGAGGAGCGCCGATCCACCGGATCGGGCTGCGTGAACACGCGATGGCGTGGATCTGCCACGACCGCCGGTCACGGGGTCGGGCACGGTGCCGGAGGCGTTCCCGCGGGCCGTGCGTCAGACCGTGCGGCTCCAGCGGGTGGGGCCGAGGGAGCCGAAGCCCATCCGGGTGTAGAAGGGGAGCGACGGGTCCTTCTCCGCCGGGAGTTCGACCCGCTGGTCGTGGGCTCCGTAGCTCCGCATCCGGTCCGTGGCGGCGGCCAGCAGGGCCGTACCCACTCCCCGCCGGCGGGATCCGGCCGCGACGGCCAGTGCGTACACCTCGCCCTCGCCCGGTACGGGGACGCCGCCCGCGGCGACGCCGACGACCGCGCCCTCGGGGTCGGTCGCGACGAGCCAGCCGAGCCAGCCGGGCGCACCACCCGGAATTTCAATTTCCGCGCGGATGCGGGGGAGCGCGCATTGCGCCGAGATCAGCCGCCGCATCGGGATTTCGTCCAGTATTCCCTCGTAGCTGCTCCGAATGGCGTCCGCGAGCAGCCTGGATATCGTCGTCGCATCGCCGGCCGCGGCCGCTCGAACGCCAGCCAGCTGCATTGGTTTTGTACCCTTCGACGTGCCGAGCCAGAGCCCCAACATACCCACGATAGCGGTGAATTAAGTTGCCCGTGACCGATGCGAAATCTACGAATTCGCTTAGTAATTAACGGTGTTCGGGGGTCGGTCGGGGAAGCGGGGTGAGGCGGTGAAGCGAGTCGATTAGCCGGGGAAGGAACAGCAGGCGATGACGAGCGGCGCCATCGCGAGCGCCCCCGCCGAGACGGTGAACAGCCCCCGCAGGACGGGGTGTCCGGCGCTGTACGGGGTGAGGATGCGCCGCATCCGCAGCGCCGCCGAGGGCCCGCCCGCCGCGAACGCGGAGCGCGGGGCGCGCCCGGAGGCCAGTGCGTACAGCGCGGTCGCGAGCGCGTCGCGCGTGCATCGCCGTAAGGCCCGGTCGTCGGCGGCCATTTCGAGGAGCAGCGGTACGGACGTCCCGCCGTGCCGGGCGAGCGGGAGGCGCGGGAAGACGGCCGTGAAGGCCTCCGTCGCCGCGACGAGGAGGTGGTGGCGGCCCGCGATGTGCGCCCGCTCGTGCGCGAGGGCCGCCGCGAGCTGCGCGGGCGTCAGGGTGTCGAGGGCCCCGGAGGAGACGACCACGCGGCGCGAGCGGCCGGGCAGGCAGTAGACGGCGGGCCGGTCGTCGTCGAGGACGGTGGCCCGCAGGCCGGGGTCGTACCGCCCGACGAGCCGCAGCACCCCCGCGTGCCGGACCCGCACCCGGCGGGCCCGCGCGAGTCTCGTCAGGAAGGCGGTGACGGGGAGGGCGAGGACGCCGAGGGCGATCGCGAGGGCGAGCCGCTCGCGGCCTTCGAGGCCGAGCAGCTGCTCGGGGGCGGGGAGCCGGAGCGTGAGCACCATGTCGGTGAGGCGGTGGCTGCTCTCGCCGGGGAGGACCAGCTGGGCGGGGAGCAGGGCGGCCGCGGCGGTGAAGACGGCGCCGCAGGCCGCCCACACGGCGAGCGCGAGGCGGGGCACCTGCTGGGCCCAGCGGGCCCGGACGACGAGCCACGGCACGAGGAAGCCGGCGACCAGGGCGAGTCCGAGGGGGACGAGGGCGTGGTGGTTCACGCGCCACCACCCCCGCCGGGTCCTCCCGGTGGGCCGCCCCGGGCCGCCCGGAGGGCCGCGTCCAGGGCGGCCATGTCCTCGTCCGAGATGACCTCGACGAACCGCAGGAGGGCGGCGGGCCGGTCCTGGCTGTCGCCGAGGGCGTCCCGCATCAGGCCGGCGGTGTACTCCTCGCGGCTGCGGACGGGTTCGTACAGCCAGGCCCGGCCCGCCTTCTCGCGGCGCAGCCAGTCCTTGCGGTGCAGGATGTCCGCGACCGTCATGACGGTCGTGTAGGCGACCCGGCGTCCCCGATTGATGTCGTCGACGATCTCGCGGACGGTGGCGGGCCGCTGCCAGGCCCACAGCCGGTCCATGATCTCGGCCTCCAGCTCTCCCAGCCGGCGCACGTGGCTCCCCTTCCCCCTGGGCGGCTCATCGTACGGGCCGCCTCCCTCGTCCAGGTATACCCCCCAGGGGTACGATGGCGGGATGTCGACCCTCATGAGGAACCGCCCCTGCGTGACGCTCTGCGGCCCCGGTCTGCCCGGTTCGGCGGAGCTTGTGCTCCTCCGGCGGGTGCTCGGGCTCTGTCTCCGCCTGAGCGTCACGCTCTCCGCCGAGTGCCCGTCGCGCAAGGGCGGTTGAGACCGCGTACCGCGTCAGGACGCCGATTCCGCAACCGCTCCCGCACGGCGAAGTGCCCCGGACGATGTCCGGGGCACTTCGTCAGGTCCGGATGAGCCGGGCGATCGCCTTCGACGCCTCGCCCACCTTCACCTTGGCCTGGTCCCCGCCCTGGGCGATGGCCTCCGTGACGCAGCAGCTGAGGTGCTCGTCCAGGAGGGCCACCGCGCAGGACTGGAGGGCCGCGTTGACGGCGGAGACCTGGGTGAGGACGTCGATGCAGTAGGTGTCCTCGTCGACCATCCGCTGCACCCCCCTGACCTGGCCCTCGATGCGGCGCAGGCGTCTGATGATGTCTTCCTTGTGCTGTCCGTAACCGGCCACGACGGGCTCCTCGGGAGATCGGCGGGAAGGGGGTTCGTCAGCGGTCGGCGGCCTGGAAGCCGCGCAGGCGCAGGCTGTTGCCGACGACGAAGACCGAGGAGAAGGCCATCGCGGCCCCCGCGATCATCGGGTTGAGCAGTCCGGCCGCGGCGAGCGGCAGGGCGGCCACGTTGTAGGCGAAGGCCCAGAAGAGGTTCGAGCGGATCGTGCCGAGCGTCTTGCGGGAGAGCCGGATCGCGTCGGCCGCGGCCCGCAGGTCGCCCCGTACGAGGGTCAGGTCGCCGGCCTCGATGGCGGCGTCCGTGCCGGTGCCCATCGCGAGGCCCAGGTCGGCCTGGGCGAGCGCGGCGGCGTCGTTCACGCCGTCGCCGACCATCGCGACCGAACGGCCCTCCGCCTGGAGCCTCTTGACGACGTCGACCTTGTCCTGCGGCATGACCTCCGCGATGACCTCGTCGATGCCGACCTCGGCGGCGACGGCCTCGGCGACCGCCTTGTTGTCGCCGGTGAGCAGGATCGGGGTGAGACCCAGGGCGCGCAGCCGCCGGATGGCCTCGGGGCTGGTCTCCTTGACGGCGTCGGCGACCTCCAGGACCGCGCGGGCCTCCCCGTCCCAGGCGACCGCGATGGCGGTCCTGCCGGCCTTCTCGGCCGCGTCCTTGGCGGACTTGAGCGCGGCGGGGAGCTCCATGGCCCACTCGTCGAGCAGCTTCTCGCGGCCGACGAGGACGGCGTGGCCGTCGACGACGCCCTGGACGCCGAGGCCGGGGATGTTGGCGAAGTCCTCGGGGGTGGGCAGGGTGCCGACCTTCGCCGCCGCGCCGGTGGCGACGGCCTGGGCGATCGGGTGCTCGGAGGAGTGCTCCAGGGCGCCCGCGAGCCGCAGCGCGTCCCTCTCGTCGACGCTCTCGGCGGTGTGGACCTTGATGAGGGTCATGCGGCCGGTGGTGACGGTGCCGGTCTTGTCGAGGACGATCGTGTCGACCTTGCGGGTGGTCTCCAGGACCTCGGGGCCCTTGATGAGGATGCCGAGCTGGGCGCCGCGGCCGGTGCCGACCATGAGGGCGGTCGGGGTGGCCAGGCCGAGGGCGCAGGGGCAGGCGATGATCAGGACGGCGACGGCCGCGGTGAAGGCGGCGGTGAGCCCCTGGCCGGTGCCGAGCCAGAAGCCGAGGGTGCCGAGCGCGAGCGCGATGACGACGGGGACGAAGACGGCCGAGATCCGGTCGGCGAGACGCTGGGCGGCGGCCTTGCCGTTCTGCGCGTCCTCGACGAGCTTGGCCATCCGGGCGAGCTGGGTGTCGGAGCCGACGCGGGTGGCCTCGACGACGAGGCGGCCGCCGGCGTTCAGGGTGGCGCCGGTGACGGCGTCGCCGACGGAGACCTCGACCGGGACGGACTCGCCGGTCAGCATGGAGGCGTCCACGGCGGAGGAGCCCTCGACGACGGTGCCGTCGGTGGCGATCTTCTCGCCCGGGCGGACCAGGAAGCGGTCCCCGACCTGGAGGTCGGCCGTCGGCACGGTGAGCTCCTGGCCGCCGCGCAGGACGGTGACCTCCTTGGCGCCCAGCTGCATCAGCGCCTTGAGCGCGGCGCCCGCCTTGCGCTTCGAGCGGGCCTCGAAGTACCGGCCGGCCAGGATGAAGGCGGTGACGCCGGCGGCGGCCTCCAGGTAGATGTTCCCGGCGCCGTCGGTACGGGCGATCGTGAACTCGAAGGGGTGCGTCATGCCGGGCGTGCCGGCGGTCCCGAAGAACAGCGCCCACAGCGACCAGAGGAACGCGGCGATCGTGCCGACCGAGATCAGGGTGTCCATGGTGGCCGCGCCGTGCCTGGCATTGGTCCAGGCGGCCCGGTGGAAGGGCCAGGCGGCGTAGACGACGACCGGCGCGGCGAGCGTGAGGCTCAGCCACTGCCAGTACTCGATCTGGAGGGCCGGGACCATCGCCATCGCGATGACGGGCACGGCGAGCGAGACGGCCGTGACCAGCCGCTGCCTGAGGGGCCGCAGCTCCTCGTCGGCCTTCTCCTCGTCGGAGGGGCCGCCGTCGCCCGGGCCGGCGGCCTTCGGCGGCGCGGGCTCCTCGGCGGTGTAGCCGGTGGCCTCCACGGTCGCGATCAGGGCGGCGACGTCGATGTCGGCGTCGAAGGTGACCTTGGCCTTCTCGGTGGCGTAGTTGACGGTGGCCTCGACCCCGTCCATCCGGTTGAGCTTCTTCTCGATGCGGGCCGCGCACGAGGCACAGGTCATGCCGCCGATGGCGAGCTCGACCTGGGCGGTGCCCGGTGTCGTCGTTGTCATGGCTGTTCCTGCTCCTCGTGAGTACGGGTCGGGGGCCGGGACCCGGGCGTGGTGGGCGGGTCCCGGCGGCCGGGGTGGGGCGGGCGGCTCAGGCGCGGCCGGTCAGCTCGTAGCCCGCGTCGTCGACGGCGGCGGCGATGGCGGCGTCGTCGGGCTCGCCGCCGGTGGTGACGGTCACCAGGCCGCCGTTGACGTCGACGTCCACGGAGATGACGCCGTCCAGCGCGCCGACGGACTGGGTGATCGCGGTCCTGCAGTGGCCGCACGTCATGCCGGAGACGGCGTAGACGGTCGCGGTGCTCTCGGCGATCGCGACGGCGGCGGTCTCCGCGGTGGTCGAGCAGCTGTTGTCGGGGGTGCAGCAGGAGCCCATGGCTTCTCCTCGGTCGGTTCCTTCGGGCGCGATACCCTCAGGGGGTATCCGGTTGTGGTTCATGTATACCCCCCTCCCGTATCCGACGCAAGCAGATCCGCGGCTTGACTTGATACCCCCCAGGGGTATGGTGAGGTGCATCGAACGGTTACCGCGCCACCCGCGCACCCACCCACGTATCGGGAGAGCAGCCATGAACACCGGTGTGAAGATCACTGCCTATGCCGCCGCGCTCGCCGCGACCTTCGGGGCCGCGTACGGGGTCGGCACGGGCGTCGGGCCCTTCGAGGAGCCGAAGAAGGCGGAGCACGGCGAGCACGCGGCCGCCCCCGCGAAGAGCCCCGCGGCGGACGGCCACGCCGGCCACGAGGCGGGCGCGGACGCCGCCCCCGCCGCCGAGCTCCCCGGCGGCCTCCAGGTCTCCGACGGCGGCTACACCCTCGCCCTGGACACCCCGGCCCCCGCCGTCGGCAAGAGCGTCCTGAAGTTCTCGATCAAGGACGCGACCGGCCGGAAGGTCACCGCCTTCACCACCGAGCACGGCAAGGAACTGCACTTCATCGTCGCCTCGCGCGACCTCACCACCTTCCGCCATCTGCACCCGGTGAAGGCCGCGGACGGCACCTGGACGACCCCCGTCGACCTGCCCGCCGCCGGCGGCTACAAGGCCTTCGCCGACTTCAAGCCCGCCGCGAAGGGCGCCAAGGGCATCACACTCGGCGCCGACCTCTCCGTACCCGGCGCGTACGCCCCCGAGGCCATGCCGGCCGTCGCCCCGACGGCGAACGTCGACGGCTACCAGGTCCGCCTCGGCGGCACCCTCGACCCGGGCAAGGCCGGCGAGCTCAAGCTCACCGTCACCAAGGCCGGCAGGCCCGTCACCGACCTGGAGCCCTATCTCGGCGCGTACGGACACCTCGTCGCCCTGCGCGACGGCGACCTCGCCTACCTCCACGTGCACCCGAACGAGGGCGGCCCCGGCCCGGACGTCTCCTTCACCGCGACGGCGCCCAGCGCGGGGACGTACCGTCTCTTCCTCGACTTCCAGCACGAGGGCAAGGTCCGGACGGCGGCCTTCACGGTCACCGCGGGAGCCGCGAAGGCGACCGCCCCGGCCCCCGAGGCCACCGCTCCCGCGGCCGGTGATGCGACGGACGATGCGGGAGAGCACACGCACGGCTAGTCTGGTCATTGGACTAGACCTGTAGTGCCGTCATTCATGGAGGAATGGGCCGCGATGAGCAACCGTGCAGTCCTTGAGGTGATCGCCCTCGACGAGGAAGACGCGGTCGCCGCCCAGGCCGGTGGAGCCGACCGGCTCGAACTCGTCACCGACATGGCGGCGGACGGGCTCACCCCGTCCCGAACCGGCTTCGCCGCCATCCGCTCCGCCGTCGACATCCCGCTGCGCGTGATGCTCCGCCTCGCCGACGGGTTCTCGGCCGGCGGCCCCGACGGCATCGACGCCCTCGTGGCCCGGGCCTCGGAGCTCCGCGAGGCGGGCGCGGACGAGTTCGTCCTCGGCTTCCTCACCCCGGACGGCGAACCGGACCTCGTCGCCGTCGAGCGGCTCATCGCCGTCCTCGACGGCTGCCGCTGGACCTTCCACCGGGCGATCGACCGGACCGCCGACCGCGACGGCCTCCGCAAGCGCCTCGCCGACCTCCCCGGCCTCGACACCTACCTCACGGCGGGCTCCGCCACCGGCGTCGACGACGGCCTCGCCACCCTCAAGGCCGAGGCCGCCCGCGCCGGCGAACCGGGCTACGAGGCCCGGATCCTCGTCGGCGGCGGCCTGCGCCTCGACCACCTCCCCGAGCTGCGCGCGGCCGGCCTCGACGCCTTCCACATCGGCGGCGCCGCCCGCCCCCAGGGCTGGACCGCCCCGGTCTCGGCGGAAGCGGTACGCACCTGGCGCGAGGCCGTCGACGCCTGAGCCCCGCCGCCCCGGCGGCCGATGCCCCGCGGCACGTCCGGGCACGCGCGGCCCACCCGCCGCCCGGGGCCGGCCCACCCGCCGCCCGCGCCCGGCCCTGCGCCGGGCGGCGGGTCCTGCGTCGGACCCACCCGCCCTACGCCCGGCGGCGCGCCTTGCACCGGGCGGCGGGTCCCGTGTCGGGCCGCGCGCCCTGCGCCGGGCGGAGCGCCTTGCGCCGGCGGCGGGTCCAGCGTCGAACCGCGAGTCCCGCCCCCGGCCGCGGGCCCTGCGCCGCGGGCCCTGCGCCGCGGGCCCTGCGCCGCGGGCGCGCCCTGTGTCGTGGCGTCGGCCTCGGCCCGCCCGCCCTACGCCCGCCCTACGCCCCCCCTACGCCGGACCTGAGCCTCCCGGGGTCACCAGGCCCGATTCGTAGGCCAGGACGACGAGCTGGGCGCGGTCGCGGGCGGCGAGTTTGGTCATCGCACGGTTGACGTGGGTCTTCGCGGTCAGCGGGCTGATCACCATGCGGGCGGCGATCTCGTCGTTGGTCAGGCCGCCCGCCACCAGGACGACCGCCTCGCGCTCACGGTTGGTCAGCTCCGCCAGCCGCTCGCGGACCCTCGCGGGCGGCGGCTGGGTGACGTACCGGTCGATCAGCTTGCGGGTGATCGACGGCGCGAGCAGGGCGTCCCCGCGAGCGGCGACCCGCACGGCGTGCAGGAAGTCCTCGGGGACGATGTCCTTGACGAGGAACCCCGCCGCACCGGCGCGCAGCGCGTCGAAGACGTACTCGTCGAGGCCGTAGTTGGTCAGGACGACGACCCGCACCCCGGCCAGCTCCGGGTCCGCGGCGATGCGCCGGGTCGTCTCGATGCCGTCGACGACCGGCATCCGGATGTCGACGAGCGCGATGTCGGGCAGGTGCTCCCTGGCCAGCGCCAGGCCCTCCAGCCCGTCGCCGGCCTCGGCCACCACCTCGATGTCGTCCTCGACGTCGAGGAGCGCGCGGAACCCGCTGCGGATGAGCGGGCGCGTCGGAGCCATCGTGGCCGCGCTGCTGGGAATCGCCGGAGCCGCCGTCGGCGCACGGGCCCTCGCCCGCGCCGCCGGCCGTACCCGTACGGACTCCGGCTCCGGCACCGGAAGCGGCGCCGCATCCCGATCCGTGCGGACCGGGGCCCTCGCCGCCCTCGCGGCGGGGCTCGTCGCCATGGCGCTCGGCGGGACGGTCGTCGCCGGCTCCGACGGCTCCCTCGGTACGGGCAACGGGCTCGGCGGCGCCCTCGTGGCCCTCCTCGTCGGTCTGGTCGCCTCCGTCCTCGGCGGCCTGGCGCTGGCCCGCTCCACCGCCCGCGACCCGCACCCGTCCGCCCGGTGACCTCCGGGCGGACGGGCGGAAAACCCGTGGTCGTGGGGGCGGTCGCCCGTTAGCGTCGCCCCCATGGCATCCCCCGTGACCCTCGACACCGCCCTCGTGGCCCGCCTGGTCGCCGCGCAGTTCCCCGAGTGGGCGGGACTCCCGGTGCGGGAGGTGGACTCCGCCGGCACCGACAACGCGATGTTCCGGCTCGGGGACGAGTTCGCCGTACGGCTGCCGAAGGCCGAGTGGTCGACCGGGCAGGCCGCGAAGGAGCAGCGCTGGCTCCCGCTCCTCGCGCCGCACCTGCCCCTGCCCGTCCCCGTCCCCCTCGGGCACGGGGTCCCCGGGGAGGGTTTCGACCGCCCCTGGTCCGTGTTCGGCTGGCTCGACGGTGCCGACGCCTTCATCGCGCCCCTCACCGATCTCGCCGACGCCGCCGTGCGGCTGGGCCGCTTCGGCGCCGCCCTGCGCGCGGTCGACGCGAGCGGTGGCCCGGCCTCCTTCCGGGGCGGCCCGGTCACGGAGTGGGAGCAGGGCGCGATGCCGGGCGCGATCCGGGAGCTCGCCGCCGACGGCACGGTCGACCCCGAACGGGCCACCCGGGCCTGGGAGTCGGTCCTCGCGCTCCCGCAGTGGGAGGGCGCCCCCGTCTGGGTCCACGGCGACCTGCTCCCCGGCAACGTCCTCACCCGAGACGGCCGCCTCAGCGCCGTCATCGACTTCGGCGGCCTCGGCGTGGGCGACCCGGCCTGCGACATGATGCCCGGCTGGTCGATCCTCACCGCCGAGACCCGCCCCCTCTTCCGCGAGGCGGCCCGGGTCGACGACGACACCTGGGCGCGCGGCCGCGGCTGGGCCCTGTGCTGGGGCCTGGTGACCGAGAACTACTACCGCGTCACGAACCCGGTCCTGGCCGCGGTGGCCCACCGCACCTGGTCCGAGGCGCTCGCCGAGAGCTGACCCCGGCGCGCCTCAGGGCCCGGCGGCGACCAGTTCGACCTCGAACCCGTCCGCGTTCTCCAGGTAGGCCGCGTAGTGGCCCTCGCCGCCCGCGTACGGGTGCCGGTCGGCGAACAGCAGGCGCCAGCCGTGGGCCGGGGCCTCGGCCGCGAGCGCGTCGACGGCCGCCCGGTCGCCCGCGTGGAAGGCCAGGTGGTTGAGGCCGGGCCGGAGCCGGTCGTGGGTGTCTGCCGTACGGGCCGGGGACTGCTCGACCACGAGGTAGCAGGAGCCGAGCGCCCAGCTGCGGCCGCCCTCCCAGTGCTGGAAGGGCGCGTACCCGAGGGCGCCGAGCAGCCAGCCGAAGCTCGCCTCGGCGCCCGCCAGGTCGCCCACCCAGATCTCCACGTGGTGCAGGGAGCCGGCCGGAGGACGGGTCACAGGGTGCCCAACTGGGCGGGAACCGGAGCCGAGTGAATGATCGTCAGGCCGGAGACGGCACGGGTCAGCGCCACGTACAGGCGCCGCAGCCCGGTCCGCTCGTCGGGTTCGCCGTCGACGACGGCCGCCGGCTCGTCGAGGACCACGTAGTCGTACTCCAGGCCCTTCGCGAGCGAGGCGGGGACGAGGGTCAGCCGGGACTCGGCGGTCGTCTCCTCGCCGGGGGAGAGGTACGCCATCCCCGCCGCCGTCAGCGCCTCCGCCAGCGGGGCGATCCGGGCGTCGGCGGCGATCAGGCCGACGGAACCCTCGTGCGCCAGGGCCTCGACGCAGGCCGCGACGACGTCGGCGTCGAGGTCGCCGGCCGGGCGGACGACCAGCGAGCCCGGGTTCTCCCGGACCGACTCCACCGCCGCGAGCCCCGGCGACATGTGCGGAAGGAGCCGCGAGGCGTACGCGATGACCTCGCGCGGCACGCGGAAGCCGGCGGTCAGCTCCTCCACGACCGCCTCCGGCTTGCCCAGGTGCCCGAGCGCCTGCGCCCAGCTCTCCGTGGCCCACGGCGTCGTCCCCTGCGCCAGGTCGCCCAGGACCGTCGCCGAACCCGTCGTGCACCGGCGGCCCACCGCCCGGTACTGCATCGGGGACAGGTCCTGCGCCTCGTCGAGGACCACGTGCCCGAGCGAGTGCGTCCGCTCGACGAGGTCCTTCGTCTCGTCGATCAGCACCGCGTCCGCGGCCGACCACTTCGCCGCCTTCACGCTCCGCGCCGGCTTCGCCCACAGCAGCAGCTTCTGCTCGTCCTCGGAGAGCAGCCCCTCCGCGTGCTCCGCCAGGAAGTCGGCGTCGCCGAGCAGCCGCAGCACCAGCTTCGCGGGCTCGACCGGCGGCCAGCACTCCTTCACGACGGCCTTCACGGCGGGGTTCCGCGCGACCGCGTTCTGCACGCGGTCGTCGGGCGCCTCGCCGGCCTCCTCCATCCGCACCAGGACCGCGTGCGCGATCCGCTGCGGCAGCGCCTCGCGGGCCGCCCCGTACCGGATGTCCCGGTCCAGCAACTCCTGGACCATCTGCTCCAGTTCGTACGCGGGCACCCGCCACCGGCGCGAGCCGCGCACCACCATCAGCGGCTCCTTCGGCAGCGAGACGTGCGAGCGGACGGCGCGCCGGAGCACCTCCGCCATCCGGGCGTCGCCCTTGACCACCGCCGTCGCCGCGTCGTCCGTCCCCCGCACGTCGACGTGCGCCACGAGGTCGTCGACGGTCGCCTGCTGGACCTCCAGCTCGCCCAGGGCGGGCAGCACCTGCTCGATGTAGTGGAGGAAGGAACGGTTCGGCCCGATGACCAGGGTGCCGGTGCGGGCCAGCCGCTCCCGGTGCGCGTACAGCAGGTACGCGACACGGTGCAGGCCGACGGCCGTCTTTCCGGTCCCGGGGCCTCCCTGCACGCACACCGTCCCCGACAGGTCGGAGCGGACGATCCCGTCCTGCTCGGGCTGGATCGTCGCCACGATGTCCCGCATGGGGCCGACGCGGGGCCGCTCGATCTCCGCCTGGAGCAGCCGGCTCGTCGTCTGCAGCTCGGCCGGGTCGGAGAGGTGCTCGTCCTCGTACGCGGTGAGTTCCCCGCCCGTGTACCCGAAGCGCCGCCGCAGCCCCACGTCCTGCGGGTCCTTCTTCGACGCCTGGTAGTACGGCTGCGACACCGGGGCGCGCCAGTCGATGACCATGGGGTCGCCGTCGGCGTCGTGGACGTGCCGCCGGCCGATGTAGAAGCGCTGTCCCTCCTGCGTGGTGTGCAGGTAGTCGAGCCGTCCGAAGAACAGCGGGGTGTCGGCGAGGTCCGCGAGCGCCTTGATCCGGTCCTCGATCTGGCGCCCCAGGACGAGGGAGTTGACCCAGTTCGCCGTGACGTCCTTGATGTCGAGCGCCTCGACGTCCTCCCGCATCGCGCGGAGGGCGGAGCGCGACTCGGTCAGATGGGCGCGCTCACGCGCGAGCGGATCGAGCGGACCGGAAACGGACACGGTGAAGCCTCCGAGCAGGTGGATACGCGGACACGACGAGGTGGCCGCCGGTTTCCAACCGGACGGCGGCGCTCCACGGGGGAGGCGGGGAAGCTGGCGAGTGTAACTCCGGCCGGCCGCACGAGGCGAATCGTTTTCACCCCTCCCCGCGCGGTCTCCGTCCGGCCGCCTACCCGTAGGGGACGGGGTCCGTCGTGAGTCGGACCCCGGTTCCACCCCCAGGCCGATGTGTTCGGAATGTCCGGATTCCATGATGGAAGCATGACCGCGACGACCTTCACCCTCGTGACCACCGTCCCCCGGCCCCGTACCCGCCACCTCGCCACCGCGTTCCGCGCGATACGCGCCTTCGGCGGCGCGGCGGCCGGCGTCGTCCTCCTCGGCGACCACGGCCCGCGCGAGGCGGGCGTCAGGAACCCGCGACCTGAGTACGCGCCCGGCCCCGACTGAGTACCCGGACGACTGCCGCGGGCGGGCCGCCGCCTGATGTGATCACCACATGACGCCGACGACGCCCGCGACCGAGACCACGATCGCGACCCCGCCCGAGACCGAGACCGAGACCGACGAGTTCGTCCGCACCTCCACCCGGAAGCTGCGCCTCACCGCCCTCGGCGGCTTCGCCGTCCTCGCCGCGCTCCTGGTCCTCACCGCGATGCTGGTCATCCGCGACGCCGTCAGCGGCGACGGAGCGGCCGGCGGCTTCACCGACACCGCCTTCTGGATGTTCCCCGTCGCCGCCGCGGCCGGCCTCGTCGCCCTCGCCACCCCCCGGGCCCTGATGCCGACCACGCCGCGCCGGGCCCTCGTCATCGCCCAGTACGCCTTCGGAATCCTCGGCGTCTTCCTCCAGCTGCTGGACTGACCGGACCCTTCACGGAGGGCCCTGCGCCGGGCCCCTACGGAGCCAGCAGTTCGTCCGCGTCGACGATCCGGTACGCGTACCCCTGCTCGGCGAGGAACCGCTGCCGGTGCGCGGCGAAGTCCTGGTCGATCGTGTCGCGCGCGACGACGGAGTAGAAGTGCGCCTGGTGCCCGTCGGACTTCGGCCGCAGGACCCGGCCGAGACGCTGCGCCTCCTCCTGGCGCGAGCCGAAGGTGCCCGAGACCTGGATCGCGACCGTCGCCTCCGGCAGGTCGATCGAGAAGTTCGCGACCTTCGAGACGACGAGCACGCTGATCTCGCCCGTCCGGAACGCGTCGAAGAGCCGCTCCCGCTCCTTGTTCGACGTCTCGCCCTTGATGACCGGGGCGTCCAGGTGCTCGCCGAGCTCGTCGAGCTGGTCGATGTACTGCCCGATGACGAGGATCTGCTGCCCCTCGAACTTCCGCACCAGCGCCTCGGTCACCTTCCGCTTCGTCGCGGTCGTCGCGCAGAAGCGGTACTTCTCCTCCGGCTCGGCCGTCGCGTAGGCCAGCCGCTCGGAGTCCGTGAGGTTGACCCTGACCTCGACGCAGTCGGCGGGCGCGATGTAGCCCTGCGCCTCGATCTCCTTCCACGGCGCGTCGAACCGCTTGGGCCCGATCAGCGAGAAGACGTCGGACTCGCGTCCGTCCTCGCGGACGAGCGTCGCGGTCAGCCCGAGCCGCCGCCGCGCCTGGAGGTCGGCGGTGAACTTGAAGACGGGCGCGGGCAGCAGGTGCACCTCGTCGTAGACGACGAGGCCCCAGTCCCGGGAGTCGAAGAGCTCCAGGTGCGGGTAGATGCCCTTCCGCTTGGTCGTGAGGACCTGGTAGGTGGCGATGGTGACGGGCCGGATCTCCTTCTTCGTCCCGCTGTACTCGCCGATCTCGTCCTCGGTGAGCGAGGTCCGCCTGACCAGCTCGCTCTTCCACTGGCGGGCGGAGACCGTGTTGGTCACCAGGATCAGCGTGGTCGCCTTGGCCTCGGCCATCGCCCCGGCCCCGACCAGCGTCTTCCCCGCGCCGCAGGGCAGCACGACGACCCCGGACCCGCCGTGCCAGAAGCCGTCGACGGCCTGCCGCTGGTACGGGCGCAGTGTCCAGCCGTCCTCGGCGAGCTCGATCGGGTGGGCCTCCCCGTCGACGTACCCGGCGAGGTCCTCGGCGGGCCAGCCGAGCTTCAGCAGCGTCTGCTTGATCTGCCCGCGCTCGGAGGGGTGCACGGCGACGGTGTCCTCGTCGATCCGCGCCCCGACCAGCGGCTGCACCTTCTTCGACCGGAGGATCTCCTCCAGGACGGGCCGGTCGGTGCTGGTCAGGACGAGCCCGTGGGTGGGGTGCTTGGAGAGGGTGAGACGCCCGTACCGGTCCATCGTCTCGGCGATGTCGACGAGCAGCGCGTGCGGCACGGGGTAGCGGGAGTACTCGACGAGCGCGTCGACGACCTGCTCGGCGTCGTGCCCGGCGGCACGCGCGTTCCACAGGCCGAGCGGCGTCAGCCGGTACGTGTGGATGTGCTCGGGCGCCCGCTCCAGCTCCGCGAAGGGCGCGATGGCCCGTCGGCACGCCTCGGCGAGATCGTGGTCGACCTCCAGGAGCAGCGTCTTGTCGCTCTGGACGATGAGAGGCCCATTCACGCGCGATCAGTCCTTCCCGGGCCGCTCCCGACGACGGCGGCCAATCCTCCAGTCTGCCCGATGGGCAGGGGTCACCGCGACGCCGCTGCGTCGCGGCGTGCGTGCGCCGCGGACCCGGCCGGGCCCGGGGTCCGGCGCGGGCGTCAGACCTGGTCGTCCGCCAGCTCGGCGACGCCCGTGATCCGGTGCAGCGGATACGTGCGGACCTCGTCGGCCGTGTGGTCGTAGCCCGTCACGAAGCCGCCCTCCACCCGGACCGGGGCGATCACCCGCTGGCTCGCCGCGCCCTCCGCGTTGACGTAGCCGATCCAGACCGCCGAGCCGGTCATCGCGGCCGCCTGGACCGTGGCCAGGGTCTCGGCCGCCGAGGTGCGGGGGAGGGCGCCGGCGGCCGTCGGCTCCGAGGGCTCCTTGCGGACCGCCGTCGCCGCCCGGTCGCCGGCCCGGATGGCCCTGACCGCCGCGGTGAGGAGGGTGGCGTCGGGGGACGGCGGCCCGTCGGGGACGGGCACCGGGGCGGTACGGGCCGGGGTGCGGTACGTGTCGGCGCGGGCGATCAGGACGTCGCCCTCGGCCGACTCGGCCGCCGGCGCGTACCCCATCGACCGCAGCCCGTCGAGCAGCGCCACCGGGTCCGCCTGCGCCGCGAGCACGGTCGGCGCGAGCCGGCGGAGCCCCAGGGACGCCGACCGCCGGTCGGCCAGGATCTCGCCGAGCACCGTGTCGTCGTCGCAGCGCACGTACGCCGAGGCCGCCCCGACCTTGAGATGGCCGTGGCGCCGCGCCACGTCGTCGATCAGATACGCCAGAGGCTGCGGGACGGGCGTCCGCGAGTGCCGCGCGAGGAAGTCGTGCAGGTCGCTCGCCGTCTGCCCCGAGTCGAGAGCCCGCCGCACGGAGCCCGGCGTGAACCGGTAGACCGTCGCACCACCCTTCGACTCCACGTCCGCGAGGACGCCCAGCGCGTCGGCGAGCGGCCGCCGCAGCGGGCCCGGCGCCACGGCCGTCAGGTCGGCCTGGAGCAGCACGTGGTCGACGGCCTCGGGAAGCAGCGGCGCGAGGAGCGTCGCCGCCCGCGTCGCGGCCACCGACAGCTCCACCCCGCCGCCCGGCTCCGCCGCGGTCGCGGCCTCCGCGAGCGGCAGGTTGAGGAGCGCGCGGGCCGGGCCGGACAGCGCGCCGCGCCCGGTCAGCCCGAGCAGCTCGGCCTCCTCCAGGGTCCAGGCCGCGACCCGGGACCGCACGGTCGCGGCCCCCGCCGAGGCGGAGCCCTCGGCGCCGCGTAGCGGTCGCTCCCAGCGCAGCCTGGCGAGCAGCGACTCGGGGTCGGCCGCGGCGCCCGGCGGGAGCGTCGCGAGCAGGAACAGGACCCGGTGCCGCACCTCGGGGGCGGCCGACCGGTCCAGCTCGGGGCCGAGAGCCGACAGCGTGCGGCCCTTCGCGTCCTGCCCGCCGACCAGACCCGGGGTGCGGGTCGCGTCCAGCCACGGCGTGACGAGCAGCGCCCACCGCTCGGCGGGCGGCAGGTCGAGCCAGTCGTCGTAGGCGGGCGTCGGCGCGTACCGCTCGTCGGCCTCGCCGTCCGAGGCGAGCAGCCCCGCCCCGTAGGCCAGCTCCAGCCAGAAGCAGGCGATCTGCTCGGAGACGTCCAGGGCCGCGGCGATCCGCTTGAGGTCGCGCACGGCCAGTCCGCCCGCGCGCAGCACCGGCGGGCCGCCCAGGTCCCAGGACTTCAGCAGCTCCTCGACCGTGGCGAGCGCCACGTAGGCCTGCCCTGCGGCGGCGCTGTCCACAACCTGTGGGCGGTAGTCGCGCCGCACCACCAGCTCCGGCGCCGCCGGCTCCGGCGACCGGTGCGCCCGGCCGCCCCGCAGGTGCAGCGCCACCTCGCGCGGCAGCACCATCGTCCGCGCCGACACCGGCAGCAGCAGGCCCCGGTCGCGCAGCCACTGCACGGGCGGCGCCGGGTTCGCCGTCACCTCCCCGTAGGGCGGACCCCACACCAGCCGGTCCAGGACGGCGAGCGCCTCCGGCGGGGCCGTGTCGAGCAGCCCGCCCATCCGCGTCCGGTCGGTGAAGAGCTCCGTCAGCACGGCCACCGCCGACACCGGGTCGTGCGTCGCCGTCAGCCCGGCCGCCGCGATGATCTCCTGCACCCGGCCCGGCGACATCCCGGACGTGGCCTCGGCGACCGTCGGCCCGAGCCCGGTCGGCGACGGGTGCTGCGCGGAGGGCGCCAGGAGCTCCCGCGCGGTCCGGACGAGCCGCAGCCGCTCGTCCTCGCCCCACACGAGCGCCTGCTCGCGCAGCAGGGCGACGGCGCCGGGCAGCGCCGCCTCGATCGCAGGGTCGCCCTCGTCGCCGGCGAGCAGCCCGAGGAGCACGGGGTACGGGGTAGGGTCCGGGCCCACGGCGAGCGCTTCGGCCGTCTGGAGGGCGAACCGGTCGAGCCGCTCGATCGCCCGGATCACGGAACCGCGCGTACCGGCGCGGGTCGCCAGCTGCGTCAGGTCGTTCGGCACGGGCCCCAGGAGGTCCGGCCGGGCGCGCAGCAGCGCGGCCAGGCCGTCGTCGCCCCGCGCGCGCAGCGCTTCCGCGAGCGTGCGCGGCGCCGCGGCACCAGATGCTTCGGCCACGTGCGCCTCCCGGTCGAGCTCACCGATCCCCATCCGCCCCACGTTAGCCCCTGCCCGCGCGCTACCGTCGGGTCGTACCGGGCGAACCGGCCGTGGAGGGGCACCGTGGGCATCGAGAGCGACCAGTTGGTCTACGACTACCTGAGCCGGGTCGGCGATCTGGCACAGCAGCGTCAGCTGCCGGCGAGCGACCGGATGCGGCTGGTGTCGACGCTGCGGAACGAGATCGACCGGCGGCGCGCGACGCACGGCGAGGAGAGCCCGGCGGCGGTACGGGGCATCCTCGGCGCGCTGGGTACGCCGGACGAGGTCGTGGGACGGGCGGGTGACGGGCCGGAAGGTCCGGCGGCGGGCCCGGGCGGGTCGGCGGGGGCGACCGGGGCGGGCAGGTCGGCCGGGGCAGCCGGGGCGGACACGCCGCCGCTGCCGTCACCCCGCGCGAAGCCCGCCAAGGCGCCGAAGGCGCCGAAGCAGCCCAGAACCCTCAGGAAGCCCTCCCCGAAGCCCGCCCCGTCCTCCGCCTCCGCCTCCTCCTCCTCGGAGGCCTCCGCTTCCGTCCCGTCGCCCCGGGACGGCGGCATGGACCCCGACTGGTGGCGTACGGACGCCAGTCGCGCGACCGACATCGACGTGACGGAGGGGCTCCCGGGCTTCGTCGGCGGCATCGAGCGGCCGGACCTCTTCTTCGAACCCGCGGCCCCGGAGACCGAGGAGGAGTACGAGGACGAGGAGGCCGCCGCCGGCCGGTGGCGCCGCGCGGCCCGCGTCGTCCTGCGCCGCAAGGCGGCCCCGGCCCCCGAAGCCGGCCAGGAGACGGAGGCGGGGGGCGAGACCGGCGAGCCGGCGCAGGCATCCGCGCGCCCCCGCCTCGCGAACCCCTTCGTCCTGCTCGCGGCGCTGCTCCTGATCGGCGGCGCCGTCTTCGGCTCGCTGCTCGCGCTCGCCGTCGGCTGGCTCATCGCGTACGCCTCCCGCCGGCTGACCCCCGGCGAGGTCAAGGGCGCCGTCCTCGTGATCCCCGGGCTCGCCGCCGCGACCGGGGTGGTCTGGCTGTGGGGCCGCGTCGAGGGCCGCTGGGGCGAGGCCGTGGCCCAGGGCGGCGAGGCGATGGGCGCGGCGGTCTCCGAGACCTGGCCGTGGGTACTGCGGGGCGCGGCGATCGCCTCGGCCCTGTTCCTGCTCTGGCGCTCCCGCAGGCACTGACACCGGGTGCGGCGGGCTAGCGAGGCGAGGCGCCCGGAACCACCGTCGGCGTGCGCGGTCACGCCCGCCCGCCCCGGAACCACGGTCGGCGTGCACGGTCACGCCCGCCCGCCCCGGAACCACCGGCCGCGTGCGCGGTCACGCCCGGCCGCCCCGGAACCACCGTCGGCGTGCGCGGTCACGCCCGGCCGCCCCGGAACCACCGTCGGCGTGCGGTCACGCCCGGCCGCCCCGGAACCACCGGCCGCGAGCGCGGCCACGCCCGCCCCCGGCGGCCACCGGGCCCTCCCGCAGAATGGCCCCATGACGACGAACCAGCCCGACCAGCCCCCGACCTCGTCGGCCCCCGCCCCGCTCACCGTCGGTTTCGACCTCGACCTGACGCTGATCGACAGCCGCCCCGGCATCAAGGCCGCCTGGGAGGCCTTCGCCGCGGAGACGGGTGCCGTGATCGACGCCGACCTCGTCGTCACCCGCCTCGGCCCGCCGCTCCACCACGAGATGGCGTACTGGTTCCCCGAGGAGCAGGTCGAGGAGATGGTGGCCCGCTACCGCGCGCTCTACCCGGCGTACGCGATCGAGCCCTCGCCCCCGATGCCGGGCGCCCGGGACGCGATCCAGGCCGTGCGCGACGCGGGCGGCCGCACGATCGTCGTCACCGCCAAGAACGGCCCGCACGCGGAGCTGCACCTCGCGCACCTCGGCATCGAGCCGGACGCCGTCGTCGGCGGTCTCTGGGCCGAGGGCAAGGCCGAGGCCCTGCGGGCCCACGACGCCCAGGTGTACGTCGGCGACCACGTCGGCGACGTCCGCGGCGCCGCCACGGCGGGCGCCCTCGCGGTGGCCGTCGCGACCGGCCCCTGCGCCCCCGAGGAGCTGCGCGCGGCGGGCGCGGACGTGGTCCTCACGGACCTGACGGGCTTCCGCCCGTGGCTGGAGGCCTACCGGGCCTGAGCGCCCCCGGCCGCACCCTCGCGGGCCTGCCGGCGCTGGGCCGCGATCGACCGGAGCACCCCGGCGGCGGCGACGGCGAAGCCGACCCCCATGAGCATGGAGACGGTGTACGCGACGGTGGGGAACGGCTCGGTCCCGAGGAACAGCGGGGCCACCGTGACCAGCGTCGCCACCGCACCGACCGCGAAGAGCACGACACCGGCCTTGACGAGGCCGTCACCCGGCGCGCTGTCGTTCACCGGTCCGGCAGGGGATTCAGTACGCATTCGGCCAGGGTAGTTCCCCGGTGCCGGGGAACCGGCTCCGCCCGGCGCCGCCCGCGATCGCGGCCCGCGGCGGAGGACCTGACAAACCCCCCTCCCGTATTCCCTACGGGAGGGGGGTTTGTCGTACGTCCCGGGGTAATCACCTCTCGGGGCGTCCCGCACATGTGCTGTGATGTGCGTGCCTTCTCGCCCCGGGCGAGCCGCGATCGATACCGGCCAGGACTGCTGGCCGGGATGGGTGGAGCTGCTTGACGGGGGGTACACAGCTGGGGAGGCTTCGAACGACGGCAGGCACGAGCAAGCGCTGGATGGCCTGACCTGCGACGACAGTGTTTCGGCTTACTGGTGGAATGGGGTGCGTGCTTTGCCTACCGGCAAGGTCAAATGGTTCAACAGCGAGAAGGGCTTCGGCTTCCTCTCCCGTGACGACGGCGGCGACGTCTTCGTGCACTCGTCGGTGCTCCCCGCCGGAGTCGAGGCACTGAAGCCGGGCCAGCGGGTCGAGTTCGGAGTCGTCGCAGGTCAGCGTGGTGACCAGGCGCTCTCCGTGGCGATCCTGGAGCCGACGCCGTCCGTCGCCGCCGCGCAGCGGCGCAAGCCCGACGAACTGGCGTCCATCGTGCAGGACCTGACGACGCTCCTGGAGAACATCACTCCGGCGCTGGAGCGCGGGCGCTACCCCGAGAAGACCCAGGGCAAGAAGATCGCCGGGCTGCTCCGCGCGGTGGCGGACCAGCTCGACGTGTAGCGGTTCGTTCCCCTACGGGAACGACAGCGAGTCCGGGCCGAGGGGCGGTACGAGCCCCTCGGCCGCGGCGCGGGTGAGCAGGCCGCGGACCGCCGCGTAGCCGTGTTCGCCCAGGTCGGCGGTGAACTCGTTGACGTAGAGGCCGATGTGCTGGTCGGCCACCTTCGGGTCCATCTCCTGCGCGTGCTCCAGGACGTACGGCCGGGAGGCCACCGGGTCGTCCCAGGCCATGCGTACGGAGGCGCGGGCCGACTCGGCGAGCAGCCGCAGGGTCTCCTCGCCCAGGGAGCGGCGGGCGACGATCGCGCCGAGCGGGATCGGCAGCCCTGTCGTGGCCTCCCAGTGCTCGCCCATGTCGGCGAGGCAGTGCAGGCCGTAGTTCTGGTAGGTGAAGCGGGCCTCGTGGATGACGAGCCCCGCGTCGACCTTGCCGTCGCGGACGGCGGGCATGATCTCGTGGAACGGCATGACGACGACGTTCCCGACGCCTCCCGGCACGGTCTCGGCCGCCCACAGCCGGAAGAGGAGGTACGCCGTCGAGCGCTCGCTCGGCACCGCGACCGTCTTCCCCGCGAGGTCCGCCCCGGTGCCCTCCTCGCGCGTCAGCACGAGCGGCCCGCAGCCCCGGCCGAGCGCGCCGCCGCAGGGCAGCAGCGCGTACTCGTCGAGGATCCACGGCAGCACGGCGTACGAGACCTTCAGGACGTCGTGGTCGTCGCCGCCCTCGGCCCAGCCGTTGGTGACGTCGATGTCGGCGAAGGTCACGTCGAGGCGGGGGGCGCCGGGGACGCGGCCGTGGGCCCAGGCGTCGAAGACGAAGGTGTCGTTGGGGCAGGGCGAGTAGGCGATCTTCAGTTTCACTTCGCCTCCGCGGAGGGGGTGGTGGGGTTCGTGAGGAGCTGTGGGCCCAGCAGGGCGAAGGCCTGCCGCAGCGCGTCCAGGGCCTCGCCGATCCGCCAGGCCGCGCGGTCCCGCGGGCCGACGGCGTTCGACACGGACCGGATCTCGACGGCGGGCACGCCGTACGCGGCGGCGGCCTCGGCGACGCCGAAGCCCTCCATCGCCTCGGCGGCTGCCGTCGGGTGCCGTCCCGCCAGCTCGGCGGCGCGCCCGGCGGTGCCGGTGACGGTGGAGACGGTGAGGACGGGTGCGACGGTGTGCGGCCGGTCGCCGGCGCGCAGCGCGGCGGCGAGGGGCCCGGTGAGGGAGTGCGGTACGGGGTGGGCGGAGCGCCCGAAGCCCAGCTCCTCGACGGCCAGGTAGCCGTCGGGGGTGTCCGCGCCGAGGTCGGCGGCGACGATCGCCTCGGAGACGACGACGGTGCCGATCGGGGCGTGGGGTGCGAATCCGCCGGCGATCCCGGCGGAGACCACGAGGTCGTAGGGGGTGCCGGCGAGTGAGGCGGCGGTGAGCGCCGTGGCGGTCGCGGCGGCCACGGCCGCGGGCCCGACCCCGCCGACGAGGAGGTCCGCTCCGTCGGCACGGCGGCGCAGGGTGAGGCCGCCCGGGAGCGGTACGGGCTTTCGGGAGGGTTCCCGGGCAGTGTCCCGGGGCGTGTCCCGGGCGTCGTGACCGAGGCCGGCGGCGACGGAGTCGGCCTCCGCCGCCACGGCCGTCACGATCAGGATCCGGTGGACCACCGGCGGATCAGGATTCCTTCTTCAGCTGGAAGTGCCAGATGCCGGTGAGCTTCTTGCCGTCGGTCTCGACGATGGTCACCTGGGAGTTGTCGGTGGCCTCGCCGGTCTGGCTGGAGAAGAAGGCGCTGGCCGGAATGGTCCGGTACGTCTTCTTGTACGGCTCGGGCTCGGCCTGCTGGCCGCCGAGGAAGATCGTCCAGCCGTTGTCCGCGATCTCGGGGTCGACCCCGAAGCGGACCTTGTCGTCCATCGCGACGGTGATGGACTTCTCGGCCTTCTTGTTGAGGCACTGCTGGATCTGCGACTCCTTGATGGCGTCGCCGTCGTTGTAGCAGGCGGCCTCGGAGTGGATCGAGTCGGACCCGACCGTCACGGTCGCGATCGGAGTCGGCTTGTCGCAGGCGGAGAGAACGAGGAGCCCGGCGGAGACGGCCCCGAGGGCGACGGCGGCCCGGCGGCGCGAGCCGGAGAAGAACGCAACGGTCATGAGCCGAAGGCTATCGGGCCGCCGCGCCCGCGCCACGCGGGGGTACGGCGCGCCGCCACTCCGTGACCTCGGGAGAGCGCCCACCGGCCTCGGGAGAGCGCCCGCCGGCTAGGTCCTGTGGTCAAACTCCCGCCCGCCCTTCGGGCGGACGACGGGAGTTTGACCCCGGGACCTACGCCACCCGCGCCTTGTGCCGGCCCTTCGGCCCCGGCGGGCCCGGGTTCCGGCGGGCGGCGGCGAGCAGGCCGCGGACGGCCAGGAGGGCGCCCACCGCGAGGATCCCGGCGGCCACGGCCATGCCGAGCGTGCCGTTCAGCGGCAGCGCGATGCCGATGCCGCCGCCCACGACCCACGCCATCTGCAGCGCCGTCTCCGAGCGGGCGAACGCGGAGGTGCGCACCGATTCGGGCACGTCTCGCTGGATCAGCGCGTCCAGGGACAGCTTCGACAGGGCCTGGGTGAGGCCCGCGACCGCGCCGAGGACGGCGACCATCAGGCCGCCGAAGAAGATCGCCGCGCAGATCGCCGTGCCGCACACCACGGTGATCATCGTGGCGATGATCACCTCGGGCCCGTGGCCCCGGTCGCGCAGGAGCGAGCCGGCGGCCGTGCCGCAGGCGTTGCCGACGCCCGCCGCGACGCCCACGATCCCCAGGGAGACGGCGGCGCTCTGCCCCGACAGCGGATGGTCGCGCAGCAGGAACGCCAGGAAGAAGATCAGGAAACCCGACAGCATGCGCTGCGCCGCGTTCGCCTCCAGGCCGTGCAGGACCGACGGGCCGACCGTCCGCAGGCTCGGCTTCTTCTCGCCGTGCGTCAGCAGGTGCGCCCGCCGTTCACCCTTCGCCGAGTCCACCTTGGGCGGCATCCGCAGCGCCCAGAACGTCCCCAGCAGGAACAGCGCGCACGCCCCGTACAGCGGATAGGGCGGCCCGATCATCTGGAGCCCCGCGCCGATGGGCGCGGCGATCCCGGTGGCGAGCAGCCCGGCGAGGGTGACCCGGGAGTTCGCCTTCACGAGCGAGAAACCGGGTGGGAGCAGGCGCGGGACGACCGCGCTGCGCACCACCCCGTACGCCTTGGAGGCGACCAGCACCCCGAGCGCCGCCGGGTACAGCTCCAGGCCGCCGGTGGCGACCGCGCCCGACATCATGATCGCGAGGACCGCGCGGGTCAGCATCGCGCCCGCCATGGCCGCGCGCCTGCCGTGCGGGATGCGGTCCAGGAGCGGGCCGATCACGGGGGCGAGGAGCGTGAAGGGCAGCATCGTGACGGCGAGGTAGAGGGCGACGCGGCCGCGGGCCTCGTCCGTGGGCACGGAGAAGAAGACCGTCGACGCGAGGGCGACGGTGATCATGACGTCCCCGGCGCCGTTCACGGCGTGGAGCTCGATCAGTTTCCCGAGCCCCGACTCGCCCGCGCCGTGGGCGTGGGTGGCCTTGCGGATGCCGCGCGCGGTGCCGGTGAAGGGCAGGTGCAGGGCACGTCCGACCGACCGGCCCGCTCGGCTGAGCGGTCCGGCATGATCTTCGGATCGTGCGGGAGACCGTGCGGCTGCCACTCCGTCATAGTGCCCCACGGGCGCGCCGGACGAACCGTGGCGCGGCGAACGGCGGCGGTACGAAAGCCGTACGAAGACCGTACGGAAGCCGCGCGTGGGCCGTACGAAGCCTGTACGAGGGCCGTACGCCTCCGGTCCGGGAGCCTGTACGAATCCGCCGACCGCCCTGGTACACAACCGGTAACAGGCCGTCTGCGGCGGGGAGACGGAGCGGAGTCGGGCCGGTCCAGGCCCGCCCCGGGCCTGCCCGCGGCGCGGTCCCGGCCCGGTCCCGGCCGTCCGCGATGCGGGCCACTTGAGACGGGCAGGTGGGCGGAGGCCCGCGAACGGGGTAGCGTGCGTAGCGCGTCACCGGCGGAAGTTCTCGGCCGCGCGCCTCTTCGGCATCCCGCAGAATGGATGGCGATAGGTGTGCCCGAGACACTGCGAGACAAGTCGGGTGCGGACGTCGATGCGGCCCTCAGGTCCGCTCCGCCCGCCGCCCGTGGCTTCGCTTTCGCCCCTCGGCCGGCGCACCCGTGAGACGGCGTAGGAGAGAAGCGAGACCTGTGAGTGCTGCGACGACGCGAAGCGGTGCCCCGCGTACCCCGCGAGCCACGCGTACCCCCGACCGCCTGTGCGTCGAGGCGGTAGACCTCGCGCGGGAGGCCGCCGAGGAGGCGGCCGCGCCCGGCGTCGTCGGCCCACACGTCGAGGTCGTCGCGGAGGGCGACCGGGTCGTCACGCACTTCTTCGAGTGCCAGGAGCCGGGCTACCGCGGCTGGCGCTGGGCCGTGACGGTCACCCGCGCCTCCCGCGCCAAGAACGTCACGCTTGACGAAACCGTCCTGCTGCCCGGCTCCGACGCCCTCCTCGCCCCCGAGTGGGTGCCGTGGAGCGAGCGCCTGCGCCCCGGCGACATGGGCCCGGGCGACCTGCTGCCGACGGAGCAGGACGACCTGCGCCTGGAGCCCGGGTACTCGGGCGAGGACGCGCCGCCGCCGAACTCGGCCGTCTCGGAGGAGCTGGCGGACCACCTCGACGCCGAGGACGCCGAGATCGTCTCCCGTACGCCCTCCCGGGGCGCGATCGCCTCGGTCGCCGAGGAGCTCGGCATGCGCCGCGCCCGGGTCCTCTCCCGGTACGGGCTGCACGTGGCCGCGGACCGCTGGGACGAGAGCTTCGGCGCCAAGACGCCGATGGCGCAGGCGGCGCCCGCGTCCTGCGAGTCCTGCGCGTTCCTGGTGCCGCTCGCCGGCTCGCTGAAGCAGGCGTTCGGCGTGTGCGCCAACGAGTTCTCCCCGGCGGACGGCCGGGTCGTCTCCCTCGCGTACGGCTGCGGCGGCCACTCGGAGGCCGCGGTCATGCCGAAGCCCCCGCGCCCGGCGCCGCCGGTCCTCGACTCGATGGCCGCGGACGCCTTCCCGCTCCGCCCGGCCAAGGACTCCGGCTCCACGACGGAGCCCGACGACTCCTCCGAGGACCTCGGTCACTCGTAGTCCCTCCGCCCGGCCCCGGGATGTGCTTCCGCGCGCCCCGGGGCCCGGACGTGCCCCGGCGGCCGGGGCGCGGCGCGGCGCGGTACCTTTCGGGCCCCGGGCCTTGGGGTCCGGCAGCGTCACCGCCCGATGATCTCCCAGATCACCGCCCCGCAGAGTGGAGTCAGACGTGAGCGTCAGCGTCCGGACGACGACCGACGGAACCGATCCCTTCGGCACCGCACGGCTGCGGCGGGGCGTGCTCGACGCCTGGGGCGCCTCGCCCGCCCGGTTCCGGGAGGACGCCAACGCCGAGGAGGACCTCGCGCTCGGCGGCTACCGCGACCGGCTCGTCGTCGAGCTCGCCCAGAACGCCGCCGACGCCGCCCACCGCGCCGGCGTCACCGGCCGCCTCCGCCTCACCCTCCACCCCGCGGACCACGAGGGCCCGGCGGCCCTCGCCGCCGCCAACACCGGCGCCCCGCTGGACGCCACGGGCGCGGAGTCGCTGTCCACGCTCCGCGCCTCCGCCAAGCGCGAGCAGGGCGCGGGGTCCGTCGGCCGCTTCGGCGTCGGCTTCGCCGCCGTCCTCGCCGTCTCCGACGAGCCGGCCGTCCTCGGCCGCCACGGCGGCGTCCGCTGGTCCCTCGCGGAGGCCCGCGAACTCGCCGCCGAGTCCGCCCGGTACAGCCCGGGCCTGGGCGACGAACTGCGCCGCCGCGACGGCCACGTACCCCTCCTGCGGCTCCCGCTGCCCGCCGAGGGCACCGCGCCCGACGGCTACGACACGGTCGTCGTCCTCCCGCTGCGGGACTCCGCGGCCCAGGACCTCGCCGAGCGTCTCCTCGCCGCGGTCGACGACGCCCTGCTCCTGACGCTCCCCGGCCTCGCGGAGATCGTCGTCGAGACGGCCGAGGGGGTACGGACCCTCCGCCGCTCCGAGGACGACGGCTACGTCCGCATCGACGACACGGCGACCGGCACCCACCGCTGGCGGACCGTCTCCCACTCGGGGCCCCTCGACGCCGAACTCCTCAGGGACCGCCCGGTGGAGGAGCGCCTCCGCCCCCACTGGTCCGTCACCTGGGCCGTACCCGTCGACGGCGAGGGCGCCCCGCGCCACCCCCGCACCGAGCCCGTCGTCCACGCCCCCACCCCCACCGACGAGCCCCTCGGCATCCCCGCCCTCCTCATCGCCTCCCTGCCGCTGGACACCGCGCGGCGCCACCCGGCGCCCGGCCCGCTCACCGACTTCCTGGTGCAGCGCGCGGCCGACGCGTACGCCGAACTCCTCGCCGACTGGCACCCGGTGACCACCGCGACCCTCGACCTCGTGCCCGGCCCGCTCGGCAAGGGCCCGCTCGACGGGGCGCTGCGCGAGGCGATCCTCGACCGGCTGCCCAGGGTCGCGTTCCTCGCGCCGGCCGCCCCGACCGAGGAGCTGCCCGCGCTCCGCCCCATCGAGGCCGAGGTCGCGGAGGGCGCGGGCGCGGACACCGTCGACGTCCTCGCGGAGGTCTTCCCGACACTGCTCCCGGCGGGCCTGGAGCGCCGGCCCGAGCTCCGCACCCTGGGCGTGGGCCGCATCCCCTTCACCGAGGCCGTAGACCGCCTGGCCGGGGTCGACAGGGCGCCGACGTGGTGGTGGCGGCTCTACGACTCCCTCGCGGGCGTCGACCCGGACCGACTGACGGGCCTTCCGGTACCGCTCGCGGACGACGCCGAGGCCCTCCGGATCCGCACGACGATCGGCCCCCGTCAGGTCCTCCTCCCGCAGGACAGGACACCCGCCGAGCTGACCCGGCTCGGCCTGAAGGTGGCGCACCCGGAGGCGGTGCACCCGCTGCTGGAGAAGCTGGGCGCCCTGCCCGCCACGCCCCGCGCGGTCCTGACGACCCCGCAGGTGCGGGCGGCGGTCGCGGCCTCCCTCGACGCGGGGGAGATCTGGGACGAGGACGTCGAGACGCTCGACGCGGAGGAGCTGGCGGACACGGTCCTCGCCCTGGTCAGGGACGCCGAACTCGACCCGGGCGACGAGCCCTGGCTCGGTGCGCTCGCCCTGCCCGACGAGGACGGCGAGCTCTCCCCGGCGGGCGAGCTGGTGCTCCCGGGATCGGCCTTCGCCGCCGTGATGCGCGAGGACGAACTGCCCTTCGTGGACGCCGAACTCGCCGCCCGCTGGGGCGAACGCCCTCTGGCGGCCTGCGGGGTCCTGGCGAACTTCGCGCTGGTCCGGGCGACGGACCTGGTCCTCGACCCGGACGAGGTCGAGCCGCGGGAGGGCGACTACCCGGAGCCGGACGACGCCGGGCTGCTCGACGCGGTCGACGTGTGGTGCGAGGACGTCCTGGACCGCCTGCCGGAGTCGCCGGTGCCGCCGGTGGCGACCGAGATCGTGGCCGTACGAGACCTGGACCTGGTGGACGACGAGGCCTGGCCGCAGGCGCTCGCCCTGCTGGCGCAGCCCCCGCTCCGGGACGCGCTCACCCAGCCCGTACGGATCCTCCTGCCGGACGGCACGACGGAGACGGTCCGCTCGTACACGGCGTGGTGGCTCCGGGACCACCCGGTCCTGGACGGACGCCGCCCGGCGGGCCTCCGGGCCGAGGGCTCGGACCCCCTGCTCGCGGGTCTGTACGACTCCGCCGACGCGACCGGCTTCGACGACGAGCAGGTCCTGCGGGCGCTCGGCGTCCGCACCTCCGTCGCCGCGCTCCTCGAAGAGCCCGGCGGCGCGGCGGAACTCCTCACCCGCCTGGCGGACCCGTCCCGCGAGGTCACGGCCCCCCAGCTGCACGCCCTCTACACGGCCCTCGCGGACCTGGACCCGGAGCAGGTGACGCTCCCGGACGAGCTGCGCGCGGTCGTGGACGGGGAACTGGTCGTCGTGGACGCGGCGGAGGCCCTGGTGGCGGACGCCCCGGACCTCCTCCCCCTCAGCGGCGACACCCCGCTCCTCCCGGTGGCCCCGTCCCGCGCGGCCGACCTGGCGGAGCTGTTCCAGGTCCGCCGCCTGAGCGAGGCGTTCGAGGCGGAGGTGACGACGGTCGGCGAGGAGCACGAGGTTCCGTCGTCGGTCCACGCCCTCCTGGGCCCGTCCACCCCCGCCTCGTACATCGAGCACGAGGAACTCCGCGCGGCGGGCGTGGAACTGGACTGGCGGGTCACCCCCGACGGCATCCTCCACGCGTCGACCCTGGAAGGCGTGGCGGCGGGCCTGGCCTGGTCGGCGGGCCAGTGGCCGCGCCGCTTCGAGGTGGCGGCCCTCCTGGAGGACCCGTCCCGCACGGCCGAGCTGGCGCGGGACCGCTGGTTCGACTGAGCGGTCAGGCGGTGAGGCCCTGCCGTGCCGGGTTCCCCCGAAGGGCCCGGTAGGCAAGGCCGAGGAGGAAGGCGTTGATCAGCGCGGAGAGGACCAGCGCCGTGTAGTGGTACGCGGTCGCCCAGCCCGAGAGACCGGTCATCGCGTCTGGCAGAAGCAGAAGCAGGCTGCTGGGCGCGGTGACCATGGCGAACCAGACGTCCGCGAAGGCCTGGCCCTCGGTCCACGGGCTGACCAGCAGGGGAAGCGAAGCCGCGACCGCCAGGTAGACGAGCGAGACGGGGTTGGCGAACGTGAGCCGGACGACTCCGCGGGGGCGGTTGTCTCGCATGGGTCGGTTCCTCCTGGACGGTTCGGTCGCGCCGCTTCGGCGCCGGGCCCATCGTCCGGCGGGGCCGACCCCTGGCACCTGAGTAGCGCTACTCAAACCGCGGTGGGGGCTTTCGCGTGGGGCCCTGGGTGATGCCGGGGCCCCACGCGCGTTTCGTTCCCCGCCCTCAGTCCAGGCAGAACTCGTTCCCCTCGGGGTCGCCCATCACGATGATCCCCTCGTCGATGCCGTCGGGTTCGAGCCGGTACAGCCGCTTGGCCCCGAGGGCCTCCAGCCGGGCGGCCTCCACCTCCAGCGCCTCCATCCGCGCGTCCCCCTTCAGCCCGGGGGCGGACCGCACGTCGAGATGCACCCGGTTCTTGACGGTCTTCCCTTCCGGGACCTTCTGGAAGAACACCCGCGGCCCCTTGCCGTCCGGGTCCGAGATGGCCGACCGGCTGTTGTGCTGCTCGGGCGGCACACCCCACGCCGTCAGAGCGGCGGCCCAGTCGGCGAAGCCCTCGGGCGGCGGCTGCACCTGGTACTCCAGCGCCTCCGCCCAGAAGGCGGCCAGCGCAGCCGGATCGGCACAATCGAACGTCACCTGAAATTCCTTGGCCATACCGCCATCCTCGCACCGCCCTCCGACAGTCCGCTCGCCGATTTCGCCGACGGCCCGCGTGGCCGGGGCGGGGGTGCCGGCGGGCCGCGGGGCATCGAGATTCCCGCCGACGCGCCCCGCTCCGGGGTGATCCGGGTGCGGTTCCGGCACGCCGACCGGTTCACGGTCGTCGGCAACCACCTCGCCCAGCACCCGTCCCTCTCCGCCGTGTCGATCGGGCTCGGTGTGTACATCCAGTCGCTGCCCGACGGCGCCGACGTCACCGTGAAGACCCTCACCAACCGCTTCACGGAAGGCGAGATCACCATCCGCCGCGCCCTCAACGAGCTGGTCGCGGAAGGCTACTTGGAGCGTCGGCGGGTGCCCCTCGGCGGTGGCCGGTTCGCCACGCGGACCCTGTCGTACGACAAGCCCGGCTGCGGCGGCTCACGGACCCGGCGGGCGCAGGCGCAGGCCCCGGCCGCGCCCGGGGGCGATCCCGACCCCGACCCTGATCAAGAGCCCGGCCCCGGCGTCGGGTCCGTACCGGCTCGCGCCGAGGACGGGGGGCCCGTACCGGCTCGCGCCGAGGACGGGGGCCCGTGCCGGCTCGCGCCCAGGACGGGGGCCCGTGCCGGCTCGCGCCCAGGAACAGGGGCCCGTACCCGTACGCGCCCTCCCCGCCCCGCCGCCCCCCGACCTCCCCGGCCCCGCCGCCGACCTGCTCGCCCGGCTGCGGACCGTCGACTCCCGGCTGCTGCTGCCCTGGCGGGAGGTCCTGCGGCTCGCGCCCGCCGTCGACGAGTGGCTGGCGCTCGACGCGACCCCGGCGCAGATCGTCCGTACGCTCACGGCGGCCCTGCCGCCCTCCCACGTACCCATCCACCACCCCGGCAGATTCCTGGAGTACCGCCTCTCCACCCTCCGCCCACCCCGCCTGCCCGCCGGACCGCCACCACCCTCGGCGGCCGACGGACTCGCGCCGCTGATGAACTGCGACGGGTGTGACCGGGCGATCCGCAGCAGTGACCCCGACGCCGTCTGTGTCGACTGCCGGGTGTGAGGCGGGTGATTACCGCGCCGTGAGCGGCGATATGACGGAAATTCACGGGATTCCTTGCCGAGCCCGTGCGGCGCTGCGAGCGTGACGAATTCCGTCCGCGCCACCGGGCGTGAGGCCGGCACGAGAGGGTGCGCGAGTGGGTTCGGAGCTTGATTCGGTAACCGCTGGTCCCGTTCTGGAGATCGAGGGGCTCACGCACTCCCTCGGCGCGCGGGAGTTGTTCCGCGGTCTGTCCCTCACGCTGCGGGCCGGTGAATCCGTCGCGGTGACCGGGCCCAGCGGGTCGGGGAAGAGCACGCTCCTGTCCTGCGTCCTGGGACTGGTCGAACCGGCGGCGGGCTCGGTGAGGGTCACCGGCACCGACATCGTCGGGCTGCGGCCCGCCCGTCTCGCCGAACTGCGCGCCCGGTCGTTGGGAATGGTCTTTCAGTTCGGGGAGCTGCTTCCCGAACTGAGCCCGCTGGACAACGTCGTCCTCGCCTCGCTCCTGGCCCGTGCCGGGCGCCGTGGCGCGCGGGACCGGGCGCAGCGGCTCCTCGACGAGCTCGGCGTGCCGCGGGCGGCGACGAGCGAGGAGCTGTCCGGTGGTGAGCGGCAGCGGACCGCGGTCGCCCGCGCCCTGATCAACGAGCCCGCCCTGCTGCTCGCCGACGAGCCGACCGGCGCCCTCGACACGGAAACCCGGGACCGTACCGCCGAGTTGCTCTTCGGCCTGCCCCGCCGGTACGCGTGCGGGCTGCTCGTCGTGACCCATGATCCGGGGATCGCCGCACGGGCCGACCGCCATCTGCGGCTGGAGGCGGGCACCTTGGTGCCGGCCCACTCCGGCGCCTCCGCATGACCGCCGTCAAGGACGCCCTGGTGCTCGCGCGCCGGCTCCTCGCCGTCGGACGTGTCGCCGGCCGGCGCACCGAGGCGGGAGGCGTGCGGTTCGTCGCGCTGTTCCTGGCGGCACTGGTCCTCGCGCTCGGCCTGGGGAGTCTCGTCGCCGTCCACGCCGTGTACGCGGGCAAGGAGGAGCGCCGGGCGGGCAGGGCCGCGTGGATGGCCGCGGAGGAGGGCGGGGCGCGGGCGGCCGACGTGACGGCCTGGCTCGTGCATTCCGACACGCTCGACGGCGAACGGTCCTTTCCCCTCGTGTACATGGCTCCGCACCGGGGGGACGCGCCGCTGCCTCCCGGGCTCGACCGCTGGCCCGAGCCGGGCGAGGTCTTCCTGTCGCCCGAACTCCGCAGGGCGGGCGCCGACGAGGGCATCGACCACCGCTACGGCCGACTGGCCGGGACGATCGGCGAGGAAGGACTGGACGAGCCGTCCGAATGGCTCGCCTACGTCCGTCCGCGCGACGGTCTGGCCGGGGAGCGGGACGCCGAGCTCGTCACCGGCTTCGGTCCGGCGGGGGCCGCACGCGCCGGATTCGACCGGGACGTGGGCTTCGGTCAGGGAAACGACAAGGACGAGTGGATGTTCCAGGCCGTCGTCTGCGGCCTCCTCGTCCTCCCGGCCGCCGTCCTGCTGGTCGTGGCGGCACGCACCGGCGCGCACACCAGGGACCGCAGGACCGCGCTCGTCACCGCACTCGGCGGCCGGCGCCGGGACCGCGCCCTGATCGCCGTCGGCGAGGCAGGGCCCGCGGCCGTGCTCGGCGCGGTGGCGGGCGCCGCGGTGATCGGCGCGGCCCTCGTGGGCGACGTACGCATCCCCTACACCGACTACCTCCTCTCCTCCTCGTACCTCCGGCACTTCGGCTGGACCGCCGCCGGCCTCGTACCCCTCGCGGCGCTTCTGCTGGTGTCGGCCGCCGTCGTGGTCGCGGACCTCGCGCCGCGCCGGGGCGCGTCCGGGACCCGGCCGCGCGGCACGTCCCGCGGCTCCTGGCTTCCCCGGCTGGCCGTGCTGTGCCCGGTGTGGATCCTCCTCGCGGCGTACGGCCCCGGGTTCGCGCCGGATCCCGTGTCGCGCATGGCCGCCAGCTGGACGGGCATCGCCGGGACGGTCCTGACCCTGCCCGCCGCGCTCGCGACCGTCACCGCCGGCGCCGGACGTCTGCTCACCCGCCGTGCCCGGGCGCACGACCTGCCCGGGACGCTGGTGGCGGGGCGTCGTGCGAGTGCGCACCCCGGTGCGACGGCCCGGCTCGTCTCCGGGATCTCGGTGGCGCTCATCGTGCTCATGCAGGCCGTCGCGTGGCAGGGGATCTTCGGCGGGCAGGCGGCCGAGGCGGGCCGAGCGGCCGACCGGATGGACCGCAGCGTCCTCAGTGTGGCTCCGCGCGGTGACGTGTCGGCGGCCGCCGTGGCCTCCTTCCTCGACGGCGCGGACGGCGCGGACGGTGCGGACGGTACGAACAGCGCGGACGGCGCGCACGGCGCGGACAGTGCAGTCGGGGCGGCCCGCCCGGGCCGTGCTCCCGGGACCGAGGCGGTGCTGCTGGCCCCCCGCAGCGGCTACCGCGGCGCCACCACGTCCGTGACCCTGGACGGCGACTGTCCCGCCCTGATCGCCCTGCGCCTCCCCTGTCCGGCTCGCGAGGCGCGCCTCGACGGGTTCCCGACGGGATCGGGCCTGGTCGAGCTGTTCCGGTGGACCCCGTACGAGGATGCGGCGCTGCTGATCCGACGCGCCGACGCCGGGACGCTGGCGGAACGCGCCGCCGCCTCCGCCGACGGCGAGGAGTCGAGGCTCGTCCTCGTACGGCCGGACGGGCAGCCCCTGTCCGTGCCCGTCCTCAAGCGGCTGTCGCACGAGGCGTTCCCGCGCGGCGCGGCCTTCTGGGGTCCGCAGGAGGGCGATCTCACCGCGGGCGCCGCCAACCGCGACCAGGGGCGGTGGAGCGTCCTGTTCGGGCTGGCCGGGATCGCGGTGCTCGCCGCGACCGCCGGGCTCGGCGCCGTGGCGGAGTTCCTTCGCCACGGGCGGGCGCTCGCGCCCCTGTCCGTGCTCACCGGCGGGCTGCGGGTCTTCCGTACGAGTGCGGCGTGGGCGGTCCTCGCCCCGCTGGCCCTCGCCGGAACGGCGGGTACCGGGGTCGCGGCCGTCCTCGCGGCGCCGATCACCGGCGGCGACGCGTCGCACATCACCGCAGGCGTGATCCTGTCGGCGACCGGCGTCGTCCTCGCCGTCAGCGTGCTCCTGTGGGTCTGGGCCTCGCATGTCGCCGTCCGGCAGGCCCGGTCGTGGCGACCCGGCGGTGACTGACCGCCCGGGCTGGCGTCAGGCCGGAAACCTCCGGGGCACCCAGCGGTACGCCACCTCCAGGAGGGCCGCGCCCACCGCGGCGATCGCGACCGCTGCCCAGGGCATCGTCGTGCCGACCAGTTTCAGGGCGAAGAAGTCCTGGAGCCAGGGGACGACGAGGACGAGGAGGAACGCGCCGGCCATCGTGGCGACCAGGGTGACGCGCCACCACGTGTAGGGGCGGGCGATGATCGCGAGGACCCACATGGAGACGAGGAAGAGCGTGAGGGTGGCCGCGCTGGTCTCCGCCTCCAGGGCGCCCTCGCCGCTGTAGTGGTGGCGGGCGAGGAGGTACGTGGTGAAGGTGGCCGCCGCCGCGATGACGCCGCCGGGGATCGCGTACCGCATCACCCGGCGGACGAAGTGCGGTTTCGCGCGTTCCTTGTTCGGGGCGAGCGCCAGGAAGAAGGCAGGGACGCCGATCGTGAGGGTGGAGAGCAGGGTGAGGTGGCGGGGGAGGAAGGGGTACTCCACCTGTGAGCAGACCACCAGGACGGCCAGGAGGACCGAGTAGACCGTCTTGGTGAGGAAGAGGGTCGCGACGCGTGTGATGTTGCCGATGACCCGGCGGCCCTCCGCCACCACCGACGGGAGCGTCGCGAAGCTGTTGTTCAGGAGCACGATCTGGGCCACCGCCCTCGTCGCCTCCGAGCCCGAGCCCATGGAGACGCCGATGTCGGCGTCCTTCAGGGCCAGGACGTCGTTGACGCCGTCGCCCGTCATCGCGACCGTGTGGCCGTGGGACTGGAGCGCGGCCACCATGTCCCGCTTCTGCTGCGGGGAGACCCGGCCGAAGACGCCGTTCGCGTCCAGGACCTTCGCCATCTCCTCCCGGTCGGCGGGGAGGGTGCGGGCGTCCACCGTGTTCTCGGCGCCGGGCATGTCGAGCTTCCCGGCCACGGCGCCGACCGAGACCGCGTTGTCACCGGAGATGATCTTCGTGGCGACGTTCTGGTCGGCGAAGTACGCGAGGGTGTCGGACGCGTCGGGGCGCAGCCGCTGCTCCAGGACGACGAGGGCCGTCGGGCGGGCGTCGGTGGCGACCCGGGGGGAGTCGAGCTCGTGCCTCGTACGGGCGAGGAGGAGGACCCGCAGGCCCTGCTCGTTGAGGTGGTCGATCTCGGCGAGGGTCGCGTCCCCGGCGGGGAGCAGGACGTCGGGGGCGCCGAGCAGCCAGGTCGAGTCCTCGCCGTTGCCCTCGCTGAACGCGGCGCCGCTGTACTTGCGTGCCGAGGAGAAGGGGAGCGACTCCGTGCAGCGCCAGTCCACCGAGTCCGGGTAGGCGTCGATGATCGCCTGGAGGGAGGCGTTCGGGCGGGGGTCGGACTCGCCGAGGGCGCCGAGCACCTTGCGTACGTACGTCTCGTCGCTGCCGTGGAGGGGGCGCAGCTCCGTGACGTCCATGCCGCCCTCGGTGAGTGTGCCCGTCTTGTCGAGGCAGACGACGTCGACGCGGGCCAGGCCCTCGATGGCGGGGAGCTCCTGGACGAGGCACTGTTTGCGGCCGAGGCGGATCACGCCGATCGCGAAGGCCACGGAGGTGAGGAGCACGAGGCCCTCGGGGATCATCGGGACGATGCCGCCGACCGTGCGGGCGATCGAGTTCTTGAGGTCGTTGTCCTTGACGACGAGCTGGCTGATGATCAGCCCGATCGCGGTCGGGACCATCATCCACGTCACGTACTTGAGGATCGTGGAGATGCCGCTGCGCAGCTCGGAGTGGACGAGGGTGAAGCGGGAGGCCTCCTCGGCGAGCTGGGCCGCGTAGGCCTCGCGGCCGACCTTGGTGGCGGTGAACGCGCCGCCGCCGGCGACGACGAACGAGCCGGACATCATCCGGTCGCCGGGTTTCTTCACCACCGGGTCGGCCTCGCCGGTGAGGAGTGACTCGTCGATCTCCAGGCTGTCGGCCTCGGCGACGACGCCGTCGACGACGACCTTGTCGCCGGGTCCCAGCTCGATGAGGTCGCCGAGGACGATCTCGGAGGTGGAGAGTTCGGCGGCGGTCCCGTCGCGGCGGACGGTCGGTTTCGCCTCGCCGATGACCGCGAGCCCGTCGAGGGTCTTCTTGGCGCGGAGCTCCTGGATGATGCCGATGCCGGTGTTGGCGATGATCACGAAGCCGAAGAGGCTGTCCTGGATCGGCGCGACGAAGAACATGATCACCCACAGCACGCCGATGATGGCGTTGAAGCGGGTGAAGACGTTCGCGCGGACGATGTCGACGGTGGAGCGGGAGCTGCGTACGGGTACGTCGTTGACCTCGCCGCGCGCGACCCGCTCGGCGACCTCGGCGGAGGTGAGCCCGGCCGGGCGGTGCACGACGGGTGGTTCCACCGCCTCGGTCTCGCTGCCGCCCGTGTCGATCTTCGCCCGCTGAGTCATGTTTTCGACGGTACGACCGGAATGGGTCGTTCACCTGCCGAGGAGGGAGAAGATCAGACCGGAGGAGGACCGAAAACGGTCGGAATCGTTCCCTGGTGCTACGCGGAAGGGTGCGGTCAGGGGGTGCGGGGCTCCGTGGTCCCCGTCCCGGCCGTGGCCGCCTCCGCCTCTGCCGCCTGCGCCGCCGCGTGCCGCTTCAGTGCCGCGTCCCTGCCCCGTACGTACCAGATGCCGATCAGGCCCAGGCCCGCTCCCGCGAGGCAGGTCCACACCCACCAGGTCAGGTCCCGGTCGTCGAACCAGCCGTAGAAGGGGACCTGGACGAGGAAGAGCACGAACCAGATGATCGTGCCGCCGGTGATGGTGGCGACGACCGGCCCTTCGAGGGGCTCGGGTGCCTCGTGCTTCGGTGTCCACTTCGCCATGGACCCAGTCTAGGTGGCAGGAATTCGCACCCACGCCTGGTCTACGCGCGGAGATGGACTCCCTCTCGTTCATGTGTTCATACTGAAACGGTTTGCCTCCGGCGCGTTTCTCTCGTGCGAACGTACGAACGCATGAACCGCCGAGCGAGGGCACGAGTCTCCCGATGAGGAACCCCATGAGCACCACGGCCACCGCCAAGGCCACGTCCCCCGAGCCCGCCGGTTCCCCGCAGCCGGACTCGGGCCTCGACCGCTTCTTCAGGATCTCGGAGCGCGGTTCGACCGTCGCCCGCGAGGTCCGGGGCGGCTTCGCCACCTTCTTCGCGATGGCCTACATCATCGTGCTGAACCCGATCATCCTCGGCAGTGCCAAGGACATGTACGGGAACCAGCTCGACAGCGGTCAGCTCGTCACGGCGACCGTCCTCACGGCCGCCTTCTCGACGCTCCTCATGGGCGTCATCGGCAACGTCCCGATCGCCCTCGCCGCCGGCCTCGGCGTCAACACGGTCGTCGCGCTCCAGCTCGCGCCCAAGATGTCCTGGCCCGACGCCATGGGCATGGTCGTCCTCGCCGGCGTCGTCGTGATGCTGCTCGTCGCGACCGGTCTGCGCGAGCGCGTCATGAACGCCGTCCCGGTCGGCCTGCGCAAGGGCATCGCGATCGGCATCGGCCTCTTCATCATGCTCATCGGCCTCGTCGACTCGGGCTTCGTCTCCCGCATCCCCGACGCCGCGCACACCACCGTCCCGCTCCAGCTGGGCGGCGACGGGCACCTCACCGGCTGGCCGGTCCTCGTCTTCGTCCTGGGCACCCTGCTCACCCTCGCCCTGATCATCCGCAAGGTGCCGGGCGCGATCCTCATCTCGATCGTCGTCATGACGATCGTCGCCATGGTGATCAACGCCGTCGCGACCGTCCCCTCCTGGGGCCTCACCACCCCGAAGTGGCCGGGCAACCCCGTCGCCTCCCCCGACTTCGGCCTGGTCGGCGAGGTCAGCCTCTTCGGCGGCTTCGAGAAGGTCGGTCTGCTGACCGGCGTCCTCTTCGTCTTCACCGTGCTGCTGTCCTGCTTCTTCGACGCGATGGGCACGATCCTCGGTGTCGGCGACGAGGCCAAGCTGATCGACAAGGACGGCAACTTCCCGGGCATCAACAAGGTCCTGCTCGTCGACGGCCTGGCCGTCGCCTCCGGCGGCGCGACCTCGTCCTCCGCCACCACCTGCTTCGTGGAGTCCACGGCGGGCGTCGGCGAGGGCGCGCGGACGGGCCTCGCCTCGGTCGTGACCGGCGGTCTCTTCTCGGTCGCGCTGTTCCTCACGCCACTCGCCACGATGGTCCCGTCCCAGGCGGCCACGCCCGCGCTGCTCGCGGTCGGCTTCCTCATCCTGGCGGGTTCGATCAAGGACATCGACTGGAGCGACTACACGATCGCGGTGCCGGCGTTCCTGGCGATGGTGATGATGCCGTTCACGTACTCGATCACGAACGGCATCGGCATCGGCTTCATCGCCTTCAGCGTGCTGCGCCTGGCGGCCGGTCGGGGCCGTGAGGTCCCGGTGGCCATGTACGTCGTGTCGGCGGTCTTCGTCTTCTACTACGCGATGCCGGCGCTCGGCCTCACGTGATCGCGGGGCGAGGCGGCCGCAGGGCCGGCCGCCTCGTCGTCGCCGGCCGTTCCGTCGGCCGCCCCGTAGAACCTCTCCGTCTCGTCGACGGCGGTCTTGAACCGCTCGTCGAAATCCTCGCGAATGAGCGTCCGGACGACATAGTCCTGGACGCTCATTCCTCTTTTCGCGGCGTGACTTCTGAGCCGGTCGAGCAGCTCACCGTCGATGCGCAGGCTGAGCACTGTCGATCCCATGCCGTTCAGGGTCGGGGCACCCGGTGGCTCTTTGCGTCACTTTCCGGATCCGACTCACTCGTTTGGGTGATACATGGATGCGGAAGCGTGATCCGGGCGCGTCCGGTTCACTCCGGATCGCCGGTGTGACGGCTGTGATCCGTGCGACGTCGGCGCGTTTCCGTTGGTATTTAGACAGAGTAATGAGTTAGGCTAACAAACATGCCAGACCTGTCCCACGGCACCGCCGACGACGCCGCGGCCGTGAACGCGCTCCGCTCCTCCGTCATGCGACTGAGCCGCCGGCTCAAGCACCAGCGGGTCGACGAGTCGCTGAGCCCGACCGAGATGTCGGTGCTCGGCACCCTGAAGCTCTGCGGTTCCGCCACCCCCGGTGAGCTGGCCCGCAAGGAGCACGTCCAGCCTCCGTCGATGACCCGCATCGTCGCGCTGCTCGAAGCCAAGGGACTGGTCCGGCTGGAGCCGCACCCCGACGACCGCCGCCAGAAGGTGGTCCGCCAGACCGAGCAGGCCGAGGCCATGCTCGAAGAGTCCCGCCGCAAGCGGAACGCCTGGCTGGCCACCCTCGCCGAGGGTCTGGACGAGGACGAATGGGCCAAGCTGCGCGCCGCCGCCCCCGTCCTGGAGAAGCTCGCCCATCTGTAGACCCGCAGCCGAGGAGGCGAACGCACTTTGAGTACGGGACCCGGAGCAGACTCCGCACCCGTCCATCAACCCACCCTCAAGACCCGTGGGCGGGGGGAAACCTTCTCCTCGCTCAGAATCCGCAACTACCGGCTGTTCTTCACCGGAGCGATCGTCTCCAACACCGGTACGTGGATGGCCCGCATCACCCAGGACTGGCTGGTCCTGAGCCTCACCGGCTCGGCCGCCGCCGTCGGCATCACCACCGCCCTGCAGTTCCTGCCGATGCTGCTCTTCGGCCTGTACGGCGGCGTCATAGCCGACCGCTACCCGAAGCGGAACCTGCTCCTCGTCAGCCAGGCGGCCCTCGGGCTCTGCGGCCTCGCGCTCGCCGTCCTCACGCTCTCCGGCTCCGTCCAGGTCTGGCACGTCTACCTGATCGCCTTCCTCCTCGGCATGGTGACCGTCGTCGACAACCCGGCCCGGCAGGCGTACGTCGCCGAGATGGTCGGCCCGAAGCACCTCCGCAACGCCGTCTCGCTCAACTCCGCGAACTTCCAGTCCGCGCGGCTCGTCGGCCCCGCCGTCGCCGGTGTGCTGATCGCCGGAGTCGGCAGCGGCTGGGCCTTCCTCCTCAACGGCCTGTCGTTCCTCGCCCCCCTCGTGAGCCTCCTGCTCATGCGGACGAGCGAGCTCCACAGGGTGGAGCGCGCCCCGCGCGGCAAGGGCCAGCTCCGGGAGGGCCTGCGGTACGTGGCCGGGCGCCCCGACCTGATCTGGCCGATCGTCCTCGTGGGCTTCATCGGCACCTTCGGGTTCAACTTCCCGATCTGGCTGACGGCCTTCTCGGAGGAGGTCTTCCACGTCGGCGCCGGTACGTACGGCTTCCTGAACACCCTGATGGCGGCCGGCTCCCTCGTGGGCGCCCTCGCCGCGGCGCGCCGGGGCTCGACCCGGCTGCGGATGCTGGTGATCGCGGCGGCGGTCTTCGGCGTGCTGGAGATCGCGGCGGCGCTGTCGCCGGCGTTCTGGCTGTTCGCGCTGCTGCTCGTGCCGATCGGCATGATCGGCCTCACGGTCAACATCACGGCGAACTCGGCCGTCCAGATGGCGACCGACCCGGCGATGCGGGGTCGTGTGATGAGCCTCTACATGATGGTCTTCGCGGGCGGCACGCCGATCGGAGCGCCGCTCCTCGGCTGGGTCACCGACACGTACGGCGCCCGCGTCGGCTTCGCGACGGGCGGCGTGATCTCGCTGGCGGCGGCGGGTGTCATCGGCCTGATCCTGGCGAGGGTCGGCGGCCTGCGCATGGCCTTCGGCTGGCGCCACGGCCACCCGCAGGTCCGCTTCGTGGCCCGCGAACGGCTGGCGACTGCGGCCTGACGGGCGGGGGCGGGGGCGGGGGCGGGGGCGGGGGATGAGCCTCCGCCTTTCCGGTCCGGGGCGGAGCCGGAAGCTCCGCCTTTCGGGGGCCGGGGCGGAGGCGTGACCTCCGCATTTCCGGAGTTTCTCCCTCCGCCCCGGACCTCCCCTCGGCCCCCGAATTTCCCCCTCGATCCCTCGCACCCGTGTGCGAAGATCACGGCACCGTGCAGGTGTTTGATCTTGAAAGGGGGGCTTGCACGCCCATGTCCATACGTTCTGCCCACAGGCCGTCTCCGCGAGGAAACGGAGCCGCGTCATGTCGCTGAGCCGCCGTAGCCTCCTGACCGCGATCGCGGCGGCTCCGGTCCTCGCCTCCGTGGGAGCCGCCGAGGCGTCCGCCGCACCTCAGGCAGCGCCTCAGGCCGCGCCCGCGACGGTGCCCGTCGCCGCGAACCCGCCGACCGGCGGCCTGCCCGACGCGCACAGGTTCGACCTGAAGTCCGCTCCTGTCGACCTGCTCGGCAAGGAGATCCCGCTCAACCACAAGAGGGTGCACCAGCAGGTCGCCTTCGATCCGGTCACCGGGCTGGCCTACGCCGTGCAGGGCATGCCCGGCAGCCATCTGCTCCGGGACGAGACCGTCGTCCTGTCCCGCGCGGAGCGCGACGCGCGGGGCGATCTGTGCGTCAACCAGGTCGCGCCCGACGGCACCGTCCTCGCCGTCATGCACCTGAGGGGCTTCGGCCACGGCGCCGGACTCGGCGTCGAGCACGTCGACGGCACCGCCTGGCTCTGGCTGGAGACCGACGCGGACCGCGCGGCCCTCGGCAGCAACGCCCACGGCAAGCACATCGGCCGGATCGCGTTCCAGGCCGATGCCATCGTCGACGCGGGCAGCGAGCTCGTCGAGGTCTTCGACCCGGTCCCGGGAACCTCCGGAGTCACCCCGTCCCTGGACCTCGACCACGGCCGCATCGCGGTACGCCAGGTCACGTCCGGCACCGCGGAGTACCGCGTCTACGACCTCGCCGCCTTCAAGAGCCGCGACTTCACCCCGCAGCACCGCTTCCCGGTCAAGCACAGCACCCAGTCCTGGTGCCTGTACGGGAACTTCGTCTACCAGAACGCGGGCGACGCCTACAGCGCCGCCAACCCGAGCCCGGGCAACTCCTGGTGGACCGTCTACGACGTCAACGCGGGAGTGGTGATCGAGCGGATCTTCAACACCACCGCCCTCGAACTGAACCACCGCGAGACCGAAGCCATCACCGTCCGCCGAACGCCTGACGGGCAGCCGCAGCTCGTCTTCGGCTTCGCTACCCAGGAGAACCGACTCATGGCCCTCTACGGCATCACCAGCACCACTGCGTGGATCCCCCTCGCGTTCGACAGGAACGTCTACACCGCGAGCGACAGCTACCTCCCGCAGTACCGTCAGTCGGGCGACCGCGTCGACATCCACCTGCGGGTGAGCCACGTCGACACCACGGTCCGGTGGGCCAGCGGCGAGACGATCCTCACGCTCCCGGCGCACCTCCGCCCCAGCCGCACCCAGAGCCTGGTGGGCACGACGACCGGCTCCGGCGACATCACCGGATCCCTCACCACCCGCTTCGAGGTCACCGCCGACGGCCAGCTGCGCATCTTCGACGAGCGCGCGTTCACCGGCTGGGTCGGCCTGGACGCCGGGTACTTCACCGTCTGACCCGCCGCGGAGCGGCGGGTCCGCGGACCCCTCAGACCCGCCGCTCCAGCACCTGGCCCTGCCAGTCCCCGACCTGGAACGTCTCCGTCCGGGTGAAGCCCCGGCCCTCGTAGTACGCGATCAGGCGGCCCTCGCTGCCCGCGAAGCAGTCCACCCGCAGCAGCGACACCCCCTGTCGCCGGGTCTCCTCCGCCGCGTGGGCGAGGAGCGCCGCCCCCACCCCGTGCCCGTGGAACCGCGCGTCGGTCGCCAGCAGGCGCACGTACACCTCGGGCTCGTCCGCCGACGGCACGTGCTTGCCCGGGTGCGGGGTCAGCGTCATCGTGCCCGCCGGTACGCCGTCGATCTCGGCGATCCACAGATCGCCCTCGGCCACGGTGTCCGCGACCTGCTGCACCGCCGCCGGGCGGGCCGAGAACGGCTCCGTGCCCCACTGGGCGGTGATCCCCTTGCCGTTGAGCCACACCACGGCGCTGTCGAGCACGTCGACTATCGCGGGGAGGTCCTCCGCCCCGCCCTTCCTGATCTTCATCCCACAGAGGCTAGCCGCTGCCTGCCAGACTCCTCCCATGAGGCTTTTCGCCGCCGTCCTGCCACCCGCCGAGCAGCTCGTCGAGCTCGGACACGTCACCGACCGGCTGCACGGGCTGCCCGGGGCCGACCGGCTGCGCTGGACCTCGCGGCCCGGCTGGCACCTCACGCTCGCCTTCATGGGCGAGGTCGACGAGGAGCTGCTGCCCGAGCTGCGGGTCCGGCTCGCCCGGGCCGCGCACCGCACCCCGCCGTTCCCGCTCCGCCTCCACGGCGGGGGCCACTTCGGCCGCCGCGCCCTGTGGACGGGTGTCGCCGGGGACCTGGACGAGCTGCGGCTGCTGGCCGAGCGGGCCGACGCCGCCGCGCGCCGGGCCGGGGTCGCGATGGAGGAGCACCGCCGCTACCAGGCGCACCTGACGCTCGCCCGCGCGCGGACGGACGACACGGACCTCCGGCCGTTCCTCGACGAGCTCCACTCCTTCGAGGGCCGCCGCTGGCGGGTGGGCGAGCTGGCGCTCGTCCGCTCGCTCCTGCCGGTGAGCGGGGTCCGGGGCGAGCAGCCCCGGTACGAGACGCTCGACACCTGGCCCCTTGAAGGGGGAGAGGCGCGGTCGGGTTAACCTCGATGCGTGGACCCGAAGACCCGTAACCGAATCATGGCCGGCGTGCTCGTACTGATGTTCGCGATCATCGCGGTGGCGTCGGTGACCGGACAATAAGGACGCACCGTCCGCCTTCCTCCGTGGGAATCTCCTTGCTTCGAGCGGACTCGAAGCAGTTGGCTTGACCTTCATGGAGTAGCAGGTGACGGCCGTGCTTCCAGCCGCTACTCGATCACCAGGCAAAGGCCTCCGGCGACGGCCCCGGGCCGGGGAAGATCTCGTCCAGACCAGTCAGAAGTTCGTCACTCAGCTCCAGCTCCAGGGCGCGCAACGCGCTCTCCAGCTGCTCCACCGTGCGGGGGCCGACGATCGGGCCGGTGACGCCGGGCCGGGTCAGCAGCCATGCCAGCCCGACTTCGCCGGGCTCCAGGCCGTGCTTGTCGAGCAGGTCCTCGTACGCCTGGAACTTCGCCCGCACGGTCGGGTCGGCGAGCGTTTCTGCCGCGCGGCCCTCCGTACGCCGCTTGCCCCCGGCCTCCTTCTTCAGGACGCCGCCGAGCAGGCCGCCGTGCAGCGGGGACCAGGGGATGACCCCGAGGCCGTAGTCCTGCGCGGCCGGGATCACCTCCATCTCCGCGCGCCGCTCGTAGAGGTTGTACAGGCACTGCTCACTGACCAGGCCGACCATGCCGCGCCGGGCGGCGGTCTCGTTGGCCTGGGCGATCTTGTACCCGGGGAAGTTCGAGGAGCCCGCGTACAGGATCTTCCCCTGCTGGATCAGCACGTCGACGGCCTGCCAGATCTCCTCGAAGGGAGTGGCGCGGTCGACGTGGTGGAACTGGTACAGATCGATGTAGTCGGTACCGAGCCGCTTGAGGCTGGCGTCGACGGCCCGCCGGATGTTCAAGGCCGACAGCCGGTCCTCGTTGGGCCAGGTCTCGCCCTCACGTGACATGGAGCCGTAGACCTTCGTGGCGAGGACCGTCTTCTCCCGCCGACCACCGCCCTGGGCGAACCACGTCCCGATGATCTCCTCGGTGCGGCCCTTGTTCTCACCCCACCCATACACGTTGGCCGTGTCTACGAAGTTCAGACCTGCGTCGAGCGCGGCATCCAGGATGCCGTGGCTTGTCGGTTCGTCTGTCTGCGGGCCGAAGTTCATCGTCCCGAGGACGAGTCGACTGACCTTGAGTCCGGTGCGTCCGAGCTGCGTGTACTTCATGAGGCACAAGCCAACTGCTTCGAGCCCACTCCAAGCAAGGGCCGACCACTCAGCCGCTCATTTATGCGACAACGCGCATGAGTCACGTCCGTGCATGGACGGCTGCGAGCGGCCCCCGTACGGTCGCCCCAGGCGGCCTGACCGGGCCGACAGGTCAAGGGAGTTCCGCATGGCGCGCGAAGAACTGACTCGGCTCACCGGCAACGGCAACGGCACGTGTGGAGAGGACGACTGCCCGAACGTCTACCGCACCGCTTCCGGCTCCATCGTGGTTCAGGGCGACGTGTCCGACGCCTTTACTCCCCCGCAGGGGGAAGGGCTCGTGGAGATCCCCGAGAGCGTTCTCCGGGAGGCCGTTCGTGCTCTTGGATGGTGACGAGTGGCGGGCGATGCTCCGGGGCTTCCGGTCGGAAGCGTGGCGACTGGAGACCCTGCCCCAGTACCTCGTACCGCAGGAGGCGGAAGAGCTCGAAGCCTTCCGGGCGGGCAAGCGCGTCGACCCGCACGCCTACTCGTCCGCGTACACGGAAGACCTGAAGCGGCTGCGAGGGGAGGGCAGGAGCAAGGGGCGAGTGCACGTCCTGACACGACCGCTCTCCGAGTACCTGCGCTTCGAGTTCTCGCGGTACTACGCCCCGCACGTGCTCGCCGGGGAGGATGTCCGCATCCTTGACGTGACCGAGCGAGACAACCCGTTGCCGGACGTCGAGGACTTCTGGATGTTCGACCGCTCGACCGTCGTCCTGATGCACTACGCGGGCGACGGCACGCAGATCAGTCGGGAGCTGTACGAGGGTGACCTTGCGCCGTTCATCGAGTGGCAGCGCATCGCCGTTGCCGAGTCGGTTCCCTTCCTGGAGTACGCGGAGCGCGTGACGGAGTGACGTTCGAAGCTGAGCAGCTTGGCGACTCCGGTATCGAACTCGCCTCACTGCTTCGGGACTTGCGTAAGCGAGCCGGCCTCTCGGGGGACCGGCTCGCAGCACGCTGCAACATGTCCCAGTCGAAGGTGTCTCGCATCGAGAACGGCCGGACACGGCCGTCCCTGGTCGATGTCGAGCAGATCTTGCGGGCGCTGGACGCTCCGCCGGAACTGGTCGCCGAGGTCTCCGCCCTCGCCAGGATGGCGAACACCGAGTGGCGGGACGTCCGAGAGCTTCGGCGCAAAGGGCTCGGCACGAGACAGGCCGAGCTGGCGTGATCGAGATACCCGTCATCGGCAGTGACGAGGTGTTCTCGTGGGGGGTCTGGGTTTCCCTCAGCCGAGACAACTTCTCCCGGGCCGCCGACATGTGGAACACGCCCGGCCGCGAAGACGAGAAGCCGTACTTCGGCTGGCTGACCACCGAACTTCCGATCTACTCGCCCGGTACCACCAACCTGAAGACGAACGCTCACACCCGCCCGGTCGGCCAGCGCCCCTTCATCGAGCTCGAACCCACCGATCATCCCCTCGCGGTCGAGCAGCGCACAAGCATCACTCTCGACCGCGTCCGCGAGATCGCCGAAGCCGTCCTCCACGGCAACGGCGAGGACCGCTGACCCAGACGGCTGAGCACGTTGGCGTCGAAGGGGTGGGGTATGCCCTCCTGAAGGGTCATTGCTCGACCGCCATGTCTTAGCAGCCGGGATTCCGCCACGGTTTCAGGGTCCGTCCGTCCTGCCCACAGACTTTCACGGCGGGAGCGTATGACCTGGTCAGAGTCCATCTCTGCCATTACTGGCCGCGGCGGAAGGCTGCAAGGAACAGAGCCTTAAGGCTGTGGCTGCGGGGCGCGACAGCGCCCCCTTGGTCTTGCGTGCTTGCTCCTGTCGGCCCCTTCCGGGGCCGCACTGCCCCTGAAGCCAAACAGATAAGAGAGCACGTGAACGATTCCGCAGGTCAGGTGCCCCGCCGGTACACGCCAGACGTGCTCTGACTACACGTACCGCGTGTGCTCACCGGCCCTGATGGAGTCGGCAGGGAACCGGCGCGCCCTTGCCTTTCTGGAACAGGTGAGGCGGAAGCACGAGGCAGGCGGCCCCGGAGCGGGGTGACACAAGGTCCAGCTCTTTAGCGCGGGCCACCGCGTTGCGGGTGCTCTGGTCGGACAGGGACTTGCCCTCCTTGCCCAGCAACGCGGCCAGCTTGCCCGGGCCGAAGCTTGCGTGCCCTCGCCGCTCGGCCCATCCGAGGGCGGCGAAGTGCACGCGGTAGGCGAGGGGATGTCCTGGGTGCTGTGCCATGCGCCGGTACTCATGCTGGGAGACTCCGCCCCACGGGCGGTCACGGCCGAAGCTGATAGCCACCGAGTGTGGCTCCTTCCTGTGAGGCACACACAGGTGCGCCAGTGACCCCCGCCGGACGGCGGGACATGTGCCTCCCTTTCTTCGCAGGGGTGGACCGGCCACGGCTGGCCAGTCTCTTCACAGGGCGCCCAAGGCTTCGCGCCTGGACTCGGTCTCGTGCAGTCGGGAGCGACGGCGGCGACCTGCCAGGATCCTACAGAGCGAAGGAGGGCCCGGGGCGGGGCCCTCCTGTCGTAAGGCGGCGAGGCGGTCAGCTTTCGCTGTGTACCGCCGCCAGGTCGCGCACGCGGCGCTTGAAGTCCATCGGGATGAGGATCTGCACGCGGCCCTTCCCCTCCTGCCACATGCTGTCATGCCCCTCCGGAGACATGGCCTGCACGGCAGTCATGGGCGGGATCTTCTCGGCGTGGATGACCGCCTTGATGCCGGCTGCCCGGAGTTCCCTGCCCTTCTCGTGCTGGGTCGAAAGCTTCGCCCAGCGTTCCCGGTAGGTTTCGCCCGTCGGGATCTCTTCCCATGTGTCGGGGCGGGTGGGCTGCGCCATGAGTTGCTCCCGCCTCGCGTCCAGCCGCTTGTACGTCTCCCGGTACTCCTGTTTGCCCAGCTCGCTGGAGTAGAGACCGGCTTCGCGGTCCTCCCGGAGTTCTGCCAGAGCGCGGTTCACCTCTTCGATGTCCCGTGTGAAGTCCACACCCGGGCGGAAGACCTTCCGCACGATCTCGACATCGCCGGCCGCGCGCAGGAAGACCTCTTCGACCGCTCCCTCCAGGACGTGCGCCGCGATGCCCTTGCTGCCTGTGGGGCACGGCTTGTGCGTGGTCCGCGAGGCGCACCGGTAGTACGGCCAGTTCCGCCCCGGGCCGAGGTACGCGGGCTCACCGCAGGTGCAGAACGCGACCCTGAGAAGAGGAGAGCCGCCCTTCCTGTTGCCGTTGCGTTTGCTGGTGTTCTCGTCCAGCTTCTTGTTCGCCAGCTCCCACTCCTCCTGGGTGATCAGTGGCTCCGCCCGCTGGAGAGGACGCCCTTCCGCGTCACGGACGATGCGGGTTCGCTTCGTCTTCTTGCCGTCGATGACGACTTCCTCCGTCACCTCCATCCGACCGAGAACGTTCAGGGAGCGCACCACCTTGGCTGTGTTCGCGGCGGTCCACCGCCCACCCTTCGGGGGCTTGCCGTTCCTGATCAGCTGGGCGTCGAGCGACACCGGGGTCTTGGTCGGGTCCTCGTTGAGCCACTGGGCGATGCTGTTCGCCGACTCGCCCTCGATGAGTCGACGGACGATCTCGCGCAGTGTCCCGGCGGTGTCCGTTCCGTAGTCGTCCGGGACCAGCCGCCAGCCGTCACCGGTGTCCTGCTTCTCCGCCCGGTAGCCATAGGGAATCCGGCCCCCGCGCCAGCGGCCCTCCTTCACCAGGTGGTTGTACGAGGACTTGGCCCGGGCCTTGATGGCTTCGAGCTCCCCTTCCGCGAATGACGCGATCAGGCTGAACAACAGCTTGCCCATCTGCGTGTTCAGGTTGATCCCGTCCTCGACGGTGGCAACCTCCTTGCCGTGCTTCTCGCACCACTCCACGAGGGTGTGTACGTGCAGGACGCGCCGCGACAGGCGGTCGAGCTTCAGCGCGCAGATGATGTCGTACTCGGCGGCGCGGGACTCCTCCATCGCGATCCGGTGCTCGATCGAGCTGACCTCTTTGCCGATGGTGGACGGCAGCCACTTGCCGAACTCGGGCCGTTTCCAGGGCTCGACACCGCCCGACACGTCGATGTCCTCGACCCACCCGACGACGACGTGCCCTTCCTGGTCGGCCCATCGTTGAATTGATCGGCGCTGGCGCTCCGGCGACGTGGTCTCGTCCGACACCTTCGACAGGCGGACCACTCCCAGGACTCTTGCCATTTGCTCTCCCCATCCCCTGCGGCGCTTGGGGATCGACGCTAGGACCCTGAGAGCGTGGCGTCAAAATGGATTGTTCGGTAAGGCCAACGTCTACGGCTGGGCCGAGAACAAGGGGCGGACGGAGTCGATCATCGGCTCCTGGTTCGCCAAGGGCGACGGCCGCCGCGACAGGACCGTCCTCGCCACCAAGGTGTACGGGAACATGGCCGCCGACGGCGACGCCTGGCCCAACCACGACAAGCTCTCGGCGCTCAACATCCGCCGCGCGGTCGAGGCCAGCCTCAAGCGGCTCGGCACCGACTACATCGACGTCTACCAGTTCCACCACATCGACCGCGCGACCCCCTTCGAGGAGGTCTGGCAGGCGGTCGACGTCCTGATCCAGCAGGGCAAGGTCCTCTACGCCGGCTCCTCGAACTTCCCCGGCTACAAGATCGCCCAGGCCAACGAGACCGCCGCCCGGCGCGGCTCGGTCGGGCTCGTCAGCGAGCAGTGCCTCTACAACCTCTACGAGCGGCGCGCCGAGATGGAGGTGATCCCGGCCGCTCAGGAGTACGGCCTCGGGGTCATCCCGTGGTCGCCGCTCCACGGCGGGCTGCTCGGCGGGGTGCTGAAGAAGGAGGCGCAGGGCAAGCGCCGGACCGAGGGCCGCGCGGCCGCCACGCTCGCCGATCCGGCGAACCGGGCGAAGTTCCAGGCCTACGAGGACCTGCTCGACAAGCACGGCCTGGAGCCGGGCGAGACGGCCCTCGCCTGGCTGCTCACCCGGCCCGGGGTGACGGGCCCGATCGTCGGCCCGCGCACGCCCGAGCAGCTGACGAGCGCGCTGCGCGCCCTGGAGCTGGAGCTGAGCGAGGAGCTCCTGTCCGGCCTGGACGAGATCTTCCCCGGCCCGGGGCCGTCGCCGGAGGCCTTCGCCTGGTGACGCCCTGAGGGGGCGGCCCGTCTCCGGGTGCCGCGCCGCCTTGCCGCGCGGCGCCCGGGGCCCGTCTCAGTTCAGCGACTTGTGGAAGTGGACGTCCTCGGCGCCGCCGGGGATGCCCAGCGTCCGGCCCGTCTCCACGTATCCCTGGCGCCGGTAGAAGTCCGGTGCCTGGAAGGTGAACGACGACACGGAGGCGCGGTCGCAGCCGCGCCGCCGGGCCTCCTCCTCCGCGGCGCGGAGGAGCTTGGCGCCCCAGCCGTCCCGGCGGCTGTCCTCGCGGACCCAGAGCATCTCGATGCCCAGCAGTCCGCCCCAGGTCCAGGCGGACAGGCCGCCGATGAGCTCGCCGGCCTCGTCGACGGCCTTCACCGAGAGCGTGCCCTGGTCGGCGGCGGTGGTGCCGGTGGCGGGGAAGTTGATCGCGTCGAGGCCGCTCTCCAGGCGCGCGTCGAGTTCGGCGTCGTGGTGGCCGACGCTCAGCGCCGCGCCGTCGGCGGGGTGTTCGCGCCGGCCTTCCGTGTACTGCTCTTCCATGCCGTCCTCAGAGGGAGCTGTAGGGGCCGCCCAGGCCCCAGGCCTGGTGCATCGCCGTGGCGAAGGCGGCGGCCAGTTTGTGTTCGCCGGTCACGCCCGGGTGCGTGCCGTCGTAGGTGTCCGTGTGGATGTCGTACGACTCCGGGACCGTCGCCAGGAGCAGCGGCGAGGCCGGGGTGTCCAGGTCGGCGACCGCCTTCCCGAGGAGCTCGTTGAAGCGCTCGCACTCGGCGGCGAAGGGGGCGTCGTACTCGGCGCGGACGTTCGGGATGACCGGCAGGAGCACCGCCCGCACGTGCGGGTTCGCGGCGCGGGCCGCCGCGACGAACGCGCGGACGTTCTCCTCGGTCTGGTCGCTGTTCGTGTAGAAGCCGAGGTCGATCAGGCCGAGGGAGATCAGCAGGACGTCCGCCCCCGTGGCCGTCACGGTCTCGCCGATCACGGGCGCCATGTGCAGCCAGCCCTCGCCCCAGCCGGCCAGATGGCGCCGGGCGGGGGCGGGGAACGCGGGGTCGGCGTAGGCCTCGACGCCGTTCGGCTCGTCGGGCGCCGTCGGGTCGTAGAGCCCGGTGCGGGGGCCGACGATCTCGTACCCGCCGGGGAGCGTCGCCTCCAGGTGCTGCCACATCCGGTGGCGCCAGGTCCAGTCGCCGACGCGTCCGATGGTCATGCTGTCGCCGACGAACAGAAAACGCATGGTCACATCATCGCGGACCGCTCGCGGGCGCGGCGACGTGATCCGGGACACGGATCTTCCTCAGGCGCCCGGGGACAGGAAGGAGTCGACGGTCTTCACGAGCCACTCCGCGTCGTCGTGCCAGGGGAAGTGTCCGCCCCCGGCCAGCACCGCGAGCGTGGCCTTCGGGAACAGCTCCGCGTACGCGGTGGCCGTCGGCACCGGGGTGTTCGCGTCGCCCTCGCCGGCGACGACCAGCACGGGCCGTCCGAACTCCGCGAGCGCCGCCCGGGTCGCCTCCGGACGGAACGCGCCCTCGCTCCCGTAGACCCCCGCCGCCTCCCCGTTCCGCTGCCGGTGGCTCTCGGCATGCCGCTCGCGCGCCGCGTCGTCCCACGTCCCGTGGAAGAAGGGGGCGACCGTCTGGAAGGTCTCCGCCGACCCGCGCCCCGCCGCGAGCTCCTCCAGCGCCGCGTACGCCTCCGCGAACCACGGCTCCTGCTCGCGCCACGGCCGCCGCGCCGCCGCGAGCCGCTCCTCGCCCGTCGTGTCGAGGCCGACGGCCGCCGTGCCCGGGGTGAGCAGGACGAGCCGGGCCACCCGCTCCGGGTACCGGGCGGTGTACAGCGCGGCCAGGTTGGCGCCCGCCGAGTGGCCCAGGAGGTCGACGGTGTCGAGGCCCAGTGCGGTCCGGAGCGCCTCGACGTCCTCCACGAGCCGGTCGCAGCGGTACGAGGACGGGTCCTCCGGCACCGCGGACGCGCCGCTGCCCCGCAGGTCGAGGCGGATCAGCGTGCGGCGGGCGTCGAGTCCGCACAGCCCGTCGAGGTAGACGGAGTCCTGCACGGGGCCGCCCGGCAGACAGATCAGCGGGGCGCCGGAACCGGAGGCGTGGTACGCGAGCAGGGTTCCGTCGGGGGCGGTGAGAGTAGGCATGCGCGCGACCATCGCAGGGGCTTCGGAGCAGGTCAAGCAGGTTTCCGCGGGGCCGTGGCAGGCTTGGTGCCATGCGAACTGCTCTGTGCGCCCTCGGTGCGGCGGTGGCCCTGGCGCTGCTCCCCGCCGGTCATGCCCGTGCCGAAGGGCAGGAGCCCGACCGGGACTTCACGATCGCCGACCCCCGGATCACCGAGTCCAGCGGTCTCGCGGCGAGCCGGGCCCACCCGGGGATCTACTGGACGCACAACGACCAGGACGCGCCCCTGATCTACGGGATCGACTCCCGTACGGGCGAGACGGTCGCGACCCTGACGATGCAGGGCGTCGGCACCCCCCGGGACATGGAGGCCATCGCCGTCGGCCCGGACGGCGACATCTACGTCGGCGACATCGGCGACAACCTCGACGGCTCCTGGGACCACGTCTGGATCTACCGCTTCCCCGAGCCGAAGACGCTCAAGGACCAGAAGGTGGCGGCGGAGCAGTACGACGTGAAGTACGCCGACGGGCCGCGCAACGCCGAGGCCCTGATGGTCCATCCGAAGACCGGCCGGGTGTACATCGCGAGCAAGAACGAGGACGGCGGCGGCCTGTACGCGGGCCCCGAGAAGCTCTCCGCGTCGGGGACGAACACCTTCCGGCGCGTCGGCGAGGTGCCGTGGGTGACCGACGGCGCCTTCTCCCCGGACGGCGGACGGCTCGTCCTGCGCGGCTACTTCGGCGCGAAGGAGTACGCCTGGAAGGACGGGCGCCTAGGGGACGAGGGCACGGGCGTCGGGGCGCCCTTCCAGGGGCAGGCCGAGTCGGTGACGTACACGCCGGACGGCTCGGCGTTCATGTTCGGCTCGGAGGGGCGGAGCAGCAGGGTCGTCCGGGTCGAGCGGGCGGAGGCCGACCGCCCGGCCACGGAGACGCCGGACGCGTCGGAGACGCCCGGGGCGTCGGAGGCCCCGGCCGGCACACCCGGCGCGGGTGACGGCGAGGAGGGGCAGGGCAGCGCGACCGTCGGCTTCCTCGTCCTCGCGGGCGCCACCGCACTCGTCATCGGCGGCAAGCGCCTCTTCAGGCGCGGCTGACCCGAGAGGGCGAGACTGGAAGGGAGACCGTCGGATCGTCCGTGGAGGAGTCATGACGGCAACCACCCGCGAGACCACTCCCGTCGCCCTGGAGGGCGGAGGCGTGGAGCTGCGCATGAAGGAGGCCGGGGGCGGTATGACCGCCGCCTTCATCCACCTTCCCGCCGGCACCGACATGGGGCCGGCGCTCAAGGGCCTGGAGGGCGACCTCTGCCAGTGCCCCCACTGGGGGTACGTCTTCAAGGGCCGGATCAGGATGAGGACGGCCTCGGGCGAGGACGTCTACGAGGCCGGTCAGGCCTACTACTGGGGGCCGGGCCATGCGCCCGAGGCGCTGGAGGACGTCGACGTCGTGGAGTTCTCGCCGACCGACGAGTTCACCGCGGTGATCGATCACGTGAAGGCCCAGGCGGGCTGACCAGGGCCTCGAAGCCGTCGAGCAGGCGGGCGAGGCCGAAGGCGAAGTGGTCGGTGTCGCGGGAGAAGGTGTCGGCGGCGAGCGCGGCCATCATGGGGTAGTCCCCGGAGGCCATCGCGCGCTCCAGGTAGGGCTGTTGCGTGCGCCAGAACTCCTCGTCGTCGACGCCGGTCTCCTTCGCGGCCTCGACGGTCTGCAGCTCCGTGCGGGCGATCCCGGCGGCGAAGCTCTGCACCGTGATGATGACCGAGATGGTCTCGGGGTCGCTCAGGCCCATGCCGTGCGGCCCCTTGAGCCCCGTGAGGCAGTGCTCCAGTCCGCGCAGCGCGCTCGGGCCGAGGACGGAGCGGGCCTCGTTGACCTTCAGCAGCCAGGGGTGCGCCCGGTAGAGGCCGAGGGTGGTCTGCGCCAGCTCCGTGACGGTCTCGCGCCAGTGGGCCCGGGCGGGGTCCGCCGGGGGGTCGTCGAAGGACTCGCCCTGGACGCGGTCGAGCATCAGGTCGAGGAGTTCGGTCTTGCCGGGGACGTACCGGTAGAGCGACATCGTGCCGACGCCGAGCTCGCTCGCCACCCTCCGCATCGAGACGGCGTCGAGCCCCTCCCCGTCGGCGATGCCGACCGCCGTGGTGACGATCCGGTCGAGGGTGAGGCCCGGCTTGGGGCCGCGGCTGGGGCGGTCGCCGGTGCCCCAGAGGAGGTCGAGGCTGCTCGTCGTCATGCCGCCACTCTAAAACTGAGTACGGTGTACTCTCATTTGGGTACGGTGTACTCAGAACTGGAGGGGCTCCATGACAGAAGACATCGGGTACGCGGTCCTCGCCGAAGGACTGCGCAAGCGCTACGGAAGGAAGAGCGACGCCACCCACGCCCTCGACGGCTTCGACCTCGCCGTCCGCCCCGGAACCGTCCACGGCCTCCTCGGCCCCAACGGCGCGGGCAAGACCACCGCCGTCCGCATCCTCGCGACCCTCCTCAGGCCGGACGGCGGCCACGCCCGGGTGGCCGGCGTCGACGTGGTCCGCGACCCCCGCGCCGCCCGCACCCGCATCGGCCTCGTCGGCCAGTACGCCGCCGTCGACGAAGGCCTCACCGGGCGCCAGAACCTCGAACTCTTCGGCCGCCTCTTCCACCTCGGCGCCCGCCGCGCCCGCACCCGCGCCGCCGAACTCCTCGACCGCTTCGGCCTCACCGAGGCCGCCGACAAGGGCGCCGGCCAGTACAGCGGAGGCATGCGCCGCCGCCTCGACCTCGCCGCCTCGATGGTCCTCGCCCCCGCCGTCCTCTACCTCGACGAGCCGACCACCGGCCTCGACCCGCGCGCCCGCGGCGAGGTCTGGGACGCGGTCCGCACCCTCGTCGCGGGCGGCACGACCGTCCTGCTCACCACCCAGTACCTCGACGAGGCCGACCGGCTCGCCTCCCGCATCACCGTGATGGACCGGGGCCGGGCCATCGCCGACGACACCCCCGACGGCCTCAAGGACCGGGTCGGCGGCGACCGCGTCGAGGTCGTCGTCGCCGAACCCGCCGACCTCCCCGCCGCCCGCGCGGTCCTCGCCCGGGTCGCGGGCACCGACCCCGGTACCGACGAGGCCGAACGCCGCGTCCACGCCCCCGTGGCCGACCGGGTCGCCGCCCTCACCGAGGTCGCCCGCACCCTCCAGCAGGAGGGGATCGACGTCGAGGACCTGGCACTGCGCCGCCCCGCCCTCGACGACGTCTTCCTCCGCCTCACCGGCCAGGAGGCCGCCGCATGAGCAACGCCACCGCCCCGCACGCCACCACCCCGCGGACCACCGCCCCGCACGCCCCCGCGGAGCACGCCACCGGCCTCGGCGGCCGCGCCTACTGGGCCGTCGCCGACTGCTGGACCCTCGTCCGCCGCACCCTGCTCAACTACCGGCGCGCACCCCTCGCGATCGTCTGGCAGCTCGGCTTCCCGATCGTCTCCGTCCTGCTCTACGGATTCGTCTTCGGCAGCGCGATGCGCGTGCCCGGCGACGGCGACTACCGCGAGTTCCTCATGCCCGGCATGTTCACGATGACCATGGCCTTCGGCCTCATGAACACCGCCGTCGCCGTCGTCTCCGACAGCGGCAAGGGGGTCGTGGACCGGTTCCGCTCCATGCCGATGGCCCCGTCCGCCGTCGCCACCGGCCGAGGCGTGTCCGACCTCCTGATCGCCTCCGCCGAACTCGCCATCCTCGCCGCCACGGCCCTCGCCATCGGCTGGACCTCGGACGGCGGCGCGGGCCCCACCCTCCTCGGCTTCGGGCTGCTCCTGCTGCTCCGCTTCAGCCTCATCTGGGTGGGCGTGTGGTGCGGGCTGATGGTGCCGAACACGGAGGCCGCAGGGGCGCTCTACGCCGTGATCTTCCCGATCACGATGATCTCCAGCGTGTATGTGGCACCGTCCCTGATGCCCTCGTGGCTCGCGCCCGTCGCCGCCTGGAACCCGATCTCGTCCACGGTGACGGCCACCCGCGAACTCTTCGGCAACCCCGGCGCGGGCGGCGGCACCTGGGTCGAACAGCACGCGGTCCTGATGGCCTTCGCCTGGCCGCTGGCGATCACCGCGGTCTTCCTGCCGCTGGCGGTCCGCCGCTACCAGGCGCTGAGCCGGTGACGCACGAGGGCCCGGCGTCGGACGAGATCCGGCGCCGGGCCCTTCGTGCGTACCGCGAGAGGAGAAGGGGGTTACAGCTTCTCGATCACGTAGTCGATGCAGGCCGTCAGGGCGCGCACGTCCGCCGGGTCGATCGCCGGGAACATCGCGATCCGCAGCTGGTTGCGGCCCAGCTTGCGGTACGGCTCGGTGTCCACGATCCCGTTGGCGCGCAGCACCTTCGCGACCGCCGCCGCGTCGACCTCGTCCGCGAAGTCGATCGTGCCGATGACCTGCGAGCGCTTCGCCGCGTCCGCGACGAACGGCGAGGCGTACTTGGACTCCTCGGCCCAGCCGTACAGCGCGTCCGAGGACTCCTTCGTCCGGGCCACGGCCCAGTCGAGACCGCCCTGTCCGTTGATCCACTTCAGCTGCTCGTTGAGCAGGAAGAGGGTGGACAGCGCCGGGGTGTTGTACGTCTGGTTCTTCAGCGAGTTGTCGATCGCCGTCGGCAGCGAGAAGAACTCCGGGATGTGCCGGCCGGACGCGTGGATCTTCTGCGCCCGCTCCAGGGCGGCCGGGGAGAAGGCCGCCAGCCACAGGCCGCCCTCGGCGGCGAAGGACTTCTGCGGAGCGAAGTAGTAGACGTCCGACTCGGTGATGTCGACGGGCAGGCCGCCCGCGCCCGAGGTCGCGTCGACCAGGACGAGCGCGCCCTCGTCGGCACCCGCGACCCGCTTGACCGGGGCGGCGACACCGGTGGAGGTCTCGTTGTGGGTGTACGCGTAGACGTCGATGCCCGCCTCGGCCACCGGCTCCGGGTGCGTGCCCGGGTCGGAGGAGATCACGGTCGGCTCGGCAAGCCAGGGAGCCAGCTTGGCGGCCTTCGCGAACTTGGAGGAGAACTCGCCGAAGGTGAGGTGCTGCGACTTGTTCTCGATGAGCCCGTGGGTCGCGACGTCCCAGAAGGCGGTGGAGCCGCCGTTGCCCAGGATCACCTCGTAGCCCTCGGGGAGCGAGAAGAGGTCGGAGACACCGGCACGCACTTCGCCGACCAGGTTCTTGACCGGGGCCTGGCGGTGGGACGTGCCGAGGAGAGAGGAGCCGGTCGCGGCCAGGGCGTCCAGCGCCTCCGTACGCACCTTGGAGGGGCCCGCGCCGAAACGGCCGTCGGCGGGCTTGATGTCAGCGGGAATCTGGATCTCAGCCACGAGGCGGAGAGTATCGGGTCGGGAAGGGCCCGGTCGCGGGATGTCCGCCGGATGAGACGAGGACTGAGACATCCTGGCGTTGTGGGAACACACGAGGATCATGCGTCCGCGCTCGCCGCGGAGCTGCGCGCGGCCGTCGCCGGAGACGTCGACTTCTCCGTCGCGGCGAGGGCCCTGACGACGATGGACGCCTCCAACTACCGCCGTGTGCCGGTCGGTACGGTCGCGCCGCGCGACGCGGACGACGTGGCGGCGGCCCTGGAGGTGTGCCGTGCCCACGGCGCCACGCCGGTCGTCGCGCGCGGCGGCGGGACGTCCATCGGCGGGCAGGCCACGGGCACGGGCGTGGTGCTCGACCTCACACGGCACATGGGCGGGATCGTCTCGCTGGATCCGGAATCGCGCACGGCGGTCGTCCGGCCGGGGCTCGTCCTCGACCGGCTGCGGGAGGCGGCGAGGCCGTACGGCCTGACCTTCGGCCCCGATCCGTCGACGCACGGCCGCTGCACCCTCGGCGGGATGATCGGCAACAACGCGTGCGGGGCGCACTCGGTCGCCTGGGGGACCACGGCGGACAACGTGCGCTCGCTCGACGTGGTGACGTACCGGGGCGCGAGGTTGACTCTCGGCCGGGACGGGCGGGGTGCGCCGCCCGGACTGCGGGAGCTCGTCGACCGCCACCTCGCGCTCCTGCGGACCGGCTATCCGGCGGGGCTGCCGCGCCGGATCTCCGGCTATGCCCTCGACGCGCTGCTGCCGGAGCGCGGGACGGACGTGGCCCGCTCCTTCTGCGGGAGCGAGGGCACGCTCGGCGTGGTGACGGAGGCGACGGTCCGGCTCGTCCCGCTGCCGGCCGACCCGGTCCTCGTCGTCCTCGGGTACGCGGACGAGAGCGCGGCGGCGGACGCGGCGGCGGGGCTCCTCCCGTACGAGCCGTTGACGGTGGAGGGCATGGCCGCCGACCTGGTGCGGGGCGGGGCGGCGGGGCTGCCGAGGGGCGGGGCGTGGCTGTTCTGCGAGGTCGACGGGGAGGGGGCGGCCCGGAGGCTGGTCCGCGCCGCGGAGGCCCTCGACGCGGCAGTGGTGTCGGACCCGGCCGGGCAGCGGGCGCTGTGGCGGATCCGGGAGGACGCGGCGGGGACGGCGACCCGGATGCCCGACGGGACGGAGGCGTGGCCGGGGTGGGAGGACTGCGCGGTGCCGCCGGCCCGGCTGGGCGCGTACCTGCGGGAATTCCGGTCACTCCTCGCGGACTTCGGCCTCCGGGGGACGCCGTACGGGCACTTCGGGGACGGCTGCGTGCACGTCCGGATCGACTTCGACCTGTGGACGGGCAAGGGGGTACGGGACTTCCGCCGCTTCTCGGAGGCGGTGGCGGACCTCGTGGTCGCCCACGGCGGCTCGCTCTCCGGCGAGCACGGCGACGGGCAGGCGCGGGCCGAGCTGCTGCCGAGGATGTACGGGGAGGAGCTGGTCGGCCTCTTCGGCGCGGTGAAGGACGTGTGGGACCCGGACGGGGGCCTGAACCCGGGGATGCTGGTCCGTCCGAAGCGGCTGGACGAGGGCCTGCGGTTCGAGGGCCTGCCGCTGGTGGGGCTGGGCCGGGAGGCGGCGCGTTGCGTGGGCGTCGCCAAGTGCCGCACGGCGGGTCCTACTTCAGGTCCTTCCGTCATGTGCCCCTCCTACCGGGCGACGGGGGAGGAGAAGCACTCCACGCGCGGGCGGGCCCGTCTCCTCCACGAGATGGCGCTCGGGGAGGTGATCACGGACGGCTGGCGCTCCGAGGAGGTCCGGGAGGCGCTCGACCTGTGCCTGTCCTGCAAGGGCTGCCGCAGCGACTGCCCGGTGGGCGTCGACATGGCCGCGTACAAGGCGGAGTTCCTCGACCGCCACTACGCGGGACGGCCCTTCGCCCGCCCCCGCTCGCACTGGACGATGGGCGGGCTGCCCCGGTGGCTGGCGCTTTTCGGGCGGGGCGTGAACGCGGCGACGCGGCTGCCGTTCACCGCCCGCCTGGCGGGGGTGACGCCCGAGCGGGCGCTGCCGAGGGTGGCGGACCGGACGTTCGTGTCCTGGTTCGGCGAGCGCGCCTCCCGCCGCCCGCCGGCCCTCACCCTGTGGCCGGACACCTTCACGAACCACCTGGCCCCGGAGGTGGGCCGCGCGGCGGTACGCGTCCTGGAGGACGCGGGCCTCGGCGTGATGCTGCCCCCGGGCCGGGTCTGCTGCGGCCTGACGTACGTGTCGACGGGCCGACTGGGCGCGGCGCGGAAGGTGATGCGGAGGACGCTGGACGTGCTGGAGGGCACGCGGGCCGCCGACGGAGCCGGGGGCCCGGCGGGACCGGCTGCGGGCGTCCCGGCCCCCGGGCGGCCGGTGGTCGTCCTCGAACCCTCCTGCGCGGCGGCCCTCCGCACCGACCTGCCCGAGCTGCTGCCGGACGACCCCCGGGCGGCGGCCCTGGCGTCGCGGGTCCTGACCTTCGCCGAGGCCCTGGAGACCCTGGCCCCCGACTGGACCCCGCCGCGCCTCGACCGCCCGGTCACCGGCCAGACCCACTGCCACCAGCACGCGGTCCTGGGCGACGCGCCGGACCGCCGCCTCCGCGCCCGCGCGGGCCTGACGGGCGAGCTGTCGGGCGGCTGCTGCGGCCTGGCGGGCAACTTCGGCTTCGAACCGGGCCACTACGAGGTCTCGGCGGCCTGCGCCGAGGACCAGCTCCTCCCGGCCCTCCGCGCGGCCCCGGAGGGCACGGAGATCCTGGCGGACGGCTTCTCGTGCAGGACCCAGATCGCCGACCTCGCGGACGGCCGGGCCCGACACCTGGCGGAGCTGCTGGCGGAGGGCTTGGAGGAGGGCCGCGAAAGGTGACTCGTACACTCGCCTCGCCAGTAGCGGCGCGACGAGTTCCCCCGGAGGACGGTCATGTTCAAGGTCAACGAATACTTCGACGGCACGGTCAAGTCGATCGCCTTCGAGCAGGAGCAGGGCCCGGCGACCGTCGGCGTCATGGCTCCCGGTGAGTACGAGTTCGGCACGGGCGCTCCGGAGACCATGCACGTGGTCAGCGGCGCCCTGACGGTGAAGCTGCCGGACGCCGACGGCTGGGAGACCTTCGAGGCGGGCACGCGCTTCGAGGTCCCGGGCGACAGCACGTTCCAGCTGAAGGTCGCGGTGGCCACCGCGTACCTCTGCGAATACCGCTGACCTCGGGCTCCTCGGGTGCCGGGGGTGACCCGGCACCGCGAGATTCCGGTGTGCTCCGACGCGGGCGGTCACGGACCGGCGGTCACCCCTTCCGGTCCCGGGGTGTGAACGGGCCGGTCGCGGGGGCCACGCACTTGTCGACGACGGTCCCGTCGCCGGCCGCCGAACCGTCCAGGCAGAGTTGGCCGCCCTTCTCCCGCAGGTCGAGGAAGAACCGCGTGGTCGCGCCGGACTGCCGCAGGTCGTGGATGCGCTCGTCGGCGTAGCCGAGGTCGTTCAGGATCGTCCTGACCTTCGCGGGGGTGGGATCCGTCAGATCCCGGAGAGCCTCGGCGATGCGCTGCTCGTGAAGGTTGCTCGCGCACCAGTCACGCGCGTTCAGTTCCCATTCCGGTCCCGTCGTGGGTTCGACCGGCGCCGCCTCGACGGCCTGCCCCTCCGCGCCGGGCGGTGCCCCCGCGCGTGAGCACGCGTACTCACATGGGCGGGATCAGGCACTCAACTCCGATGAGGTGTGACCCGGCTTCGGCGGGCCACGACGGCCGTGTCCGTACAACTCGGTTCTTCCGTCGGGGAGTCCGGATACGCTCGAAGGATGGAGCGGCTCCCTTCCCCCGGTCCCCGGCTCGTCCTGCGTGAGCTGGAGGCCGGTGACGTACCGGCCGTGCACGGCATCTACGGCTCCGAGGCCGCGACCGAGCACCTCAGTTTTCCGCCGCGCTCGCTCGACGAGGTCCGGGGGATCGTCGAGCGGTCGACGGTGTCCGCTCGGGCCGATCCCCGGGAGGAGTACGCGCTCGGGGTCGTCGAGCGGGCCACGGGGCTGCTCGTCGGGTTCGGGCGGCTCGCGACCGATCCGCACCAGCAGCGCGCGGCGACCGTGGGGTTCGCGCTGCGGCCCGGGTCGTGGGGGGTCGGCTACGGGCGCGAGACCGTCGGGCTGCTGCTCGCGCTGGCCTTCGGGGAGCTCGGCCTGCACCGGGTGTGGGCCGCGCGGGCTCCCCTCAACACCGCCTCGGCGCGGACGCTGCTCGCCGCCGGTTTCGTGGAGGAGGGGCGGATCCGGGGGCACGTCCATGTCAGGGGTGCCTGGCGGGACTCGATCACGTACGGGATTCTCCGCGAGGAGTGGGCGGGGCCGCCTCGGTGACGATCTCCCGGGCCATCGCGACCAGCGCCTCCGTCGCCGGGTGCGGGAAGGCGTCCCGCCAGGCCAGGACCACCGGCAGCGGCGGCGCGTCGGACAGCGGGCGGTAGGCGACGCCCGGGTGCGGGTGGAGCGCGGCGGTGGAGGCGGAGGAGACGCCGGCGCCCCGGCCCGCGGCGATCGCGGTGAGCCAGTCGTCGGTGTTGGCGACGGTCAGCGTGGCCGCCGGGCGGGCTCCGGGCGGCCAGAGCCCGAGCGTGGTCGTGCCGGAGACGGTGTTGAGGACGATCGTTTCGGACGTCAGGTCCCCGAGGGCGAGGCCCGGCCGGTCGGCGAGCGGGCTGTCGGCGGGGAGTGCGACGACCCGCTCCTCCGTGGCGAGCTCCTCGGTGACGAGGCCGGGGGCGTCGACCGGGCCCCTGAGCAGCGCCGCGTCCACCTCGCCGCGGGCGAGCCCCGCCGTGCGGTCGTCGATGCGGAGGAGTTCGAGCGGGGTCTCGGGGTACAGGCGCTGCCAGCGCCGGAGCAGGGGCGTCGTGTACGGGCCGAAGGCCGACCAGGCGTGCCCGAGGCGCAGGGGGCGGTTCCGGAGCCGGGCCGGGTCGACGGCGGCGTCGAAGGCGGCGAGCGCGGCGGCGGCCCTGTCCCGGAAGGCGCGGCCCTCGGCGGTGAGGGCGAGGTGGTGGGTCGAGCGGTCGACGAGCCGGGCGCCGAGGTGGGTCTCCAGTGCGGCGAGCGTGCGGGAGACGGCGGGCTGGGTGAGGTGGAGCCGGGCGGCCGCCCTGGTCAGGCTGGGTTCCTCGGCGATGGCGAGGAAGCAGCGGAGGTGGCGTAGCTCGATGCTCATGTCTTCGGAGCATAACCGCAGCGCAATCGGCATTTCCGGTGCCGCGCGGGGGCTCGTAGCGTGAGAGGGGAATCCTGGGGGAGGCGTGCGGGGTTCACTGAGGTGTACTTGCAGTACAGTGAAGTGAACTGATGGTGGTGTGGAGCGGAACGGAGGAGCGGCCCGGTGAACAGTCCGGTGAACAGCCCGGTCAAGGACGGGCCGGGGGCTTCCACGACGGTTGCCGCGCCCGGGAGCGCGGTCACCGGCACGCCGGCGTCCCGCAGGGGCGGCCGGCACCTCGGGCCCGTCGCCCTCGTCGTCGCGGGCGGGCTCTCCGTGCAGTTCGGCTCCGCCGTCGCCGTCCTCCTCATGCCCCGTGCCGGGGCGCTCGGCGTCGTCACCCTGCGGCTCGTGCTCGCCGCCGTCGTCCTGCTGGCCGTGTGCCGGCCCAAGGTGCGCGGCTACAGCCGCGCCGACTGGGGCACGATCGTCGCCTTCGGCACCGCCATGGCCGGGATGAACATCCTCTTCTACCAGGCCGCCGACCGGATCCCGCTGGGCGCCGCCGTGACCCTGGAGGTCCTCGGCCCGCTCATCCTCTCGGTCGTCGCCTCCCGCCGCCTGGCGAACCTGCTGTGGGCCGGGCTCGCACTCGGCGGCGTCGTCCTGCTCAGTGGCGGCGGCTTCGACCGCCTCGATCCCGCCGGAGCCGCGTTCGCGCTCGCGGCGGGCGCGATGTGGGCCGCGTACATCGTCTTCAGCGCCCGGACCGGCCGCCGCTTCCCGCAGGCCGACGGGCTCGCGCTCGCCATGGCCTTCGGCGCCGTCCTCAGCCTGCCGCTGGGCATCGGGGAGGCGGGCGACAAGCTCCTCGTACCGTCGACGGTCCTGCTCGGCCTGGGCGTCGCGCTGATGTCCTCGGTGCTCCCGTACACCCTCGAACTCCTCGCCCTGCGCCGCCTGCCCGCACCCACCTTCGCGATCCTGATGAGCCTGGAGCCGGCCATCGCGGCGGCGGCGGGCTTCCTCATCCTGAGCCAGGCCCTCTCCGCAACCGACGCCCTGGCCATCGCCCTGGTCATCGCGGCGAGCATGGGAGCGGTCCGCACCCAGGCCCGCGCGGCGAAGCGGCAGGTCCCCGGGGCGACGGTCTGACGCGACGGGCGTGAAGGCGCCCTGACGCGACGGCCCGGCGTGGTCGAAGGTCTCCCGGCATGCCCGGCGCACCGCGTGGCCCGATCCTGTCGATCTCTGTCTTCCGGCCTGTTTCCGGGGCACGACGGTGGCCCGGAGGATGACGGTGTCGTCCTACGTCACGAGGAGAGGAGCCGGTCATGGCCCTGGAGATGCGAGACCGTTGCGAGCGCTGCGAGACGGCGGTCCTGACCGTCGACGGGCCCGCGCGGATCTGTACGTACGAGTGCAGCTTCTGCGTGCCGTGCGCCGACGCCATGGACGACGTCTGCCCCAACTGCGGCGGCGAGCTCGTCGCCCGCCCGCGGCGCGCCGCCGCCGCGTAGCTCCCCGTCGCGGAATTCTCCCGTGCGTACGGGAGTTGATCACGGCATGACGAAGCCCGCCGCACCCCGCGCCCTGTCCGACGACGCGCTCTCCGAGCTGCTGAGCACGCAGCGGTTCGGCACGCTCGCCACCAACAAGAGCAGTGGGCACCCGCACCTCACCACCATGCTCTTCCACTGGGACGCCGGCGAGCGCGTCGTGCGGTTCTCCACCACCGCCGACCGCGTCAAGGTCAGGCAGATCCGGCGCGACCCGCGCGCGGCCGTGCACGTCCCCGGCGGGGACGTCTGGTCGTTCGCCGTGGCCGAGGGCGAGGCCGAGGTCTCCGAGGTCACGACCACCCCGGGCGACGCGACCGGGCGCGAGCTGCTCGCGATGGTGCCGGAGGCCGCCCGGCCGCGGGGCGAGGACGAGGCCGCGTTCCTGGCGCAGCTCGTCGACGAGCGCCGCGTGGTCATCCGGCTCAAGGTCTCCCGGCTGTACGGGACGGCGCTCGACATCAACGGCTGAGCCGGCCACCCGGCTCCTGGAGATTCCTGCCGGGGATCCCGTCACATCTCCTCGCTGCCCTCCGTCAGTGCTGTGAAGACACCGACCCGGCAGATCCCCAGGAGCCAGCCATCATGACGAACACCGACGCCCGTCCCTCCATCTCCCGGATGTCCGACCCCGCCGCGTTCGTTCCCGAGGTCGACGACATCAGCGCCGCCCTCTTCCGGGCCACCGGCAACCGGTCGGTGCCGCGCACCACGATCAACCTCGTCCACCTGCGGGCCGGGCAGATCGTCCGCAACACCTACCTGACCATCCTGAACACCGGCTTCCTCCGCAAGGCGGGCCAGTCCGAGGAGCGCATCACCGCCGTCTCCTCCTGGCAGGACGCCCCGTACTTCACCGACGCCGAGCGGGCCGCGCTCGCCCTCGTGGAGGCCACCCTCCAGCCCGCCGCGCACGGCGAGGAGCGCGTCTCCGACGAGCTGTACGCCGAGGTGGCGAAGCACTACGACGAGAAGGCCCTGGCCACCCTCACCATCGCCATCGGCCAGATCAACTTCTTCATCGCCCTCGCCGTCATCGGCAAGCCGCAGCCGGTCGCCTCCCTCGCCGACGTGCAGTGGGACTGAGCTAGGCCCTGTCGTCAGTCGCCGACGTCCCCCGCAGCCCTTCGGGCGCGGGGGTGCCCCCACCGCGTCGACTCCCTCCTCCGCCTTGCGATCCACGGCACCAGACACCGCTCCCTGATCCGGCCTGATCGACAAGACACCCCTAGGGCGTGTTGCGAAAGTCCCGCCTGCCCGACGGCGCCTGGCACGCACGCTCGCCGCGTTGTCGGGATCACCCCCATACATCCAGTATCGGGGCGACCCTCCGCCTTGCGATCGCACGCACCAGACGCCGTCGGGCCCGCCCTTCGGGCGGCCGGCGCTACTTTCGCAACACGCCCTAGGGCGTGGGCGGGCCGGCGTGACCCGTCGGCCCGGTCCCGCGCGCCTCCCGCAGAAATCAAAGCAAGCATGCTTGATTGTTTTCTGGTTCGCTGCCATGCTCCGGGCACGCCGTCGTGTCGTCGCCGTGTCCCGAGGGGAGCGCACCGTGTCCGATCCCGCCGTCGTCCTCGACGACCTGCGCGAGGAGAGCGAGGAACTCGACCTGCTGGTCGGGGGGTTGGCCGAGGAGCGGTGGAGCACGCCGACCCCCGCGCCCGGCTGGAGCATCGCCCATCAGATCGCCCACCTCGCCTGGACCGACCGGGCGGCCCTGCTCGCCGCCACCGACCCCGAGGCCTTCGCCGCCGAGACCGCGAAGGCCCTCGCGGCCCCCGACCGGTTCGTCGACGAGGGCGCGGAGGAGGGCGCGAAGCTGCCGCCCGCCGAGCTGCTCGCCGCCTGGCGCGCGGGCCGCGAGCGCCTCCAGGAGGCCCTGCGCGCGGTCCCGTCCGGCGCCCGCTTCCCCTGGTACGGGCCGCCGATGAGCGCCCCGGCCATGGCCACCGCCCGGCTCATGGAGACCTGGGCGCACGGCCAGGACGTCGCCGACGCCCTCGGGGTGACCCGCGTCCCCACGGCCCGGCTCCGGCACGTCGCCTGGATCGGCGTCCGCGCCCGCGACTACGCCTTCCTCGTCCGGGGCCTCCCGGCACCCGCCGAGCCCTTCCGCGTGGAACTCGCGGGAGTGGACGGGGAGATGTGGGCGTACGGCCCCGAGGACGCCGCCCAGACCGTCACCGGCCCCGCCCTCGACTTCTGCCTGCTCGTCACCCAGCGCGTCCACCGCGACGACACCGCGCTCGTCGCGCACGGCCCCGACGCCGAGCGCTGGCTCACCATCGCCCAGGCCTTCGCCGGCCCGGCGGGCCCGGGCCGCGCGGCCGAAGGGGCGGAACAGTGACCCGGCCCGGCGCCCCCGCCGGCTCCGGCGCCCCCGCCGGCCCCGGCCTCCCCGCCCGCCCCGTGCTCCGGATCGGCAACGCCTCCGGCTTCTACGGCGACCGCTTCGCGGCCGTCCGCGAGATGCTCACCGGCGGTGAACTGGACGTCCTCACCGGCGACTACCTCGCCGAGCTGACCATGCTCATCCTCGGCCGCGACCAGCTCAAGGACCCGGGCGCCGGTTACGCGAAGACCTTCCTGCGCCAGATGGAGGAGGGCCTCGGCCTCGCCCACGAGCGAGGGGTCCGCATCGTCGCCAACGCGGGCGGCCTGAACCCCGCCGGCCTCGCCGAGGCCCTGCGCGAGCTCGCCGCGAAGCTGGGCCTGCCGACCCGGATCGCCCACGTCGAGGGCGACCGGCTGCCGCCCCGCGACGGAGTGCTGACGTCCAACGCCTACCTCGGCGGGGCCGGCATCGCCGCCTGCCTCGCCGCCGGCGCCGACGTCGTCGTCACCGGCCGGGTCACCGACGCCGCCCTCGTCACCGGGCCGGCGCAGTGGCACTTCGGCTGGGGCCCGGAGGAGTACGACAGGCTGGCCGGCGCGGTCGTCGCCGGGCACGTCCTGGAATGCGGCACCCAGGCCACCGGCGGCAACTACGCCTTCTTCGCCCGGCACGACCCGGCAGTGTTCCGCCGCCCCGGCTTCCCGGTCGCCGAGCTCCACGCGGACGGCAGCTCCGTCATCACCAAGCACGCGGGGACGGGCGGCCTCGTCGACGTCGGCACGGTCACGGCCCAGCTGCTCTACGAGACGGCCGGCGCCCGCTACCCCGGCCCCGACGTGACGGCCCGGCTCGACACCGTGCGGCTCACCCAGGAGGGCCCGGACCGGGTCAGGATCCACGGCGTGACCGGCGAGGCCCCGCCGCCCACCCTCAAGGTCGGCCTCAACAGCCTCGGCGGCTTCCGCAACGAGGTCGTGTTCGTCCTCACCGGCCTCGACGTCGAGGCCAAGGCCCGGCTCGTGCGCGAGCAGATCGAGGACGCGCTGTCCGACTCCCGCCCCGCGGAGGTCCGTTGGGATCTGGTCCGCACGGACCGCGAGGACGCCGCCACCGAGGAGACCGCGAGCGCGCTGCTCCGGCTCGTCGTCCGCGACCCCGACCCCGAGGCCGTCGGCCGCGCCCTGACCGGCGCCGCGATCGAACTGGCCCTCGCGAGCTACCCCGGCTTCCACGTCACGGCCCCGCCCGGCCGGGGCGCGCCCTACGGGGTCTTCACCACCGCGTACGTGCCGGCCGGCGACGTCCCGCACACGGCCGTCCTCCCGGACGGCACCCGCCAGGAGATCCCCGCACCGCCACGGACGCCCGCCCCCGTACCGCCGAACGGCACGGAGCCCCCGGCGCCCGCAGCGCCGACCGGCACGGAGCACCCCGCCCCCGTACCGCCGAACGGCACGGAGCCCCTCGCGCCCGTCCCCGATCCGCAGCTCCCCCCGCCCCTCCCGTACGGCTCCGCCCGCCGGGCACCCCTCGGGCGGGTCGCCGGGGCCCGGAGCGGCGACAAGGGCGGCGACGCCAACGTCGGTGTCTGGGTCCGCACGGACGAGGAGTGGCGCTGGCTCGCGCACACGCTCACCGTCGAGACGTTCCGCGCGCTCCTCCCGGAGACCGCCGGTCTGCCGGTCGTCCGGCACGTCCTCCCGCACCTGCGGGCCCTCAACTTCACCGTCGCCGGGATCCTCGGCGAGGGCGTCGCCTCCCAGGCCCGCTTCGACCCCCAGGCCAAGGCCCTCGGCGAATGGCTCCGCTCCCGGCACCTGGACATCCCGGAGGTTCTGTTGTGACCGTCCTCGCCTCTGCCCTCGACACCGGCGGACCCGAATACCGGGAGCACCGCTCCGCGATGCTCGACAAGCTCGCCGCGCTCGAAGCCGAGCACGCCAAGGCCCTCGCGGGCGGCGGTGAGAAGTACACCGCCCGGCACCGGGGGCGCGGCAAACTGCTGGCCCGCGAGCGCATCGAGCTGCTCGTCGACCGGGACAGCCCCTTCCTGGAGCTGTCGCCGCTCGCTGCCTGGGGCAGCGACTACCAGGTGGGCGCCTCGCTGATCACCGGCATCGGGGTCGTCGAGGGCGTCGAGTGCCTGATCACGGCCAACGACCCGACCGTGCGCGGCGGCGCCTCCAACCCGTGGACGCTGAAGAAGGCCCTGCGGGCCAACGAGATCGCGTTCGCCAACCGGCTCCCCGTCGTCTCGCTCGTCGAGTCCGGCGGCGCCGACCTGCCGTCCCAGAAGGAGATCTTCATCCCCGGCGGGGCGCTCTTCCGCGACCTCACGCGGCTCTCCGCCGCCGGCATCCCGACCGTCGCGGTCGTCTTCGGGAACTCGACGGCCGGCGGCGCGTACGTCCCCGGCATGTCCGACCACACCGTGATGGTCAGGGAGCGGTCGAAGGTCTTCCTCGGCGGTCCGCCGCTCGTGAAGATGGCGACGGGCGAGGAGAGCGACGACGAGTCCCTCGGCGGCGCCGAGATGCACGCCCGGACCTCCGGCCTCGCCGACCACTACGCCGTCGACGAGACGGACGCGATCCGCCAGGCCCGCCGGATCGTCGCCCGCCTCAACCACCGCAAGGCGCACGCCGATCCGCCGCTCGCCGAGTCTCCGAAGTACGACGAGGACGAGCTCCTCGGGATCGTGCCGGGCGACCTCAAGACGCCCTTCGACCCGCGCGAGGTGATCGCCCGGATCGTCGACGGCTCCGACTTCGACGAGTTCAAGCCGCTCTACGGGACGTCCCTGACGACCGGCTGGGCGCGGCTGCACGGCTACCCGGTCGGCATCCTCGCCAACGCGCAGGGCGTGCTGTTCTCCGCCGAGTCCCAGAAGGCGGCGCAGTTCATCCAGCTCGCCAACCAGCGCGACATCCCGCTCCTCTTCCTCCACAACACGACCGGCTACATGGTCGGCAAGGAGTACGAGCAGGGCGGCATCATCAAGCACGGCGCGATGATGATCAACGCGGTCGCGAACTCGCGCGTCCCGCACCTCTCCGTCCTCATGGGCGCCTCCTACGGCGCGGGGCACTACGGCATGTGCGGCCGGGCGTACGACCCCCGCTTCCTCTTCGCCTGGCCCAGCGCCAAGTCCGCCGTCATGGGCCCGCAGCAGCTCGCCGGCGTGCTCTCCATCGTGGCGCGGGCGTCCGCGAGCGCGAAGGGGCAGCCGTACGACGAGGAGGCCGACGCCGGTCTGCGCGCGCTCGTCGAGGCGCAGATCGAGTCGGAGTCCCTCCCGATGTTCCTGTCGGGACGGCTGTACGACGACGGGGTCATCGACCCCCGCGACACCCGCACGGTCCTCGGGCTGTGCCTGTCCGCGATCCACACGGCACCGGTCGAGGGCGCGCGCGGCGGCTTCGGCGTCTTCCGGATGTGAGGCTCTGATGATTTCGACCGTACTGGTCGCGAACCGCGGCGAGATCGCCTGCCGGGTCTTCCGCACCTGCCGTGAGCTGGGCGTCGCCACGGTCGCCGTGTACTCCGACGCGGACGCCGGCGCCCTGCACGTCCGCGAGGCCGACGCGGCCGTACGTCTGCCGGGGGCGGCGCCCTCGGAGACGTATCTGCGCGGCGACCTCGTCGTGAAGGCGGCGCTCGCGGCGGGCGCCGACGCCGTCCACCCCGGCTACGGCTTCCTCTCCGAGAACGCCGACTTCGCGCGGGCCGTGACGGACGCGGGCCTGGTCTGGATCGGCCCGCCGCCCGAGGCGATCGAGGCGATGGCCTCGAAGACCCGGGCGAAGGAGCTCCTGGGCATCGCCCCGCTCGCCGACGTCACCGAGGCCGACCTGCCCGTCCTGGTGAAGGCGGCGGCGGGCGGCGGCGGCCGGGGCATGCGGATCGTCCGCGAACTCGATTCACTGCCGACGGAGTTGGCGGCGGCGTCCGCCGAGGCGGCGAGCGCCTTCGGGGACGGCGAGGTGTTCGTCGAGCCGTACGTGGAGAACGGCCGGCACGTCGAGGTGCAGGTCCTCGCCGACACCCACGGCACGGTCTGGGCGCTCGGCACCCGCGACTGCTCCCTCCAGCGGCGCCACCAGAAGGTGATCGAGGAGGCCCCGGCGCCCGGCCTCCCGGCCGGGCTGGAGGCCTCGCTCCTCGACACGGCCGTCCGCGCGGCGGAGGCCGTCGGCTACGTCGGCGCGGGCACGGTCGAGTTCCTCGTGGCGGACGGCCGGGCGCACTTCCTGGAGATGAACACCCGCCTCCAGGTCGAGCACCCGGTGACGGAGGAGGTGTACGGGGTCGACCTGGTCGCCCTCCAGCTCGCCGTCGCCCAGGGCGAGGCGCTGCCGCCGGAACGTCCGGCCCCGCGCGGCCACGCGATCGAGGCCCGGCTCTACGCGGAGGACCCGGCCCGGGGCTGGGCGCCCCAGACGGGCGTCCTGCACCGCTTCGAGGTCCCCCGCGAGGGCCGGGTCCGGGTCGACACGGGCTACGCCTCCGGGGACGAGGTCGGCATCCACTACGACGCGATGCTCGCGAAGGTCGTCGTCCACGCCGCCACCCGAGCCGAGGCCGTCCGCAAGCTCGCCCACACCCTGGAGCGGTCCCGGATCCACGGCCCGGCCACCAACCGGGAGCTGCTCGTCGCCTCGCTGCGCCACCCCGAGTACGCCTCGGCGCGCAGGCTCGACACCGGCTTCTACGAGCGGAACCTCACCGCCCTGACCGTCGCCCCCGAGGGCCGGGAGTACGCGGCCGTCGCAGCCGCCCTCTCCGCGGCGAGCGCCGACGGAGGCCGCTTCGGCGGCGGTTGGCGCAACCTCCGCTCCCAGGACGAGGTGCGGGCGTACGGCGACACCGAGATCCGCTACCGGCCGGCCCGCGACGGCGGCTACGAGGTCACCGCGCCCGAGGGGGTGCGGGTGGTGTCGGCCGAGCCCGGCCGCGTACGCCTCGAAGTGAGCGGAGTCGTCCGGGACTTCGAGGTCGCCACGTACGGGGCGGGGGAGGTCGTCCACGCGGGCGCCCACCGCCTGACCCCCCGCCCCCGCTTCCCCGATCCGGCCGATCAGCGGGAACCCGGATCGCTGCTCGCCCCCATGCCCGGAACCGTCGTCCGGCTCGCGGACGGCCTCGCCGTCGGCGACCGGGTCGCCGCCGGGCAGCCGCTCCTCTGGCTGGAGGCCATGAAGATGGAGCACCGCGTCACCGCTCCCGCCTCCGGCACGCTCACCGCGCTCCACGCCGCCCCCGGCCGCCAGGTCGAGGTCGGTGCCCTGCTCGCCGTCGTACAGACCGAAGCAACGGAGGAAGACCCCGTATGAGCACCCTCGTCGAGACCGAAGAGCTCTCCGCACTCCGCGCCGCCGTCTCCGCCCTCGGCCACCGCCACGGCCCCGGCTTCGACCGGGCCGCCCTGTGGGCCGAGGCGGGCAAGCTCGGCTACCTCGGGGTGAACCTGCCCGAGGAGTACGGGGGAGGGGGCGGCGGCATGGCCGAGCTGTCGGTCGTCCTGGAGGAGGCGGGCGCCGCCGGGGCCCCGCTCCTCATGATGGTCGTCTCGCCCGCGATCTGCGGCACGGTCATCGCCCGCTTCGGCACCGAGGAGCAGAAGCAGGCGTGGCTCCCGGGTCTCGCGGACGGCTCGAAGACGATGGCCTTCGGCATCACGGAACCCGACGCGGGCTCCAACTCGCACCGCATCACGACGACCGCGACCCGCACCGAGGAGGGCTGGGTCCTGAGCGGCCGCAAGGTCTTCGTCTCGGGCGTCGACATCGCGGACGCGACCCTGATCGTGGGCCGCACGTCCGACGCCCGCACGGGAAGCCTCAAGCCCTGTCTCTTCATCGTCCCGCGCGACGCCCCGGGCTTCGGGCGGCGGCACATCGAGATGGAACTCGCCGCGGACGAGAAGCAGTTCGAGCTGACCCTCGACGACGTGCACCTGCCGCCGGAGGCGCTCGTGGGCGACGAGGACGCGGGCCTGCTCCAGCTCTTCGCGGGCCTCAACCCGGAGCGGATCATGACGGCGGCCTTCGCCATCGGCATGGGCCGGTACGCGCTCGCGCAGGCCGTGAAGTACGCCAAGGAGCGCCAGGTCTGGAAGGCGCCGATCGGCGCCCACCAGGCCGTCGCGCACCCCCTGGCGCAGGCCCACATCGAGCTCGAACTGGCCCGCCTGATGATGGCGAAGGCGGCCCACCTCTACGACGCGGGCGACGACATGGGTGCGGGCGAGGCCGCCAACATGGCGAAGTACGCGGCGGCGGAGGCCTGTGTGCGGGCGGTCGACACCGCGGTCCACACCCTCGGTGGCAACGGCCTCACCAAGGAGTTCGGGCTCGCCCGCCTGGTCACCGCCGCCCGGGTGGCCCGGATCGCGCCCGTCAGCCGGGAGATGATCCTCAACTTCGTGTCGCACCAGACGCTGGGGCTGCCCAAGTCGTACTGACCCGGGCAGCCCGCCGCGGCCACGTCAGCTGACGTGGTCGTACTTCCAGCCCGAGGCGATCTTGACGCGGGCCTTGAACGTGTACGCGCCGCGCAGGCCGCGGGCCGAGTAGCGGTACACGTCACCGCCCGGGGTGACGGCGACCAGGTCGGCCCGGCCGTCGCCGTCCATGTCGCCGGGCGAGGCCAGGTACTTGTACAGGTACCAGCCGTGGCCGACATAGGCGCGCGGAGCGAACGGAGCGGTGGCGGACCCGGTGCCCGCGTGCACGTACAGCTGCTCGCCGTCCCGGGAGATCAGGTCGGGGCGGCCGTCGCCCGTGACGTCCCCGGGGCCGATCAGGATGTCCCTCGACCAGTTGGTGCCGATCCGCACGGCGGGGCCGAGGTACGCGGGCGAGTGACTCTTCAGACCCAGGTGGAGGAAGACGCCGCCCTGGTGGTCCATGCCGACGAAGTCGGCCTCGCTGTCGCCGTTGACGTCGCCGGGCGAGACCTTGATCAGGTAGTTCAGGTAGGCGGTGCCGCTGCCGACCTGGCCGCCGCGCGGTTCGCCGTCCACCTCGCGCCACATCATGAGGCCGCGGTTGTCGGCGGTCAGCACGTTGGCCCGGTCGACCCCGTCCAGGGCGTACCCGTTGACGGTGGGCCAGTGGTAGGCGAAGGCCCCGGCCGCGTCGTACTGCCTGCGCGCGGTGAGCCTGCCGTCCGCCAGCGTCCCGTGGGCGAAGGCGGTGCCCGCGCCGTCCACGGTGAAGAGGTTGTGCTTTCCGTACGCCGGTACGCCGCCCTGGCCGAGGTAGTACGAGAGGGTCTGGCCGCCGCCCCCGTAGTACGTGCGCGTCCCGAACCTGCCGCCGCCGATGGAGAGGTACCGGTAGAACGTGCCGTCGTAGGCGCGGGCCAGGAGGTCGGCCCGGCCGTCGCCGTTCAGGTCGTCGGCGCCGATGATCTGGTTGTACGTGTGCCAGCCGCCGCCTACCAGGACGCGGGCCTTGAAGGGGACGGTGGCCGAGCCGGTCCCCTTGTAGAAGTAGAGGTCGCCGCCCGGCGTCTTGGCGACGATGTCGGCGATCGCGTCGCCGTCGAGGTCGTTGGTGCCGACGAGCTGGTCGTAGACCTGCCAGCCGGTGCCGACCTTGGCGCGGGTCCTGAACGGGCCGCCGTTGTCGATCGTGCCCTTCCCCGCGTACAGGTAGAGCGTGCCGTCCGGGGTGCGGGCCAGCAGGTCCTGGTGCCCGTCCCTGGTCAGGTCGCCGGGGGCGAGGACCTTGTTGTAGATGTGCCAGCCGTATCCCGACCAGTCCGACTGGCCGGCGGAGGTGGGGCTGTCACCGCGGCGCAGTATGAGGCCGCCGTCGGCATGGAGCGTCAGCAGTTCCGGGGTCGCGGTTCCCGTGAGGTCGTCCGCCGGCAGGATCTCCATGCCGGGGTGGCTGAGCGCGAACGGCGCGCTGGTGCCGGTCTTCGACAGGGATATCCGCAGCTCGCCGGTGGCGGCCGACCGGTAGACCCGGTCGCTGCGGCCGTCACCGTCCCGGTCGAAGCGGGGCTTCGCCGGGGTCGCGACGGGGGCCGCGTCCGCCGTCGGTGACGTGGGGCCGACGGACAGCAGACCCACGCCGAGCGCGAGGGCCGCACAAGCCGCGAGGCGGCGCGTGTGGAGCAAGGTTTCTCCTGGGACGGACGAGACAGAAGAGGATGGAGAGCGTCCGGATCCTAGAGCCCGCGGCAACCGGAAAAGAAGATCTTCCCCGTACAACCTTTCCCCGGCCCGACCGCGCGTGCCCGACCGCGCGCGTGCCCGGCCGCCCGGCCCGACCGCGCATGTGCCCGCCCGGGCGCACGGCCCGGCCGGGCAGCGCCATGAGACCGGTCCTCCCAATAATCATGCATGCACGCTTGATTGTTTCGGTGGAGTGCTGACAGGGTCTCCCCAAGTCGTACCGACACGCGCGATCCTGGCGACCACCTTCCACCTCTCCCACCTCTCCAGGGGGCTTGCATGGTGTTCCACAGCGAGTACGAGGCCGTTCCGACCGTCTCCCTGCCGATCCACGACGCGGTGCTCGGCGGCGCCGCCGAGCGGGGTGACACCCCCGCACTGATCGACGGGACGGGGGAGTTCACCCTCACCTACGGGCAGGTCGACGCCTTCCACCGGCGGGTGGCCGCCGGGCTCGCCGAGGCCGGGCTGCGGAAGGGGGACGTGCTCGCCCTGCACAGCCCCAACACCGTGCTGTTCCCCGTCGCGTTCTACGCCGCGACCCGCGCGGGCGCCTCGGTCACCACCGTGCACCCGCTCGCCACGCCCGAGGAGTTCGCCAAGCAGCTCCGCGACTCCGCCACGCGCTGGATCGTCACCGTCTCGCCGCTGCTCGCCACGGCCCGCGCGGCGGCCGAACTCGCGGGCGGCGTCGAGGAGATATTCGTCTGCGACCAGGCCCCCGAGGGCGAGGGCACACGGTCGCTCCAGTCCTTCCTGGCCTCGACCGGACCCGTTCCCGAGCCGCCGATCGACCCCGACGAGGACGTCGCCGCCCTGCCGTACTCCTCCGGCACCACCGGCGTCCCCAAAGGCGTGATGCTCACGCACACCTCGATCGCCACCAACCTGACGCAGCTGGCCCCGCTGGTCCCGATGGGCCCCGGCGACCGCATCCTCGCGGTGCTGCCCTTCTTCCACATCTACGGCCTGACGGCCCTCATGAACGCGCCGCTCCGCCACGGAGCCACCGTCGTCGTCCTGCCCCGCTTCGAGCTCGACACCTTCCTCGGGGCCATCCAGAAGCACCGCATCAACGGCCTGTACGTCGCCCCGCCGATCATCCTGGCCCTCGCCAAGCACCCGGCCGTCGCCGACTACGACCTGTCGTCCCTGGAGTACATCGTCAGCTCCGCCGCCCCGCTCGACGCGGCCCTCGCCGAGGCCTGCTCGGCACGGCTCGGGCTGCCGCCGGTCCGCCAGGCGTACGGCATGACGGAGCTCTCCCCGGGCACCCACGTCACCCCGCTCGACGCCCCGAACCCCCCGCCCGGCACCGTCGGCAAGCTGCTGCCCTCCACCGAGCTGCGGATCCTCTCGCTCGACGACCCGGCGAAGGACGCCGCCCCCGGCGAGGCGGGCGAGGTCGCCATCCGGGGGCCGCAGGTCATGAAGGGGTACCTGGGGCGGCCCGAGGCCACCGCCGCGATGATCGACGAGGACGGCTGGGTCCACACCGGCGACATCGGACGCGTCGACGCCGACGGCTGGCTGTTCGTCGTCGACCGGGTCAAGGAGCTCATCAAGTACAAGGGCTTCCAGGTCGCCCCCGCCGAACTGGAGGCGCTCCTCCTCACCCACGAGGACGTCGCCGACGCCGCCGTCATCGGCGTCACCGACGCCGAGGGCACGGAGACGCCCAAGGCCTTCGTCGTACGCCAGGCCTCGGCGCCCGGCCTGACCGCCGAGGACGTCATGGCGCACGTCGCCGCCCGCGTCGCCCCGTACAAGAAGGTCCGCCACGTGGAGTTCGTCGCGAGCATCCCGCGGGCGGTGTCCGGAAAGATCCTCCGCAGAGAGTTGAGGGACCGCGCATGACCCTGGTCACCGTCACCGAGGAGCGGGGCGTCACCACCCTCGCCCTCGACTCCCCGGCCACCCGCAACGCCCTCTCGGCCCACCTCGTCACCGAGCTCGCCGACGCCCTCACCGCCTGCGGCAAGGACGCGGCGGTCCGGGCGGTGGTCCTCACCCACACCGGCGGCACGTTCAGCGCGGGCGCCGACCTGAAGGCCCCGCCCAGCCCCTACGCCTTCGTGGACCTGCTCCGGCAGCTCGTCGAACTGCCGAAGCCCGTCGTCGGCCACGTCACCGGCCACGTCCGGGCCGGCGGACTCGGCCTCCTCGGGGCCTGCGACGTCGTGACGGCGGGGGACGCGGCGGACTTCGCGCTCACCGAGGTACGCATCGGGGTCGCGCCCGCCGTCATCTCCCTCACCCTCCTCCCCAAGCTCGACCAGCGCGCGGCGGCCCGCTACTACCTGACGGGGGAGCGGTTCGGCGTGCCGGAGGCCCTCGCGATGGGCCTCGTCACCGCCGGGGCCGAGGACCTCCCGGGCATCCTCGACGCCCTCCGCGCGGGCTCCCCGCAAGGCCTCCGGGAGGCGAAGCGGCTGGTCACCGCTAGAGTCCTGGAGACCTTCGAACGCGACGCGGAGGACCTGGTGCAGAGGTCGGCCACGCTCTTCGCCTCGGCCGAGGCGCGCGAAGGGATGACGGCCTTCCTCGAACGACGGGACCCCGAATGGCGGCTTTGACCGCGCCCGAGCCGGACCGGACCGCCAAGCCGGACCGGAACCCCAAGCAGGACAGGAGCCGCGCCACCCGGCAGCGGCTCCTGGAGGCCGCGGTGGCCTGTCTGGCCGAGCGCGGCTGGGCGGGTTCCACTGTCGCCGTCGTCGCCGAACGGGCCGGCGTCTCCCGGGGTGCGGCCCAGCACCACTTCCCGACCCGCGAGGACCTCTTCACGGCGGCCGTCGAGTACGTCGCCGAGGAGCGCTCGCAGGCCCTGCGGACGCTCCGTACGGACAACCGCGAGCAGGCCGTCGAGGCCCTCGTCGACCTCTTCACCGGGCCCCTCTTCCGGGCCGCGCTCCACCTCTGGGTCGCGGCCTCCGACGAGGCCCAGCTCCGGGACCGGGTCACCGAACTGGAGGCCAGGGTCGGCCGGGAGTGCCACCGGATCGCCGTCGAGGTCCTGGGCGCCGACGAGTCCCGCCCCGGCGTCCGCGAGACGGTCCAGGGCCTGCTCGACATGGCCCGGGGTCTGGGCCTCGCCACCCTCCTCACGGACGACCGCGCCCGCCGGGAACGGGTGGTCGCCCAGTGGGCACGGCTGGTGAACGAGGCACTGACCGAGTAGAGAAGCGGCCGCGGACACCGGGGCCGAGACGACCCCGGGCCCGACACCCACCCCGACTCGCCCGCCGGGGCCCGGTGCCCTCGGCTGAGGCAGCCGGGGCCCGGTGCCCCCGGCTCAGGCGCCCCGTGCCCGGTGCCCCCGGCTCAGGCGCCCCGTGCCCGGTGCCCCCGGCTCAGGCGCCCCGTGCCCGGTGCCCCCGGCTCAGGCGCCCCCGCTCAGACGCCCGGGATCGCGCGTGCCCGGAAGGCGGTGCGGACCGCGTCCGCCGCGCCCTCGCCGTACATCCGCTCCGCCGTCGCGACCGTCTTCAGCGCCGCGTCCTGGAAGCTCGTGTCGGGGGCGAAGCCGAACTGGGCGTTGACGATGATCCGGTCGGCGGTGCGGGCGCCGAGCGCGGTGCGGATGTCGAGGAGCGCCCGCGACCAGATCTCGCCGTCGGCGTGGACCTCGCCCTCGCGGTCCGCGTACGTCTTCGTCCCGTCGATCCGGCGGAGGCAGTGCGGCGCCTCGCTGTAGCCGGTGGCGTCCCAGTCGGCCACGCAGGCCGCGTCGGCCTTCAGCGGCCAGCCGTACTTGGTGGCCGCGTGCGTGCCGACGGCGACGGCGAGGTAGTCGCCGAAGGCCTCGCCGATCGCGCCGGACTCGGCGTTCGTGCCGAAGCCGGGCACCTGGGCGTGGTGCACGGCGTGGCCGTACTCGTGGACGATGACGTCCGCGTCCTCGGCGTCGTCGACGCCGCCCTTGCCGAGGCGGATCTCGTCCTTCTTGTCGGTGAAGAAGGAGTTGTCCGCGCCGTACTGGTTGAGCCGCACGGGCTGGACGCGGTCGTTCGCGCCGGGCAGCTCGGTGCCGAAGCCGAGGCCCTGGAGGTACTCCTGCGCCTCGTTGACCCAGAAGTACGCCATGACCTGCTCGAACTGGTCGTCCGAGCGGTCGTACGTGGTGGCGTCGGCGACCTTGGCGGGCTTGCCCGTCTCGGAGCGGACGGTCACCCACCTGCCGGACAGGGCGCCGCTCGCGTCGAGGTTCCGGAGCGTGGCGGTGGCGTAGGCGGAGGCGGGCACGTCGCTCGCCGCGTCCTTGTGGTCGGCGAGGGACTGGTCGCCGGAGGACTGCACCGGGTTCACCATGAAGACCCGGGCCTGCGGCAGCGCGGCCGCGACGGCCCCCGGGGACGGGAGCAGGGCGGCGGCGGCCGTGCCGGCGACGGCGGCCGCGGCGACCAGGCCGCGCGAGGTACGGCGGGTGCGGCGGGTCATGGACATCCTCCTGCGTGTGGCTGCTGCGACGGGAAGGTTGGCATGCGCGTGACATGCGTGGCGGCGATCTTCGCGCACACCCACCGTTTTGGCCAGAGTCCGGAACCCGTAGGTTCCGATGCCCCGGACGTGACGCCGACCACACCCCGTAGCGGCCCGCCGCAGTACGCTGTTCGCATGCCTTCGCTCGTACGCCGTCGCCACGTGGACTTCGTCCGCGTCACGAGCATGAGCTGTCGCCGCTCCGCCTGACCCCCCGACCTCCGGGCGCCACACTCCGCCCCCGGGTCCCCGGGTCCCTCGTTCAGAGCCCAAGCCCGACCGGCACCCGTGGCCCCCGCCCCACCCCTGGCGGCCGCCCGGGCACCCCGTACACCCCGCGGACGCACCCATGAATCGCAGCACCCCCCTCCCGCAGTCGACCCGCAGCGCGCGCTCGCACGAGCCCGTGGACGGCTCGCGCATCCACCCCTCGTACGCCTCACAGCTCCCGATCGTGGACCTCTCCGCCGCCGACCGCGGCCCCCAGGCCCGCCGCCTGCTCCACGCCCAGCTGCACTCCGCCGCCCACGACGTCGGCTTCTTCCAGCTCGTCGGACACGGCGTGACCGAGGCCGAGACGCAGGCCCTCACCACCGCCATGCGCGCCTTCTTCGCACTGCCCGAGGCCGACCGGCTCGCCATCGACAACATCAACTCGCCGCACTTCCGCGGCTACACCCGCATCGGCGACGAGCGCACCGCGGGCGCCCGTGACTGGCGCGACCAGCTCGACATCGGCGCCGAGCGCCCCGCACACGCCCCCGCGCCCTGGGAAGCCCCGTACTGGTGGCTCGAAGGCCCCAACCAGTGGCCCGAGGCGCTCCCCGAACTCAAGGCCGCCACCCTGCACTGGATCGACCGCCTCAGCGGCATCGCCCAGCGGCTCCTCCACGAACTGCTGACCTCGATCGGCGCCCCCGCGGACTTCTACGACGACATCTTCGGCCCGCGCGCCCACCCGCACCTCAAGCTGGTGCGCTACCCGGGCAGCAGCGGCGAGGGCGACGACCAGGGCGTCGGCGCGCACAAGGACTACGGCTTCCTCACCCTGCTGCTCCAGGACCAGGTCGGCGGGCTCCAGGTCCAGCGGGAGGACGGGGAGTTCCACGACGTGCCGCCGCTGCCCGGCGCCTTCGTCGTCAACCTCGGCGAACTCCTCGAAGTGGCCACGAACGGCTACCTGATCGCGACCAACCACCGCGTGGTGTCCCCGCCCGGGGCGACGGAGCGCTACTCCGTGCCGTTCTTCTACAACCCGCGCCTGGACGCCCGGATCGCGCCGCTGGAGTTCCCGTACGCCTCCGCGGCCCCGGGCGTCACGGCCGACCCGGCGAACCCGCTGTTCGCCGAGTACGGCCGGAACGAACTGAAGGGCAAGCTCCGGGCCCACCCGCTGGTGGCGGCCCGCCACCACGCGGACCTGCTGCTGCACCCGGAGACGTACCCGGCGATGGCGTCCTGACCACCGCGGCCGCTCAGCCGACGATGTCGCCGTACCCCTCGATCTCGCGCGGGTCCCGCTGGCCGGGACCCGTGTAGCGGGCCGACGGGCGCACGAGCCGGCCGGTGCGCTTCTGCTCCAGGATGTGCGCCGACCAGCCGGCCGTACGGGCGCAGCTGAACATCGACGTGAACATGTGCGCCGGGACCTCGGCGAAGTCGAGGACGATGGCCGCCCAGAACTCGACGTTCGTCGCCAGGATGCGGTCCGGGCGGCGGTTGTGCAGCTCCTCCAGGGCGGCCTTCTCCAGCGCGGCGGCCACCTCGTAGCGCGGCGCGTCCAGCTCCTTCGCGGTCCGGCGCAGGACACGGGCGCGCGGGTCCTCGGCGCGGTACACGCGGTGGCCGAAGCCCATGAGCCGCTCGCCCTTGTCGAGGGCCTGCTTCACCCAGGCGGTGGCGTCCCCGGTCCGCTCGATCTCCTCGATCATGCCGAGGACGCGGGAGGGCGCGCCGCCGTGCAGCGGCCCGGACATGGCACCCACGGCGCCGGAGAGCGCGGCGGCGACATCCGCCCCGGTGGAGGCGATGACACGCGCGGTGAACGTGGACGCGTTCATGCCGTGCTCGGCGGCGGAGGTCCAGTACGCGTCGACGGCCTTGACGTGCTTAGGGTCCGGCTCGCCGCGCCAGCGGATCATGAACCGCTCGACCACGGACTGCGCCTTGTCGATCTCGCTCTGCGGGACCATCGGCATGCCCTGGCCGCGCGCGGACTGGGCGACGTACGAGAGGGCCATGACGGCCGCGCGGGCGAGGTCGTCACGCGCCTGCTCGACGGAGATGTCGAGGAGCGGCTTGAGGCCCCACACCGGCGCGAGCATCGCGAGCGCGGACTGCACGTCGACCCGGATGTCACCGGAGTGCACCGGGATCGGGAACGGCTCGGCCGCCGGCAGACCGGGGTTGAACGCGCCGTCGACCAGCAGGCCCCAGACGTTGCCGAACGAGACGTGGCCGACGAGATCCTCGATGTCGACGCCTCGGTAGCGGAGGGCGCCGCCCTCCTTGTCGGGTTCGGCGATCTCCGTCTCGAACGCGACGACTCCCTCAAGCCCGGGTACGAAGTCGGACATCAGGCGGCTCCTCTATCGATGATCGATCAACTGTGCGGTGGTCGATGGTGGGGAATCAACAGTCATCCAGCGGAAGAGTCTGTACGGTTCCGATGATGCGGGGAAGCGTGACATCCGGCACACTGCGCCGATTCGGCGAGAGAGGATTAGCCTCGGGCGGTGCCGGGCAGGCTCAGGTGCTGCGGCAGGATGGGCACTGTGACCGATCCCGTGACCGACGCCGTGACCGACGCCCTGGATCCCGCCGACATGCGCGAGCAGTACCGCACCACGGAACTGACCGTGGCCGACCTCGCGCCCGAGCCCATCGCGCAGTTCTCCCGCTGGTTCAAGGAGACCGCGGAGAACCCGGCCATCCACGAGCCGAACGCGATGGTCGTCTCCACCGCGACCCCCGACGGCCGCCCGTCCTCCCGGACCGTCCTGCTCAAGCACTACGACGGCGCCGGCTTCGTCTTCTTCACCAACTACAGCTCCCGCAAGGGCGAGGAACTGACGGCCAACCCGTACGTCTCGCTGCTCTTCCCCTGGCACCCGCTGGCCCGCCAGGTCATCGTCACGGGCCGCGCACTCCGCACCGGCCGCGACGAGACCGTCGCCTACTTCCGCACCCGCCCGCACGGCTCCCAGCTCGGCGCCTGGGCGAGCCACCAGTCCTCGGTGATCGCCTCCCGCGAGGAACTCCTCACCCGCTACGAGGAGCTGGAGACCCGCTACCCCGAGGGCGAGCAGGTCCCGGTCCCGCCGGAGTGGGGCGGCGTCCGCGTCGTCCCGGACACGGTCGAGTTCTGGCAGGGCCACGAAAACCGCCTCCACGACCGCCTCCGCTACGGCCGGGAAGCGGAAACCTGGCGCGTGGAGCGACTGGCGCCCTGACCACGGGACACCCGCGGAGAACGCAGACGACCCGTGAGCCTTGGTCCCGTCCGCCTAGGTTCGGACAGGAGCCGGTCGGACTGACCGGCGACTCACGGGTCGGGTGACTGCGGTGGTGTTCGGCAGACAGGCCTGCCGAGGTGCACAGAGTGCGTGCGACGGCAGGCCTTAGCCCGCAGTCACCTCACGAGTCCGAAAAGAAACCATGTCTTCGGATCACCTCCTTTCGCGTGTACCCACACCCTAGGAACCCCCCTCACGCGCCTCAACCCATTTATTCAATTCGCCGAAGAGGGTGTGCCCTGCGTCACGTTTCCAGTTGAATGGGCGCAGCAATGGGGGGTACCGGGATGAGTGCTTTCACGGGGGCCGCGAGTGAGACGGCGTCCGTTCCGGGGGCCGGGGGCGATCTGTTGGCCGCGCTGCTCGACGGGATGGACGCGGCGCTCTGCGCCCTGGACGCCGACGGGACGATCACGCACTGGAACCGTGAGGCCGAGCGGATCCTCGGCTGGTCCGCCGGCGAGGCCGTCGGCCGGCGCGGTTTCGGGGGGTGGGCGGCGCGCGGCGCCGACGCCGAGGAGACCCTCGGGCGGCTGATGGGGGCGATGAAGGGCTCCGGCCGGCAGGTCCACGAGCTGGCGCTGCTGCGCAAGGACGGCGGGCGGGTCCTCGTGCGGAGCCAGGCCGCCGGGGTGCGCGGCGCCGACGGCAGCCCGGCGGGCGTCTACTGCGCCTTCAGCGAGGTGCACGTCCAGCTCGATCTGGAGCGTTCGGTCGCCCTGAGCGAGGCCCTCTTCGAGGACGCCTCCTGGGGCGTCGTCCTCGTCGACGCCGATCTGCGCCCCGCCGTCGTCAACGGCCACGCGGCCCGCGCCTTCGGGACGGGCCGTACGGCCCTGCTCGGGCGCCCGCTCGGCGATGTCGTCGTGCACGGCGCGGAGGAGCTGGAGGGCGCGCTCCAGCACGTCCTGGCGGAGGGCACGCCGCCCGCGCCCGCCGATGTGTGGGTGACGCTGCGGACCCCGGAGGGCGAGCGGCGCCGGTGCTGGCGCAGCGGCTTCCTGCGGCTGTCCTCGCCGATGGCGGAGGAGCCGGTGCCGCTGGGCGTGGCCTGGCTGTTCCAGGACGTGACGGAGCAGCGGCTCGCGGTGCGCGAGGCGGACCGGCTGCGGTTCCGGTGGAGCCAGCTGCACCGGGCGGGCGTGGCGGCCGCGGAGTGCGAGGACCCGGAGGAGGCGGTGACGGTGCTGCTCGACTTCGCCCTGGCCGGTTTCGCGGACCACGCCCTCGTCGACCGGGTCGTCGGCGAGCGCCGGCTGACCCGCGCCCTCGCCACGCCGCCCGGCGCCCCCGGCCCGTCCTCCCCGGTCGTGGGCGGCGGCATCCCGCTGCGGTACGGGCCGCGGCACCCGGCGCTCCAGGCCTGGGACCGGGCGGGCGCGGTGCGGGCGAGCGCGGGCCGGACGGCCGAGGTGTGGGCGGAGGCGCACCAGTGGCCGGGGGACGCGGCGCACGCGCTGTGCGTGGTCCTGCGGACCCGGGGCCGGACGCTGGGCGTGCTGACGTTCCTGCGGGCGTCCTGCCGCCCGGGCTTCGAGCGGGAGGACGTGATGTACGCGGAGACGGTGGCGTGCCGGGTCGCGGCGGAGCTCGGCGCCGACGCTCCGCCGGAGGGGTGAGGTCCGGGGGAACGCCGGCGCGGTGAGGTCCGGCGGTGCGTCGGACGCCGAGCGGGCGTCCTCCGGCGTCGGTCCTACGCCGTCTGCAGGGCCAGCGTCGGTGACAGCCGGGACGCCCGTACGGCCGGGTACAGCCCCGCGACCGTACCGATCACCAGCGTCGCGCCGAAGCCGCCGCCCACCGCCCAGGGCGGCACCACCCACGGCAGGCCGCCCGTGTGCGCGTACACGCCCGTCGCCGCCCCGCCGAGCACCACGCCCGCCAGGCCGCCGAGGCCGGAGAGCATCAGGGACTCCGTCACGAACTGGATCCTGATCTGGCCCCGCGTCGCGCCGAGTGAGCGGCGCAGTCCGATCTCGTGGCGGCGTTCGAGCACCGAGATGATCATGGTGTTGGCGACTCCGACGCCGCCCACGAGCAGGGCGATCCCGCCGAGGCCCAGCAGCAGGGTGGAGAAGGCCCCCTCGGTCGCCGCCCTGGCCTGGAGGGCCGCCGACGGGTCGCCGACCGACACGTTCCGCGGGTTCTCCGGGTCGATCGTCGGGGCGAGCAGCCGCTGGACGGACCGTACGGACGCGTCGGTGGACCGCTCGTACACCGCCGTCGGATGCCCGTCGAAGCCGAGGAGCCGCTGCGCGCCCTCCCAGCCGACCAGTGCCGCCCGTTCGATCTCGGGCGCGAGCGGCAGCGGGTCGAGGATGCCGACGACGGTGAAGTACCGGTCGTCGATCCAGACCTGTCGGCCGGGCTCGGTGATGCCGAGCCGTTCGGCCGCGACATGGCCCAGCACCACGGCCGGATAGCGGCCGTTGGCGGCGTTCAGCCAGGTGCCGGCGGCCGTCCCGCCGCGCAGGACGGCGAGCAGCCGTTCCGTGGCGGCCTTGACGGCGATGCCGCCGGTCTCGCCCTCGGGGATCTTCTCGGAGCGCCGGACCGTGCGGTCGAGGTCGGCGGTCGCACCGACCTCCTCGACGCCCTCGATCCGGCCGACCATGCCCACCGCGTCCTTGGGGAGCTTGACCTCCTCCCCGCTGAACATCGCCTCGCCGGGCTTGGCGACCAGCATGTTCGTGCCGAGCGCGTCGAGCTGCCGCATCAGCTGGGCCTGGCTGGAGGCGGAGATGCCCACGACCGCGATCATCGTGGCGATCCCGATGGCGATGCCGAGCGCGGACAGGACCACGCGCGCGGGCCGGCTGCGCAGTCCGGCCGAGCCGACGTGGAGGACGTCACGCGGCCCGAGCCGCGCGGCCTTCAGCCCGGCGCGTGCGCGTCGTACGCGTCGTGCCTGCCGGTCCGCACGCCGGTCCGCACGCCGATCTGTGCGTCGGTCTGCCTGCCGGTCTGCCTGCCGGTCCGCACGCCGATCTGTGCGTCGGTCCGCACGCCTGTCCGCACGCCGGTCCGCTCGCAGGTCTGTGCGTCGGTCCGCCTGCCGGTCTGCGCGCCGGTCCGCACCGCGGTCCGCTCGCCGGTCTCCGCTGCCGCCCGTCATCGGGCCATGACCTCTCCGCTCGCCGTGTCCGCGACGATCCGGCCGTCGCGGATCCGGACCTGGCGCGGCAGCCGGTCGGCGATCTCCGCGTCGTGGGTGATGACCGCGATCGTCGCGCCCTGCCCGTTGAGGGCGTGCAGGAGGTCCATCACCGCCTCGCCGCTCGCCGAGTCCAGCGCGCCCGTCGGTTCGTCGGCGAGCAGCAGGTCGGGTTCGCCGACCACCGCACGGGCGATGGCGACGCGCTGCTTCTGCCCGCCGGACAACTCGTGGGGGCGGTGCTTCATGCGGTCGGCGAGACCGACGCGGGCGAGCGCGTCGGCGGCCATGGCCCGCCTGCGCGCCCGGGGGAGCCCGGAGTACAGCAGCCCCTCGGCGACGTTCTCCAGCGCGCCGACGCCGGGCACCAGGTGGAAGGCCTGGAACACGAATCCGATGTGGCGCGAGCGCAGGGCGGACAGCCGGCGGTCCGGCAGCGCGGCCACGTCGTGGCCGGCGATCTCCACCGTCCCGGCGCTGGGCCGGTCCAGGGTGCCGACGATGTGGAGGAGGGTGGACTTGCCGGATCCGGACGGGCCGACGATGCCGAGGAGTTCCCCGGCGCCGACGGTGAGGTCGACGTCGTCGAGGGCCCGGACCCCGCCCGCGTACTCCTTGGTGACCCCGGAGAGCCTGACGACGGTGCCCGTCCGCCCACCGGCCGGCGCACTCGCGCGCGCGGGCGCATGGGCCCTCTTGCTCGTGCTCATGCGGACGGCACCCCGACCTTCGTGCCCTCGCGCAGACCCTTGCCGTCGATCTCGACCCGGCCCTGGCCGAACATGCCGAGCTCGACCTCGACGTCCCGGGTCCGCCCGTTCTCGACGACCTGGACGCCGAAGCCGCCGCCGGGCAGGGCGAGGAGGGCGTTGACGGGCACGGACAGGACGTCTCTCCGGGTCTCCCCGGTGAGGTCGACGGTGACCGGGGACTGGTCCACGCCCCTGACCTTCGCCGGTGCGTCGAAGGAGACCGTGATGTCGATCTTCGGGGTCCGGTCCTGCGGATCGCTGCCAGCGGAGGCGGTCCTGCCCACGGAGGAGACCTTTCCGGGTGCCGTGGTCCCGTCCGGGAGCCGTACGGAGACCTTGGTGCCGGTCTTCGCGAGGGCGGCGTCCGCGACGGGCAGCCTGAACCGTACGACCCGCTCGGAGCCGGTCACGGTCAGCACCGGCCGCCCGGGCCCCACCTGGTCGCCGGTGGCGGCGCCCGCCTCCTTGACGCGTACCGCGCTGCCGGCGAAGGCGACGGTCTCGGGGCCGAGGCTGCCGGTCCGCTTCAGGCCGTGGGACTTCTGCCAGCGCTTGACGGCCTCGGCCGTGTACGACGTGTACTCCTCGTCGACGGTGAAGCCGACGTAGCCGAGGGCGGCGAGGTTCTCCTCCAGCTGCCGCACGTCCCTGCCCTTGTCGCCGGTCTTCAGGGTCCGGTACATGGGCTCGGCGCCGTACATGAGGAGGACGGGCCTGCCGTCGACCTCGTACAGCCGCTCGTCGCGCTCGACGGTGGAGCCGGGCGGGGCGATCCGGGTGAGGATCCCGGACGGCCCGGCGTTGATCTTCCGCTCGCCGAGGTAGCCGAGCGTGCCGTCCTGTTGGGAGCTGTCGCTCAGGTCGCCGCGGGTGACCGGGGTCGTGGCGGGCACTCGTCCCTCGTCCGCCACGGCCCGCGGTTCCTCGGGGGCGGCGAGCGCGGTCACCGCCACCCCGGCGCCCGCGACGACGACGAGCGCGGCCACGGCGGCCACGAGCGTGCGCCGGCTCATCGCGCCACGCCCGCGCAGGCCTTGTCGGCCTTCTCGAACTTCTTGGCCTCCGCGCCCTGGGGTACGGGCCGGGCCGCCGTCATCCCGCCGCCGCCGAACTCCGGGTCGGGCATGTCGAAGCCGTTCTTCCGCATGCACTGGGCGTACTTGATCATCTTGTCCTTCTCGGCCTGGGTCGGCTCCTTGCCCAGACCGGCGCCGCCCTTGCCCTGACAGGCCTTGAACGCCTTCTCCATCTTCTCCTTCGACATGCCGTCGCCGCCGATGGTCAGGCCGACGCCCTGCTCGCCCGGCTTCGGCTCGGGCACGTCCAGGCCCTGCTCGCGCAGGCACTTGCGGTGTTCAAGGGCCTGGTCGGCCTGCTCGACCTCGTCGCTCACGCCCTCGCCGCCGTCCTTGGCACCGCCGCCGTCGGCGGTGCACGCGGTGGTGAGGAGGCAGAGGGCGGCGAGAGCGGCGGCGGCAGCCAGCTGGAGGGTCTCGCGGGTCGTACGTCGGGTGCTCGTGGTCGTCGTCATGAGCGGGAGCGTGCGCGCGGGCGGTGTTTCGTTTCTCTCACCGGATCGGTTTACGGAGACGAAAGCCCAGGTCCGGTAGACAGGTGGCCATGCGCGTACTGGTGGTGGAGGACGAGGCGTTTCTCGCCGAGATGATCGCCGAGGGGCTGCGCCGCGACGCGCTCGCCGTGGACGTCGCCGGCGACGGCCTGGAGGCCCTGCGGAAGCTGCAGTTCGGCGAGTACGACGTGATGGTCCTCGACCGCGACCTGCCGGGGATGCACGGCGACGACGTCTGCCGGCGGGTGGTCGGGCACCGGCTGATGACCCGGGTCCTGATGCTGACGGCGGCCGGGACGGTACGGGACCGGGTCGAGGGCCTCGGACTCGGCGCCGACGACTACCTCGCCAAGCCCTTCGCGTACGACGAGCTGCTCGCCCGCGTCCTCGCCCTGGGCCGCCGCGCCCGGCCCGCGCTGCCGCCCGTCCTCGAACGGGCCGGGATCGTCCTGGACAGCGCGCGCCGGCAGGCGAGCCGCGACGGGCGGCACCTGCACCTGTCGCGGAAGGAGTTCGCGGTCCTGGAGGCACTGCTGCGGGCCGAGGGGGCCGTCGTGAGCGGCGAGGACCTGATCGAGCAGGTGTGGGAGGAGCACACCAGCTACCGCACGAACGCGGTACGGGTGACCCTGAGCAAGCTCCGGGCGAAGCTCGGCGAGCCGCCGGCGGTGGAGACGGTGCCCGGCGCGGGCTACCGGATCGCGTGATGCGGCGGCCCACGAGGACCGGGCGGCCCACGCAGCCCACGAGGCCCACGAGGGCGGGGTGGACCGCGCTGAACCCGAGGTTTTGGGTGCGCGGGGCCATGGGCGGCGAACGGGCCCGCCTCACGGCGCTCTACGGCGGACTGCTCCTCCTCGCGGGCGCGCTCCTCACCGGAGTCGTGTACTTCCTGGTCAAGGACGGCCTGTACTCGTCGATCAGCGTGGCCATGACGACGGCCGTGCCCGCGCAGCGCCTCCAGGACCTGCCCGCCGCCACCACGCCCAGCCCGCTGTGGACACCGGCCCTGCCCGCGACCGCGGCACCGTTGCCGCCGGGCGTGACCCCGGGCATGGCGATCACCCGGACGCTGAGCGACGCCGCCGAGAGCGCCGCGCTGGAGCGCCTGCTCACGGTCTCCCTGACCGTCCTCGCCGCGTACGCCGGCCTCTCGGTCGCGCTCGCCTGGTGGATGGCGGGCCGGGTCCTGCGCCCGGTCGCCGTGATCACCGACACGGCCCGTCGACTGTCCGGGGAGAACCTGCACGAGAGGATCGCCCTGGACGCGCCGCCGGGGGAGCTGAAGCGCCTCGCGGACACCTTCGACGGGATGCTCGGGCGGATGGAGCGGCTGGTGTCGGCGCAGCAGCGGTTCGCCGCGAACGCGGCGCACGAGCTGCGGACCCCGGTCGCCGTGCAGCGGGCGGCGGCCGAGATCGGCCTGGCCGGGGATCCGGGCCCGGAGCGGGTGGCCCGGATCCGGGAGAAGCTGATCGAGGTCGCCGACGCCAGCGAGCGGACCATCGAGGGACTGCTGCTGCTCGCCTCCTGCGACCAGGGGCTGCGGGAGCGGCGGCCGGTGGCGGTGCACGAGGCCGCCGCGGGGGCGGTCGAGGCGCTGTCGGCCGAGGCGGCCGAGCGCGGGATCACGGTCTCGCTGGACGCCCGACCCCTGACCGTGCGCGGCGACGCGGTCCTCCTGGACCGGCTGGCGCACAACCTGGTGGCGAACGCCGTCCGGCACAACGTCCCGGACGGCCGCGTGGAGGTCCGTACGGGCCCGGGGGGCCTTGAGGTGACGAACACCGGCCCGGTGGTCCCGCCCGACACCGTGCCCCTACTCTTCGAGCCCTTCCGCCGGCTGTCCGCGCGCACCCAGGCCCCCGGCGAGGGCGTGGGCCTCGGTCTGTCGATCGTCGAGTCCATCGCCCGCGCCCACGACGCGCCGGCCACGGCGAGTGCCAACGCGGAGGGCGGCGGCCTGACGGTCCGGGTGCGCTTCCCGCAGTAGCCCAGTAGCCCAGTAGCCCGGTAGCCCAGTGGCCGAGCAGCCGAGCAGCCGAGCAGCCGAGCAGCCCGGTGGCCCGGTTCCTCAGCGGCCCGGCGGCGGACCCGTTCTAGGGCGTGTTGCGAAAGTCCCGCCTGCCCGACGGCGCCTGGCACGCACGCTCGCCGCGTTATCGGGATCACCCCGATACATCCAGTATCGGGGCGACCCTCCGCCTTGCGATCGCACGCACCAGACGCCGTCGGGCCCGCCCTTCGGGCGGCCGGCGCTACTTTCGCAACACGCCCTAGTGCCGGTAGAAGATCCGGTCGGCGTACTCCGACATCACGCGGCCGTTCCACTCGTGCCCGCCGTCCACGTTCCCCGAGCGGAGCAGCGGCGGCTCGATCCCCCGGCGTACGAGCTCCTCGGCCGCGGCGGCCATCGTGGCCTGCATGAGGGCGCTGGTCACGACGGTCGAGGCGGGGGCGAAGGGCGCCTCGATGCCGTCGTGGGTGAGCTCCGCGTCGCCGACGGCGATACGGGAGTCGAGGACGATGTCGCAGTGGTCCTTGAGGTACTGCCCCGAGACGTGCCGCGACTTCGTCTCCGTCGCGTACGCCACCGAGGTGACGCCGATGACCGTGAGGCCGAGCGCCCGGGCGTTCATCGCCATCTCGACGGGCAGGGCGTTGCGCCCGGAGAGGGAGATGATGATCAGGACGTCCCCGGCCTTGGCGGGGGAGGAGTCCAGGACGGCCCCGGCGAGGCCGTCGACGCGCTCCAGGGCGGAGCCGAGGGTGGCGGGCATGACGTCCACGCCGACGACGCCGGGGACGGCGAGCAGGTTCATCAGGGCGAAGCCGCCGGCCCGGTAGACGACGTCCTGAGCGGCGAGCGAGGAGTGGCCCGCTCCGAAGGCGAAGAGCCGGTTGCCGTTCGCGACGGCCTCCGCGATGGCCGCTCCGGCGGCGGCGATCTCGGCGGAGTCCCCGTCGCGGACCTGCTGGAGCAGGCCGATAGCGGCGTCGAAGAACTGTCCGGCCAGCTTGCTCTCGCCCATGACGGCGACTCCTTCTCGTCGTGGCTCCCGGCGGGGCTCTCGTCGTGGCTCTCGCCGAGTCGCGGATCACCGTGCGGTCTGGACCATTGCTCTGTCAATACCGCCTCACCCCGGTGAGGCCCGGTTGTCGGTGTGATGCGTCAGAATTGGGGCAGGGCCAGCGCACGACTCATCGAGGGGCACGTATGTCCGGACTGATCGACACAACGGAGATGTATCTCCGCACCATCCTCGAGCTTGAGGAGGAAGGTGTGGTCCCGATGCGTGCCCGGATCGCCGAGCGGCTCGACCAGAGCGGCCCGACGGTGAGCCAGACGGTGGCCCGGATGGAGCGCGACGGCCTGGTGGCCGTGGCGAGTGACCGCCATCTGGAGCTGACGGACGAGGGCCGTCGCCTCGCCACCCGCGTCATGCGCAAGCACCGGCTCGCGGAGTGTCTCCTCGTCGACGTGATCGGCCTGGAGTGGGAGCAGGTCCACGCGGAGGCCTGCCGCTGGGAGCACGTGATGAGCGAGGCCGTGGAGCGCCGGGTCCTGGAGCTGCTGCGTCACCCGACGGAGTCGCCGTACGGGAACCCGATCCCGGGCCTGGAGGAGCTCGGCGAGAAGGCGGAGGCCGAGGCGTTCCTGGACGACTCGATGGTCTCCCTCGCCGACCTGGACGCGAGCGGCGGCAAGACGGTGGTCGTGCGCCGGATCGGCGAGCCGATCCAGACGGACGCCCAGCTGATGTACACGCTGCGGAGGGCGGGCGTGCAGCCCGGTTCCGTGGTGTCGGTGACGGAGTCGCCGGGCGGCGTCCTGGTGGGCAGCAGCGGCGAGGCCGCCGAGCTGGACGCGGAGGTCGCGGCGCACGTCTTCGTCGCGAAGCGCTGAGTCCGTCCCGTACGGAGTGAGGGGCGCCCCGCCGGGTCACGGCGGGGCGCCCCTCCGTCGTCGCGGGGGTCACGAACGCGTGTCGACTCGCCGCCGGGGCGGCCAACGGTCCGTCGCGCGCCCCGGTTTACGCCGGAATGGCCACGCCCGCCCCCTCGGCGTGCCACGCTGGTACGAGCTGGGCGTGGAAGGGGTGTGAGGCCATGAGGGCCACGGACGGCAGGGGTCTCCGAACGGCAGAGGGCCCCGGCGCCTTGTGGCGCCGGGGCCTGTCCTCCCCTGTGCTGACCTGGAGCCCCGAGCTCTCAAGGTCAGTCCCGTCGGACCGTTTTTCCCCGAGCGGTCCGCCTCCCGTTCAAGATCTCCCCTCGGCAGCGGGAGTCAATCCTTGAGCCCTGTCACTCGAACGAGGGGTGTTGGGTGGCAGAAGCGCATTTTCGAATGCGAGTTCGATAGTCTGATGCGGTTCGACGGGAAAGAGGGGGTGCCAGGGACATGGCGCGACGACTCGACGTCACCGGGGCCGGCGGCGTACGCCTGGCCGCCTGGGACTACACGACGCTGACCGGCGGAAACGAGGACCCGAAGGCCGCCCCGCGGCCACCCGCGCCCCGGCCCGCGCCGGCACCCGCCGCGCTGCACCGGGAGGGCCTCCCCGTCCCCGCCGCGACCCGCGCCGCCCCGGCGACCGCCACCCCGTCCACGGCTTCCGTGCCTTCCACGCAGGGTGTGTTACTCCTCCACGGCCTCATGGGGCACGCCGCCCACTGGGCCCCCGCGGTCCGCCGCCTGACCGGACGTCACCGCGTCGTCGCCCTCGACCAGCGGGGTCACGGCCACAGTCAGAAGCCGGCTGCCGGCCCCTTCACCCGCGAGGCGTACGTGGCGGACGCGGCCGCGGCCGTCGAGCAGCTCGGCCTCGGCCCCGTCACCCTCGTCGGCCACTCCATGGGCGCGCTCACCGCCTGGCAACTCGCCGCCGAGCGCCCCGACCTGGTCCGCGCCCTCGTCATCTGCGACATGCGGGCCTCCGCCCTCGGCGCCGCCTCGCAGCGCGCCTGGCAGGACTGGTTCCGGGGCTGGCCCGCGCCCTTCCCGTCCCTGGACGCCGCCCGCCGCTGGTTCGGCGAGGACGACCCGTGGGTCGAGCGCCCGAACCCCGCCCGGGGTGCCTTCTTCGCCGAGGTGATGGCCGAGCACGCGGACGGCTGGCGCCCGGTCTTCGACCCGGCGCAGATGCTGACGTCCCGTGAGACCTGGGTCCACGACGCTCACTGGGACTCGCTCGCCCAGGTCCGCTGCCCGACCCTCGTCGTCCGCGGCCTCGACGGCGAACTGGGCCGCGCGGAGGCCCAGGAGATGGTCAGGGTCCTGCCCCACGGGGCGTACGCGGAGATCCCCGACGCGGGTCATCTCCTCCACTACGAGCACCCGCAGGCCTGGAGCGAGGCCGTCGAGCCCTTCCTGAACGGGGTCCTGACGCCGTAGAACCCCCTGGCGGCACAGGGCTCCCTCCCGCCTCCGGTGGGGGTCCTCGGCGCTTCTCCGGCGGGCCACCCCCTACTTCGTGAGCGCCGCGCCGACCACGGTCTCGACCCGCTCGCGCTGGGCCTGAGGGGTGGCCAGGGCGTCGGGGCGCAGGACGTACGTGACGCGGCGCTGCGGGGCGGTCGTCGCGAACACGCCGCTGGTCCAGCCGCCGCTGGAGCCGGTCTTGCCCCAGACCCGGGTGCCGTCCAGGTCGATGCCCATCAGTCCGCCCGCGCTGAAGCAGGCCGTGGCCCCGGGGCAGCTGGTGTTCCCGGGGGCGCCCGGGACGGCGGGTATCTCGAAGAGGTGCCGCTGCTGCGTCGGCGGGAGCAGCCGTCCGTCCAGCAGGGCGCGGAGGAACCTGTCGAGGTCGGTCGTGGTGGACGTCAGGCCGCCCTCCGCCCAGGCCCAGGCGATGGCCGGCTCCTCGGAGAGCGCGGTGTCCCGCAGGGCGAGCGGGCGCAGGACGCGCCGGTCGAGCTCCTCGGCGAAGGAGCGGCCGGTGAGCCGCTCCACGAGCAGTCCGGCGACGAAGCTGTTGAGCCCGTTGTACTGCTGGACGGTGCCGGGCGCCGGGACGTGGCCAGGGCGGCCCGTCGCGTCCGCCGCGAAGGAGGCCGTCACGACCCCGCTCGGGTCGAGCGGGACCTTGGCCGGGCGGGGGAAGTCGCTCGTGTGGTCCAGGATCTGCCGGACCGTCACGCCGGAGTACGCCGCCGGGATCAGCTCGGGCAGGTGGGGGCGTACGGGCTCGTCGATGCGTATCCGGCGCTCGGCGACGAGCTGGAGGAGCACCGCGTCGGTGAACACCTTGGTCACGCTCCCCACCGGGACCCGCGCGTCCGCCGTCACCGGCCCGGCCGTCCCGGTGTACGGGCCTCTCAGGCCCCGGCCGGCGCCCCGCACCACCGCCGCGTCCGTCACGTCGTCGGGCAGGGTGGCCAGCAACGCCCGCACCGCGGTGGGTGAGTGGTGAGGGGCGGGCGCGGCCGTCGCGGCGGGCGCGGCGCCGACCCCGGCGGTGACCGCGGCGAGCGCGAGGCCGGTGACGGCGAGACGCCGGAGACCGCGGGGGCGGGAGGGGGAGGAGGTGGCGGCGGAAGCGGCGGAGGCGGGGGACTGGGCGGCCGGGAGAGCGGTCATCGGGGAGCTCCTGGGGACGATGCGGTCGGGTTCGAGCGGTTGAAGCGGTTCAAGCGGTTCAAGCGGTTCAAGCGGTTCGAGCGGTTCAAGCGGTTCGAGCGGTTCAAGCGGTTCGAGCGGTGCGGGCGACGCGGTGCTCGGCGGCGCCGCGGCGTTTCGTTCTGCGTCAACCATCGCCCCCGCACCGCCCGTTGCTCATCGGTGATCACCCGGACCCGACCCTGACCGCACCCCGACTCCCCCTCAGGGCCGCACATGGGGGGACGGCCCCCACCCCGGGCAGGGGTGGAGGCCGTCGAGTGGGTCGTCCGGGAACGGACCGGCTAGAACAGCAGGTTGTACCGCTGCCAGCCCGAGCCGATCCGCGCGCGCGTGGCGTACGGCTTGGTCGCGACACCCGTGCCCGCGTAGTACCAGAGCGTCCCCGAGGAGTCCCGGGCCACGAGGTCCGCCTTGCCGTCGGAGTTCAGATCGCCCGGCGCCACCATGGAGTTGTAGGCCTGCCAGCCGTGGCCGATCTGCCTGCGGTCGCCGAAGGGCTTCGCCGCCGTGCCCGTACCGGCGTACAGCCACTGCCTGCCGGCCGTGTCGCGGGCCACCAGGTCGGCCCGGCCGTCGCCGGTCACGTCGGTGCCGCCCACCAGGGAGTTGTACGTGCCCCAGCCCGCGCCGATCCGCACGCGGGCGCCGAACGGCGCCGTGGCGGTGCCGGTGCCCGGGTAGAGCCACAGCGTCCCGGTGGTGTCCCGCGCGAGCAGGTCCGCCTTCCTGTCGCCGGTCAGGTCCGCGGCGCCGGCCAGCAGGTCGAAGGCGTTCCAGCCGCCGCCGACCCGCAGCCGGTCCTTGTAGATGCCGCCGTCACCGGACATCCGGTAGAACCACAGCACGCCGCCCTTGTCCCGCCCGACCGCGCCGGGCCCGGTGCTCTGCACGGTGACGGGGCCGAGCCGGGTGAGGGCCGAGTACCGGTTCCAGTCGAAGTTTCCGCCGACCGGGCTGGTCCAGTGGAAGGGCGAGGAGAGCTTGCCCGTGCCCGTGTAGTCCCACAGCCAGCCCTCGGCGTCGCGGCCGACGAGCCGGTGGCGCTCGATCACCGGGACGGGGCTGCTGACGGCGAAGTCGGACGCCTTCTCCGGGTTGCCCGTGCCGAAGGTGTACACCTCGTACGTCGCCTGGGTCCGCACGCGCCACGCGGGCGCGTTCGCCGCGGCCTTGAGCCCGTAGGTGATCGTGTAGTCGCCGGGCTTCGTGATGTCGCAGCGGAAGTCGCCGACCTCGCCGAGCGAGTGGTCGCACGTGGCGCCGGCGGCGCCGCCCGCGCCGATGCCGTCGGCGGTGACCTTGAGCTCGCCCTCGTCCCAGTTCCGGTAACCGGGCGCCGCGGACAGGTACAGGCTCAGGTGGCCCTTGTCGACCGCGTGCAGCTTGGTCGTGTGCTTCACGCTGCCGCCGGCCGGCACGGTCGGCGTCGACATCGTGATCGTGTTCTGCGCGACGTGCGCCCGGCTCTTCACGGTGATCGTCGCGTGCGCCCGGCGCGTGCCGACGGGCTTCGAGGCGGCGGTCTGCGCCTCCTTGATGCCCGCGTCGATGCTCGCCCCGCGCGGCACGTAGACGAGGCTGTAGTAGGCCGTCGTGCCGTTCGCCGCCGTGCTCGTCGCCGAGATGTCGGGCGTGGGGTTGCCCCAGCCCCTCAGGCCGCACAGGTACACGCCGGGCTTCCCGGCCTTCGGCGTGCAGCCCTCGGCCCGGTCCACCTTCAGCCCGGTCGGCAGCCCGCCGCCGGACCAGCCGGCGTCCGTGAGCGGCTTCTTGCTCACCGCGTACACGTACGTACCGTCCGGCTCGCCACCCTGGGTGCTCTGCGGGGACAGCCAGACCCACCCCTCGCCCGGCATGAGGACCTTGTTCTCGACCGGGTCGAACCCGAACGTCGGGTCTCCCGCCGCCACGGCGGTACCCGTTCCCCCAACGCCGCCCGTCACGAGCAGCGCGGCCGCGACACCGGCCCCCACAAACTTTCGCAAAGCTCCCGCTCCCCCACATATTCGAACAATCGGCGGACGGTAACACGCGCCCCGAAAGTCCGACACGCCCGGGGTTCGCGCCATCGACAACCCCCTATACACCCGGTGTATACACACTGCGTATAGTCGGCCGCATGGCACCGCCTCCACACACCGCGACCGCCCCCCGCCTCCTCAAGGCGCTGATCGTCTCCGCGATCGCCGTCGCGGCGGCGCATCTCGTGCTGTCCGACACCCTGCGCCTGTCCTTCAGCAGCCAGGCCGCCGCGACTCTGGGCGCCGCCCCCGGCTACTCGGCGGACCAGGCGTTCACGACCGCACTGATCAACACGTTCCTGGCGATGCCGTTCGTCCTGTGGGCGGGGATGCGGATCAGCGGGGAGCGGCGGGTCGGCCCGATGGTGCTGACGGGCACCGCCGCCTGGGTCGTCGCCCTGGGGAACGGCATCGACCTCCTCGACGACGCCCCCGGGACGCTCCTCCCCCTCCGCTCCCTCGTCCTCGTCGTCGCCGTCACGGCGCTCGCGTCGCTGGTACGGCGCCGGTCACCCGCCTCCTGACGAGTGACCGGCAACCGGCATCCGGCATCCGGCATCCGGCAACCGGCATCCGGCATCCGGCAACCGGCATCCGGCAACCGGCATCCGGCATCCGGCATCCGGCATCCGGCGCCCGACGACCGGAATCGACGGCGGGCGACCGGCGCCCGGCGCCGGGGTCACCCCTTGCTGACCGCCGCCAGGATCTCCGGCAGCCGCGCCGCCGTCCGCGGGGCCGCCAGCTTCAGGCCCGCCTGGACGAGCAGCGCGCCGTAGAGCACCCCGGCCGGAAGGAGGAGCCACAGCAGGGACCGCTGGTCGGAGAGGTGGAGGTAGACCGTCACCCCGATGAGCGGGGCGCACAGCAGCATCGAGCCCAACATGCCGCCGAGGATCGACATCCAGGCCAGACCGCCCTGCCCCGGCACCACGTTCTTGTAGCCGCTGTCCTGCGGGATCGAGTACGGGAAGACCGCCGAGGCCAGCGCCCCCGAACCCAGCAGCGCCCCCAGCAGGCCGAACGACAGGCCGAGCGCCTCCGGGAAGGCCGACCAGTCGCCGAGGACGGCGGCCGTCGCCACCGTCACGAGGGCGGTGAACGGCAGGGTCACCGACAGCAGGGCCAGGGCTCGCGCCCGGAGCTCCGCGTACGCGTCGGCCGTCGTCGAGACGGTCTGCGCGACCATCCAGAACGCCGAGGTGTCCTGGCCGAACTGGTTGTACATCTGGACGCCGAGCATCCCCGAGGCGAAGCACGCCCAGTAGATCGAGCCCGTGCCCTGGAAGGCGTTGAAGACCGGCACGATCAGGCCCATGGCCAGCGAGGTCACCCACGCGGCCTTCGTCTTGGGATCGCGCCAGATGTAGCGCAGGGTGCGCTCCATGGCCGCGCCCGTGCGACCGCCCGGCAGGATCCGGCCGAGGAGCCCCGTACCGCCGGACTTCTCGCGGACGCCCTTGCCGGACGACGCGCCGATCGTGGAGCCGTCCGGCTCGACCATCAGCTTCACCAGGCTCCGCCGCCACCAGTGGACGAGCGCCACGAGCGCCGCCGCCGTGAGCAGCAGCCGGACCGCCGCCACGGCGTGGTCGCCGTTGCTCGCCGCGTCCACCGCGCCGATCGCGGCGGCGGGCGGCAGCCAGCCGACGACCGCGGCCGCCGGTTCGAGCGGGCCGAGACCGCCGGCCTGGCCGAGGCGCTGGGCGCCGAAGTTGACCAACTGCATGCCGACCGCGATCACCAGACCGCTCAGCAGCGCCAGGTCCCGGCCCTTGCGGGAGGTCAGCAGCCGGATGTTCGCCGCGACCACCGCCCGGGACAGCGCGACGCACACGACCGTCACGAGCGGGACGGCGAGGACGGCGACGACCGTCCCGGCGGCGCCCCGCGCGACCGACACGGCCGCGCCGAACGCCAGGCACAGCGTGAGGACCGGCCCGACACCCACCAGGGACGCCACCAGCAGGGCCCGGACCAGCGGCCGGGGTTGCAGCGGCAGCATCACGAGCCGCGAGGGGTCGAGGGTCTCGTCCCCGGTCGGCACGAACAGCGGCATGACCGCCCACGAGAGCGCCACGACCCCCGTGAGGAGGACCGCGATCGTGTCCGCGTCCGCGCTGCCCCGCAGCAGCACGGAGGACAGCACCATGGCCGCGGCGAAGAGCACGCCGAAGACGATCGAGACGATGTACGCGGCGGTCCGCCCGCCCGACTGCCGCAGCCCGTTCTTCAGCAGCGACAGCTTGAGCCGTACGAAGACCGCGGTGAGGGACGGCACGGGGGCGTCGGCGGGGGCGGGCGAGGGACCCGCGGAGGGGGAGGGGAAGGGAGAGGTGGACGGCGTGGCGTTCGTGCTCATCGCTGCGCCCCGCCGCCCAGCCAGTCCAGGGACTCCCCGGCCGTCTCGTGCCCGCTCGCCCCGACCAGCTCCAGGAACGCCGCCTGGAGCGAGGGCCGGTCGCCGCGGACCTCCGCGAGCGTGCCCTGCGCACGGATCCGGCCCGCCGCCATCACGGCGACCCAGTCGCAGAGCGACTCGACCAGCTCCATGACGTGGCTGGAGAAGACGACCGTAGCGCCGGACCGGGTGTACCGCTCCAGAACCCCGCGGATGGTCTGCGCGGACACCGGGTCGACGCCCTCGAACGGCTCGTCCAGGAAGAGCACTTCGGGGTTGTGGAGCAGGGCGGCCGCGAGGCCGATCTTCTTCCGCATGCCGGTCGAGTAGTCGACGACCAGCTTGTTCTGTGAGCCGGTCAGGTCGAGGACGTCGAGGAGCTGCGCGGCCCGCTTGTCGACCTCGGCGCCCGGCAGCCCCCGCAGCCGGCCGCTGTAGGCAAGGAGTTCACGGCCGGAGAGCCGCTCGAAGAGCCGCAGGCCCTCCGGCAGGATGCCGATCCGGGCCTTGACCCGGGCGACCGACTCGGGGTCCGCCCAGACGTCGTGCCCGGCGACCAGGATCCGCCCCTGGTCGGGCCGGAGCAGGCCCGTGATCATGGAGAGGGTGGTGGTCTTGCCGGCGCCGTTGGGCCCGACGAGCCCGATGAACTTCCCCGCCGGCAGCACGAGATCGATCCCGTTCACCGCGATCTGCTGGCCGAAACGCTTCCACAGCCCCTCGACACGCACTGCGGGCACCGCACCGGAATCCGGTGCGGTGCCCGCAGTGGCGCCCGCCTTGTCGAAAACTCCGTCAAATGCCTGGTCAGGCATGGTCCGTCAACCCTTCGGTTGTCCCCGTGAATACGGGCACCACCATACGGGTGAGGCCTGACCCGCCCCAGTGATCACGAGCCCGTGGCCGGCGTTCACCGAGCCTCGTGGCCAGAGATCACCGAGCCCGACGCCCCGGGTTCACTGAGCCCGGCCGCGGGCCTCCGCCGCTTCCCGGCCGCATGCGTACGCGAGGGGGCTGATCAGCTCCTCCGCATCGGGGAGCCAGCGGTTCGCCGGGGTGGGGCGCCGCGCCCACTGCACCGCGCCGACGCCGCCGATCCGGGTGGGCGGGGCCGCCACGTAGTGGCCCTCGCCGCGCGTCACGAGGTCGATCGAGGCCGGCACCCAGCCCAGCTTGCGGACCAGGTCGGGCACCTTGGCGGCGGCGCCCGGCAGGACGAAGAAGAACATCCGGCGGTCCGGCGTGCAGGTGACGGGGCCGAGCGTCAGCTCCATGCGCTCCATCCGGGCGAGCGCGAGGAAGCCGGCCGACTCCGGCACCTCGATCGCGTCGAACGTCCGGCCCGTCGGCAGCAGGATCGACGCCTTCGGCGTCTTCGACCACATGCGCCGCGCCCCGACGCCGCTCCCGGTGGCCTGTGTCGACCAGTCCGGCTTGACCGCGTGCCCGCCGGGGACGGCGCACTCCGCGCCGCAGGAACAGCGCTCCCTGCCCTCGACGGCTTCAAGCCAGGTCCCGGGGAACACGTCCCAGTGCCGCTCTTCCGCGTACCGCACGGCGCTGTCCAGCAGCTGCTCGCCTCGCTGCTGGGGGATCTGTGCGGCTTCCGTGACTCCGATGGTCTCTTCCACGGTGAGCACAACTGCCCCCGCCACCTGGGGTTACGGGCGCGGGGAAGAGCGGTGTGACGCATCGATCCTGCATACGGGGCGCACGGGTGCACCGGCGGGGGCGCGCGGGGGCCGGGGGAGCGGGGGGTGGGTACGTACCGGTGGGGGCGCCGGCGGCAGCGTCGCGGCCGGCGTGTCCGGTGCCGAGCGTGTGGCACGTGCCACCGGAACTGTCCGGTTTCGCGTGTTCACATCGGCATTGACCGGATATCCACCGGGCATTGATCACTTCTCGTGATCACTGCACCTGTGATCACCGTTCGGCCTCAGGGGGTACTCATGGCAGCCAGGCCACTCGTCGCGCGTCAGCCGAACGAACGGCTCCAGGCGCTCATCCAGGAGGCGGCCTGTTCGCACGCCGGCCTCGCCCGCAGGGTCAACATGGTCGGCGCCGAGCGCGGCCTCGACCTGCGGTACGACAAGACGTCGGTGGCGCGGTGGCTGCGCGGGCAGCAGCCGCGCGGCCGGGCGCCGGGGATCATCGCGGAGGCGCTGGGCCGCAAGCTGGGCAGGACGGTCACGATCGACGAGGTCGGGATGGCGAACGGACGGAACCTCGCCGCGGGTGTGGGGCTCCAGTTCGCGCCGACGGTCCTCGGGGCGATCGAGCAGGTCTGCGAGCTGTGGCGCAGCGACGTGGGCAGGAGGGACTTCCTGACGGGTTCGACGGTCGCGGCGTCGGCGCTGGTCGAGCCGAGCAGGGACTGGCTGATCACCGGTCCGGACACGCACGTGGCGCGGCTCGCGGGCGCGCGCGTCGGGGTCGCGGACGTGGCGGCGGTGCGGGAGATGACGAGCGCGCTGGTCGACCTCGACCGGCGGTTCGGCAGCGGCCACGTGCGGCCGGTGGTGGTGCACTACCTGAACAGCGTGGTGTCGGGGATGCTTTCGGGCTCGTACCGGGAGGCCGTGGGCCGGCAGCTGTTCGGGGCGGCCGCGCGGCTCACCGAACTCGCCGGGTACATGGCGGTGGACACGGGGGAACCGGGGCTCGCGCAGCGGTACTACATCCAGGCGCTGCGGCTCGCGCAGGCGGCGGGGGACCGGGGCTACGGCGGTTACGTGCTGGCCGCGTCGATGAGCCACCTCGCCGCGCAGCTCGGGAACCCCCGGGAGATCGCCCAGTTGGCGCGGGCGGCGCAGGAGGGCGCGCGGGGCAAGGTGCCGCCGAGGGCCGAGGCGATGTTCCTCGCGGCCGAGGCGCGCGGGCACGCGCTGATGGGGGACGTGAGCTCCTTCGAGACGGCGGCGGGCCGTGCCGTGCGGGCGCTGGGGCGGGCCGATCCGGAGGCGGGCGACGACCCGGTGTGGATCGCGCACTTCGACCAGGCCTATCTCGCGGACGAACTGGCGCACTGCTACCGGGACCTGGGGCAGGCGGAGGAGGCGGCGCGGGCGGCGCGGGAGTCGATCGCGGGGCATCCGGAGACGCGGGCGCGGCGCCGGGCGATCGGGCTGGCCCTGCTGGCCTCGGCGCAGGTGCAGCAGCGGGAGGTGGAGCAGGCCTGCAAGACGGGGACGCGCGCGCTCGAACTCCTGGGCACGCTGCGGTCGTCGCGGGGCGCCGAGTACCTCGAAGACCTGAGGGAGAGTTTGGAGCCGTACGCGGGGGAGGCGGTGGTGCGGGAGTTCCACGCGCGGATGGACCTGTCCGCGCCCTAGGCGTGTCGAGGTTGTGTAACCGGCCTCACACGTGTGTGCGGAGCGCCGCGCGCACCCGGTAGCGTGAGCCGACGATTCCATAGGTTTATCGGTAGGAGTCCCGGTGACGCAGAACGGACAGGGTCAGGAGCCGCAGTACCCGGCGGCGCCCCCCGCGCACGACGGTGCCTGGGGTCCCGCCGGTGGTCACGCGGGCGGGCAGCCGCTCCCGCCCGCGCAGCCGCTGCCGCCCGAGGCGACGCCGGGCGCCGCCGACATGCAGTCCACGCAGTACCTGGCGCCGGTCCCGCAGCAGCAGTTCCCGCAGGCGCCGCCGATACCGCCGCAGCTCCCGCCGCAGCCGGGGTACGGGTACCCGCCGCCGGCCGCGCAGGCCGCCGCGGACATGCAGGCCACCCAGCACATCGCGCCGGTCCCCGGCGCGATGCCGCCGGTGCAGGCCCCGCAGCCGGGGTACGGATACCCGCCGCCGGCCGCCCAGGCCGCCGCCGACATGCAGGCGACGCAGCACATCTCCGCCGTGCCGCCGCATCCGGGCGCGGGCTCCGACACCCAGTTCCTGGGGACGGGCCCGCTCCCGCACCAGGGGCCGGGGCAGCCCGCGGGCTCCTCGGACGCGACCCAGTACATCGCTCCCGTGCCGCCGCAGGCGCAGGCGCCGCAGCCGCCCGGTGAGCGGCAGCCGCCCGCCGAGTTCGACAACCTCTTCCGTACGGAGGCGCCGCGCGCCCCGCAGCAGCCACAGGGCTACCAGCCGCCGCTGGGGGCACCTCCCGGGCCGCAGGGCCCAGGGGGACAGCAGCCCGCCCCGCCGGCGTACCAGCAGCACCAGCAGCACCAGGGCCCGCCGCAGCACGGCTACCAGCCGCCGCAGCCGCTGGGGGCACCTCCCGGGCCCCTGGGCCCAGGGGGGCAGTACGCGTACCAGGACGCCTACTACGACGACGAGCCCGAGCCGCCGCGCCGGAAGTCGCCGGTCGCGCTGATCGCCGCCGTCGTCGTCGGCTGCGCGGTCGTCGGCCTCGGCGCCGGGATGCTGCTCAGCGGCGAGGACGAGAAGGACCCCAAGACGCCCGGGCAGAACGTGGCCGCGAGCTCCGCCGCGCCCTCCGCCACCACCACCGAGGCGCCGCCCACGGAGAAGCCGGTCGACCCGGCGGAGCCGCAGGCCAAGGAGCTGGACAAGCTCCTCGCGACCAGCAACAGCAGCCGTGACACGGTGATCAGCTCGGTCGCGAAGATCAACCAGTGCAAGGACCTCGACAAGGCGGCGCGCGACCTGCGGGGCGCGGCCGACCAGCGCCGGGGCCTGGTGACCAAGCTCCGGACGCTGTCGGTCGACAAGATCCCGAACAGCCCCGCGCTGACGGCCGCGCTGACGAAGGCCTGGCAGGCCTCGGCCTCCGCGGACGACCACTACGCGGCCTGGGCGGTCCAGATGAAGGACAAGAAGGCCTGCAAGGGCGGCAAGGCCAAGCGGACCAACCGGCTGGCCGAGGCGGAGCAGAAGAGCGGCGAGGCCACCGCCGCCAAGAAGCAGGCGGCCGGGCTGTGGAACCCGACCGCCGTGAAGTACGGACTGGAGAAGCGGACGCCCACGCAGCTGTAGGGCGGTGTGTGAGGGCGGCTACGGGGCGCTGAGGACGGTCTCGCCGACGTCGACGAAGCCGGGCTTCTCCGCCACGAGCCGCCCCTGGCGGACCACCTGGAACGTCACCTTGTGGTTGACGGCCCGGGTGAGGCCGGGGGCACCGAGCAGGTCCTCGTACTTCCAGCGCAGGCTGGGGGTGAGGCCGCCGGTGTCGATGCGCGCGCCCCGGTCGAGGGCGTGGGTGAGCCCCTCGGCGGTGATGCGGTCCTTGTCGAGGGACTCGACGACCGACTTGAGGACCGTGTAGGCGATCCACGTGGTCTGGACGCCCGCGTCGGCCGGGTCGACGCGGTTGTCGGCGAAGGCGTGCTCCTGGATGACCTTGCGCATCGGCGCCCAGCTCTTGTCGGAGGCCTCCGGGTACCAGCCGGTGACGTACGCGCCCTCGAAGGGGCTGTGGGCGCCGCCGGTGCGGTCGATGACGGGCTGGGCGACGCTGCCGAGCACCGAGGAGATACGGACGGGGTCGCTCTGCTTGCCGGAGCCGCCGTTCTTCCCCTCCGAGGGGAGGCGGCGGAAGGAGTCGAAGAAGGTCTGGGTGCGCTCGCCGAGCACGGCGGTGACGCAGCCGTTCTTGCGGCCGGCCTTGTCCCGGGCGCGGCCGGCCTGCTCGGTGTACTCGCCGGCGTCCTCGACGGCGGGGATGTCGACGGCGCTGCGGTGGCTGGCCTTGCGGAGGCCGGAGTTGAGGAGGTCGGGGAGCCGGTCGCCGGCGACGGTGTCGGGACGGACGAGGGAGACCGTGCGGCAGGACTCGGCGAGCTGGATGCCGTGGCCTGCGATGAGGGAGGCCTGGCCGCCGTTGACGGGGTAGGAGAGCGAGCTGGTGAACTCGTCCTCCGAGATGCCGTAGCCGCCGATGTACGGGATGCCGGCGGCCTCCAGCGGGGCGAGGAACGCGCTGCCGTTCTGGCTGTACGAGCCGACGACCGCGACCGCGCCTTCGCGGACGGCCCGGCGGGCGCAGGCGGCGGCGCCGGCGCCGGTGTTCTGTTCGTTGCAGGTGAGGACGCGGAGTTCGTGGCCGTCGATGCCGCCCTGGGAGTTGATCCACCGGGCGTAGGCCTGCGCCATGGCGGGCATTCCGGGCATGTTGGTCGCTTGGGTCTGGTCGGGTGCCCAGGTCATCACCGTGACGGGCTCCCTGGAGCCCCCCGTGGTCCCAGGGAGCACGCCACACCCGGTGAGCAGCGACGCTCCGGCCGCCGCGGTGGTGACGTACGCGAGGAGTGAGGTCAGTCGCCTACCGGTCATGGGCATGCACATTTCCGCCTCACGGGTAACGCGGGAGTGAGCACGGTTCAACGATGGGTGACGTGAAGGTGAATTACGGGGGCCGGGCAAGGATGAGGAGGGGGTGAGTCCGCTTACGGGGCAAGGGAACGTACGATCGAAACGTGTCCAGTCCAGTCTCCGGTTCGGTGAACTCTTCCCGTCGTGGCCGTCGCTCCTCCACCATGGGCGGCATGCCGCTCAACGACATGCCGTGGTGGCGCTGGCGCATCAACGTGCGTTCCGCGCTGCACATGCTCTCCGACCCCGGGTTCCACGAGACGACCTGGCTGACCGGCCAGGAGGGGTACGGCGACGTCACCGACGCCGTCTACCGCCTCGTCGAGGACACCTGGCTCGACAACTGGTCCGCCGAGAAGTACGTGGGTGCCGTCTTCCGCGACAGCGGCGAGGCCGCTCTCGTCGACGTCGCCGTGCTCCGCGTGCTGCGGATCCTGCACCAGGTCGGCCCGGACGCGCCCGTCTCCGCCTACCTGCAGCACCAGGGCTGGCCCGAGGCCGTCCTGGCCGCCCGCGAGGCACACGTACGGATGGCGGTGGCCGACGGGGAGGACCCCGACACGCCCCCGCGCTCCCTCGACGTGCTCCGTATCATGACCCGGTCCTGAGCCGTTCCGCCTGGCGGACGCCGGCTCTTGCGGGCCTCTCTCGTGTGGCAGGCTGACGGGATGACCGACCAGTACGTCCTCACCCTTTCGTGCCCCGACAAAAAGGGCATCGTGCACGCCGTGTCGAGCTACCTGTTCATCACCGGGTGCAACATCGAGGACAGCCAGCAGTTCGGAGACCACGACACGGGTCTCTTCTTCATGCGGGTCCACTTCTCGGCCGACGCGCCGGTGAACGTGGAGAAGCTGCGCGCGAGCTTCACGGCGGTCGGGGACTCCTACGGGATGGACTGGCAGATCAACCGCGCCGACGACCGCATGCGGATCGTGCTCATGGTCTCCAAGTTCGGGCACTGCCTGAACGACCTGCTGTTCCGCTCGCGGCTCGGCGCGCTGCCGGTGGAGATCGTCGCCGTCGTCTCCAACCACACGGACTTCGCGGAGCTCGTCGGCTCGTACGGCATCCCCTTCCGCCACATCCCGGTCACCAAGGACACCAAGGCCGAGGCCGAGGCGGCCCTGCTCGACCTGGTCCGCGAGGAGAACGTCGAGCTGGTCGTCCTCGCCCGCTACATGCAGGTGCTCTCCGACGACCTGTGCAAGCAGCTCTCGGGCCGGATCATCAACATCCACCACTCCTTCCTGCCGAGCTTCAAGGGCGCCAAGCCCTACCACCAGGCGCACGCGCGCGGTGTGAAGCTGATCGGCGCGACCGCGCACTACGTGACGGCCGACCTCGACGAGGGCCCGATCATCGAGCAGGAGGTCGAGCGGGTCGGCCACGAGGTCACCCCGGACCAGCTGGTCGCGGTGGGCCGTGACGTGGAGTGCCAGGCCCTGGCCCGCGCGGTGAAGTGGCACGCGGAACGCCGCATCCTGCTGAACGGCCACCGCACCGTCGTCTTCGCCTGACCCCCGGGGGGCCTGCCCGGAGGCGACCGGGCGAGGCCCCGGCCCGGATCAGAGGCGACTGAGCGAGGCCGCCGCCGACAGGACGTCGCGGATGGCCTCCCGGTCGCCGTCCTGGCCGGCCGCGGCCTCCTCCGGCGAGATGTGCCCGGCCACCAGCTGGCAGAACTCCACCCCGTCCATCGCGACCTGCGCCACCGCCAGGTCCGGCGAGCCGACCGCCGCCGGGGAGTCCAGCGCGATGTACCAGTGGCCGCCGCCCGCGCCCTCGACCTCCAGATGGAGCGAGCGGCCGGGCGCGCCCGCGGCGACGAGCTGACGGGCCGGGGCGGCGAGGCCGCTGCGACGGCGGCCGGCGAGGGCCGCGGGGAGCAGCCGGGCCGCCAGGTCGATCATGCCGTGCAGATGGGCGCCGCTCGGCGGGGCGTACGGGTACGCCACCGCGTTGGCGATGTCGTCCGCGTGCAGCCAGCACTCGAAGGCCCGCTCCAGGAGCGAGTCCCGCAGCGGCAGCGCGAAGTCCTTGTAGGTGACCGTGAGGTCGCCGACGCCACGGCCCGCGAAGGAGACCGTGCGGATCAGGGTGTGCGTCTGGTCCCGCCAGGGCCCGCGCAGCGCGCGGTTCGGCGGCCGGTCGAGCGCCGACCAGAACGCCTCGGTCCGCTCCGTCGGCGAGAGCTCGGGCACGCCCGCGCCCAGCGGGTCCTTGATGCCGAGCGCGGAGCTCACCAGGCCGTCCACGGCCAGGAGGTGGCCGATGACCCCGGCGACCGTGGTCTTGCGGCGCACCAGGTGGTCCTCCTCGTACCACTTCAGCCGCACCGGGGCGTGCCACTCCGACTCGCCGATGTCCCGGAGCAGCGCGTCGAGCCGGGCGGTCTCCGCGTCGTACGGCGTGACCCACTCGGGCACCGGTACGCGGGCGGGGCGGCGGCCCAGGCAGTTCTCCAGGACCCGGGAGCGCAGCAGCGGGTCGAGGTCCAGGTCACGGTCCTCGTGGAGCAGTGCGACGGCGTCCCGCAGCCGCAGGGCCTCCTCGGCGCAGGGCGCGCACTCGGTGAGGTGGTCCTCGACGGCCTTCGTCTCCCCGGCGGAGCACGCCGAGAGCGCCCAGGCCCCGAGGAGGGACTTGAGCACGCGGTGCGTCAGCTGGGGCACGTCCGGAGGTTCGTCGGGGTCCTCCGCCGGGCCCGGCTCGGCCACCGGGGTCTCCGGGGCCGCCCGGGTCTCCGGGGACGCCGGGAGCTCCGGGGCGGCCGGCGGGAGCGCCGTCAGGTCCGCGTGGTCGTCCGCCGACCGGCGCGGTCCCGGTATCCACGGGGCGCGTGCGACGTCGTCCGCGTCGCCGTTCGCCCCCGTCACAGCGTCCGCCCGTAGCCGCCGGGAGGCGAGGAGCCCTCCAGGGGGCGGGTGTTCGCCGAGGAGAGCAGCTGGAGCCCGAGCCGGAGGCGCCGTCGCGCCTCGTCCTCCGTGACCCCGAGGTCGGCGGCGGTCTGGCGGTAGTCCCGCCGCTGGAAGTAGGCCAGTTCGAGCGCGGCGCGCAGCGGGGCCGGCATGGAGGTCACGATGTGCTCGGCGCGGGCCGCGACGTGGGCCCGCCGGACCTTCTGCTCCAGCTCCTCGGCGGAGCCCTGTCCGGTCTCCGCGTAGGCCGTCGCCTCGGCCTGCCGCAGCCGGTGGACGGCCTGCCGCTGGGTCAGCCGGGCGACCCAGGAGCGCATGTTGCCCTGCTTGGGGTCGTAGTCGTCGGGGTTCTCCCAGATGTAGCCGAAGACCTCGCGGGTGACCTGGTCGGCCGCGTCGTCGTCGTCGAGCACCCGGTGGGCGAGGCTGTGCACGAGCGAGGCGAACCGGTCGTAGAACTCGCCGAGGGCGGCGGCCTCTCCGGCGGCGAGTCGCTGCTGCATCTTGCGGTCCCAGCGTGGTGGTGTCTCCATCGCCCTGCGAATCCTCCGTCCCCTGCCGGTCCTTGGGTTCTCTCGCTCTCGTGCGCTCCTCCGAACTCCAAAGTAATGCGCCGCGCCGACAACGCACGTCCGTTTGCCGCAAGTGCGCCCTTGACGCGGGTCTGGATGGTAAGGAAAGCGCCATACCTGGGAGAAGGGGTTTCGGGCGGTCGTGCCGGGGCAGGCGGCGACCGTGACGACGATCGAGGTCGACGAGGACGAACACGGCCCCTGGACGGTGCTGAGCATCCGGGGGGAACTGGACCTGGTCACCTCTCCCCGGATACGCCGCCGCGTCCACGACGCCGTCGCGGGCGGCCGGCACGACCTGGTGATAGACCTGTCCGCCGTGCGCTTCTGCGACTCCAGCGGCGTCGGCGTCCTCATCGCCGCCCGCCGGCTGCTCCGCTCCTGCGGCGGCCGGCTCCGCCTGATCCTGCCCGAGGCGGTCGTGGAAGGCGGCGACGGCCACGTCGACCGGGTGCTGTCCGCCCTCGGCGTACGCCGCCTCTTCGAGGTCTACGGGGACGTCCCGGCAGCGGTGCGGGAGACGGCCGGCTGAACGGACCGAGCCGCCCGGACCACGGCCCCGGGCAGCCGGCGGCCCCGGGCGGTCACCGGGCGCCGAACCGCTCCCTGAGCTGGTACTTGAGCACCTTGCGGAGGGTCTCGTTGCGCGGGAGCGCGGCCACGACCTCCAGCTGTTCGGGGAGCTTGTGGACGGAGAGGCCCGCCCCGCGCAGGAATTCCGTGACCGCGGGCAGGGTCAGCGGGGCGGCGCCCGGGGGTTGCTCGACGACCGCGCAGACGCGTTCGCCGCGCTCGGGGTCCGGGAGGCCTATGACGGCGGCGTCGCCGACGTCCGGGTGGCCGTGCAGGAGGTCCTCGATCTCCTTGGCCGAGATGTTCTCTCCCTTCCGGATGATGATGTCCTTGATGCGGCCCGTGAGGACGAGGTGGCCGCCGGGGGTCAGGTGGCCCACGTCCCCGGTGATGAGGAAGCCGTCCTCGTCGAAGGCGGCCGCGGTCTGCGCCGGGTCCAGGTAGCCCTGGCAGACGGCCTCGCCGCGCAGCCGGACCTCGCCGTCGGCGGTGATCCGGATCTCCATGCCGGCGGGCGGGCGGCCCTCGGTGGTCGCGAGGTTCTCGGCGGTGTCCTCGGGGTCGCCCATCGTGATCATCGGGACCTCGGTCATGCCGTACCCGTGGGTGAGCTGGCAGCCCAGCTCCTTGCGCACCGCGTGGTAGATCTCCGGCGGCTTCGGCGCACCGCCGCCCGCGAGCAGCCGCAGGGTGGGGATGACCGGCTCGCCGGGCCGCGCGCGCTGTTCGGCGAGGAACATCGAGTAGAAGGCCGTCGAGCCGCCGGCGACGGTCACGCCGTGCGCGCGGTACTCGTCGAGCGCCTCGGGCAGCGCGAACTGTTCGAACATGACGGCGGGGAATCCGTACAGCAGAAGCATCACCGTGTAGTCGGGTCCGGCGATGTGCGCGTACGGGAAGGCCATCGAGCCGACGTCCTCGGCGGTCAGCCGCAGGGCGTGGGCGAGGCAGGAGCCGCCGGCGAGGAGCGAGCGGTCGGTGTGCAGGACGCCCTTGGGGTCGGAGGTCGTGCCGGAAGTCCAGTAGATCCAGCGGACCTCGGTGCCGGAGGAGGGCGGCGGGGGGAGCACGGCCGGGTCGCCGTCGGGGAGCGATTCGGGGTCGTACGCCTCGAAGATCCCACGTGCGCCGAGCCGGCGGGCCATCTCCGTGTGGTCGAATCCGCGCCAGACTCCCGGGACGGCGAAGTACTCGGCGCGGGACTCGCGCAGCGCGAAGCCGACCTCCTTGTCCCGGTAGAAGGGGATCACCGGCGTCTGCACGGCGCCGAGGCGGGCGAGCGCGAAGGAGAGCACCGCCGTCTCGATGCGGGTGGGCAGCTGCCAGGCGACGACCGTGCCCGGCCGCACCCCCGCCCCGTACAGCCCGGCGGCGCAGCGCTCGGCGCGCTCGCGCAGTCCGCCGAAGGTGAGGACGCGGTCGCCCTGGAGCAGGACGGGCCGGTCGGGGGTGAGGGCGGCGCGGCGTTCGACGAGCTCCCAGAGGGTGCGGGACTCGCCGAGGGCGTGCGCGGTCTGGTCCAGGGCCGTATCCATGACCGTACTCCTCTTGGCTGACGTTCCGTCAGATAGTGCGGTGAGCGTAGAGGCCGGGCGCTTGTCGGTCCAGGGGTGCGGGGCTAGCCTGATCCCGTCGGATCTGACGGTCCATCAGAAAATGCCTCGGACTGCACCGGAAGACTCCGGCGGAGAACTCCATCAGGAACGCCATGAGAGACATGGAGGGGTCATGACGGAACTGCCCCGCATCATCAGCGTCGACGACCACGTGATCGAGCCCGCCCACCTCTTCGAGACCTGGCTCCCGAAGAAGTACCGCGACCGCGGCCCCCGGCCCCTCACGGCCGGCATCGGCGAGCTCGCCTACGTCGCCGGCAAATACCAGATCACGATGGACCCCGAGGGCCCGCCCACCGACTGGTGGATCTACGAGGACCTCAAGTTCCCGTACAAGCGCAACATCGCCGCCGTCGGCTTCGACCGCGACGACATGACCCTCGAAGGCATCACCCGCGAGGAGATGCGGCGCGGCTGCTGGGACCCGGCCGCCCGCCTGAAGGACATGGACCTCAACCACGTCGAGGCCTCCCTCTGCTTCCCCACCTTCCCCCGCTTCTGCGGCCAGACCTTCGCGGAGGCCCACGACAAGGAGGTCGCCCTCGCCTGCGTCCGCGCCTACAACGACTGGATGGTCGAGGAGTGGTGCGGCGACAGCGGCGGCCGGCTCATCCCGCTCTGCATCATCCCCCTGTGGGACATCGACCTGGCCGTCGCCGAGATCCGGCGCAACGCCGCCCGGGGAGTCAAGGCCGTCACCTTCTCCGAGATCCCCACCCACCTCGGGCTCCCCTCCATCCACTCCGGCTACTGGGACCCCTTCTTCGCCGTCTGCCAGGAGACCGGCACGGTCGTCAACATGCACATCGGCTCCAGCAGCCAGATGCCCGCCGCCTCCCCCGACGCCCCGCCCGCCGTCCAGGCCTCCCTCAGCTTCAACAACGCCATGGCCTCGATGATGGACTTCCTCTTCAGCGGGGTGCTGGTGAAGTTCCCGCGGCTCAAGCTCGCCTACAGCGAGGGCCAGATGGGCTGGATCCCGTACGCCCTCGAACGCGCCGACGACGTGTGGGAGGAGCACCGCGCCTGGGGCGGCGTCCGCGACCTCATCCCCGAGCCGCCGTCCACGTACTACTACCGGCAGATCTTCTGCTGCTTCTTCCGCGACAAGCACGGGATCGCCTCGCTGGACGTGGTGGGCCGCGACAACGCCACCTTCGAGACCGACTACCCGCACGTCGACTCGACCTTCCCGCACACCAAGGAGGTCGCCCTCGACCACGTCCAGGGCCTCGACGACGAGACGGTCTACAAGCTCATGCGCGGCAACGCCATCCGGATGCTGGACCTGGACTTCGACCGGGGCCTCGACCTGGGCGCCGTCTGATGGACCTTGCGTACAGCGCGGAGGAGGAGGAGTTCCGGGCGCGGCTGAGGGCCTGGCTCGCGGTCGTCCTGCCCACGTTGCCGCCGAGGCCCGACCCGCTCGACTGGCCGGCCCGCCGCGCGTACGACTGCGGCTGGCAGCGCAGGCTGCACGACGCCGGGTACGCCGACGTCCACTGGGACGCGTCCCCCACCCAGCGGCTGATCTTCCTGGAGGAGACCGAACTCGCCGGCGCGCCCTACGTCGGCGCCAACTTCGTCGGGCTGCTGCACGCCGGCCCGACGATCGCCGCCGAGGGCACGCCCGCCCAGCGGGACCGCTGGCTGCCGCCGGTCCTGCGCGGCGACGAGGTCTGGTGCCAGGGCTTCAGCGAGCCCGACGCCGGCTCCGACCTCGCCTCCCTCCGCACCCGGGCGGTCCGGGACGGCGACGAGTACGTCGTCACCGGGCAGAAGATCTGGACCTCGCACGCCGAGGTCGCCGACTGGTGCGAACTCCTCGTCCGTACGGACCCCACCGCGCCCAAGCACCGGGGCATCAGCTGGCTCGCCATGCCCATGGACGCCCCCGGCGTCACCGTACGGCCGCTGCGGACCCTCGCCGGGTCCACCGAGTTCGCCGAGATGTTCCTCGACGAGGTGCGGATACCCGTCGGGAACCGGGTCGGCGACGAGAACGACGGCTGGCGCGTCACCATGGTGACCCTCTCCTTCGAACGCGGCACCGCGTTCGTCGGCGAGGTCGTCGCCTGCCGCCGCCTCCTCGGCGAACTCGCCCGCACCGCCCGGGAGAACGGCACCTGGGACGACCCCGTCCTGCGACGCCGGCTCGGCAGGCTCTCCGCCGAGTTCCGGGCGCTGTGGCGGCTCACCCAGGCGAACGTCAGCGAGGCCCAGGCGAGCGGCGGGGTGCCGGGCGCCGGCGGGTCCGTCTTCAAGCTGCACTACTCGCACGCCCGCCAGGAGCTGTACGAGGCCGCCGCGACCGTCCTGGGCCCGGACGCGCTGGACCTCGGGCACGACTGGACGCTCGACCGGCTGTCCTCGCTCTCGTACACGATCGCCGCCGGCACCTCCCAGATCCAGCGCAACATCGTCGCCGAGCGCATCCTCGGCCTCCCGAAGGGACGGTGACCCCCGCCATGGACTTCCGACTCACCGAGGACCAGCGGGCGCTGCGGAAGGGCGTACGCGAGCTGCTCGCGCGGCTCTTCGACCGTGAGGCGCTGCGGGCGGCCGTGGACTCCGGGGGACTCGACCGGAAGCTGTGGCGGGAGCTCGGCGCGGCCGGGTTCTTCGCGCTGCGCCTGCCGGAGGAGGAGGGCGGGGTGGGGCTCGGCCTCCCGGAGGCGGTGCTCCTCTTCGAGGAGGCGGGGCGGGTGCTGCTGCCGGGGCCGCTGGTCGCGACGCATGTGGCGGCGGGGGCCCTGCGGGGCGCGGCGGAGGGGTCCGTCGTGGTGACCTCCGACTCGGAGGGGCTGCTCCCTTGGCTGGACGAGGCGGATGTGGTGCTGGGGGAGGTGGAGGGCGCCGTACCGGTGCGGTCGGTGGATCCGCTGACGCCGCTGCACCGGGTGCGGGGGCTCGTGGGCGCCGTAGGGGCGGGGAGCCCGGGCCCGGCGGTCGGGGACGGCCTCGTCGCCGCTCTGCTCACCGCGGCCGAGCAGGTCGGGAGCGCCGGGCGGACCACGGACATGGCTGTGGTCCACGCGCGGGAGCGGGAGCAGTTCGGGCAGGTCATCGGGGGGTTCCAGGCGGTCAAGCACCTGTGCGCCGGGATGCTCGTGCGGGCCGAGCTCGCGCGGGCCGCCGTGCGGGCCGCCGCCGTGACCGCCGACCCCGTCGAGATCGCCGGGGCCAAGCTCCTCGCCGACGAGGCCGCCACCGCGAACGCCCGCGACTGCCTCCAGGTGTACGGCGGCATGGGCTTCACCTGGGAGGCCGACGTGCACCTGCACCTCAAGCGGGCCTGGGTGCGGGCGCGGCTGTGGCTGCCCGCCGCGCGGGCCGAGGAGGTGGTCGCGGCGGCCCTGTAGCGCTCCGCGTCCGTCACGTCACGGAATGTCGATATCGGGTTGTGTCCTTCGCCGGGGCCGTCACGGCCCGGAGTCGGCCTCCGGCTCCGGTACTCTCCGTGGGATGCGAGTGCTCGTTGGCCCGGATCGTCCCGGTGTCGCCCCTGTGGTGACCCCGGGCCCGGGGATGCCCGCCGCTCGCGCCCGGCGTTCGACTACCCGCAGAGTGCGTCGCACAGTATGGACCACTCGTACTCCTTCGCGCTGGAATATGCCCGAAGCGCTTGTTGCGGTGACTGTACGTCAACCATGCTGTCCCACAAGGGAATCACGTTCCGTGAAGGTGTGTCCGCCGGTTCGGATGGTGTGAGCGGTGCAGGTGCTTCAGGTTCAGTTGGAGGTCGGGCCCGACCCGGCGGAAGTGGGGCGAGCCCGGAGGTGGGCGCGTTCGCGGCTCGCCGGTTCGGGTATAGGGGACGACGAGCCGCTGGCGGAGACGCTGGTGCTGCTGATCTCCGAGCTGGTGACCAACGCCGTGGTGCACACGGGCTGCCCCGCGGTGCTGCGGATGCTGTTCGCGGCGGAGGGCGGGGTGCGCGTCGAGGTGGCGGACGCGAGCGACCGGCCGCCGCAGCCCCGGCACGCCGAGGGTGAGGACACCAACGGGCGAGGTCTGGAGCTGGTGGACGGCCTCGCGGACCGGTGGGGCTGGCAGCGCGAGGGCGCCGGCAAGAGCATCTGGTGCGAGGTGGACCGGGCCCCGGTGACCCCCGCCAACGGGCACGGTGTGGTGTCGCCCGGTCGGGTGCACTGTTGACGGTTCGTTCCGTTTTGCCCACTCTGGTGTGAGCGATTCGTGGCGAGGGGAGCCGAGGGCCGTGTGCCCTCGGCGTGTGCGGGTCGCGGCAGGGTGGCGGCGGCCGTGCCGTGCTCGGGGCGCGTGCGAGCGCGCCGCCACCCACGAAAGCGCAGTTCAGAGGAGTGCGACCGGGGCCACCGGGGTGCCCGTGCCGCCGACGAAGGGCTCCGGCATGGCGGAGAGCAGGAAGGTGTAGCGCCGCTCCTGTGCACAGGCTGTGGACAGTTCCTCCAGATTCCAGTTCTGCCCCTGGAGCATCCCCATCTCGACGAGGTCGAGGGCGTGGACGGGCAGCCAGAGGTCGTCGATCTCCGGCGGGAAGATCTCGAAGGTGAGCGTGTCGTTGGCGACGGCCGCGACGTCCCGGGCGTGGAACCACTCCGGCGTACGGACCGAGAGCCCGGGTGACGGGAAGGCGTACCCGTGCTTGTCCCCGGCCAGGTACACCTGCATCTGTCCCGTCCGGACGAGGACGATGTCGCCGGAGCGGACGGTGACCCGGCCGAACTCGGCCGCCTCGTCGAGGTCTTCGGGGGTGACGGCGTGTCCGCCGGGCAGCCGGTCGAGGCCCTTGGCGGCGGCCACGTCGAGCAGGACGCCCCGGGAGACGACCTGGCGGGCGGTGTGGATGCCGCTGAACTCGGCGCGGCCGTGCGCGGTGATCGTGCCGGCGGGCCGGCCGTTGTAGATCCGCCCGGAGTGCGAGGCGTGCGTCAGGGCGTCCCAGTGGGTGCCGGCCTGGAGGCCGAGGGTCACGGCGTCGTCGCTGGTGGCGACCGTACCGGGGCCGAACAGCTCCTGGTTGACCTGGACCATGACGTGGAGCGGATTGACGCGGCCGGGGATCATGCCGGTCTGGACGCCGTCCTGCTTGAGGTCGACGGCGAGGGGGACGCGCCGGCCGGTACGGACGGTCGCGGCGGCCTCCCGCACGACCTCGTCGGTGACGAGGTTGAGCGTGCCGATCTCGTCGTCCTGGCCCCAACGGCCCCAGTTGTTGACGCGCTTGGCGATCTCGTGAAATGCGGCGGGCAGAGACATCCGGGGCCTCCGGGGTCTTGTTCTCGGGTATCTGGCGGACCGTAGAATCCTGACGACGAACAAATCTAACGGACCGTCAGAAACTGTGGGAGGGGCCGGGCATGGGGAACTTCTTGGCTGGCAGGGTCGTCGCCGTGACGGGCGCGGGGCGGGGCATCGGCCGCGCGGTCGCCCTCGCGTGCGCGGCGGAGGGCGCGAAGGTCGTCGTGAACGACTACGGGGTGTCGATCGAGGGCGGCGAACCGACCTCGGAGATCGCGCTCTCCGTCGTGAAGGAGATCGAGGCGGCCGGCGGCACGGCCGTCGCCGTCGCCGACGACATCTCGACGATGGCGGGCGGGCAGCGCGTCGTGGACGTCGCGCTCGCGGAGTACGGGCGGATCGACGGCGTCGTGTGCGTCGCGGGCATCCTGCGCGAGCGGATGCTCTTCAACATGGCGGAGGAGGAGTGGGACCCGGTCGTCGCCACCCACCTCAAGGGCACCTTCACGGTCTTCCGCGCGGCCTCGGCGGTCATGCGCAAGCAGGGCACGGGGACGCTGATCGGCTTCACCAGCGGCAACCACCAGGGCTCGGTCGCACAGGCCAACTACTCGGCGGCGAAGGGCGGGATCATCTCGCTCGTACGGAGCGCGGCCCTCGGACTCCACAAGTACGGGGTCACCGCGAACGCGGTCGCGCCCGTGGCCAGGACCCGGATGTCCGCGAACGTCCCGATGGAGCTGAAGGAGATCGGGGAGCCGGAGGACGTGGCCGCGCTCGTCGTCTACCTGCTGTCGGAGCGGGCCAGGGCCGAGAAGATCACCGGCCAGGTGTACACGATCGCCGGCCCGAAGATCGCGGTCTGGGCGCAGCCGAGGGAGCTGCGCGCCGGGTACGCGGAGGGCGGCGGCTGGACCCCGGAGCGCATCGCGGACTTCCTGCCCGGGACGGTGGGGACGGACCCCATGCCGATGCTGGAGCGGCTGGAGGAGATGGCCCGGGCGGCGGCGGCCGGCGAGCGGCCCAACACGGACAAGAGGAGCGGGTCATGAGGGGCGTCGTGTTCGACGGGAAGTCCGTCCAGGTCGTCGACGACCTGGAGGTGCGGGACCCCGGGCCCGGGGAGGTGCTCGTCGGGATCGCCGCCGCCGGACTGTGCCACAGCGACCTGTCCGTCGTCGACGGGACCATCCCGTTCCCGCCGCCCGTCGTCCTCGGCCACGAGGGCGCCGGAGTCGTCGAGGCGGTCGGTCCCGGCGTCACCCATGTCGTCCCCGGCGACCACGTCGCCCTCTCCACCCTCGCGAACTGCGGCGCCTGCGCCGACTGCGACCGCGGCCGGCCCACCATGTGCCGCAAGGCGATCGGGATGCCGAAGCAGCCGTTCACCCGCGCCTCGACCGGACAGCCGCTGTTCCAGTTCGCGTCCAACTCCTCCTTCGCCGAGCGGACCGTCGTGAAGGCCGTCCAGGCCGTGCGGATCCCGAAGGACATCCCGCTGTCCTCCGCCGCCCTGATGGGCTGCGGCGTCCTCACCGGCGTCGGGGCCGTGCTCAACCGCGCGAAGGTCGACCGCGGCGAGACCGTCGTCGTCATCGGCACCGGCGGCATCGGCCTCAACGTCATCCAGGGCGCCCGGATCGCCGGCGCCCCGACGATCGTCGCCGTCGACACGAACCCGGAGAAGGAGGCCGTGGCCCGGCGGTTCGGCGCCACGCACTTCCTCACCACCACCGACGGCGTACGGGAGGTCCTGCCCACCGGCGCCGACCACGTCTTCGAGTGCGTCGGCCACACCGGGCTCGTCCGCGCCGCCGTCGACCTCCTCGACCGGCACGGCCAGGCGGTCCTCCTCGGCATGACCGCCCCCACCGCGGAGGCGAGCTTCCCGCCCGCCGCGATGTTCCTCGACAAGTCGATCCTGGGCTGCCGCTACGGCTCGTCCCGCCCCCAGAAGGACATCGCGCTCTACGCCGAGCTCTACCGCTCCGGAAGCCTCCTCCTCGACGAACTCGTCACCGCCACCTACCCGGTGGAGGAGTTCGCACGGGCCGTGGAGGACGCGGAGCGGGGGAAGGTGGCCCGGGGCGTGCTCACTTTCTGAGCCGTACGGGACCGTCGTCCTTCACCAGCCGGGGCGGGGTCTCGTCGCTGCGCCACCACTGCCCGGTCTCCTGCTCCGCTCCACTGCCCGGCCACCCGTCCGACGTGGACGGCAGCACAGGCGGAACAGCCGCTTTAATCCCCTGGGGGACAGGACCGCCCGGGGGCTACGGTCGTGGCCATGGCCTATCGCGAGCTCGTCACCCGACCCGTCCTCACCTGGTGCGCCGTCAGCGCCGCCGGGCGGTTGCCGATCGCCATGGCGCCGCTCGCGCTGGTGTTCCTCGTGCGGGAGCGGCCGGGCGGGTACACGCTGGGGGCCGTGCTCACCGCCGTGTACGTGATCGGGGAGATCATCGGTGCGCCCCTCCTCGGCATGCGGCTCGACCCCGAGCGCGCCCGGCCGCAGCTCGCCGCCGGGCTCGCGGTCGGCGCCGTCGGGTTCACCGGACTCGGACTCGCGTCCGACGCCCACCCGGTCGCCCTCGGAGCCCTCGCCGTGCTCGCGGGCATCGGCCCCGCGGCCGTACCCGGCGCGCTGCGGGCCCTGCTCACCAGCCTCGTACCGGAACGGGCCGTCACCCAGGCGATGAGCATGGAGTCGATCCTGGTCTTCGCGATCTGGGCCGCCGCGCCCGCGCTCGTCACCGGCCTGGCGCTCGGCGTCGACCCCGCCGTACCGCTGCTCCTGTCGGGGGTCCTGCAGGTGCTCGCCGTCGCCGGGCTGTGGGCACTGCCCGCCGGGTGGGGCAAGGGAGAGGCGAAGGCGGAGGGGGCGTCGACGCGGCGGGCGCTGCTGCGGGCCTGGCCCGTGTACGTCCTGGGGGCCGCCGGGCTGACGCTGCTCGCGCTCGCCGAACTGCTGCTGCCCGCCCTCCTCGAACAGCGCGGGGTCGGCGTCGGCTGGGCGGGCGTGCTGCTCGCCGGGTTCTCGGTCGGCTCGGCGGTCGGCGCGTTCGTCTACGGCCTGCGGGGCACCTGGCCGGGTTCGCTGTCCGTCCAGTCCGTCGTCCTCGTCCTGGGGGTGGCCACGGGCGTCGCCCTCGTCGCCGTACTGCCGTGGACCGCCGCCATCGCCTCGGTCCTGGTCGTCGCCGGGCTCCTCCAGGCCCCCGCGAGCCTCACCCGGAACCTGTCCCTCCGCCAGCTCCTGCCGCCGTCCGCGCTCGCCGCCGGGTACTCGGTGATGTACGCGGCCGTCGGCGCCGGCTACGCGGTGAGCGGCACCCTCGCGGGCGGGCTGCTCAAGGTGGTGGCCCCGTCGACGGCGATCCTGTACGGGGTGTGTCTGACCGTGCTGCTCGTGGCGGTCGGCGCGGTGGGCGAGCGGCGGCTCGTCCGGAACCGCCCGGTGGTTCAGGCGGACGACGTCCCCGAGGCGGAGCGGAAGGTGCGCCGGTAGGACGTCGGCGTCACCCCGATCGCGCTCATCAGGTGCACCCGCAGCGACTGGGCCGTGCCGAAGCCCGCGTCCTGCGCGATCCGGTCGACGGGCAGGCCCGTGGACTCCAGGAGGTGCCGGGCGCGCTCGATGCGCTGCTGCGTGAGCCACTGCCCGGGGCTGATCCCGACCTCGTCGCGGAAGCGGCGGGTGAACGTCCGGACGCTCATCGCCTCCTTCCCGGCCAGGTCCCGCAGCTGGATCGGCTCGTGGAGGTGGGCGAGCGCCCACGCCCTGGCCGTGGCCGTGGTGTGCGTGCCGGCCTCGGGCAGGGGCCGCTCGATGTACTGGGCCTGTCCGCCGTCCCGGTGCGGCGGTACGACGGTCCTGCGGGCGACGTCGTTGGCGACGGCCGTGCCGTGGTCGCGGCGCACGATGTGCAGGCACAGGTCGATCCCGGCGGCCACGCCCGCCGAGGTGAGGACGTCGCCGTCGTCGACGAAGAGGACGTCGGCGTCGACCCGCACGCTCGGGAAGAGCCGCTGGAAGTGCGCGGCGGAGGACCAGTGGGTGGTGGCGGGGCGCCCGTCGAGGAACCCGGCGGCGGCGAGCACGTACCCGCCGGTGCAGATGGAGACGAGCCGGGTGCCGGGCCGGATGTGCGCGAGGGCGGCGGCGAGCTCCTCGGTGAGCCTGCCCTCCTCGTAGACGGGGCCGAGCTCGTACGAGGCGGGGACGACGACCGTGTCGGCGGTGGCGAGGATCTCGGGGCCGTGTTCCACGTGCACGGAGAAGTCGGCGTCCGTGGGGACGGGGCCCGCGACCGGGGCGCAGGTGACGATCTCGTACAGGAGCGTGCCCTCGGGGTCCCGGGCGCGGCCGAAGATGCGGTGCGGGATGCCCAGCTCGAAGGGGAGGAGCCCCGGCAGGGCGAGGACGGCGACGCGATGGGGCGGCCTCGGCACGGTGGGGGCTCCTTCCGGAGGGCGGCGGCGCGAAAAACCAGTGGTGGTCCAGACCAGTTGGCTGGTACCTCTTCGTGTCCGTGACGGACAACACGTACAAGTCTGAGGCCGCCGAACGGATTCCCGTACCGGGCTCCGTACCGGCCGCGCCGCCCGCACTCTGGAACCGTAACTTCCGGCTCTTCTTCGTCGCCCGCGCGGTCGCCGTCCTCGGCGAGGGCATGGTCCCGGTCGCCTACGCCGCCGGACTCCTCGGCGCCGGCCACCCCGGCTCCACCGTCGGCTTCGCGCTCGGCGGCTGGACCGCCGCCTTCGCCCTCTTCGTGCTCTTCGGCGGCGTCCTCGCCGACCGGTTCACCGCCCGCCGCATGATGATCCTCGCGGACCTGCTCCGGCTCCCCGGCACCGCCGTCCTCGCCGTCTCCTTCGCCCTCGGCAGCCCGCCCCTGTGGGCCGTCTACGCCCTCTCCGCCCTCAGCGGCGTGGGCGCCGCCCTCTTCCAGCCGGGGGTCGCCTCCACGATCCCGCGCATCGCCCCCGACGTGCAGCGCGCCAACGCCGTCCTGCGGGTCGTCGAGGCCCTCATGATCATGGCGGGACCGGCCGTGGCGGGCCTGCTCGTCGCCGTGTGGAACGCGGGCGCGGCCTTCGCCGTCAACGGGGCGACCTTCGCCGTCAGCGCCCTCTGCCTCGCGCTCATGCGCCTCGTCCCGCTCCCGTCCGACACGGCCCGCAGGGACTCCCTCGGCGCCGAACTCGCGGGCGGATGGCGGGAGTTCCGCTCGCGCAGCTGGCTGTGGGGGGTCATCTGCATCTGGACCGTGTACGGGCTGACCGTCGCCGGCCCGATGGTGCCGCTCACCGCGAGCCTGGTCACCGGCGAGCACGGCTCCGCCACGTACGGCGTGCTCATGGCGATCAACGGCGCGGGCAGCGCCCTCGGCGGCCTCCTCGCCCTGCGGCTCAGACCCCGCCGCCCCCTCGCGGCCGGCGCGGTGGCCCTCCTCGGCCTCCCCGTGAACCTCTTCCTGCTCGGTACGGGCGCCCCGGTGTGGCTGCTCGGCGCGGGCCAGTTCATCGGCGGCACGGCCTTCGCCTTCTGGCTCGTCATGTGGTCCACCGCCGTCCAGACCCACGTCCCGCAGGAGGCCCTCAACCGCATGCACGCCTACGACGTGGCCGGCTCGCTCCTGATGATGGGCGTCGGCCGGGCCCTGTCGGGCCCGGTCGCGGCGGCGGTCGGCACGGAGCGGGTACTGCTCACGGGCGCGGGCATCGCCGTGCTCGTCGTCGCGGCCCTGCTCGCCGTACGACCGGTCAGACGGCTGCCGAGGGTGTAGGGCGTGTTGCGAAAGTCCCGCCTGCCCGACGGCGCCTGGCACGCACGCTCGCCGCGTTGTCGGATCACCCCGATACATCCAGTATCGGGGCGACCCTCCGCCTTGCGATCGCACGCACCAGACGCCGTCAGGCCCGCCCTTCGGGCGGCCGGCGCTACTTTCGCAACACGCCCTAGGGGGGTGTCCCGCCTGCTGTGCCGATCGGGCGCCGTCGGTCAGCGCTTCGGGGTCTTGGCGGCCGGGGCGTCGGGTCCGCAGGACAGGCGGGCCGCCTCCCTGGCCGCCTCGGCCTCGTCCGGGTCCGGAATCGACGCGGCGCACTCCAGGACGCCGGATCCGTCGATGGTCCAGCTGGTCGCCCGGCCCGTCACCGGCCTGTCGGTGCCGCAGGTGTACCGGAAGTCGGCGGTGACCTCCTGCACGTAGGAGTAGTCGACGAAGGTCCCCGCGCCGAGGACCTCGGTCCGGTTCTTGCTGTTCAGCGGCGAGGGCCGGTCGACGTCGGCGAACGCGTACTCGCTGCTCTCGTCCAGGGAGGTCTCCCCGATGCGGGCGCCCAGGGAGCGCAGCGCGGCCTTCGTCCGGTCGGCGCCGGCCCGCGTCCCCTTGTCGAGGAGGACGACGACGCGCGGGGTGTGGATCACCGTCGGCTTGTTCGTGAGCGCGCCGCCGCCCTTGCCGAGCGTCTGCTTCGCGGAGACGGCCGTCAGGACCTCCCGCTGGGAGATGTTGACCCACTCGTACCTGCCGTTCTTGCAGGCGGCGTCGAGCGCGGTCCTGGCGGCGGCGGAGCGCCCCTCGTTGCCGGACGTGCAGGCGGCCGTGCCCGCGAGCAGCGCGGCGACGGCGCAGGCGGAAAGGATTCCGTCTCTGATCTTCATGTCGTGTCCCCCGTAACCACTGGTCAGATGGTGATGTGAATGTGCACCTCAAAGACTGCGCAGGGCAAGCGACTTGAGGTGGTTCTGAGCTGGGGGAAAGCGGAGGCACCGGCCCCGCGGTGACCCGATCCTTTGGAAACATGTCATTCAGGCCAATGGTGGGCGGCGGGGGAGAGGGGTGAAGCTCGGTGGCATGGCCCAGACAACCGAGCGCGCCGCTCCCGCACCCCCCGCCCGCCGCACCCCCCGCGTCCACCGCGCCTGGTTCGTCGCCGCGGTCACCTTCGTCACGATCATCGGCGCGGCGGCCTTCGCCTCCCTCCCGGGCCTGCTGATCGATCCGCTGCACCGGGAGTTCGACTGGTCGCGCGGCACGATCGGCTTCGCCGTCTCGGTGAACCTCGCCCTCTACGGGCTCACGGCCCCCTTCGCCGCCGCGCTCATGGACCGCTTCGGCATCCGCCGGGTCGTCGCCGCCGCGCTGACGGTCATCGCCGTCGGCTCCGTCCTCACCGTGTGGATGACGGCCGCCTGGCAGCTCGTCCTCTACTGGGGCGTGCTCGTCGGCCTCGGCAGCGGCTCGATGGCGCTCGCCTTCGCCGCGACCGTCACCAACCGCTGGTTCGTCGCCCGCCGCGGCCTCGTCACCGGCATCCTCACCGCCGCGGGGGCCTCCGGCCAGCTGGTCTTCCTCCCCCTTCTCTCCTGGCTGGTCGAACACCACGGCTGGCGCCCCGCCGCCGTGACCGTCGCCCTGGCGGCGCTCGCGGTCGTCCCCTTCGTGTGGCTGCTGCTCCGCGACCACCCGGCGGACGCGGGCCTCGCCCCGTACGGCGGGGAGTACGCCGAGAAGCCCGCCCCCGTGACGGGCGCCGCGCGCCGGGCCGTCACCGTCCTGTTCAAGGCGGCCCGCACGGGTCCCTTCTGGCTGCTCGCCGGCACCTTCGCGATCTGCGGGGCCTCGACGAACGGCCTGGTCAAGACCCACTTCGTGCCCGCCGCGCACGACCACGGGATGCCCGTCACGGCGGCCGCCGGGCTGCTGGCCGTCATCGGCGTCTTCGACGTCGTCGGCACGATCGCCTCCGGCTGGTTCACCGACCGCTTCGAGGCCCGCCGGCTCCTCGCGGTCTACTACGCGCTGCGCGGTGTCTCGCTGCTCTTCCTGCCGATGCTCCTCGCGCCCTCGGTGCACCCCCCGATGCTGTTCTTCATCGTCTTCTACGGCCTGGACTGGGTGGCCACGGTCCCGCCGACGATCGCCCTCTGCCGCGAGCACTACGGCGAGGACTCGGCGATCGTCTTCGGCTGGGTCCTCGCCTCCCACCAGGTGGGCGCGGCCCTCGTCGCCTTCGGGGGCGGTGTCGCCCGGGACGCCTTCGGCTCGTACGACGTCGTCTGGTACGCCTCCGGGGCGCTCTGCGCGGCGGCGGCGCTGATGGCCCTGGTCATCCGTCGCCCCCGAGCGGAGGCGCGGATTCCGCTCAGCGCATGATGATGCCGAGGAGGTGGTCGCGGATGAGCGGTTCCGACGACGGCCGGACCGTCGGCCGCATGCTGCGGGTGGCGGTGCCGGTGCTGCTGCTGGAGGCGTCCCTGACGGTGGCGGCGAAGGCCGCCCTGGCCGAGCCCGGGGACACGGCCGCGCTCCTGGACGTCGTCACGCACCCGCTGCCTCTGGCGACGTGGCTGGGGGCCGTGCTGCTGGCCGCCACGGTGGTCGTGCTGCCCACGGTGTGGCTGAGCGAGCACATGGCCGGCCGCTTCGGCGGTCGCGCGGACCTCTGGGTGCCGGCCGTGGCGGCTGCCGGCGCCACGCTGCCGGTCCTGCCCCGGGCCCTCTCGGGCGGCTCGGGCCCGACGGACACGGTCGGGGCGTGGCTGACGGCGTGGGTGGTCCTGACGGTGGCGGCCCTGGTCACCAGGAGGGCGGGCGGAGCCCGCGGCGGCCGAAGGAGCATGATGACCGCCGGGGGGTGATCGCACATGGGCGGTCCTGATGCGGGGCGGACGACGGCCCGGATGCTGCGGGTCTCGACACTGGCGCTGTGCCTGGAGGCCGGGGTGGCCCTGGCGGTGCTGATGACGGTGGGCCTGTCCATGGAACCGGAGCCCGGGGAGGACACCATGGGCGGCGGCATGTACGTGCTGGCGCTTCCGTTCGTGTCCGTGTTCGTCGTCCTGGCGGCGTTCGCGGTCTCCGCCGTGCTGGTCCTGCCGGTGCTGCTGCTCGGCGAGGGCCTGGGGCGCAGGTTCGGCGGCGGCCCGGTCCGGTGGCAGCTCTCCCTGGCGGGCCTCGCCGGCGCCCTCCTCGCACCGCTCGCGGGCGTGTGGGGGTGGGTCTTGGGCTGGACGGTCCTGGCCGTGGCGGCGCTGCTCACCCGGCCGGCGAAGCAGGGCTACTTCGTCTCCCTGCTTCTCTGGGGCACGCTCGCCGTGGTGAGCGTCTTCATGGTGGGCGGGATCGTCCTGCTCGCGCAGGACTAGGGCGTGTTGCGAAAGTCCCGCCTGCCCGACGGCGTTACTTTCGCAACACGCCCTAGGGCGAGCCGAACCGCCCGAACCGCCCCCGGTGGAACAGCAGTGGATCCCCGTCCTCCGCCGCGCCGAGCGACTCGACCCGCCCGACCACGATCAGATGGTCGCCGCCCGTGTGGACGGCGGTGATCGTGCAGTCGATCCAGGCGGGCGAGTGGGCCAGGCGCGGTGAGCCGGTGGCCGGGGCGGGGTCCCACTCGACGCCCGCGAACTTGTCGGCCCCGCTGACGGCGAACGACCGGCAGAGATCGCCCTGCCGGGCCCCGAGGATGTTGACGCAGAAGGTGCCCGCGTCGGCGATCCGGGGCCAGGTCGTCGACGTGCGGGCGACCATGAAGGCGACCAGGGGCGGGTCGAGGGAGAGGGAGGCGAAGGACTGGCAGGCGAAGCCGGCCGGCCCTTCCGCGTCGAGGGCGGTCACGATCGTGACGCCGCTCGCGAAGTGACCGAGGACGCGGCGGAACTCGGCGGGATCGACGGGCGGTCGCTCGTCCTCCCGCACCGCGCGCAGTACCGGCCGTGGCAGTGGTTCGACGGCCGTCGGCGAACCGGCCGCTCTCAGGTGTCGGACGGCGGTGGCCGCCATCCCGGCGTGTCCCATCACACCACTCATTGAAACTGACGGTACGTCAGATGTGAAGCCCCTCGGGCCCTCCCGCCCGCGAGAACGCCTCGGACCTTCCGTACACGAGAGCCCCCCGGGGCGACGGCCGTTCCGCCGCCCCGAGGGGCTCCTTCACCCGTGCCTCGCGAGGATCAGCCGACGACCGCCGAGGTCGCCCGGGTCCAGGCGACACCGTTGAGGTGACCGGTCCGGTAGGCCGTCACCCGTACGGTGATCTTCGTCCCGCGCTGCGCGCTCGTCAGCGTGAACCAGGCCTTGGTCGCACCGCTGATCGCCCGCCCGTTCGCGTACCACTGATACGCGTACGAGCTCGGCGCCGGCGTCCACGTCCCCCGGTTCAGGGTCAGCGTCCGCCCGACCTTGACGGTGCCGGTGGTGTAGGGGGCCTTGGTCGCCTTGGGGGCGACGCCCTTGACGGTGGTGGCCGCACTGGCGGAGGTCACGGCCGGGTGGCCGGCCTTCCGGGCGGTCACCGAGACCGACAGCTGCTTGCCCTGGAGCGTCGACGGCACGGTGTACGAGGAGGCCGTGGCCCCCGCGATGATCACGCCGTTGGCCCGCCACTGGTACGCGTACGTGTCGGCCGTGGGCGACCACGAGCCGCTCGTCGCCGTCACCTTGCCGCCGACGACGACCGTGCCGGTGACCTTGGGGGCGGCGGTGGCGCGGAGGGGGGCGACGACGGTGATCTGGCCGCGTGCGAATCTCTCGGCGTCGTGCGTGACCACGGTCGCGTAGAGCTTCGTGCGCGGGGCGCTGGTCAGGTCGAGGGCGACCACCATGCTCCGGCGGTCGGCCGCGACGGAGACCGTCGTCGACCGGGCGCGGTAGGAGCCAGAGGTGAGCTCGACGACGTCCTTCTCGTGCAGGGCGGTGCCGGAGACCTTCATGGTGATCTTCCCGGCGCCGACGGTGCCGGGGGTGACGGTGCCGATGGTCCGGGCGTCGCTGCCGCAGGGGGCGTGCATGCAGGAGAACTTCGCCGATACCGGCACGGAGGACGTGGTGGGCCTCGACGGCATGCCGATGAGGAGGACGGCCGGCCGGGACACCGGGTACCACTCGTCCTCCGTCGGCGGAACCTCGCACTCGTAGCGCCCCTCGTAGTGCCGCTCCGTACAGCCGTCCTGGCGGTCCGCCAGCGTGTACAGCCTGGGGATCGGCGTGCCAGGAAGGTCGGTGCCGGACGCCTGAGGCATGGCGAAACTGTCGCCCGACATCGTCGGGAGCACGGCACAGATCGCGGTCTTCTGCTCGGACAGGGTGGCGACGAGCGGCCCGAAGCCGTAGCTCACATTGGGGACCTTGACGCACTCGGGCGCGGGCCCGGCTGCGGTGCCGATCCGGAGGGCGTCGAGGCGGTAGGCGGGAGTGGTGGTCGTGTGCGGGTCAGTCTTGACGATCAGCTGGTAGCTGGTGGAGCCGTCGACGGCACAACCGAAGAACGGGTCGTCACAGGCCTCCGCACCGTTCGGCCGGTACACGCCGAGGCCGTGGGCGGAGCCGTACGACGTGTAGCGGGGGTTCACGTGCAGGGTGTCCCGGGCATCGGGTGTGGTCACCCGGTGGCAGGTGTACGAGCCGGGCACTCCGGCGACCGACGGCCGGCCGACCGGCGTGGCGGGAGTCGTGACGCAGCCGCGCGCGGTGGCGGTGACGTCCCGGCGGGTGAGGGCGAACTCGGCGGTGGTGTCGAGGCCGAGGACGAGGGCCGTGTACGCGTGCCCGGCGGTCAGGGCACAGGCCTCCTGCGGCACCGGTGCGGCGGCGTCCGACTCGAACTCTTCGCAGGCCCGAGTGCCGTTCTGGTCGTACACGTGCAGCTCGCCGGTCGATGCCCCGGACACACTTCGCACGGTGATCAGCTCGCGCGCGGAGTGTGCGTCCGCCGGGATCGTGTAGCAGCCCGAGAACGCGTCCTCGCCGGTCGTCACCTTCGCGCTGGGCGAGGAAGAGGTGAAGTCACCGGCAGGGAGAGCCGGGCAACCGCCCGCCGCGTCGATGCGGTGGAAGGCGAGGGCGTACGGGCCGGTGGCGCTGGGGGGTTCGTCGGATCGGTTCCTGACGATGGCTCGGTACGGTGCGGTGCCGCCCAACGCGCAGGCGTACTGGTCGGTTCCGGGCGTGTCGTCGCACTGGACGACGCCGGTCGCGTCGAGGACGGTGACGTCGGTGAGGGGAGGCGAGGAGTCCGGCGCGTATCCCTTGAGAAGGGCCATGCGAGCGCCTCGGGGCAGCGGCACGTTCAGGCAATCGACCTCGTCGCGGGCGGAGAAGGCGCCCCGGACGGTGAGCCCGAGCCGGATGTCGTCCGTGCAGCCCTCCGCCGAGCGCGTATCGATGATGCGGACTGTGCCGTCGGTGAGCAGCAGGTAGGCGACGCCCGCGGTGAGGGTGCAGGAGGACGTGGACTCGCAGATCCTCCGCCCGTCCGTCGTGTGCACTGTGAGCGAAGGCCGCCGGTCGGATGTACTGACGGTCTCCATCTCGTAGGAAGCCGTCGTGGCCGGCGTGAACGTCTTGCAGTCCGTCGCGGGCGAGACCGGAGCGGGCACGGAGCCGTACACGGACGCTGCGACCGTCGCGCAGCCGATCGGGTCGCTGAGGCGACGGAGCTTCAAGGCGTAGGAGGTGCGGCTGTCGTAGCGGGAACTCGGCAGCACGAGAAGCCGGTAGCCACCGTTACCCGACGGCAGGACGCAGCCGGAGGCCACGGCCTCGCACAGCTGCTTGCCGCTGTCGTCGGTGATCCAGGCAGTGGGCCTTTCGTAAAGGGGGATGTCGAGGTCCGCGGTGATCAGCGCACCGGGCGAGGCTGTGAACGGGTGGCAGAAGAGGGCGAGCCTGCTGGCGGCGGAACCGGTCACCAGGCCCGTGCCGTAGTCGGTGCTGACGGAGCCGGAGCATCCGGGTCCCGCCATCAGCGGGACGACGGCGACGCTCGTCTCGTACGTGGCGGAGTTGTAGTTCTGGAGCGTGAGCCGGTACGTACCCGCCGCGAGCTCACAGGGATGCGTGGTGATCAGCTCGCAGGTGACCGGGGTCCCGCCGGACGTGAGCCGGACGTACACGGTGGCGGACCCGTCCAGGAGTATCCGGTGCAGGCCCGGCCGCGCCACGGTGACCGTGAAGCATGCGTACTGGTCCGGGGCGAGCGTCGCTCGGCCGACCGCATCGCCCGGGTTGCCGAACGGCGCGAGTGGCAGGGCGGGGCAGGAGGGGTCGTCGGTGGGGGCGACGGTCTGCGGCGTGCTCGGAGTCGGATCGGATGACGGGGCGGGCGTCGGCTCCGAGGTCGCGTCCGAGGTGGGAGTCGGTTCCGGCGTCGGGTCGACCGTCGGGGTCGGTTCAGGCGTCGGTTCCGTTTCCGGTCCGGGCGCCGCGCTGACCGGCGGTGGCACGGGCGTCCCCGCCACGGCGACCCCTGTCGGAAGCATCGGGCTCAGCAGAGCCGTCAGCAGGGCCGGGACCAGGAGAAAGGATCTTCCGGATCTTCGGGATCTTTTGCGCGAGCGCGCGGAGTTGGGCATTCCGTTCCCCCCGGAGCGGCAGTGTGTGGCATATGCGCGACACACCATAAAGCTCCGGTACGACAGCCTCCGCTACCGCCCCTCGTACCGCGCCTCCCGCCGCTCCACGAAGCTCGCCACGCCCTCCTGGGCGTCCCGGGTCGTCATGTTGAGCTCTTGAGCCGTGGCCTCCGCCGCGAAGGCCGTCGCCCGGTCCGTGTCCAGGGACGCGTTGACCAGCTGTTTGGTGAGGGCGAGGGCCCGCGTCGGGCCCTGGGCCAGGCGTTCCGCCCACTCGCGGGCCGTCTTCGCGAGGTCGTCCGCCGGGACGACCCGGTTCACCAGGCCCATCCGCTCCGCCTCCGCCGCCGGCACCGCATCGCCGAAGAACATCAGCTCCTTCGCCCGCTGCGGCCCGACCAGCCGGGGCAGCAGGTACGCACCCCCGCCGTCCGGGACGAGTCCCCGCCGTACGAACACCTCGACGAAGCGCGCCGAGTCCGCCGCCAGCACCAGGTCGCAGGCGAAGGCGAGGTGCGCCCCGATCCCCGCCGCCGTCCCGTTCACCGCCGCGATCACCGGCTTCTCACAGTCCATGACCGCCCCGATGAACCGCTGCGCGCCGAGCCGGATCATCCGGGCCACGTCCCCCGCGACCCGGTCACCCGTGGCCGGAGCGCCCCGCAGGTCCGCGCCCGCGCAGAAGCCCCGGCCCGTCGCCGTGACGACCACCGCGCGGATCTCCGGGTCGGCGGAGGCCGACGCCAGCAGGGCGATGATCCGCTCCCGCTGGTCCCAGGTGACCGCGTTCATCGCCTCGGGGCGGTTGAGCGTGATCCAGGAGACGCCGTTCTCCACGGCGTGCAGGACCTCGTCCACGACAGACTCCTATCGGCAGACCGCGAGCGCGTCCAGGGCCACCGCCCCCTGCCCGCGCGGCAGCACCATCAGCGGGTTGATGTCCAGTTCGGCGAGGTCGCCGTCGAGTTCGAGGGCCATCCGCTGCACCCGCAGCACGACCTCGACGAGCGCGTCGACGTCGGCCGGCGGAGCGCCCCGTACGCCCTCCAGGAGCGCCCGGCCGCGCAGCTCGGCGAGCATGGAGCGGGCCTCGCGCTCGCCGAAGGGCGGGACGCGGACGGCCGTGTCGTTCAGGACCTCGACGAGGACCCCGCCGAGGCCGACGGTGACGGTCGGGCCGAAGAGCTCGTCGCGGGTCACGCCCACCACCATCTCGACCCCCCGCCCGACCATCTGGCAGACGAGGACGCCGTCGAGGTCGATCGACTCGTACCGCGCGATGTCGGTGAGCTCGCGGTACGCGTCCCTCACCTGGCTCGCCGAGGTCAGCCCGACCTTCACGAGCCCCAGCTCGGTCTTGTGCGCGAGCTGCGCGCCCGAGGCCTTCATCACCACCGGGTAGCCGACGAGCCCCGCCGCCCGGACCGCCGCCGCCGCGCTCGTCACGAGCTGCTCGCGCGGCACCCGTATCCCGTACGCCCGCAGCAGCTGCTTCGCCGCGTGCTCGCTGAGCCGCCGGCCGGGCCGCATGAGGGCCTGCGCCTTGCGGAAGGAGGGGGAGGGGGTGCGGGGGGCCTCGTCGAAGGGGGAGCGGTAGCCGACGGTGAAGCGGTGGTGGTCGAGGTAGGCCTTCACGGCCCCGATGCAGTTGCCGAACGTCCGGAAGGTGGCGACGCGCGAGGAGCCGAGGAGGGTCGTGCGGTACGCCTCCTCCGTCCCCACCGGGGAGCCCCACACCACGCACACCAGCTTGTCGGTGGCCTCGGCGGCGTCGACCAGGTCCTGCGCGAGCCTGTCGCTCATCGGCGGGAAGGGGCCGGTGATCGGACAGATGAGGACGCCGACGGAGGGGTCCGCGAGGATCGCGTCGATGATCTTCCGGCCGCGCCAGTCGCCCACGGGGTGCCCGCCGTTGTCGACGGGGTTGGAGACGCTCAGGTACTCCGGGATCCACTGGTGCAGTTCGTCCTGCTTGGCCTGCGGCAGGGGGGGGAGTTCGAGTCCGGCCGCCGTCGCCAGGTCGGCGAAGTGGGCGCCCGTACCGCCGGAGATCGAGTAGACGACGACGCCGTCCGCCTGCGGCCTGCGGGCGCGGGCGAGCAGGGTCGCGGTGTCCTGGAGCTGGTCGAGCCCGTCGACCCGGATCACCCCGTACTGGCGCATGGCCGCGTCGACGACCTGGTCGGCGCCGGTGAGCTTGCCGGTGTGGGAGGCGGCGGTACGGGCCCCGGTCTCGGTGCGGCCGACCTTCACGGCGACGACGGGGACGCCCTGGCGCGCGGCCCGGTCGGCGGCGAGGAGGAAGGAGCGGCCGTCCTTGAGCCCCTCGACGTAGCAGGCGATGGCCCCGACCTCGGGAAGCCCGGCGAAGTACGAGATGAAGTCGGAGGTCTCCAGGTCGGCCTCGTTGCCGGTGGGCGCCCAGTGGGAGAGCCGGACGCCCAGCTCCTGGAGGGTGAAGACGGGCCGCCCCTGGTGGCCGGACTGGGTGATGAGGGCGACGGCCGGGCCTTCGAGGTCCTCGCGGAAGCGCTCGAAGGCGTTGAGGTTGGTGTTGGGGCCCAGGAGCCGGAGTCCCGAGCGGCGCACGGCGGCGGCGAGACGTTCCTGCGCGGCGGCGCCGGCCTCGCCGGTCTCGGCGAATCCGGAGGCGAAGGCGACGGCGAACCGCACCTTCGTGTCGGCGAGTTCCTCGATGACGGGGAGCGGGTCGGCGACGAGGAGGACGGCGAGGTCGACGGGTTCGGTGAGCGCGCCGACGGAGGGTACGCAGTCGATCCCGAAGACGCTCGTACGGGTCGGGTGCACGGGGACGAGCCGGGCGCCGACCCGCTCGGCCCAGGCGAGGAGCTGCCGGGTGATGCCGGTGTTGGGGCGGCCCTCGGCGTCGGAGGCGCCGACGACGGCGACGGACCCGGGCCGGAAGAACCGGTCGAGGTCGGGCACGGGTGCGTGCAGCGGCCGGCCGCTGACGTCCTGGTCGCCGGGCGCGGCGGTGATGCCGTGCACGACACCGACGGGCTCCTCCCCGCAGGCGACCACGCGGGCGCGGAGATCGGTGGTGAAGGTGCCGTGAGTCGATCCAAGCATCGTTCCGCTCCACCTTTCGCCCATGACCATTGACCTGACGCCTAGTCAGATTACAGAACTGACGCTCAGTCAGGAATGGTTGTGCGGGAGTGGATGTTCGGGATTGTGCGGGAGTGGATGTTCGGGTGCTACCCGAACCACCCGGCTCCTAGACCTTCTTCGGCTGCGTGGCCTGCGCGACCACCAGGAGCAGCACGCCACAGGCGGCGACCAGGATCCAGCCGGGACGGGCTGCCTCCGCGAGCCCCGCCGGACCGGCCGCCGCGACCAGGCCGCCGGCCAGCGCGATACCGAGGGCGGCGCCCAGCTGCCGCGCCGTGGAGGTGATCGCCCCGGCCACCCCGGCGCGCGCGGGCGGCAGGCCGTTGACCGCTGTGTTGGTGATCGGGGCGTTGGCGAAGCCGAACCCGACCCCGATGAGCGAGAGCGCGGCGAGGAGCAGGAACACGCTCGTGTACGGGGTGAGCCCGACCAGGAGCGTCCCACCGGCCGCCAGGAACCCGCCGGCGAGGAGCAGTGGCGGCCGGGGGCCCGCACGGCCGACCATGCGGCCGGACCAGGGGGCGCAGACCGTCGCGCCTCCTCTTCCTAGCCCGCGCTCTTCCGCGCCCTCCGCGTCCCCCGCGCGATCCTCCGCGCGATCTTCTCCGCGTCGATCGACAGTTCCCGCAGCATCCCGCTGATCGGGTTGGTGAAGCCCTGGAAGTAGAGACCCGGAGCCTCGCGCGGGCAGCGCGCCCCCCGCGCCACCGGCCGGCCGTCCGGGTCGAGCACGCCGTCCAGGTGGCCGAGGAGGGGCTCCAGGGCGCGCCGGTAGCCGGTCGCGGCGATCACCGTGTCCGGGGCGATCCGGGTGCCGTCCGCGAGGAGCACCTCGCCGTCCTCGAAGGCCTCGACGGCGGCGACGACCTCGACCTTCCCGGCCCGCACGGCGTCGATGAGGCCGACGTCCTGCACCGGGACCGCGCCCTCCCGCTGGCGGGTGGCGAGCCCCTTCCCGGGCCGGGGCAGCCCGTGCGCCGACAGGTCCGGGAGGAAGCAGCGGGCGATGACCGCGCCCAGCCGGTCGACCACGGGCGCCGGCAGGCGCCGCACCAGGATGCCGCTGCGCTGGGCGGGCCAGCCGAGGGTGGTGCGCCGCACGATGTGCGGGACGGTGCGGACCGCGAGCCGTACCCGCCCGGCGCCGCCCTCGGCGAGGTCGGCGGCGATCTCGGCCCCGGTGTTCCCGGCGCCCACGACGAGGACGTCCTTCCCGGTGTACGGCTCCGGGTTGCGGTACTCGCGTGCGTGGCTCAGCTCGCCGTCGTACGCGTCGAGGCCGGGCCACTCCGGCAGGCGCGGGGTGTGGTTGTACCCGGTGGCGACGACGACCGCGCTCCCGGTGAGCCGTCGGCCGCCGGTGGCGTGCAGGATCCACTCCGTGCCGGCCCGGTCGACGCGGAAGACCTCGACGCCCGTCACGATCTCCAGCTCGTGCTTCTCGGCGTACTTCTCCAGGTACCGCACGACGTCGGCGCGGGCGACCCAGCGGCCGAAGGAGCGGGGTATCCGCAGGCCGGGGAGGCCGGAGAGGCGCCGGGTGGTGTGGAGCCGCAGCCGGTCGTAGTGGGTGCGCCAGGAGGAGCCGACGGCGTCGGACTTCTCCAGGACGACGGCCCGCACCCCGCGTTCGCGCAGGGAGGCGGCGACGGCGAGTCCGCCGGGGCCGCCGCCGATGACGTACACGGGGTGAGCGGGAGACTGCTGGGGGGTGGTGGCCATGAATGCTGAGCGTAATGACGTGTACACGTAGTGGGTCTCGACCAAGAGGGATTTCGGTTGCGAATCGGTCACGCCCGCCCGCCCCTTGCGCGAGCGGCCCGCCCTGCGCTGAACTGACGTACCGTCAGATTCGTATCCTCGGATTCCCGGACCGGCTCGTGGGGGCGCGCATGCAGACCGTCTGGCTCACCGGCGCCGAATGGCTCGCCGTCCTCCGCATCGGCCTCGGCCTGTGGTGGCTGGAGAGCTGGCGGCACAAGGACAGGAAGGGCTGGTTCGAGCGCGGCACCGGCATCGCCTGGGCCGCCGACGTCGCCGCCAAGCACAAGTGGCCGCAGGTGAAGAAGGGGTTCGACACCGTCGTCGCCCCCCGCCCCAAGGCCATGGCGTACGTCGTCGTCTACGCCGAACTCGCCCTCGGCCTCGGCCTGGTCGTCGGCTTCCTCACCCCGGTCGCCCTCGTCGGCGGCCTCCTCCTCAACCTCCTCTACCTCGTCCTGATGATCCACGACTGGGCCGAGCAGGGGCAGAACGCGATGATGGCGCTGATCTCCCTGGTCGCGCTCCTCGCGATGTCCTGGCAGACCTGGTCCCTCGACCACGCGATCGGACTCTTCTGATGACGGCAGCCGACCCCGACATCGACGCCTTCACCCGCCCGTACTGGGACGCCGCCGCCGAGGGCCGGCTGCTGCTGCGCCACTGCGCGGCCTGCGACCGGACCCACCACTACCCGCGCGAGTTCTGCCCCCACTGCTGGAGCGAGGACGTCCGCTGGGAGCCCGCGAGCGGCCGGGCGACGCTCTACACCTGGTCGGTCGTCCACCGGAACGACCTCCCGCCCTTCGGCGAGCGCGTCCCGTACGTCGCCGCCGTCGTCGACCTCGCGGAGGGCCCGCGCATGATGACGGAGGTCGTGGACGTCCCGGAGGCGGACCTCCGGATCGGCATGGAGCTACGGGTCGCCTTCCGCGCGGAGGGCGAGACGACGGTTCCTGTCTTCACGGCGGATCACGCCCGGTCGTGACCGGTCACGACTTGACGTAGGCCGCGGCGAGTGAAGGGCCCAGCCCGTCGAGGTGGGTGAGTCCTTCCAGGTCCCGGTGGTACGGCAGCAGGCTCTCGTACCAGCAGATCGGCACCACCACCCCGCGCGTCACGAGCAGGGTGTCCACGGCGGCCCAGGCCTCCTCCTGCGCGCCGCCCGTCGCCGCCATCGCGCGGTCGATCGCCCGGTGCGGGGCGGGGTCGTCGAAGGCGCCGAGCCCCTGGCCGTCCGGCACGCGCGTGTCGAACTGGGACCGGAAGAACAGCGACGGATCGGGCGAGTACGTGGAGAGCGTCACCACGTGCAGGTCGTAGTCGTAGTCGCCCGGACGTTTCCGGGTCTCGGCGGAGGGCGGTACCACGTCGGCCGCCCGCGCCCGGAACCCGACTCCCAGCAGCGCGTCCACGACGGCGCCGCCCGCTCGCGGCCGTTCGTCTCGCCCTGCATGTACGCGACGACGAGTTCGCGCGCCGGCGCTCGCTCCCCGAGCGTCTTCCGGGCGCGCTCCGGGTCTCCGTTCGGCTCCGTGCCGAGCGGCCCGGCGCCGGGGTCCCGGTGGCCGCGGACGCCGGGCGGAAGGATGCGGGTGGTGGGCACGGCGCGGTCGTGCGCGACGATCTGGTGCACATCGTCCCGGGGGAACGCCGGCGCCAGTGCCAGCCGCACACGGGGGTGGCCGAGGCGGGGGTCCTCGGCGCGCCAGACGACGCCCATGCCTCCGACGCCGACCCGCTCGACGAGCCGGTACCGGTCGTCCAGGACCATCCCCCGCAACACGCCCTAGCGGCGGGAGGGGCGGGTCCACGGGTCAGACCGGAGAGATGTTCCGCCAGAGGTGACTTCGGTCGTTCGGGTTGCAGGCGTACGTCATCAGGAACGGCGGACCGGGGATCATGCACTCGCCGCTGTTCACGTTCCTGATGGTGTGACCGGCCGACGTCTTGGTGCCGATAGTCCACGACTGGAGACTGGAGCCGTTGCAGGCCTTGGTGGTGAAGCCGGGTGTCCCGCCCGGCTGGAGGCAGTGGCCGCTCTCCTTGTTGACCAGCCGGAAGGTGCCGTTCCCTGTGGCGGAGTAGGTCCAGGCGTAGGAGACGGTGCCGCTGGTGGGCGGGGTGCCGCACGGGGCGGTGTTGGCCATGGTGCCGCCCCATGCGGCGTTGCTCTCGGACAGGCACTCCCCGCTGGAGACGTTCTCGATGGAGTACGTCCCTGAGGGCGCCGAGCCGCCGCCGGTGGCCGGCGGGGGAGCGGGGCGGGTGGTCGTCCGCGTGGGCTGCGGCGCGGGCGGCTGCGTGGTCGCGGTCCCGCCGCCGGGGCCGGTCGTGGCCGAGCCGCCGCCCGGCTCGGTCGTCGAGCCGCCCCCGGAGCCGCCGCCAGGCCGGGTTCCGCCCCCGCCGCCGACCGCGCCGCCCGTGCCGGGCGGCGGCGGGGCCGCCGTGGACCCGCCCGGAGGCGCGGAGGACGCGCCCGGCTGAGCGGAGACGGAGGCGGAGGCCGAGGCCGAGGAGGAGACGGAGGAGGAGGCCGAGGCGGAGGCGGAGGACGACGGGGGTACGGGCGCGGGGTTGCCCGGCGCCGGCTGCGAGGCGACGACGGAGGGCGTGTCCGAGGTGTCGGGGGCGGCGCCGAGGCGGCCGATCTCGTACGGGCCGAGGGCGACGGTCAGGGTGGTGCCGGTCGCGACGACGACGGGCACGGCGAGCATGACGAAACGGTTCCGCCGGGTCCGTCCGGCGCCCGGTGCGGCGGCCCCGGTGTTCGCGACCGGGTCGGGGGCGGCGGTGGCCGGCTCCTTCCCGCCCTGCGGGGTGAGCGAGGCGGTGGCGATGTCCTGGGCCGGCTCGGTCCGCTCCAGCTCCGCCAGGTGCTCGGCGGTGGGCGCCGCGGCGGCGAAGGCGGCGCGCTCGCCGATGCGTTCGGCGACGGTGGCGGGCCACGCGGCCCCGGCGGCCCTCTCGTCGGCCCGCTCGACGAGCTCGGCCGCGGTCGGCCGGTCCGCCGGGTCCTTGGCGAAGCAGGTCCGGACGAGCGCGGCGAGCTCGGGTTCGGTCTCGGTGAGCTTCCCGAAGTCGGGCTCGCCGTGGACGACGCGGTAGAGGAGGTCGGGCCCGGAGCCGTCACCGAACGGGGGCCGCCCGTTCGCCGCGTACAGGAGCAGGCTGCCGAGGGCGAACACGTCGGCCGCACCGGTGAGTTGCCGGTCGGCGACGGCCTGCTCCGGGGCCATGTAGGCGGGGGTGCCGATGACCATGCCGGTCTTGGTGAGCCGGCTCTGGTCGGCGGCGCGGGCCACGCCGAAGTCGATGAGGGAGAGGCCGTCCCCGGTCAGCATGATGTTGGAGGGCTTGAGGTCGCGGTGCACCATGTCGGCGCCGTGCACGACCCGCAGTCCGGCCGCCGCGTCCCGCAGCAGCCGCCACAGGGACTCCCCGGGCAGCGGGCCGCCGTGCAGCCTGACGGCCTCGCTGAGGGTGATCCCCGGGATGAACTCGGTGGCGAACCAGGGTGGTTTGGCCGTGCGGTCGCTCGCCAGGAGCTTGGTGTTGGCCCCGGCGGGCAGCCGGGCCAGGTTGTCGAGCTCGTGGCCGAAGTGGCTCAGGAAGTCCGGGTCCTCGGCGAGCACGGGAAGGACCCGTTTCACCGCCGCGAACTTCCCCGGCACGGCCCCGAGATAGACCCGTCCCATGCCTCCGGAGCCCAGTACGCCGAGGAGCCTGAAGGCCCCGATCCGGCGGGGGTCCCCCGCTTCGAGTGGCATGGCTCCGCTGCCGTTCAGACCGCCCGGACCGGACTGGTCTTCCAGTTCCCCCTGCATGGGCCACACATTAGCTGAGGGTGATTCACCTTTGGGTGGATCCCAAGTCTCCTTTTCCGCACGGTGGTTGACCGGAGGGGCCAGGGGCCTCGCGGCGCGTTCATCGGCAGGCCATTGCAATGGATGAATGGACTCTGTTGCGTTAGGCCTCATGATGGTTGCAATGAAATACCTGCCTTGACCTGTGAATATAGGGATTTGGAGCTAAGGAGTTGTTGCGCGAACTCTGAACGCAACGTAGCGTTTCTCTTGTCAGAAACGGCGCGGGCAAGAGTCCGAGAGCCGCGAACGCAGGAAACCAAGGAGTCCGACATGCAGTTCCCCACCACCGCCCCGATCGCCGTCGTCCTCGCCGTCCCCGCGGGCCACATCCGCTTCATCGCCGCCGACCGCGCCGACACCACGGTCGAGGTCCTCCCGGCGGACGGCTCGAAGGGCCGCGACGTGAAGGCCGCCGAGCAGGTCGCCGTCGCCTACACCGACGGTGTGCTGCGCATCGAGGCCGCCGAGGCCGCGAACCGGCTGCTCGGCAACGCCGGTTCGGTCGACATCACGGTCCAGCTCCCCGCCGGCTCCCGCGTCGAGGCGAGGACGGCCGCCGCCGACCTCCACGGAGTCGGACGCCTCGGCGACGTCACCTTCGAGAGCGCGCAGGGCGCGGTCAAGCTCGACGAGACCGCCGCCGCCCGCCTCACCCTCCAGGCCGGCGACATCACGGTCGGCCGCCTCGGCGGCGCGGCGGAGATCAGCACGCAGCAGGGCGACATCCGGATCGCGGAGGCCGTGGGCGGCACGGTCGTGCTCCGCACGGAGGCCGGCGACCTGGAGGTCGGCGCCGCGCACGGCGTCTCCGCCACCCTCGACGCCGGCACCTCCTACGGCCGCATCAGCAACACCTTCCGCAACAGCGAGGGCGCCAAGGCCGCCCTGAACGTCCGCGCCACCACGGCCCACGGCGACATCACCGCCCGCGGCCTCTGATCCCCCTCGTCCCCGACCGACACACAAGACCCACACCCCCGACCGACACACAAGACCCACCCCCGACCCAGACCCCCGAAGCCCCCGAGAGCAGGCACACCGTGACCACCGCGGCCCCCACCACCCCCACCACCCCCACCACCGTCCCCGCCACCCCCACCGAAGACAGGAACCCCATGACGGCGACCCCCGCCCCCGCCACCCCCGCCCCCGCCGCCTGGACCGGCACCGTCTCCGTCGACGACACCACCCTCGCCGTGACCGACACCGGCGGCTCCGGACCCACCGTCGTCTACCTCAACGGCTCCTACGCCGACCAGTCGCACTGGCGCCGCGTGACCGGCGAACTCGGCGGCGGGTTCCGGCACATCACCTACGACGAGCGTGCCCGCGGCAAGTCCGGGCTCTCCGGGGACTACTCCTTCGAGGCCTGCCTGCGCGACCTCGACGCCGTCCTCACCGCCCGCGGTGTGGAGCGCCCGATCCTGGTCGGCTGGTCGTACGGCGCGATGCTCGCCGTGCACTGGGCCGCCCGGAACCCCGACCGCGTCCTCGGCGTCGTGTCCGTGGACGGCGCCCTGCCGCACTCGTGGCTCGACGAGGACGCCAAGGTGCAGGTCCGCAAGCTGTTCCGCCGGATGAGCCCGCTGTTCCCGGTCGCCCGCCGGATCGGCCTGGCGGCGCGGATGAGCGCCGAGCAGCACGCCGAGATCAACATCGAGGTCAACGAGCTCTGCGCGCCGGAGGCCCTCGACCCGGTCTTCGACCGCATCACGGTCCCGACCGAGTACGTCCTCGCGACCGGCGGCAACCTGGGCGGCGACCCCGAGCTGATGGAGAAGATCCGCGGCAACCTCGCCCCGGTGACCGCCCGCAACCCGCACATCCGGCTCAGCGCGAAGGTCCCGAGCAACCACTCCAAGATCCTGCGCAAGGACTTCCGCGCGGTGGCCGACGCGGCCCGCGGCATCGCCCGCAAGGCCGGCTGAGCGTGCCGCAGCACCGCACCGGCCAGGCCCTACGGGGCCCCGACGGAGCCCAGGATGTGGGGGGCCGCGTCGGCCAGGGTCGGGAAGTGCCGGTGGGCGCCCTCCACGGGGGCCGGGCCGTTCACCGACCAGACCGTCATCCCGGCGGCGAGACCCGAGCGGACCCCGGAGGGCGCGTCCTCGACGACCAGGCAGTCCGCGGGGTCCGCGCCCAGCTTCTCGGCCGCGAGGAGGTACGGGACGGGGGACGGCTTCCCCTCGGTCACCGAGGCCGCGTCCACGATCAGCCCCGGCAGCGGCAGCCCGGTCCGCTCGAACCGGCCCCGCACCCGGTGCTCGTAGTTCGACGTGACGAGCGCCCACCGGTCCGCCGGAAGCGCGCCGAGCAGCTCGGCGGCCCCGTCGAAGGCGGCGTACGTGCCCGTACGGACGTCCTCGTCCTCCAGCGCGTGCAGCAGGGCGAGGCACTCGTCCGGGTCGTGCCCCGGGGCGACGGCCGCGAAGGTCTCGACGGGCCGGGTCCGCAGGGCCACGGCGTACACCTCGTCCCCGTCGAGCCCGTGACGGGCCGCCCACTCGTGCCACATGAGCCGCTGGTTGGCGACGGCGTCCATGAGGGTGCCGTCGACGTCGAAGAGTACGAAGCCGCTGGTGGAGGTCACGCCCCGGATGCTACGACGAGCCACCCGGAGCGCGACACGGCCCCCGCTCAGCCGCGGGGAACCGTCACGAGACCGAGGTGAACCTCGTCCCCTCACCCGCGTACAGCGAGGTCGCCGTCTTCGTGAACGGCGCCGCCCACGACCCCGTCCCCAGGAACACGTGCGTCCCCGCCGACCCGTACGCGACGAGGTCCGCACGTCCGTCGTTGTTCGCGTCGCCGACGCCCACGAGCTGGCTGTAACCGCCCCAGCCCGTACCGATCTTCGTCCGGGCCGCGAACGTCCCGTCGCCCTTCCCGAGGTACAGCCACAGCACCCCGGCCGCGTCCCGCGCGACGAGGTCCCCGGCGACCCCGCCGGCGAGGTTCCCGACGGCCGTCAGCTGGTTGTAGGCGCCCCAGCCGGACCCGACCCGCACCCGGCCGGCGTACGGCGCGGTGGCGCTGCCCGTGCCCTTGTACAGCCACAGCACGCCGGAGGCGTCCGTGGCGACCAGGTCGTCCCGACCGTCGCCCGTGAGGTCCGAACCGGCCGCGAGCTTGTTGTAGATCCCCCAGCCGGGGCCGACCTTGATCCGGGCCCCGAAGGTGCCGTCGCCCTTGCTGAGGTAGGTCCACAGCACCCCGGCCGTGTCGCGCGCCAGGAGGTCACCGGCACCGCTGCCCGCGATGTTCCCGGCCGCCTCGACGACGTTGTACGTGTTCCACCCCGGACCGATCTTCACGCGCGGCTTCGCCGGCGTCACCTGACCGCCCACCGGCTGATCGAGCAGGTCGTCCCGCCACAGGACGCCCGCCGCGTCCCGCGCGAGCAGGTCGGGCGAGCCGTTGTCGGTGTAGTCGTGCGGGTTGGCCTGCCGGGTCACCTTGAACGTGCCGTTCGCGTACCCCGGGTTCCCGATCCCGTTCGTCGGCGTCGTGGTCACCTGCCACGTGTAGTCGCCGTTCGGCGCGCTGACCCCGTTGATCAGCCCGTCCCACGTGAGGCGCGCGGGCGCCGACGGCCGGGTGAGCCGCTTCGTGAACGTCTTCCCGGTGACGTGGTGCCGCAGGGTGACGTCCAGATGGACGTTGTACCGCGAGAGCTCCCACTCCATGGCGACCTGACCGCCGTTGCGGTCGAGCTGCGCCACGGGCGGAACGGTGCTCTTCACGACGGCCGCCGCGGTCGAGGCACCGGGCGTACCCGCGACGAGCGCGACCTGCGGCCACTCCATCGGCGTGATCCGGAAGAGCCCCTCGCCCGAGGTGGTGCTGCCGCCGTGGACGAGGATCGTCCCGTCGGGGGCGGTCGACGAGGTCGTGAAGTGGTCGAGCAGCGTCATCGTCTGCCCGGTGGTGAGGTTCTGCGCGGTCAGCGCGTGCAGCGGGTTCGCCGTCGGGGCCGTGAGCCCGTTCGGGACGCCGTACAGCACCCAGTCGCCGGAGAAGCCGACGACGACACCCTTCGAGCCCGCGCCCAGCGAGATCTGCTTGAAGGGCTCGTACTCGCTCCGCTTCTGGACGGCCAGGCGGCCGACGCCGTCCACGTACTCCGTCCACGCCAGGTACGAGGGGCTGATCGCGGCGGTGACCGTCGCCGGATCGTAGGACGTGATCCCGTGCTCCTTCCGCATGAAGCCGCCGGTCAGGTCGGTCACCCCGAGGCGGTACCTCGTCTCTCCGACGGCGCCGCCGTGCACCCGGTAGACGACGGCCGTGTCGCGCCCCGAGTGCGCCAGGACCTGGAAGTCGTGGGCGTTGCTGAGTGCCGAGATCCTCTCCTGCTGCTGCACGCCGTTCACCCGGGCGAGCCGGTAGAGCTCGTCGGAGCCGTACGTCGGGTTCGGCACGCTCAGGAAGAGCGTCGAACCGGCCGCGCCCGCGACCTCGAAGTCGGTCCCCAGATTGACCGGCTCCACGTACGACGTGAACACGCTCGCGCTCATGTCCCGCAGGGCGAAACGATTCGTCTCGCGGGTGACGATCGTGTCCGCACGACTCGGGTACGCGAGCGAGGACCCCGGCACGCTCCACCGGGACCCGTCGTCGAACCTCGTCCAGATCAGCTCGGACGTGCCCGCCCCGGTGTCCTTCGAGGTCAGGAATCCGGCGGTCCCGCCGCTGACGAACTTCTCCCCGGCGGGCAGGGTGGCGGTCTCGTTCGCGGCACCGGGCGAGACGACCGCCGCCTCGGCGGCCGGCGCGACGGCGGTGACGAGCGTCCCGCCGAGAGCGGTGACGGCGAGCACGGCGGTGACGGCCAGGGCGAGCCGGCGGCCGCGTATGTATGCGTGATTCATGGTGCGTATCCCCCCAGGAAGCCGGGCGCGGTGTCACTCAACACCCCTCCCGCTCCTCACGATTGCCTGAAGATCGCAGCGTACGAGATCACGGTGACGGACCTTGCCCGGCGTCCTGAGGGTCAGTCAGTCGCGTACGCCACGAACGACACCCAGCTGGCGGGAGCCACGGCCAGCTGGGGGCCGTGGGGGTCCTTGGAGTCGCGGATGTGGACGGCGGTGGGGTGCGCGGCGACTTCGATGCAGTTGCCGCCCTCGGGGCCGCTGTAGCTGCTCTTGAACCAGGCCAGATCCGCGGTCTTCATCGTTCTCCCAGCCGTTTCTCGATCCAAACCAGGGACTCCCGCTTGGTGAGCGCCTGTGATCGCAGGATCCCATAGCGCTCGGAGTACTGGCGTACCTCTTCAGGGTCGGTGATCAGTCGGGCGTGGCCGTAGACCTCGGTGTACGCGACCTCGCGCCGCCCCTTTGGGGTGAGCAAGGTGAACGGGCTGCCCAGGTAAGGGTGTTCCTCGCCGTCCTGCGGGAGGATCTGTAGCTCCACTGTGCGTCGCTGGGCCACCTCCAGGATGCGCAGGAGCTGCTCGCGGTGGACCTCGGGTCCGCCGAACGGTCGAAGCAGGACCGCTGCCTCCAGAACGAAGCTGATGGTCGGCACGGGCCAACGATCGAAGATCACCTGCCGCGAGATCCGGTCGGCCACCCGCTTCTCGACGGTCGCCTTATCGAGCATCGGGCGGCTGCGCTCGAAGAGCGAGCTGGCGTAGGCGGGAGTCTGGAGGAGCCCTGGAACCGCTTGTACTTCGTAGTAGTGGTTGGCGACAGCCTCCGCTTCCTCCTTCGCGAAACTCCGGAACCAATCCGGATGCCGCACCCGCGCCTTGGCCAGCGCCTCCCGTACGTCGTCCACCGCCGCCACCAGCACGCCCCCGGCGCCCAGCACCGGATCCGCCCGGAGCAGGAAGTCCGGCTGGGGGATCCGTACTCCCCGTTCGATCGAGGACACCAGGTCCTCGCTGCAGTGGGCGATCTCCGCCAGCTCCGCCTGGCTGAGGCCCGCGTTCTTCCGCAGGACTTTGATGATCTTTCCGAGCGCACGGAAGAGGTGCGCCGTGCCGTCCACCTCGGAGGGCCGTTCGGGCCGCTCCTCCACGTTCCCCGACATCCGTACCGCCTTCTTGGCGTACCCGTACAGTTACCCAGCGTCGTCGCGTCGCTGCTGGTCAGGGTACGGGCGGGGGCCCAGGCTCAGGGGCATGAAGTCCGAAACCACCACCCCAACCGGTGAGTTCACGCTCCGGCTCTCGGCCACGCGCCGGGGCGCACGCCTGGCCCGGCTGCTCGCCGTGCAGCAGCTCCACGAGTGGGGAGTGACCGGCCCCGCCGCCGAGGCGGCCGAACTGGTCGTCGCCGAGCTGGCGAGCAACGCCGCCCTCCACGGCCGCGTGCCGGGGAGGGACTTCGAGGTGCGGATGGCGCTCGACGACGACCACGTACGGATCGAACTCTCCGACACGCGCGGCGAGCGCCGCCCGTTACGGGTGGAGAACCCCGACGAGGGCGGCTACGGGCTGCTGCTCGTGGCCGCCCTCGCCACCACGTGGGGTGTGAAGGACCGGTCGGTCGGCAAGACGGTCTGGGCGACCGTCCCGCTGGTCTGTCAGAACAGGGTGAGCTGGCCCGCTCCAAGACTGTTGTAGGCCGTGACGGCCGGCCCGAAGGGGGCCTTCCAGTTGCCGGTCCCGCTGTAGTAGTACAGGTCGCCGGTGCCCGGGCGTTCCGTCAGGAGGTCGGGGCGGCCGTCGCGGTTGGCGTCTCCGAGAGCGATGAACTGGTCGTACATGCCCCAGCCGCCGCCGATGCGGGTGCGGGCGGCGAAGCTGCCGTCGCCCTTGCCGAGGTAGAGCCAGAGGACGCCGGCGGTGTCGCGGGCGACGAGGTCTCCGGCCGGGCCGCCGCCGATGTTCCCGGTGGCGACGATCTTGTTGTAGATGCCCCAGCCGCCGCCGATCTTGGTGCGGGTGGCGAAGGGGGCGGTGACGGAGCCGGTGCCCTTGTAGAGCCAGAGGGCGCCGCTCTTGTCGGTGGCGAGGAGGTCGGGGCGGCCGTCGCCGGTGAGGTCGCTGCCGGCGGTGAGCTTGTCGTAGACGCCCCAGCCGCCGCCGACCTTTACGCGGGGAGCGAGGGCACGTCCGGTGCCCGTGTAGAGCCACAGAACGCCGCTCCTGTCACGACCCAGTACGTCTGCGGCCGGTGAGCCGCCGACGTTTCCGGGAGCGAGGAGCTGGTCGTGGACCCCCCAGCCGTGGCCGAGCCGCTCGGGTGTGAGGTGGGGCCACGAGTCCATGGAGAAAATCGCGTCGTAGCGGTACAGCCCGCCGGAGCGGTCCCGGGCGAGCAGATCCGTCGTGCCGTTGTCGTCGAAGTCGTGGGGGACGGGCTTACGGACGATCTTGAAGGTCCCGGTCCTCTCGACCGCCGGACCGATGCCGTTCGCCGGTCTGGCGGTCATCCGCCAGGTGTAGTCGCCGTTGTAGGCGGGGAAGCGGTGGTCGGGTGCGTCGAGCAGGCCGTCCCACTTCACCGAGTTCGTGGTTGATCCGTCGATGCCGTCCCTGAGTCGGACGACCTTCTTGGTCTCGTTGTGCGTCAGCTCCACGCGTATCCCCGCCGGTCGGCTGAAGGTCCAGCTCATGGGGACCGGGGCGGGGGTGCGGTCGAAGTCGAGCACCGTGGGAACGTTCTCGCTCGCCAGGGCGAGCGTGGTCGGCACCTTGCTGCTCGCCAGGAGCTCGGCGACCGGAGTTCCGTCCGTCCCGGAGGAGATCCGGTACAGGCCCTCGCCCTCGGCGAGGGTGCCGCCCGACACCACCTGCGTGCCCTCGGGCCCCGGGAGGCCTTGGGCGAGGTCGTCCAGGAGCTTGACGGTGGCACCGGTCGTGAGGGAGCGAGCGGTCAGCGCGTGCTGGGGGTCGTCGTAGAGGGCGTCGTAGCCCCCCGGCTCCCCGTAGGTCAGCCAGTCGCCCACCAGCTCGATCGGTACGTTCTGGGCGAGCCCCAGAGGCACACGCTGGGTTGCGCCGTTGTCCCGCCGGACCGTGACCAGGGTCGATTCGTGGTCCGTCGGCTGCTCGACCCAGGCGACGTGAGTGGCGGACAGAGCGGTGTCACTCCACGCGGTCACTCGCCGGGTGTCGTACTCCTCGATGACGGAACGGGACTTCAGGTCCACCACGGCGACGCGGCTCTTGGGCGTTCCGTCCACGGTGCCTGTGTAGAGGGCCACTGCGGAGTCGGGGGAGTCGATCCAGAGGCTGGTGATCACGGCGTCCCCGGGCAGGCCGGTCACGGTGTCGTCCACGAGCGTGTCGCCCTGCTTGCCGATGACGTGGATGTCACGGCCGCCGGTGGAGTTGGGCGCGGTCGCGACCAGCGCGGATCCGGCGGCACGCGCGCGGTCGAAACCGTCGCCGAGGGCGCTCGTGTCGATGACCAGGGGCTCGGCGCCCGTGGACATGTCGTACATCGTGTAGACGGCTCCGTCGGCCTTCATGACGGTGTCCGTCCGAAGACCTGACGTGTAGGAACCCTTGGGCAGCGAGGTCGTGACCCCGTCCTTGTACCGGGTCCACTGGTAGTGGCGTTCTCCGTCGACCCAGCGGACGGTCAGGAAGCCCGTCGGGCCGGCGCCCGCGAACGACCCGCCGGGATAGGGGACGGCGTCCTGCTGTGCCGACTGCCCGGTGGTCGCCGCCGAGGTCTCCGGCATCGCCATCGCCATCGCCAGCGGCGCCGCCGCCACCGCCGCGCCCGCCGTGACGGCGAGGGCGGCGAGGGCGGCGGCGAGCCGGAACCGGGTGTTGCTCGTGCGGTTCAAGGAACTGCTACCTCGGTTCTCTCCGGGGGTCAGTACAGCGTCGGGTTCTGGTGGGCGAGGTCGTCCTGGAGCGTCGTGGTCGACCAGAGCGAGAACGGCACGCGCCAGTCGCCGCTGCCGCTGTACACGACGACCTCGTCGCCGCGGTCGGCGATCAGGTCGGGACGGCCGTCGCGGGTGGCGTCGCCGATGGCGACGACGGAGTCGAACCGGTTCCAGCCGCCGCCGATGCGGGTGCGGGCGGCGAAGCTGCCGTCGCCCTTGCCGAGGTAGAGCCAGAGGACGCCGGCGGTGTCGCGGGCGACGAGGTCTCCGGCCGGGCCGCCGCCGATGTTCCCGGTGGCGACGATCTTGTTGTAGATGCCCCAGCCGCCGCCGATCTTGGTGCGGGTGGCGAAGGGGGCGGTGACGGAGCCGGTGCCCTTGTAGAGCCAGAGGGCGCCGGTCCTGTCGGTGGCGAGGAGGTCGGGGCGGCCGTCGCCGGTGAGGTCGCTGCCGGCGGTGAGCTTGTCGTAGACACCCCAGCCGCCGCCGATCTTGGTGCGGCCGGCGAAGGGGGCCGTGGCCTTGCCGGTGCCCGCGTAGGACCACAGCACGCCGGTCCTGTCCCGGGCGATCAGGTCGGAGTGGCGGGCGCCGCCGATGTTCCCGGGCGTGACGATCTGGTCGTAGACGGCCCAGCCGCCTCCGTTGATCGACTCCGGTACCGTCGGCGCTCCGGACCGGTCGACGATCTGACGGGCGTCGTAGAGGAGGATGTGGCTGCCTTCGTGGAAAATCAGGTCCGGGGAGCCGCTGTCGGAGAAGTCGTGCGGCGAGGCCTTGCTCGCGACCTTGAGGGTGCCCGACCGCTCGACCGGCCCGCCGATGCCGTTCGTGGGATTCGCCGTCATGCGCCAGGTGTAGTCACCGTTGTACGCGGCCGTGGCGTCGTCGAAGGTGCCGTCCCACCAGGCGTTGACACCCCCTTGCCGGTTCAGGTCGTGGCGGAGGACGCGGCGCTTCCCGGACGCGGTGTGCGTCAGCTCGACGCGTACCGTCGCGGAGGTCGAGCCGGCGAACTGGAAGATCAGGTTCGCGTCGCGCGTGCCGAAGTCGATGGTCGCGGGGACGGACTGGGAGGTCAGTTCGAGCACGATGGGACGGCCGGTGCTCGCCACGAGGGTGGCGGTCGGGGTGGCTCCGTCCGCGCCGGGGGTGATCCGGTAGAGGCCCTCGCCCTGTGCGATCGTGCCGCCGAGGACCAGCAGGCCGCCGTCGACGTCGCTGCGGATCTCGCTCACGGTGTCGAGGAGCGTCACCGTCCGGCCGTCGGTCAGCGAGCGGACCGTGAGGGAGTGGAGGGGGTTGGGGAAGACGGCCCTCGCCCCGCCGGTCGCGGCGTACGCGACCCAGTCGGCGCCCAGGAGACCGGTCGCGAGCCCGCCCGTCCCGAGGGGGATGGACGTGCTCCCGTCCTGGCCCCGCCGGGCGACCCGGAGGACGGCCCTCTCGGTGCTGGAGTACTCCGCCCAGGCCAGGTGGGTGGCGGACGCGCGGACTCCGGAGTCGTAGTTGCCGGCCGTGAGGGGCCGGTCCTCCACGACCGCGGCGGAGGCGACGTCCACGAGGGCCACGCGCAGGGGGCCTGTCCAGGTCTCCCCGTGGCGGATGACCAGGGTGTCGGGCGAGGACTGGTCGTACCAGCGGACGACCGCGCCGGCGGGCATCCCGGTGACCGTGCGGTCCAGGAGGGTGTCGCCGGACTTGGAGACGAGGTGGATGTCGGCGCCGCCGCCGGCGCGCGGGACCTCCATGACGAGGGTGGAGCCGGCGGCCTGGACGAACTTGGCCGACGGGCCGAGGGAGCCGGTGTCGATCACGACGGGGGCGGCGCCGGTGGCCATGTCGTACAGCTTGTACGTGGTCCCCTCGATCTTCACGATCACGTCGGACCGGGGGCTGCCCTGGTACTTGCCCTTGGGCAGGACGGTGGTGACGCCGGTGTCGTACCGGGTCCAGCGGTACACGTCGCCGATGTCGTAGCTGTCGCGGCGGAGCGTCAGGAAGCCCTCCGGGCCGTTGCCGAGGACCTTGGACTCGGGCAGGAGCGCGGCGGCGTCCGCCTTCTGTGCCGCCGTGCCGGAAGCAGGAGCCGTGGTGAGGGTTCCCGTGGCCGCCGTGGCCGCCGTGGCCGCCGTGGCCGCCGTGGCCGGTCCGGCCGCGAGCGTGCCCACAGTGACGGCGAGGGCGACGGTGACGCCGGCGGCGAGCCGGATACGGGATCGGGATGCGCGCGGGTTGGGCATGACGGACAAAGCGGGTTTCCCCCCAGGAGCGTGGTCGTGGCCTTCGTCGCCACACCCTCAAGACCCGTCAGGGGATCGAAGAGTTGTACGACGTACGGGATTCCTTACGGAGCTGTCCGGGTGTCGTTCGCCGGGGTCCGTGGCGCACGGGGTGACCGGATGACGCCGGGGCGGGACGGGAGTCCCGCCCCGGCGGTGGCGGCGGGGCCGCTCAGGCGATCAGGTTGATGTCCGGCGAGCCCCCGACGAAGACCGGGATGCCCGCGCGGCTGCCGAGGGGTGCCGAGAGGTTGCCCGTGCCCGGGTAGTAGAACGAGCCGCTCGGGCCGTACGCCATGACGTCGTTGCGGCCGTCGCCGTTGAAGTCGCCGGAGCCGACCAGGTGGGGGTAGGCGCCCCAGCCGCCGCCGACGCGCACCCGGCTGCCGAGGGCGGTGCCGCCCGTGCCCGGGTAGAGCCAGAGGACGCCGGCGGTGTCGCGGGCGAGGAGGTCGCCGTGCGCGGTGCCGCCGAGGTTGCCGACGGCGGTGATCTGGTTCATGCTGCCCCAGCCGCCGCCGACCTTGGTCCGGACGCCGTAGGGGGCGCGCCAGTTGCCCGTCCCCTTGTAGACCCAGAGGACGCCGGTGGTGTCGGTGGCGAGGAGGTCGGCCCAGCCGTCGCCGTTGACGTCGCTGCCACCGGTGATCTTGTTGTACGTGTTCCAGCCGGTGCCGATCTTCGTCCGGGCCGCGAAGGTGCCGTCGCCCTTGCCGAGGTACAGCCAGAGCGCGCCGTCCCGGTCTCGGGCGACGACGTCGGAGACGGGCCCGCCGGCGACGTTCCCGACGGCCTCGATCTGGGTGTAGGTGTTCCAGCCGGAGCCGAGCAGCTTGTGGTCGGAGGCGGGGACGCCGTCCTCCGTGCGGATGTTGAGGACGTCGTCGCGCCACAGCCGGCCGGAGGGGTCGCGGGACAGGAGGTCCGGGGTGCCGTTGTCGTTGTAGTCGTGCAGGGCGGTCTTGCGGACCACCTTGAAGGTGCCGGACTTCCGCAGCTCCGGGCCGATGCCGTTGTTCGGCATGGCGCGGAACTCCCAGGTGTAGTCGCCGTTGAAGGCGGCGGTCCAGTTGGTCTGCCCCGACCAGTTGACCGTGACCTTGTTCCCGGTGCTCGTGCTGCCGCCGGAGGTCATGAAGTCGATCTTCTCGGACCTCCCGGTGCGGACGTGCCGCAGGGTGAACGAGCCCTGGACGTAGGAGTGGGTCAGGAGGAAGGTGAAGGCGGCCCGGCCGCCGTTCTTGTCCAGGTCGACCGTGGCGGGCACGTCGTGGGAGACGAGGCCGAGCGCCGTCGGGGTGTTCGTGGTCGCGACCATCTCGACGGTCGGCGCGCCGTTCTCGCCGTTCGGGGCGATCCGGTAGACGCCCTCGCCGTGGGCGACCGTGCCGCCGCGCACGACGAGGGAGCCGTCGGGGGCCGTGGTCGCGGACTGGACGTGGTCGAGGAGCCGGACCGGCTCCCCGCCGCCGACCGGGCGGGCCATCAGCGGGTAGAGCGGCGACGGGAACTCGGGGTTGCCGTAGTGCGTGAGGGAGTACGTCACCCAGTCGCCGACGATGCTCGTCTGCATGCCCGAGCCGCCGCTGATGGAACCCAGGTCGGTGTACGTGGGCGCGGCGCCGCCGCCGCGCGGGGCGACGGCGAGGCGGCCGCGGCTGTTGCCGGTGGACTCGATCCAGGACCAGTGGGTCGCCGACGCGAAGGCGGAGTTGCTCGGCAGGGTGGGGAACGTCTCCAGGAGCTCGCCCGTGAAGACGTCCAGGGCGGCCACGTGGTGGCGGAAGGTGTCGCCCGACCCCGTCGAGTACCGGAGGGTCGCCGTGCCGGGGGCCGTGACGGTGGCGGAGATGCCCTTGACGTCGGTCGGCAGCCCGGTCACGGGCGTGGTCTTCGTGGAGCCGTTGGTGTTGCGGAGCAGGTCGACGGTGACGGCGCCGGTGGTGCGGTTCTCGGTCGAGACCAGGAGCGCCGAGCCCAGGACCGCGCGGACGTAGGTGCCGTTGTTCATCGAGATGCCCGTGAGCACGTTGCTCGGGTGGGCCATGTCACGGATCCAGTGCGTGAGCGAGCCCTGCTTGTTCTCGAAGACGATGTCGGAGGCGTTGCCCGCGTAGTTCGTGTCCCGCGCGTTGAGGGGGGTGTTCTCGCCGGTCTCGTAGTTCGTCCAGATCGTCTCGAACGTGCCCGCGGCGTAGTTGGGGGTCGTGGTCAGGAAGCCGGTGGTCCCGGCGCTGATCATCCGCGAGCCGTTCGGGAGCGTGGGCATGGCCTCCGCGCGGTCCTGGGTGCCCTGGACGGCGACGGGGGCCGCGTGGGCGGCCGGGACGGCCGTCAGGGCCGTGCCGGCGGTGACGGCCAGGACGGCGACGACGGCGGCGGCGAGGTGGCGCCGGGGCGCGCGGGTCCGGGTGTACGTGAAGGAGCTGGAGCTGGTCAAAGGATCGTTTCCCCTTGAGTCGTGGGTGATCAGAGGGCGTGCTGGTAGGCAGCGCTCGCGTACTTGAGGAGCTCGGCCGGGGCGCGGCCCGCGAAGGGGGCGTTCCAGTTGCCCGTACCGGCGTAGAAGTACGAGGGACGGCCCGGGCCGCCCCAGGCGTACAGGTCGGTCCGGCCGTCCTTGTTCGCGTCGCCGAAGCCGATGAGCTCGGTGTAGCCGTTCCAGCCGGTGCCGACCTTCGTCCGGGCGGCGAAGGTGCCGTCGCCCTTGCCGAGGTAGAGCCAGAGGACGCCGGCCGTGTCGCGGGCGAGCAGGTCGCCGGCCGGGCCTCCGGCCAGGTTCCCGACGGCCGTCAGCTGGTTGTAGGCGCCCCAGCCGCCGCCGATCCTCTTGCGCGTGCCGAAGGGCGCGGTGGCGCTGCCGGTGCCCTTGTAGAGCCAGAGGTCGCCCGCCTTGTCGGTGGCGACGAGGTCGGCGCGGCCGTCCCCGGTGAGGTCGCTGCCGCCGGCGAGCTGGTGGTAGACGCCCCAGCCGGAGCCGATCTTCGTACGGGCGCCCAGCGGCTTCGTCTCGGTGCCGGTGCCCTGGTACAGCCACAGCGCACCGGCCTTGTCCCGGGCGATGACGTCGGCGGTGTCCGTCCCCGCGACGTCCCCGACGGACTCGATCCGGTCGTACGTGTTCCAGCCGGAGCCGACCGCCGCGCGCTGGTAGGTGGGCGTGAGCTTCCGCGTGTTCGTGTCGTACGCGCTGTCGAAGCGCCAGAGGGCGCCGCCGTGGTCCCGGGCGAACAGGTCCGGCGAGCCGTTGTCGCTGAAGTCGTGCGGCTTCACCGTGCGGACGACCCGGAAGTGGCCCGCCTGCTTCAGCTCGGGGCCGATGCCGTTCTGCGGGACGGCGCGGAAGGACCAGGCGTAGTCGCCGTCGAAGGCCGACTTTCCGGTCCCCGACAGGTCGTCGAGGACGCCCTGCCAGGTGATGCCGAAGGTGATGTCGTCGAAGGTGTGCCGGGAGGGGTAGTCGCGGCGCAGCTTCAGCTCGCGGGTGTAGGTCTGACCGGTCCTCAGGTGGGTCAGCTTCAGCTGGACGTCGGCGTTGAGCCGGGACATCCGCCACTTCAGCTCGGTCTCGCGGTCGCGGTCGAAGTCGATGACGGCGGGCACCTGGGAGCCGAGGTAGGTCAGCGCGGTCGGCTGTCCGGTCGTCGCGACCTTCTCGACGGCGAGCGGCCCGCCGCCGGGGGAGGAGACCTTGTACAGCCCCTCGCCCTGCTCGACCGTGCCGCCGCTGATCAGCAGGCTGCCGTCGGCGGCCGGCTTCACCGAGTCGGCGTAGGCGGTGAGTTCGACGGGCGCGGCGGACCGGCCGGCCGTGAGGTCGACGGCCATCACCCGCGTGTTCGGGAACGTCCCGTTGTCGGTGAGCTTGCTCGGGACCCCGTACACCAGCCAGTTGCCGACCAGGCCGGTGAGGTGTTCGTCGACGAAGCCGAGGACGCGCTTCGTCGCGGCCCGGGTGTCCCGGTCGACCGTGGCGACGACGACGCCCTCGTCCTCGGTGAAGGAGGTCGAGGCGGCGTGCGTGGCGGAGAGGGACAGCTGGGACCGGCCGTAGCCGGACTCGGCGGCGCCGTACGTCTTGACGGCCGCGCCGGTCTTCAGGTCGATGACGGCACGGCCGCCCGTGACCAGGTCGGAGCCCCTCTCGTAGCCGACGAAGATCTCGCCGCCGACGGCGGCGGGAGCGGCGAAGAAGTCCCGCGCGTCGGCCGGGAGCCCGGTCACCTCGCGCTCCTTGACGCTGTAGTCCTCGCGGGTGAGGAGAAGCAGCTTCTCCGAGCGGTCCGCACCGATCCGCTTGGCGAGAATGGTGTTCGGGCCGACGGCCTTGACGTACCGGGCCCCCAGCGAGCCGAGGTCGAAGGAGACCACGACGGCGGGGCGGGAGAGGTCGGAGCGGGACATGTCCAGGAGCGTGACGGTGCGCGCCAGGTACGGGGCGGCGGTGTCACCGAGCGCCAGGATGTCCGTGCCGGTGCCGTCGATGCGGTCGGCGGGGGACGCGAGGCGGCCCGGGTTGTCGTCCCCGTAAAGGGTCCACCGGAGCTCGCCGCCGTTCTCGGAGCTGGACAGGAAGCCGGTCGCCCCGGCGGCCGCGATCTTTCCGTCGGCGGGGAACGGCGTGCTCACGTCCTCGGCGGAGGCGGTCCCGAAGGCGGAGGCGGCGGCGGTCGCACCCGCCGGCGCGGCGACCGCGACCGGTCCGGCCGCCACGGCCGTACCGACGGTGATCGCGAGGACGGCGGTCACGGCGGCGGCGAGGTGGCGGCGACGCTGAGCGGACAAACGATTCTGCATGGTGAATCCCCCAAGGAAACCGAACATGGCAACTGCCACGACGGTTTGACTCACCATCACGATCTTTGGTTGTACGCGACCGGAGGCCGCCTCCACAAACGCCCCCGGGCCCACGCCGCAGGCGCCCCCCGCGCCCCCTCACGCCGACGCGCCCCCCGAGCCCCTCACCCCGAGGCGCGCCGCTCCACCACACCCCGGACGATCGCCGCCTGACCCGCGTGCTGCAGGTCGTCCGCGATCACCGAGACCAGACGGACGCCGAGGGTGACCGGCGGGTCCCAGGAGGTGTCGACGACCCGGTCCAGGTCCGCGTTCGTCACCGCCCCGACCAGCTCCACCGTCCGCGCGTGCACGGCGTCGTGGTAGCCGAGCAGCAGCTCCGCCGGCGCGCGCACCGCGCCGACCTCGGCGCTCGTCTGCCCGTAACCGGTGGCCCGCCGCGAGAACGGCAGGCCGAAGCGGGTCTCCCAGCCGTCCGACACCCACAGCTGCGCCGTGTCGAACGCGTCCGCGAGGTGGTCGTCCTGGATCCGGGTGAGGTGCCAGACGAGCCAGGCGACCGAGTTGGCGTCCGGGTCGACCCGGGCCGCCAGCTCGTCCTCCGTCAGCCCCTCCACGGCCTCGTGGACGGCTTCCCGCACCCGTCCGAACGCATCGACCAGCAGACCGGCGCTGTTCACGGGAGTCTCCTCTCCGCCCTCCACCGCTCCAGCACCGCGTCGACGTCGAAGGGCGTCAGGTTCAGCGGCGGTCCGGCCGGCGGCCGGGCGAGGGCTTCGGCGATCTTGGTGTTGATCTCGCCGAGGATCCGGCGGACCTGGCTCTCCGAGACCGCCGCGGCCACCGCCTCCTCCGCGTCCTCGGCCTCCTTGCGCAGCGCCAGCGAGGGCGGCAGCACGGACGCGCCCTCGCGGTGCATCTTGCCCTTGATCCACCACAGCTCGTCGTACGGGGCGGAGTCGTCGGGCAGCGGCTTCCCGAAGCCGGGCAGGCTCCGGAACTCGCCGCGCTCCGAGGCCTCCCGGATCTGCTTGTCGACGAACGACTCGAAGCTCACACCCGGCGGTTTCCGTTCGGTCATGTGTCCAGCCTACGTAACGACGCCCTCGCGAGTGTGGTCGTCGCGGACTACTGCGGCACGCGATCTTCCGGCACGCTGTGGTCCGTTCAACGCGCGTCGACCCTTGTCCCCGCTCGGTACCCGGAGGATGCATGCGTGCCCGGATCACCCCGCTCGGCACCCTGCTCGCGCTCGTCGCGGGCCTGCTCACCGCGCTCGTCACGACCACCCCCGCCCAGGCGGCGCCGCTCTTCAAGGCGCCCTACCCCTGCGGCCAGAAATGGACCTACGGCCACCACTCCGCCGAGGTCCGCCAGGCCCTCGACTTCATCCGCGCCGACGGCGGCACCACGGCCGGCACCCCGGTCCTCGCCTCCGCGTCCGGCACCGCCTACCGCTACTCGCAGCCCAGCGGCGCCGGCAACTACATCGTGATCGACCACGGCAGCGGCTGGAAGACGTACTACTTCCACCTGAACGCCTACTCCGTCGCCAACGGCGCCTGGGTCGCCCAGGGGCAGCAGATCGGCACCACCGGCTCCACCGGCAACAGCTCCGGCGCCCACATCCACTACGAGCAGCTCTACAACGGCGTCGGCCAGCCCATCGTGATCAACGGAGCCTCCCTCGCCCCCTACCCGGGCTCCTACGGCTCCAAGTACCTGACGAGCGACAACGGCTGCTCGGGCGGCGGTGGAAAGTACTGGGTCGACACCTTCGCCAACGCGACGGGCTACGCCCAGGCCAACACGAACGACGCCCACGGCGTCCTGAACGCGGGCACCAACTACGTCTACTGCAAGGTCTGGGGCCAGGAGATCCGGGACGCCGCCGGGAACTTCAACCACTGGTGGCTGCGGACCGACCTCGACACCGTCTACGCCGGGAAGAACGGCTACGGAAAGTACGTCTCCGCGTACTACCTGTCACGCTGGGGCAACGACGAGGCCCGTGACAACAACGGCACCGTGATCCCCACCTGCTGACGGGAAGGGAAAGAGGCAGGAGCCCCGCTCGTGCCGAGGCACGGAGCGGGGCTCCTTGGGTACTGCTCTAGTCCAGCGCTTACGCCGACCCGGGCACCTTAGGCCGGGGTGACGTTCTCCGCCTGCGGGCCCTTCGGGCCCTGCGTGACGTCGAAGGTCACGAGCTGGTTCTCCTCGAGCGAACGGAAGCCGTTCGCGTTGATCGCGGAGTAGTGGACGAAGACATCCGGGCCGCCGCCGTCCTGGGCGATGAAGCCGAAGCCCTTTTCAGCGTTGAACCACTTGACGGTTCCGGTAGCCATAAGCCCTCCTTGGGCCAAAGGGTTGCCCTGCTCCAGAACCTGCAAACAAGTCTGAAAACTACAAAAGCCTGCGGGTCACATGCTCCGCAGGCTCTGTACTGCAAGGGAAACCAAACTGCAACTTGCGTTGAGCGTAGCACGCAGGACGCGGCGGGCGGTAGAGGGAAAGATCACGTCGTCCACATGTTTGATCTGCGGTTCCGTCCTCATGACGAAGCGCATCCCGGACCGCCCCCGAGGCGCTTGATGATGTTCATGACGAATGTCTTGCGCAATGTTCCGCGGGCCGTTCCGCGAGCCGTTCCGCGAGCCGTGTCGCGTGCCCCGGCGATGCCCGCCGCGGGGGACGGGTCTAGCCTCGCGATGTGGACAATGCAACCGATGACCACCAGCGCAGCCGGCCACGCGTCGGACACATCCAGTTCCTGAACTGCCTGCCCCTTTACTGGGGGCTCGCGAGGACCGGAACGCTCCTCGATCTCGAGCTCACGAAGGACACCCCGGAGAAGCTCAGCGAGCGCCTCGTCAGAGGCGACCTCGACGTCGGCCCCATCACCCTCGTCGAGTACCTCCGCAACGCGGAGGACCTGGTCGCCCTGCCCGACATCGCCGTCGGCTGCGACGGCCCCGTCATGTCGTGCGTGATCGTCTCCCAGCGGCCGCTCCGGGAGCTGGACGGGGCCCGGGTCGCGCTCGGCTCCACCTCCCGCACCTCGGTCCGCCTCGCCCAGCTGCTGCTCGCCGAGCAGTACGGGGTGAAGCCCGACTACTACACGTGCCCGCCCGACCTCGGCGTGATGATGCAGGAGGCGGACGCGGCGGTCCTCATCGGCGACGCGGCCCTCCGCGCCTCGCTGCACGACGCTCCCCGCCTCGGGCTCCAGGTCCACGACCTGGGCCTCATGTGGAAGGAGTGGACCGGGCTGCCCTTCGTCTTCGCCGTCTGGGCCGCGCGCAAGGACTACCTGGCCCGCGAGCCGGAGACCGTCCGCGAGGTGCACCAGGCCTTCCTGGCCTCCCGGGACCTCTCCCTCGAAGAGGTCGCCAAGGTCGCCGAGCAGGCCGCCCGCTGGGAGACCTTCGACGCCGAGCTCCTGGAGCGGTACTTCCGCACCCTCGACTTCCGCTTCGGCCCGGAGCAGCTCGCCGGCGTCCGGGAGTTCGCCCGCCGCACCGGCCCGACGACCGGCTTCCCGGCCGACGTCAAGGTCGAGCTGCTCGCGCCGAGCACCCCGCGGAACCCGTGACAAGCCCTGGCGTACGCTGGTTCGGACGTTCAGAACCCCTCCGAAAGGGACAGACCCGGTGACCGAGAAGGCCGAACTGCAGTCCGTTCTCGACCGCGCAGCCGCGGGTGGCCGGATCACCCCCGAGGAGGCGCTCGACCTGTACCGCTCGGCGCCGCTCCACGCGCTGGGCGCCGCCGCCGACGCCGTGCGCCGCCGCCGGTACGCGGGGACCGAGCACATCGCGACGTACATCATCGAGCGGAACATCAACTACACGAACGTCTGCGTGACGGCGTGCAAGTTCTGCGCGTTCTACGCGCCGCCGAAGGACACCGCGAAGGGCTGGACCCGGGACCTCGACGACATCCTGCGCCGCTGCGCGGAGACGGTGGAGCTCGGCGGCACCCAGATCATGTTCCAGGGCGGCCACCACCCGGACTTCGGCGTCGAGTACTACGAGCAGCACTTCGCGGCCATCAAGAAGGACTTCCCGCAGCTCGTCATCCACTCCCTCGGCGCCTCCGAGGTCGAGCACATGGCCCGGATCTCCGGGGTCTCCGTCGAGGAGGCGATCACCCGGATCCACGAGGCCGGCCTCGACTCCTTCGCGGGCGCGGGCGCCGAGCTGCTCCCCGAGCGGCCGCGCAAGGCCATCGCCCCGCTGAAGGAGAGCGGCGAGCGCTGGCTGGAGATCATGGAGATCGCCCACAAGCTGGGCGTCGAGTCCACCTCCACGATGCTGATGGGCACCGGCGAGACCAACGCCGAGCGCATCGAGCACCTCCGCATGATCCGTGACACGCAGGACCGGACGGGCGGCTTCCGCGCCTTCATCCCGTACACGTACCAGCCCGAGAACAACCACCTCAAGGGCCGTACGCAGGCCACGCTCTTCGAGTACCTGCGGATGATCTCGATCGCGCGGCTCTTCCTGGACAACGTCGCCCACATCCAGGGCTCGTGGCTCACCACGGGCAAGGAGATCGGCCAGCTGACCCTGCACTACGGCGCGGACGACCTCGGCTCGATCATGCTGGAGGAGAACGTCGTCTCCTCGGCGGGCGCCAAGCACCGCTCCAACCTGCGCGAGATGATCGACATGATCCGCACGGCGGACCGGGTCCCGGCGCAGCGGAGCACGACGTACGAGCACCTCGTCGTCCACGACGACCCGGCGAACGACCCGGTCGACGCCCGCGTCGCCTCGCACATCTCGTCCACCGCGATCGAGGGCGGCACGGCGCACCCGGAGCTGAAGCTCCTCGACGCGAACTGACGGGAGCGGACGCGCCCGTGCTGACGATCCACCACGCCGAGGCCTCGCCCGAGACCGCCGTCCTGGTCGACGGCGGCCTCGTCGTCGCCGTCGGCCCGTACGAGGACCTGGTCGCCGTACGCCCCGAGGCGCGGGTCCGGCACTGGCCGGGCATCCTCACCCCCGGCCTGCTCAACCCGTACGCCCCCGAGCTCCTCGAAGGCATGTACCACCCGGACCCCCGGGAGGCCGAGGGCTTCGGCACCGAGCCGATCGGCGGCGAGCGGGCGCAGCGGATCTTCCGCATGGACGCCTCACGCCGGGGCGCCTCCGCGCGCCGCGGCGTGCAGCGGCTCCTCGCGCACGGGACGGTCGCCGTCGCGGGCGAGCTCCGCGGGCAGGCGGCGGCGGACGCCGTCCGCCGGGCCGGCCTGGCGGTGGGCCGCCGCCCGGAGAAGCTCCCGGGGACCCCGTCCTTCTCACCGGCGCCGCTGATCCTGCTGCCCGGCCTGGTACCGGGCGGCCCGGCCCGCTTCGCCGTCTTCGACGTCCCGGACCGGGCGTCCCTGGTCCGCCTCGGCGCGTCGACCTGCGTCGCCACGGTGATCGGCGGGCGGCTGGTCTACCGGGCCCGCTGAGCGGTCCCGGGGCTCGTTCCGCGTGCTCAGTGGAACGGGAACGGGTCCATCGGGTCCTCCGACGGGTCCAGCGGTGCCGGCGTCTCCATCGGATGCGCGTCCGCGGCCTTCACCAGCTCCAGGAAGCGCGGGTCGGCGGTCACGGCGGTCAGGTCGCGTACGGTCACCGGCACCACTGATTTCCCTACCCCTCTCGCGTAGACGGCGAGCTGGACCCGGCTCTTGCGGTACTGGTACTGCACGCTCGACCTGGCGGGCATCTCGACGAAACCGCCCGCCCTCAGCCGCGTGTCCTCCTCGCACGAGGGGACGTTCTCCGGCCGCGTCTCGCAGTGCTGGAGGGCGACAGGGGCGTCCGGCCGCACGGAGAAGACGAGGCGGAAGGATTCGCCGTCCGCCGTGATCAGGTACTGGGCCGCTCCCTTCGGCAGCGGGCTGACGTCGGTGACCTTCGCGGGCAGCAGCTCGTCGAGGAGCGCCGCCGCCTTCCGCTGGTGCTCCGCGATACGTGCCCGCAGGGTCTCCGCGGCGGTGCGCGGCGGCACACCGGCCACGTCCGCCGCCGGACGCGGCAGCAGCGTGAGGCCGAGGGCCCCGGCCGTGACGACGGCGAGCGCCACGCCGACCGCGAACCGGGCCCGGGTCCGCCGCCTGCGGCCCTCGCGCACGGCGAGCGGGGCGAGGTCGGGCAGCGGCGGCAGACCGTCCGTCGCGCGGTCCATGGCGTCGCGCAGCAGGACCATGTCGTCGTTGTCTTCCACGGTGGACCTCAGCTTTCCGTGAGCGAGAGCCCGGCGTCGGCCAGGCGTTCGCGGAGTCGGGCGAGGGAACGGGAGCACTGGCTCTTGACGGTGGCCTCGCTGCACCGCAGCAGGGTCGCCACGGAGGCCACGCTCTGGTCCTCCCAGTAGCGCAGCACGACCATCGCCCGGGCCCTCGGCGGCAGCTCGGCCAGCGCGTCGAGCAGCGTGACGCGCAGGTCGGCGTGGTCCGCGGCGGGCTCCGGCACGGTGCCGCCGGTGCGGGTCAGCGCGAGCAGGTCCCGCAGCCCGCGCCGCCGCTCCGCCAGGAACGTCCGCGTCATGACCTTCTTGGCGTAGGCGTGCGGATGGTCGGCCGCACCCGCCCGCCGCCAGTGCTGGTACAGCTTGGCCAGCGTGGTCTGGGTCAGGTCCCGTGCGGCCTCCGCCTCCCCGCAGAGCAGGTACGCCGTCCGGTACAGCCGCTGCTGCGCGGAGCGGGCGAACTCCTCGAACCCCGCGCCCGTTCCCACGTCCGTTCCCACGTCCACCCCCACGGGTCTCACCTCGGTCGGCACTGCCATCGCACCCCTGCTCCCTCGTTCCCGGGCAGCGCTTCCGAAGAGCGCTTCCGACCGTCCTTGAGCACCCCCGGGCCCGAAAGGTTGAAGCGGTACGGGAAGAGATTCGGGCGGCTGCTTGAATGGGTCCCGTGACCCGAGCCAACCTGGACAAAAAGCCGCACGAAGTCGCCTCCATGTTCGACGACGTGGCGGCCAACTACGACCTCACCAACGACGTGCTCTCGCTCGGCCAGGACCGCCGCTGGCGCAAGGAGGTCGCGAAGGCGGTCGACGCCCGCCCCGCGCAGAAGATCCTCGACCTCGCGGCGGGCACGGCCACCTCCTCGCAGCCCTTCGCCCGCGCGGGGGCGTACGTCGTGCCCTGCGACTTCTCGCTGGGGATGCTCCGGGTCGGCAAGAAGAACCACCCGTGGATGCCGTTCACGGCGGGCGACGGCACGAAGCTGCCGTTCCGCGACGACGTGTTCGACGCCGTCACGATCTCCTTCGGGCTGCGGAACATCCAGGACACCGACCAGGCGCTGCGCGAGCTGTACCGGGTGACGAAGCCCGGCGGCCGGGTCGTCATCTCCGAGTTCTCGCACGCCACCTGGGCGCCGTTCCGCACGGTGTACGAGGAGTACCTGATGCGGGCGCTGCCGCCGGTGGCGCGCGCGGTCTCCTCGAACCCGGACGCGTACGTGTACCTGGCCGAGTCCATCCGGTCCTGGCCGGACCAGCCGACCCTGGCGGGCATGCTCCAGAAGGCCGGCTGGTCGAAGGTGGCCTGGCGGAACCTGACCGGCGGAATCGTCGCGCTCCACCGGGGCTTCAAGCCCGTCTAGGGCGTGTTGCGAAAGTCCCGCCTGCCCGGCCCTTCGGGGGTGGCCCTCCGGACGGGCCGGGACCCACCCCCATAGACTGCCCCGGTACGTCCGTACCGCCCCCTACCGTCGAGTCTCCGGGAGAATCCGCCGTGACCGAGCAGCCCCTCTCCGAGCACACCGCAGATGTGATCGTCGTCGGGGCGGGCCCGGCCGGCTCCACCACCGCGTACTACCTGGCCAAGTCGGGACTCGACGTCCTGCTCCTGGAGAAGACCGCCTTCCCCCGCGAGAAGGTCTGCGGCGACGGCCTCACCCCGCGCGCCACCAAGCAGCTCGTCTCCATGGGCATCGACATCTCCGAAGAGGCCGGCTGGCTGCGGAACAAGGGCCTGCGGATCATCGGCGGCGGCGTCCGCCTGGAGCTCGACTGGCCGGAACTCGCCTCCTACCCGGACTACGGACTCGTCCGCAAGCGCGACGACTTCGACGAGCAGCTCGCCCGGCAGGCGCAGAAGGCCGGCGCCCGGCTGTACGAGCGCTGCAACGTCGGCGCCCCGATCGTCGACGACCGCACCGGCCGCATCACCGGCGTCCACGCCAAGCTCGGCGAGGAGAAGCGCGAAGTCACCTTCCACGCCCCGCTCGTCGTCGCCGCCGACGGCAACTCCACGCGGCTCTCCCTCGCCATGGGCCTGCACCGCCGCGAGGACCGCCCGATGGGCGTCGCCGTCCGTACGTACTTCACCAGCCCCCGCCACGACGACGACTACCTGGAGTCCTGGCTGGAGCTGTGGGACCGGCGCGGCCCGCAGGACCGGCTGCTCCCCGGCTACGGCTGGATCTTCGGCATGGGCGACGGCACCTCCAACGTCGGCCTCGGCATCCTCAACTCCTCCTCCGCCTTCCGGGAGCTGGACTGGCGCGAGGTGCTCAAGGCCTGGTGCGCCTCGATGCCCGAGGACTGGGGCTACACCCCGGAGAACATGACGACGCCGATCCGCGGCGCCGCCCTCCCGATGGCCTTCAACCGCCAGCCGCACTACACGAAGGGCCTGCTGCTCGTCGGCGACGCGGGCGGGATGGTCAATCCGTTCAACGGCGAGGGCATCGCGTACGCCATGGAGTCCGGCCAGATCGCGGCCGACGTGATCGTCCAGGCCCACGCCCGCGCCACCCCGGCCCAGCGCGAGCTGGCTCTGCGGAACTACCCGCATGTCCTCAAGGACACCTACGGCGGCTACTACACGCTCGGCCGCGCCTTCGTGAAGCTCATCGGCAACCCGAAGGTCATGAAGATCGCGACCCAGCGCGGCCTGACCCACCCGCTTCTGATGAAGTTCACGCTCAAGATGCTCGCGAACCTCACGGACCCGACGGGCGGCGACGCGATGGACCGCATCATCAACGGCCTCTCGAAGGTGGCCCCGAAGGCCTGACGGGCCCCTGCGGACCGGCTGCCCGCGGACCGGCCACCTGCGGACCGGCCACCTGCGGACCGGCTGTCCGCAGCGCGTCCGCCGAAGGACCGGCCGCCTCAGTTCCCGTTGACCGAGGCGGCCTTCCTGATCCGCTCGTCCAGCTCCGCCTTGACCTGCTCCAGGGTCTCGGCGTGCTCGTCCATGAGCGCGTTCTGGAAGCCGACCTCGGCGGTGTACCAGAGGGCGACCAGGTCGGTGCGCTTCTTGCAGGCCACGTCCTGCTTCGCGGCGGCGATCGCCGGGCCGCCGCCGAACTCGGCCTCGGACGCCAGCCCGAGGGCCCGCTGCGGGGAGACGGGGTCGGTGACCCGGTACCCCTTCTCCGCCATGCACGCGGACCAGGCCTCGACCGCCGCGGCCACCTTCGGCGACTGCCGGGCCCGGGAGAAGGCCTCGGACTCCATCCCGAAGACGTACAGCAGGTCCACCGGGTCCTTCTTCTCGGCATAGAGCCGCAGGTGCCCCTCCCGGCCGCAGCCGCCGACGGGCACCTTCCGCCCGTTGAGCGTCCGCCCGCTGTCGGTCCTCCGCGACTCCTCCAGGGTGGCCGGGGGGAGGACGGGGCCGCCTCCCGGCTTCGCCTTGAGCGGCGGTCCGCTCAGCGCCAGCTGCTCGGCGGGCGGCAGCGGATCCGCGGCCGGCTTCTCGGGCGCCTCGGCGACGCCGGGCTTCACGTACCCGTACCGCGCCGCCGCCGCCGCGTCCGTGACCCCGTACCGCGACGACGTGCTCCTGCCCCGGGGCGCGGGCCGCACGGGCGGCCGGTACGTGAACCCGAACCGCTTCATGCAGTCCGCCGTCAGCAGGTCCTGCGCCTTCTCCAGGCCGCGGATCTGCTCGTCCGTCGTCTTGTACGGATCCAGCGGATACGTCAGCCGGGCGGCCGACACCTTGGCCGGGTCGGACACCGGCCCGGCCCCGACGGACCCCGCCGTCCCGCCCGAAGAGCAGGCGGCGAGCAGCCCCGCGCCCAGCAGGAGGGCGGTGGTGGCGGTGAGCGGCGGTCGGGGACGCATGCGGGCTCCGGAAGGGGCGAGTAGGGCGGGGCGCGGGGGCTCAGGGGGCCGGGCGGCTTTCGGCGGTGGGCCTCGACCGGCCTCGACCGGCCTCGACCGGTCTCAGCGGGCCTTGAAGTGGTAGACCGAGGAGACCTGGTTCTTGAAGGTCGTGGAGAAGGTGCCGAAGTAGTTCGCGGGGATCCAGCCCTCGACGCCGCCGGCGCCGGCGCCGGTGTAGACGTACCAGGTGACCTGGTCCTTGTTGAAGTACGAGGCCGCGTTGTTGTTCACGGTGTAGCCCTGGCCCGGACCGGCGCTGATGAACCGGTCGTTGGAGAGGTCACCGTCTGCCATGTACAGGTCAATGAAGGAGCCGCCGAGTGCGGAGTTGTAGAACAGGCCGAACTCGCGGATGTCCAGGTATCCGTCCCGGGTGACGGCCGAGGCGGGGCCTGCGGTCGCCAGCACGGCCGTTCCGAGGGTGCCGAGGGCGGCGACGGCGGTGAGGGTGCGGCGGAGAGCGGTGTTCTTCATGTCCTTGCCTTTCCGTGGCGAAGAAGTGCGAGGAGTCGACCGTGAAGTACACACCAGGGCCGTCCCCCGTGTCCTCGAATTCGACTCGACCCGTCTTTCGGCAAAGGCATTGCGCGCCGTCGACCTGCGAACTTTCTTGCGAAAATGGGGATGTGCTGAATCCGCTTAGTTCGTCAGGTCGGCGGAGGCGTGGCCTTCCGAATGTCTTCCCGTCCGGCTTTGGCGTCGGTAAACGTCTTGTTTTGTAGGGGAGTTGTGGGCGTGACGTGATGGTGAGCAAGTCGTTAGAGTGGCCCGGGTCGAGCAGCCGTACGAACAGCTCGGCCCATTCCGCGCCGAGCCGTGGAGGCGCACCGCGCCGCCGGCTCCGAGCGCCGCCCCCGTATCGGGAAGTCCCGGGCACCGGGACACCCGGATAAGGACGTGCATCGATGAGACGCCCGCTCGCCGTGCCCCTGCTCCTCGCCGCTCTCGCGCTCACCGGGTGCGGGGGCGACCCCGACCCGGCCACCGCCGCCCGCCCGGTCCCGAGCTCCCCGGCGGAAGCCGCCTTCGCCCCGTTCTACGACTGCCTCGCCGAGCAGGGGCTGAAGCTCACGGAGACGGAGGGCGGCGCCCGGCGGGTCGACAAGGACGCCAACAGCGAGCAGGCGCAGCGCGCGGCCGACAAGGCCTGCCGGAGCCTGATGCCCAGCGAACTGCCGGTGGACCGGACCCAGTTGGAGCGGGACAAGGCGATGTCCGAGTGCGTCCGGCGCAACGGGTTCCCCGACTACCCCGACCCTGACCCGAAGACGGGCCGGGTGCCCGAGAGCGAGGCGCTGAAGTACGACGCGGGGCTCCCCGAGATCCTCCGCAAGTGCCGCCCCGCGGTCGACGGTGGCTGAGCCCGCCGGAACGGAGGCGGAGCCCTCCCACGAACCCCGCGCCCGCCGCGGGCACCTGTGGTTCGGTGGTCTCGTCGTCGGCGCCGTCGTGCTCACCGGCGCCGGCGTCCTCGCCGGTACGGTGATCAAGTCGCCGGCGCAGGCCGCCGCGGACGCCCAGGCGCCCCCGCCCGACGTCCTCACCGCGCCCGTCGAGCGCCGCGTCCTGCGCGAGACCGTCGTCCTGCGCGGCACCGTCGTCGCCGGGCAGACCGTCCCGGTCGCGCCCGTGGTCGCCGGCGGCGAGGGCGCGCCGCCCGTCGTCACCAAGACACCGGTCGCCGTCGGCGCCGCGGTGCGCCCCGGACAGGTCCTCCTGGAGATATCCGGCCGCCCCGTCCTCGTACTGAAGGGGCGGCTGCCCGTCTACCGCGACCTGAAGCCGGGCGCGAGCGGCGACGACGTCGCCCAGCTCCAGGCCGCGCTGGCCGCGCTCGGACACGGCCGGGGCGGCGACGAGAAGGGCGTCTTCGGGGCCGGGACCAAGGTCGCCGTGACGCAGTTCTACGCCTCCGTCGGCTACGACCCCCGGCCCGCCCAGGACGACGACGGGGCCTCCGTCGACGGCGCCACGGCCGCCGTGACCGCCGCCGAACGCGCGGCCGAGGACGCGCGGGACGCGCTGGCGGAGGACGTGGACAGCGAGGAGGGCGAGGGCGGAGTGGGCAGCGAGGAGGGCGTGGAGGGCAGGGACGGGGACGAGGAGGAGGACCGGGCTCAGGCCCGAGCCCGGTCCCAGGCCCAGACCCAGGAGCGGGCCCGGGCCCAGGCCCGGGACAGGTCCCGGGTGAAGGCGCTGCGCAAGGCCCGCGACCGGGCCCTCGCCGACCTCGCCACCGCACGGACCGCGCTGGACAAGGCCTGGGCCGCCGCCGGACCCATGGTCCCGGCCGGGGAGGTCGTCTTCGTGGAGCGCTTCCCCGCCCGGGTCGCCTCCACCGCCGTACGCCCCGGCTCCCCGGTGTCCGGCACCCTGCTGACCCTGTCCTCCGGCCGCCTCCTCGCCCAGGGCCACCTCCAGGACCACCAGAGGGGCATGGTCAGACCCGGCCAGAAGGTCCGCGTCGTCGACGAGGTGACCGGCGCCGAACTCACCGCCGAGGTCGGCACCGTCGCCACCGCGCCCACCTCCGCCCGTACCGCGCCGAACGGCACCGGCGGGGGAGCGGACCAGGAGGGTGCCGCCCCCGCGAAGGGCCCCACCGGCTTCCTCTTCACCGCCGTGCCCGACACCGAGATCCCGCCCGCCCTCGCCGGCCAGGACGTGCGGCTGACGATCGAGGCCGCCTCCACCGACGGCGAGGCCCTCGTCGTCCCCGTCACCGCCGTGTCGGCGGGCGCGGACGGCCGGACCCTGGTCACCGTCGTCGACGCGCGGGGGCGCCGGAACCCCGTCGAGGTGCGGACCGGCACCCTCGGGGACGGCCACGTCGAGGTCGTCCCGCTCTCCGCGGGCGCCCTGGCGGAGGGCGCGGAGGTCGTGACGGGCGTGGCCGCGGCCGGCGCCGTCCAGGACGGCCGGGGGCAGGAGTGACCCGCGCCCCCGTCATGGAGTTCCGCCGGGTCGCCCTCACCTACCCGGGCCCACCGCCGGTCCCGGCCCTGCGTCCCTGCGAACTCGCGGTCGGCCAAGGCGAGTTCGTCGCGGTCGTCGGCCCCTCGGGCTCCGGCAAGTCCACCTTCCTGAACGTCGCCGGTCTCCTCGACGCGCCCACCGAGGGCACGTACCTCCTCGACGGCATCGACACGGCGGCCCTCTCCGACGGCGACCGCACGGCCCTGCGCGGGCGCCGCATCGGCTTCGTCTTCCAGGCGTTCCACCTCCTGCCGCACCGCAGCGCCACGGAGAACGTCATGCTCTCGATGGTGTACTCGGCCGTGCCCCGCGCCGAGCGCCGCAGCCGGGCCCGGGAGGCGCTGACCCGCGTCGGCCTCGCCCACCGCGCCGACGCGCTCCCGGGCCGCCTCTCGGGCGGCGAGCGCCAGCGTGTCGCCGTCGCCCGCGCGCTGGCGGGCCGCCCCTCGCTGCTCCTCTGCGACGAGCCGACGGGAAACCTCGACTCCGGAAACGCGGAGACGGTCCTCGCGCTCCTCGGCGAACTCCATGCCGCCGGCATGACGGTCGTCGTCATCACCCACGACGGCGAGGTCGCCGCCCGTGCCGGGCGTACGGTCACGATCCGCGACGGCGTCCTGAGAGAACGGCCCGAAACCACCGCACCCCGCAAGGTCCCACCGCCCGAACCCACCCCACCCCGCCAGGCTCCGCCCACGCCCGCCTCCCCCCGCTCCGAACGGGACCCCGCGTGAGAATCCGCCGCCCCCGTGCCGACCGGGTCGTCGAACCCTCGCGCCTCACGCCCCGCGACGCGCTCTCCGAGGCCGTCGCGGGCATGCTCCAGCGCCCCGGCCGGTCCGTGCTCACCGCGCTCGGCACGGTCCTCGGCGTCGGCACCTTCGTCGCGGTCCTCGGGCTGACGGCCACCACGTCCTCCCGGATCGACTCCCGCTTCGACCTGCTGACCGCCACCGAGGTCACCGTCGAGGACATCGCCCAGGAGCAGGACGAGTTCGCCGGCCCCGCCTTCCCCGCCGACGCGGACGCCCGGATCGGGCGGCTCGGCGGCGTCCGGGACGCCGGGGTCTACTGGACGGTCCGGCTCGGCCCGGACGTCACCGTGCGCGCCGCACCGGTGGGCGACGGCGCGGACGGCGTCCCGGTCGACGTGGTCGCCGCCTCGCCCGGCGCGCTCCGGGCCGCCGTCCCCCGCCTCGCGCAGGGCCGGCTCTACGACGAGTTCGCCTCGGCGAAGGCGCAGCCGGTCGCGGTCGTCGGGGCGTCCGTCGCGGCCCGGCTCGGCATCACCACCCTGGAGACCCGGCCCGCGGTGTTCATCGGCGACGAGCCCTTCGTGGTGGCCGGCATCGTCGACGACGTCGAGCGCCGGCCGGACGTCCTGATGTCGGTGAGCGTGCCCCGGACGACCGCCGAGCGGATGTGGGGGCCGCCCGGGCCCGGCGACGCGCGGATGCTGATCGCCACGGAGACGGGGGCCGCCCGGCAGATCGCCGCCGAGGCCGCGGTCGCGCTGCGCCCGGACCACCCGGAGTACGTGAAGGCCGTCCCGCCGCCGGACCCGAGGGCGCTGCGGGCGGGCGTCACCGGCGACCTCGACCAGCTGTTCCTGCTGCTCGCCGGGGTCTGTCTGGTGATCGGGGCGGTCGGCATCGCGAACACCACGCTGGTCGCGGTGCTGGAGCGGACCGGTGAGATCGGTCTGCGGCGGGCCCTGGGCGCCCGGGCGCGGCACGTCACCGCCCAGTTCCTCACGGAGTCGGGGGCCCTGGGCGCGGTCGGCGGGCTCGTCGGGACGGCGCTGGGCGTGTGCACGGTGGTCGGAGTGGCGCTCGCCAGGGACTGGACCCCGGTCGTCCATCCCGCGGCGGTCGTCGCGGCGCCGCTGATCGGTCTGGGGACGGGCGTGGCCGCCGGTCTCTACCCGGCCTGGCGGGCCTCCCGCGTCGAACCGGCCGAGGCGCTCCGCCACTGACCCGAGGGGGCCGCGCACGACGAAGGACCGTCTCTCCCCCGAGGAGTGACGGCCCTTCGTCAGATGCTCACGTGGTGCGCCGGATCAGAGGATCCGGACGGCGCCCGACGGGGTGTCCCAGTCGAGCGAGCGCTCGACGACGCCCGTGGACGGGTTCTGCGCGCCGACGTACTTGCCGCCGCCGACGTAGATGGCGACGTGGTACGAGCCGCTGCGGCTGCCCCAGTACAGGACGTCGCCCGGCTGGAGGTTGCTCAGCGAGACGGAGGTGCCGCGGCTGGACTGGTCACTGGAGATGCGCGGCAGGTCGATGCCGACGGAGGCGTAGGCGGCCTGGACGAGACCGGAGCAGTCCCAGGAGTTGGGGCCGGTGCTGCCCATGACGTACGCGTCGCCGATCTGGGCGCGCGCGAAGGCCACGATCGCGGCGGCGGAGCCGGAGGGGGCCTGCGTCTCGTTGGTGCTGCTGCCCGTGGAGGAGCCGCTGTCCGAGGTGCCGGAGGAGCCGGAGCCCGAGCCGCTGTCGCTCGTGGAGGTGGTGGAGAGCTGGGTGCGCGCACGGTCGCGGGAGGCGCGCTCCGCGGCCTCCTGGCGCTCCTGCTCGGCCTTCTCCGCCGCGGCCTTGGCCTCGGCCTCGGCGCGGGCCTTCTCGGCGCGCTCGGCCTCGGCCTTGCGGTCCGCCTCGGCCTTGGCCTTCTTGGCCTCCTTCGCGGCCTTCTGCAGGGCCGCGTGCTCCTGGCTCTCCAGGCTCTGGTCGAGGGCCTCCTGCTGGGACGCCTCGGCGGAGGCGGCGACAGCGCTCGCCAGGCCCGCGGTGTCGAGGGATCCGAGCGTGGGCATTTCGATGGTCTCGGTCACCGGCTCGGCATGAGCCGGCCCGGCAGCACCGGCCACCGCGATGGTGCCGAGGACGCCACCGGCAACTCCGGCGCGGAGCGCGAGCTTCGAGGCGCTGCGGCGGGGCTTCCGGTGGCTGGGTATGTGAGCGGAGTGGGACATGGGAACAACCGCTATCAGGGCCGGGCGGTTCCCTTCAAGAAACGTGGGCTGCGCCACAGTTGCCCAGGGAATGGCTGAATCCGGTTCTCTGGCGCCCTTATTGACGCCGTAACGGGCAAATCGGGCATGGCTCATCGCGCCCTTGATCATGCGTTTTCAATAAAAGGTCCGAATTGCCCGTCGCTTACCACCTCTTCACCTCTGTGGCCAAGCCCCGTTTTTCCGGACCCTCTTGTGGTGTGGCGCAGGTCACATCCGAGCTCGTGAACGCGCGCACGCGTCCACCTCTGTACGCGGGACCCCCCGACCGGGCGACGGCGGCTTCCTTTATCACCTTGATCGATCCCGCCGCCAATTTGCCTGTATGGGCCATGGCTTGATAGTGCGCCACCCCTTCCGAGCAGCATCTTCCGGTGTGGATGTCACATCTGGTGATCACCTGGGCGCTTCGCGCAACAAGATCACCGCTCATCCGGCTTCATGATCCTTCGTCAGGTGGTGGAGATCACAAACTCCGCGCTGTACCCCGTGTCGCAGATCACAGAGGGGCGGGCATAAGATGCGGGGCAGCCGGGCTTGTGAACTGCCTCACATGGGGGCGATCTTTCACGGTCCGGCCGTGCGATCCAACGGTCAAGGACGACTGGAAGGAGCGAGGAGCGTGAATGCGTACGCGCCCGTCCTCGTGCTCGGTGCCCTGGGTGCGGGGTTTGCGATCTTCTCCGTGGTCATGGCCACGCTTATCGGGCCAAAGCGGTACAACAGGGCAAAGCTTGAGGCGTACGAGTGCGGCATCGAGCCGACGCCCACTCCCGCCGGAGGCGGCCGCTTCCCGATCAAGTACTACCTGACGGCGATGCTCTTCATCGTCTTCGACATCGAGATCGTCTTCCTCTACCCCTGGGCGGTCACGTTCGACGCCCTGGGGCTTTTCGGGCTCGTGGAGATGCTGCTCTTCGTGCTCACCGTCTTCGTCGCCTACGCCTACGTGTGGCGTCGCGGCGGCCTGGAATGGGACTGAGGGGCTGAGGGGCACCTATGGGACTCGAAGAGAAACTCCCGAGCGGCTTTCTGCTGACGACGGTCGAACAGGCCGCGGGCTGGGTGCGCAAGGCGTCCGTGTTCCCCGCGACCTTCGGCCTCGCCTGCTGCGCCATCGAGATGATGACCACCGGCGCCGGCCGGTACGACCTGGCCCGCTTCGGCATGGAGGTCTTCCGCGGCTCACCACGCCAGGCCGACCTCATGATCGTCGCCGGCCGCGTCAGCCAGAAGATGGCACCGGTCCTGCGGCAGGTCTACGACCAGATGCCCAACCCCAAGTGGGTCATCTCGATGGGCGTCTGCGCCTCCTCGGGCGGCATGTTCAACAACTACGCGATCGTGCAGGGCGTCGACCACATCGTGCCCGTCGACATCTACCTGCCCGGCTGTCCGCCGCGGCCGGAGATGCTCCTCGACGCGATCCTCAAGCTCCACCAGAAGATCCAGACCTCCAAGCTCGGCGTGAACGCCGAGGAGGCGGCCCGGGAGGCGGAGGAAGCGGCGCTCAAGGCGCTGCCGACGATCGAATTGAAGGGTCTGCTCCGGTGAGCGACGAGACACCCAACCCCGAGAAGGACCTCAGCGCGCAGAACCTGCCGGGCCAGCGCGGCGACCACGGGGAAGAGATCAGGGTCCAGCGTGGCATGTTCGGCGCCCAGAGCGGCGCCGACACGTCCGGCTACAGCGGCCTCGTCCGCTCGATCCGCCTCCCCGGCCCGGCCACCCGGCCGTACGGCGGCTGGTTCGACGAGGTAGCCGACGAACTCGAAGGCGCCCTGGAGGAGCAGGGACTGCTCCCCGGCAACGCCATCGAGAAGACGGTCGTCGACCGCGACGAGCTCACCTTCCACATCGAGCGCGAGCACCTCGTCCGGGTGGCCCGCACCCTCCGCGACGACCCGGCGCTCCGCTTCGAGCTCTGCACCGGCGTCTCCGGCGTCCACTACCCCGAGGACAAGGGTCGCGAGCTGCACGCCGTCTACCACCTGCGCTCGCTCACCCACGGCAGGCTGATCCGCCTGGAGGTCTCGGCGCCCGACGCCGACCCGCGCGTCCCGTCCCTCGTCGCCGTCTACCCGACGAACGACTGGCACGAGCGCGAGGCGTACGACTTCTTCGGCATCGTCTTCGACGGCCACCCCGCCCTCACCCGGATCATGATGCCGGACGACTGGCAGGGCCACCCGCAGCGCAAGGACTACCCCCTCGGCGGCATCGCCGTCGAGTACAAGGGCGCCCAGATCCCGGCTCCGGACCAGCGGAGGTCGTACTCGTGAACACCCCGTCCGCCTCCCCCCGGGAGACGACAGAAGGCGCCGTCTACACGGTGACCGGCGGCGACTGGGAAGAGGTCGTCCAGTCCGCCGCCAAGGCCGACGACGAGCGCATCATCGTCAACATGGGCCCGCAGCACCCGTCGACCCACGGCGTGCTCCGGCTCATCCTGGAGATCGACGGCGAGACCGTCACCGAGGCCCGCTGCGGCATCGGCTACCTCCACACCGGCATCGAGAAGAACCTCGAGTACCGGACCTGGACGCAGGGCACCACCTTCGTCACGCGCATGGACTACCTCACCTCGTTCTACAACGAGACGGCGTACTGCCTCGGCGTGGAGAAGCTCCTCGGCATCACCGAGCAGATCCCGGACCGCGCCAGCGTCATCCGCGTCCTGCTCATGGAGCTCAACCGGCTCTCCTCCCACCTGGTGTGCATCGCCACCGGCGGCATGGAGCTCGGCGCCACCACGATCATGATCTACGGCTTCCGGGACCGCGAGATGATCCTGGACCTGTACGAGCTGATCACCGGCCTGCGCATGAACCACGCGTTCATCCGCCCCGGCGGCCTCGCCCAGGACCTGCCGCCCGGCGCCGTCGACGCCGTCCGCGAGTTCGTGAAGACCATGAAGAAGAACCTGCCGGAGTACGACAAGCTCGCCACCGGCAACCCCATCTTCAAGGCCCGCATGCAGGACGTGGGCTACCTCGACCTCACCGGCTGCATGGCCCTCGGCGCCACCGGACCGATCCTCCGGTCGGCCGGCCTCCCGCACGACCTGCGCAAGTCCGACCCGTACTGCGGCTACGAGGACTACGAGTTCGACGTCCCGACCGCCGACACCTGCGACTCCTACGGACGCTTCCTGGTCCGCCTGGAGGAGATGCGGCAGTCGCTGCGGATCGTCGAGCAGTGCCTCGACCGCCTCGCCCCGGGACCGGTCATGGTCGGCGACAAGAAGATCGCCTGGCCCGCGCAGCTCGCGCTCGGCCCCGACGGCCTCGGCAACTCCCTCGACCACATCAAGAAGATCATGGGCACCTCCATGGAGGCCCTGATCCACCACTTCAAGCTGGTCACCGAGGGCTTCCGGGTCCCCGCCGGGCAGGCCTACGCGGCCGTCGAGTCACCCAAGGGCGAGCTCGGCGTGCACGTCGTCTCCGACGGCTCCACCCGCCCCTACCGGGTCCACTTCCGCGACCCGTCGTTCACCAACCTCCAGGCCATGGCCGCGATGTGCGAGGGCGGCCAGGTCGCCGACGTCATCGTCGCCGTCGCCTCCATCGACCCCGTGATGGGAGGCGTCGACCGATGACGGAGAACGTCAGCCTGGGGATGCCCCAGCTGCCCGCCCCCGAGTACCCGGCCGAGGTCCACGCGCGCCTGGAGCAGGACGCGCGCGAGATCATCGCCCGCTACCCGGACTCCCGCTCCGCGCTCCTGCCGATGCTGCACCTCGTGCAGTCGGAGGAGGGCCACGTGACCCGTACCGGCATGCGGTTCTGCGCCGACCTCCTCGGCCTGACCACCGCCGAGGTCACCGCCGTCGCCACCTTCTACACGATGTACCGGCGCAAGCCCTCCGGCGACTACCAGGTCGGCGTCTGCACGAACACGCTCTGCGCGGTCATGGGCGGCGACGCCATCTTCGAGGAGCTCAAGCAGCACCTCGCCGTCGGCAACAACGAGACGACCGACGACGGCAAGATCACCCTCGAACACATCGAGTGCAACGCGGCCTGCGACTTCGCACCGGTCGTGATGGTCAACTGGGAGTTCTTCGACAACCAGACCCCGGAGTCCGCCAAGCAGATGGTGGACGACCTGCGGGCCGGACGGACCGTCGAACCCACCCGTGGCGCCCCCCTCTGCACCTTCAAGGAGACCGCCCGCATCCTCGCCGGCTTCCCCGACGAGCGCCCCGGCGCCGTCGAGGCCACCGGCGGAGCGGGCCCCGCCTCCCTCGTCGGACTGCGACTGGCCAAGGGCGAGGCGCCCCACCACCGAATCGTCCACCCGCGCGGTGAGGCAACCCGTCAGGAGGGGGAGTGATGACCTTGGCGGCCGAGATCGACAACAGCAGCCCCGAGAAGCTTCTCGCCCCCGTCCTCTCCGCCTTCTGGGACCAGCCCAACTCCTGGACCCTGGAGACCTACGAGCGGCACGAGGGATACCAGGGCCTCAAGCGGGCCCTCGCGATGAGCCCCGACGACCTCATCGCGTACGTCAAGGAATCCGGGCTCCGCGGCCGCGGCGGCGCCGGCTTCCCCACCGGCATGAAGTGGCAGTTCATCCCGCAGGGCGACGGCAAGCCCCACTACCTCGTCGTCAACGCCGACGAGTCCGAGCCCGGCACCTGCAAGGACATCCCGCTCCTCTTCGCCAACCCGCACTCCCTCATCGAGGGAATGATCATCGCCTGCTACGCGATCCGCTCCGAGCACGCGTTCATCTACCTGCGCGGCGAGGTCGTCCCCGTCCTGCGCCGCCTCCACGAGGCCGTCCGCGAGGCCTACGCGGCCGGCTACCTCGGCCGGAACATCCTCGGCAGCGGTCTGAACCTCGAACTCACCGTCCACGCCGGCGCCGGCGCGTACATCTGCGGCGAGGAGACCGCCCTGCTCGACTCGCTCGAAGGGCGCCGCGGCCAGCCCCGGCTGCGTCCCCCCTTCCCCGCGGTCGCCGGTCTGTACGCCTGCCCCACCGTGGTGAACAACGTCGAGTCCATCGCGTCCGTTCCCGCGATCCTCAACCGCGGCAAGGAGTGGTTCACCTCGATGGGCAGCGAGAAGTCCCCGGGCTTCACGCTGTACTCGCTCAGCGGCCACGTCGCCTCGCCCGGCCAGTACGAGGCCCCCCTCGGCATCACGCTGCGCCAGCTCCTCGACATGAGCGGCGGCATGCGGCCGGGTCACCGGCTCAAGTTCTGGACCCCCGGCGGCTCCTCCACCCCCATGTTCACCGACGAGCACCTCGACGTGCCCCTCGACTACGAGGGCGTCGGCGCCGCCGGATCCATGCTCGGCACCAAGGCCCTCCAGTGCTTCGACGAGACGACCTGCGTCGTCCGGGCCGTCACCCGCTGGACCGAGTTCTACGCCCACGAGTCCTGCGGCAAGTGCACCCCCTGCCGCGAAGGCACCTACTGGCTCGTCCAGTTGCTCCGCGACATCGAGGCCGGCAAGGGCGTCATGGCCGACCTCGACAAGCTGAACGACATCGCCGACAACATCAACGGCAAGTCGTTCTGCGCCCTCGGCGACGGCGCCGCCTCGCCGATCTTCTCCTCGCTCAAGTACTTCCGCGACGAGTACGAGCAGCACATCACGGGCAAGGGCTGCCCCTTCGACCCCGCCAGGTCGACCGTCTGGGCCGACCGGCGCGCAGACAACACGGAGGTGAACGCATGACAGTCACCACGTCTGCCCCCTCCGGGGGCGGCGAGGCGGCGCTCCCGCCCCAGGACCTCGTCACGCTGACCATCGACGGCATCGAGATCTCCGTCCCCAAGGGGACGCTGGTCATCCGCGCCGCCGAACAGCTCGGCATCGAGATCCCGCGCTTCTGCGACCACCCGCTCCTCGACCCCGCCGGCGCCTGCCGCCAGTGCATCGTCGAGGTCGAGGGCCAGCGCAAGCCCATGGCCTCCTGCACCATCACCTGCACCGACGGCATGGTGGTCAGGTCGCAGCTCACCTCGCCCGTGGCCGAGAAGGCCCAGCACGGCGTGATGGAGCTGCTGCTCGTCAACCACCCGCTGGACTGCCCGGTCTGCGACAAGGGCGGCGAGTGCCCCCTGCAGAACCAGGCCATGTCCCACGGACAGGCCGAGTCCCGCTTCGAGGGCGTCAAGCGGACCTACGAGAAGCCCGTACCGATCTCCACCCAGGTCCTCCTCGACCGCGAGCGCTGCGTCCTGTGCGCCCGCTGCACCCGCTTCTCCAACCAGGTCGCGGGCGACCCGATGATCGAACTGATCGAGCGCGGCGCGCTCCAGCAGGTCGGCACCGGCGAGGGCGACCCCTTCGAGTCGTACTTCTCCGGCAACACCATCCAGATCTGCCCGGTCGGCGCCCTCACCTCGGCCGCCTACCGCTTCCGCTCCCGCCCCTTCGACCTGGTCTCCACGCCGTCGGTCTGCGAGCAGTGCTCCGGCGGCTGCGCCACCCGCACCGACCACCGGCGCGGCAAGGTCATGCGGCGGCTCGCCGCCGAGGACCCCGAGGTCAACGAGGAGTGGATCTGCGACAAGGGCCGCTTCGGCTTCCGGTACGCCCAGCAGCGCGACCGGCTCACCACCCCGCTCGTCCGCAACACCGAGACCGGTGAGCTCGAAGCGGCGTCCTGGCCGGAGGCCCTGGAGGCCGCCGCCCGCGGACTCGTCCGCGGCCGCACCGGCGTCCTCGCCGGCGGCCGGCTGACCGTCGAGGACTCCTACGCGTACGCCAAGTTCGCCCGGGTCGCCCTCGACACCAACGACATCGACTTCCGGGCCCGGGTCCACTCCGGCGAGGAGGCCGACTTCCTCGCCTCCGCCGTCGCCGGACGCGGGAAGGACCTCGGGGGAGGCAGCGGCGTCACGTACACCTCGCTGGAAGCGGCGCCGGCCGTGCTCCTCGTCGGCCTGGAGGCCGAGGAGGAGGCCCCCGGCGTCTTCCTGCGGCTCCGCAAGGCCTGGCGCAAGCACGGTCAGAAGACCTACGCCATCGCCGCCTTCGCGAGCCGCGGCCTGGAGAAGGCGGGCGGCACCCTGCTGCCGGCCGCGCCCGGCACCGAGACCGAGTGGCTCGACGCCCTCACCTCCCGGCTCAGCCTCGAAGGCGAAGGACCCGCCGCCGCCGAGGCCCTCCGCCGGGAAGGCGCCGTCATCGCCGTCGGCGAGCGCCTCGCGGGCGTGCCCGGCGCGCTCACCGCCGCCCTGCGCGCCTCGGCCGCCACCGGCGCCCGGCTCGTCTGGATCCCGCGCCGCTCCGGCGAACGCGGAGCGGTGGAGGCGGGAGCCGTCCCGACGCTGCTGCCCGGCGGCCGGCCCGCGACCGACCCGCGCGCGCGGGAGGAGGTCGCCGCCGCCTGGGGCGTCCGCGAACTCCCGCCCCGCTACGGCCGCGACACCGGCCAGATCCTGGAGGCCGCGGCCACCGGCGAGCTCGCCGCCCTGCTCGTCGCCGGCGTCGACGTCGTCGACCTGCCCGACCCGGCACGCGCGCGCGAGGCCCTCGACGCGGCCTTCGTCGTCTCCCTGGAGCTGCGGCCCGGCGAGGTCACCGACCGCGCCGACGTCGTCCTCCCGGTCGCCGCCGTCGCCGAGAAGTCCGGCACCTTCCTCAACTGGGAGGGCAGGGCACGCCTCTTCGAGGCCGCGCTCAAGCCCGAGCAGATGACCCGGACGCTCGCCCCGACCGACGCGCGCGTGCTCCACATGCTCGCCGACGCCATGGACGTCCACCTGGGCCTGCCCGACCTGCGGTCCGCGCGACGGGAGCTGGACCGGCTCGGCCGCTGGACCGAGGAGCGGGCCTCCGAGCCCGTCGAGCCCGGCCGGCCGGCGCCCCGGCCCGGCGACGGCGAGGCCGTCCTCGCCGGACACCGGCTGCTCCTCGACCTCGGCCGCCTCCAGGAGGGCGACACCGCCCTCGCCGGCACCCGCCACGCGGCCGTCGCCCGGCTCTCCGCCGCCACCGCCGCCGACGCCGGCGTCAAGGACGGCGACACCCTGGAGGTCACCGGCCCGGCCGGCTCGGTCGCCTTCCCGCTCCAGGTCACCGAGATGCCCGACCGCGTGGTCTGGCTCCCGCTGAACTCGGCCGGCGCCGGCGTCCTCTCCGACACCGGCGCCCGCCCCGGCGACCTGGTCCGCATCGGCCCGGCCACCCCGACGGAGGTGCAGGCATGAACACCCTCCTCGCCGCCGAAGACCTGTCCATGTTCGGCACGGACCCCTGGTGGCTCGTCGCGATCAAGGCCGTCTTCTGCTTCGCCTTCCTGATGGTCACCGTGCTGTTCTCCATCGTGTGGGAGCGCAAGGTCGTCGCCTGGATGCAGCTGCGCGTCGGCCCCAACCGGCACGGCCCCTGGGGCCTCCTCCAGTCCCTCGCGGACGGCATCAAGCTGATGCTCAAGGAGGACGTGATCGTCCGGAAGGCCGACAAGGTCGTCTACGTCCTCGCCCCGATCATCGCCGCGATCCCGGCCTTCATGGCGATCGCCGTGATCCCCTTCGGGCCCGCGGGCAACGAGGTGTCGATCTTCGGCCACCGCACGGCGATGCAGCTCACCGACCTGCCGATCGCGATGCTGTACGTCCTCGCGGTCGCCTCCGTCGGCATCTACGGCATCGTCCTCGCCGGCTGGTCCTCCGGCTCCACGTACCCGCTGCTCGGCGGCCTGCGCTCGTGCGCGCAGATGATCTCGTACGAGATCGCCATGGGCGCGGCCTTCGCCTCGGTCTTCCTCTACTCCGGGTCGATGTCGACCTCGGCGATCGTCGAGGCGCAGGCGGACCGCTGGTTCGTCATCCTGCTGCCGGTCTCGTTCATCATCTACATCGTCACGATGGTCGGCGAGACCAACCGCGCCCCCTTCGACATGCCGGAGTCCGAGGGCGACCTCGTCGGCGGCTTCAACACCGAGTACTCGTCCATCAAGTTCGCGATGTTCATGCTCGCCGAGTACGTGAACATGGTGACGGTCTCGGCCGTGTCGGTGACGCTCTTCCTGGGCGGCTGGCGGGCCCCGTACCCGGTCTCCACCTTCTGGGAGGGCGCGAACCACGGCTGGTGGCCGATGCTCTGGTTCGTCCTCAAGGTGCAGCTGCTCCTCTTCTTCTTCATCTGGCTCCGCGGCACCCTGCCCCGCGTCCGCTACGACCAGCTGATGAAGCTCGGGTGGAAGGTCCTCATCCCGGTCTCCGTGGTCTGGCTCATGCTCGTCGCCACCGTCCGGGCCCTGCGGAACGAGAACATCGCGTTCAGCAACATCGTCCTGTACGTGGCCGGGGCCGTCCTCGGGCTGCTGCTGCTCTCCTTCCTCTTCGACACCTTCCGCGACAGGAAGGCGAAGGCGCAGGCGGCGGCGCCCGAGAAGGAGCGCGCCTTCGACCCGATGGCCGGGGGCTTCCCCGTACCGCCCAAGCCCGGACAGTCCCTGCCGCCCGTGCCGCGGCGCAGGCCGCGGCACCACGAGGACCTCGTTGTCAGTGGCGCCTCCGATACTGCTACTGCGAGTGAGGGAAAGGAGACGGACGGTGTCTGACTTCCAGAATCCGGTGGCCGGCTTCGGCGTGACCTTCAAGGCCATGTTCAAGAAGCGGCTGACCGAGCAGTACCCGGAGCAGCAGAAGACGACGGCGCCCCGCTTCCACGGCCGGCACCAGCTCAACCGTCACCCCGACGGCCTGGAGAAGTGCGTCGGCTGCGAGCTCTGCGCCTGGGCCTGTCCCGCCGACGCGATCTACGTCGAGGGCGCGGACAACACCGACGAGGAGCGCTACTCGCCCGGCGAGCGGTACGGCCGCGTCTACCAGATCAACTACGCCCGCTGCATCCTCTGCGGGCTGTGCATCGAGGCCTGCCCCACGCGCGCGCTGACGATGACCAACGAGTTCGAACTGGCCGACTCCTCCCGCGAGAACCTGATCTACACCAAGGAGCAGCTGCTCGTGGGCCTGGAGGAGACCATGGTCGACTCCCCGCACGCGATCTTCCCCGGCATGACCGAGCAGGACTACTACCGGGGCCTCGTCACCGAGGCCGCGCCCGGGACCGTCCAGCAGGTCGCCGTCTCCAAGGGCGAGCAGGGCGAGGCGGAGGGGGCGGACGCATGAGCGCCAACCTCGCTGCCTACACGACCTCGTCCGGCGAGGCCTTCCAGTTCTGGGTCCTCGGCACGGTCGCCGTCGTCGGCGCCCTCGCCACGATCCTGATGAAGAAGGCCATGCACAGCGCGCTGTCGCTGGCCGGCACGATGATCGTCCTCGCGGTCTTCTACCTCGCCAACGGCGCGTACTTCCTCGGCATCGTCCAGATCGTCGTCTACACCGGCGCGATCATGATGCTCTTCCTCTTCATCGTCATGCTGGTCGGCGTCACGGCCGCGGACTCGCTGAAGGAGACCATCAAGGGCCAGCGTTGGTGGGCCGCGGCCTGCGGCCTCGGCTTCGGCATCCTGCTGGTCGCCGGCATCGGCCAGGCCTCGCTCACCGAGTTCACCGGCCTCGGCGCGGCCAACGCGGCGTACGGCGGAAACGTGGAGGGCCTCGCCGCCCTCATCTTCACCAAGTACGTCTTCGCCTTCGAGATCACCGGCGCGCTCCTGATCACCGCGGCCGTCGGCGCGATGGTGCTCACGCACCGCGAGCGCACCGAGCGGGCCCGCACCCAGCGCGAGCTCTCCGAGCAGCGCGTCCGCGAGGGCACGCACGTGCCGCCGCTCCCCGCACCCGGTGTCTACGCCCGGCACAACGCCGTGGACGTCGCCGGTCTGCTCCCCGACGGCTCCCCGTCGGAGCTCACCGTCATGCAGACCCTGCGCAAGCGGGGCCAGGTCCGGGACGTGTCCGGCGAGGCGCTCGCCGACCTCAAGGCCCTGGAGCAGCGCTCCGAGGAGCGGCTCGGCCGGGACCGGGACGAAGAGGAGGCCACCCGGTGAACCCCGTCAACTACCTGTATCTCGCGGCCCTGCTGTTCACCATCGGTGCGGTGGGGGTGCTGATCCGGCGGAACGCGATCGTGGTCTTCATGTGCGTCGAGCTGATGCTCAACGCCTGCAACCTCGCGTTCGTCGCCTTCTCCCGCATGCACGGCAACCTCGACGGCCAGATCATCGCGTTCTTCACGATGGTCGTCGCCGCCGCGGAGGTCGTCGTCGGGCTCGCGATCATCGTGTCCGTCTTCCGTGCCCGCCACTCGGCCTCGGTCGACGACGCCAGCCTGATGAAGCTGTGAGGGGCTGACCCGTGGAAAATCTCATTGCGCTGCTCGTCGGGGTTCCCCTGCTCGGCGCGGCCGTCCTGCTCTGCGGCGGCCGGCGGCTCGACAGGACCGGGCACTGGCTCGGCACCCTGCTCGCGGCCGTCACTTTCGTCATCGGCCTGGCGCTCTTCGCCGACATGCTCGGCAAGAGCGCCGACGACCGGGCCCTGCACCAGCGGCTGTACACCTGGATCCCGGTGGAGGGCTTCCAGGCGGACATCGCGTTCCAGCTCGACCAGCTGTCGATGACCTTCGTCCTGCTGATCAGCGGGGTCGGCACGCTCATCCACGTCTACTCCATCGGCTACATGGAGCACGACGAGCGCCGCCGCCGCTTCTTCGGCTATCTCAACCTGTTCGTCGCGGCGATGCTCCTGCTCGTCCTCGCCGACAACTACCTGCTCCTGTACTTCGGCTGGGAGGGCGTCGGCCTCGCCTCGTACCTCCTGATCGGCTTCTGGCAGCACAAGCCCAGCGCGGCCACCGCCGCGAAGAAGGCCTTCCTGGTCAACCGGGTCGGCGACATGGGCCTCTCGATCGCCATCATGATCATGTTCACCACCTTCGGGACCTTCGCCTTCGGGCCGGTCCTGGCCTCCACCGACCAGGCGAGCCAGGGCACGCTGACCGCGATCGGCCTGATGCTGCTCCTCGCCGCCTGCGGCAAGTCGGCCCAGGTGCCGCTGCAGTCCTGGCTCGGGGACGCGATGGAGGGCCCGACCCCGGTCTCGGCCCTCATCCACGCGGCCACGATGGTCACCGCCGGTGTCTACCTGATCGTCCGCTCCGCGGACATCTTCAACGCGGCGCCGGACGCGCAGCTCGTCGTCACCGTCGTCGGCGCGGTCACGCTCCTCTTCGGTGCGATCGTCGGTTGCGCCAAGGACGACATCAAGAAGGCGCTCGCCGGTTCGACGATGTCGCAGATCGGCTACATGATCCTGGCGGCCGGCCTCGGCCCCATCGGCTACGTCTTCGCGATCATGCACCTGGTGACGCACGGCTTCTTCAAGGCCGGGCTCTTCCTCGGCGCCGGTTCGGTCATGCACGGCATGAACGACGAGGTCGACATGCGGAAGTACGGCGGCCTGCGGAAGTACATGCCGGTCACCTTCGTCACCTTCGGCCTCGGCTACCTCGCGATCATCGGCTTCCCCGGTCTGTCCGGCTTCTTCTCCAAGGACAAGATCATCGAGGCGGCCTTCGCGAAGGGCGGCACCGAGGGCTGGATCCTCGGCGCGGTCACCCTGCTGGGCGCGGCCATCACCGCGTACTACATGACCCGCGTGATGCTGATGACCTTCTTCGGCGAGAAGCGCTGGCAGAACGACGAGAACGGCGAGCCGCCGCACCCGCACGAGTCGCCCAGGTCCATGACGATCCCGATGGTGCTGCTCGCCGTCGGCTCCGTCGCCGCGGGCGCACTCTTCGAGTTCGCCGGCTTCGTCGAATGGCTGGAGCCGGTCACCGGCTACGCGCACGGCCACCCGCCGATCAGCGCCGCCGCCGTCACCACCGCCACCGTCGCCGTCATGGTGATCGGCGTCGGGCTCGCCTACCTCCAGTACGGGCGCAGGCCCGTCCCGGTGGTCGCCCCGCGCGGCTCGCTCCTCACCCGGGCGGCCCGCCGCGACCTCCTCCAGGACGACTTCAACCACGCCGTCTTCGTCACCGGCGGGACGCACGTGACCCGCTCCCTGGTCTACGTCGACCACACCCTGGTCGACGGCGTCGTCAACGGCACCGCGGCCGCCGTCGGCGGACTCTCCGGCCGGCTGCGCAAGCTCCAGAACGGCTACGCCCGCACGTACGCGGTCTCCATGTTCGGAGGTACTGCGGTGCTGATCGCCGCGACCCTGCTGATGAGGGCGGTGTAACTGTCATGTCCTTCCCGCTCCTTACGGTCACGGCAGCGGTGCCGGCGCTCGGTGCGATCCTCACCGCCGCCGTCCCCGCCGCCCGGCGCACCGCCGCCAAATGGCTGGCGCTGCTCGTCTCGCTCGCCACGCTGGTGCTCGCCGCCGTCGTCTTCGTACGGTTCGAGCCCGGCGGCGAGCGGTACCAGCTGACCGAGTCCCATGCCTGGATCAAGGACTTCGGCGTCCGGTACGAGCTCGGGGTCGACGGCATCGGGGTGGCGCTGATCGCGCTCACCGCCCTGCTGATCCCGTTCGTCATCCTGGCCGGCTGGCACGACGCCGACCCCCTGGAGACCTCGTCGAAGAGATGGCGCCCGACGCAGGGCTTCTTCGCCCTGATCCTCATGGTCGAGGCGATGGTGATCCTCTCCTTCGAGGCCACCGACGTCTTCCTCTTCTACGTCCTCTTCGAGGCCATGCTCATCCCGATGTACTTCCTCATCGGCGGCTTCGGCGACCGGGCGCACTCGGGCTCCGACGAGAACGCGGCGGCCCAGCGCTCGTACGCGGCGGTCAAGTTCCTGCTCTACAACCTGGTCGGCGGCCTCATCATGCTGGCCGCCGTCATCGGGCTCTACGTGGTCGCGGGGAACTTCTCGCTCACGGAGATCGCCGAGGCGCGGGCGAACGGCTCGCTGGAGATGGCGACCAACACCGAGCGGCTGCTGTTCCTCGGGTTCTTCTTCGCCTTCGCCGTGAAGGCGCCGCTCTGGCCGCTGCACACCTGGCTGCCGAACGCGATGGGGGAGGCCACCGCCCCGGTCGCCGTCCTCATCACCGCCGTCGTCGACAAGGTCGGCACCTTCGCGATGCTCCGCTTCTGCCTGGGGCTGTTCCCCGAGGCCTCGAAGTGGGCCACCCCGGCGATCATCGTCCTCGCGCTCATCAGCATCGTGTACGGGGCGCTGCTCGCCGTCGGCCAGCGGGACATCAAGCGGCTCGTCGCCTACGCGTCGATCTCGCACTTCGGCTTCATCATCCTGGGCATCTTCGCGATGACCACCCAGGGCCAGTCGGGCGCCACGCTCTACATGGTCAACCACGGCATCTCGACGGCCGCGCTGATGCTCGTCGCCGGCTTCCTGATCTCCCGGCGCGGCTCGCGGCTCATCGCCGACTACGGCGGTGTGCAGAAGGTCGCCCCGGTGCTCGCCGGCACCTTCCTGATCGGCGGCCTCGCGACCCTGTCGCTGCCCGGACTCGCCCCGTTCGTCAGCGAGTTCCTGGTCCTGGTCGGCACCTACGCCCGGTACCCGGTGGCCGGGATCATCGCCACCACCGGCATCGTCCTCGCCGCGCTCTACGTCCTCGTCCTGTACCAGCGGACGATGACCGGCCCGGTGAAGGAGGAGGTGCGCTCGCTGCCGGACCTGCGGGCGCGTGAACTGGCGGTGGTCGTCCCGCTGATCGCCGTGCTGATCTTCCTCGGCGTCTTCCCGAAGCCGCTGACGGACGTCGTCAACCCGGCGGTGCAGCACACCATGTCCGACGTCCAGCAGAAGGACCCCCAGCCCACCGTGCCCAACGTGGAGGCCGCCCAGTGAGCGCAACGGCTGTCCACAGCCTGTGGACGACGGCGGCGGTCGAGCCGCTGAACAAGATCCCGGCCCCCCACATCGAGTACACGCAGCTCTCGCCCGTGCTCATCGTGGTCGGCGCCGCCGTCGTCAGCGTCCTGCTTGAGGCCTTCGTGCCCCGCAAGGGCCGGTACGTGGCCCAGGTGTTCCTGTCCGTCCTCGCCCTCGCCGCGTCCTTCGCCGCGGTGATCGCCCTGGCGGCCGGCGGGTACGGCACCACCAAGGCCCAGATCGCGGCCATGGGCGCCATCGCCGTCGACGGACCCGCCCTCTTCCTCCAGGGCACCATTCTCCTCGCCTCGATCGTCGCGATCTTCACCTTCGCCGAGCGCAGGCTCGACCCGGCCGACCACGGCCACAAGGTCGACTCCTTCGCCGCCGAGGCCGCGGCCGTCCCCGGCAGCGAGCAGGAGAAGGCGGCCGTCAAGGCCGGCTTCACCACCACCGAGGTCTTCCCGCTCGCGCTCTTCGCGATCGCCGGCATGCTGGTCTTCCCCGCGGCCAACGACCTCCTGACGCTCTTCGTCGCCCTGGAGGTCTTCTCCCTCCCGCTGTACCTGCTCTGCGCCGTCGCCCGCCGCAAGCGGCTGATGTCGCAGGAGGCGGCCGTCAAGTACTTCCTGCTCGGCGCCTTCTCCTCGGCGTTCCTGCTCTTCGGGATCGCCCTGCTCTACGGCTACGCGGGCTCCGTCTCGTACGCGACGATCGCCCGGGTCGTCGACGGCGCCGTCGTCTCCGTGAACCCGGCGCTCGCCGACACCATGGGCAACGACGTCCTGCTGCTCATCGGCTTCGCCATGGTCCTCACGGGGCTCCTCTTCAAGGTCGGCGCCGTGCCGTTCCACATGTGGACCCCGGACGTCTACCAGGGCGCCCCGACCCCGGTCACCGGCTTCATGGCCGCCGCGACCAAGGTCGCCGCGTTCGGCGCGCTGCTGCGTCTGCTGTACGTGGTGCTGCCGGGTCTCACCTGGGACTGGCGGCCGGTCATGTGGGGCGTCGCGATCGTCACCATGCTGGGCGGTGCGATCGTCGCCATCACCCAGACCGACATCAAGCGGCTCCTGGCCTACTCGTCCATCGCGCACGCCGGGTTCCTGCTGGCGGGTGTCATCGCCGCCACCCCCGACGGCATCTCGTCCGTCCTGTTCTACCTGGGGGCGTACTCCTTCGTGACGATCGGCGCGTTCGCCGTCGTCACCCTGGTCCGGGACGCGGGCGGCGAGGCCACCCACCTCTCCAAGTGGGCCGGACTCGGACGCCGTTCGCCGCTCGTCGCGGCGGTCTTCGCGGTCTTCCTGCTCGCCTTCGCCGGCATTCCGCTGACCTCCGGGTTCTCCGGCAAGTTCGCGGTCTTCAAGGCGGCGGCGGACGGCGGCGCGGGCGCGCTCGTCGTGGTCGGTGTGATCTCCTCGGCGATCGCCGCGTTCTTCTACATCCGGGTGATCGTGCTGATGTTCTTCAGCGAGCCGAAGGCGGACGGCCCCACGGTCGCCGTGCCCTCGGCCCTGACGACGCTCACCATCACGGCGGGCGTGGTGGTCACGCTGGTGCTCGGCCTCGCGCCCCAGTACTTCCTCGATCTCGCCAACCAGGCGAGCGTGTTCGTGCGGTAGCCCCGGGGGCGTTTACGGAGGAGGGGCCCGGCTCGTGGCGAGCCGGGCCCCTCCGGCGTGCCCGCGCGGGGTGCCGCACGCGGGGGTGACCCGTCGGAGGTGCCCGTGTCATCGTGGAGACCGCCCCGAATGGTCTGTACCAGTAGTCGAGAGGGAAGCGGCAGATGCGTGGCTCGACCGTGTTACCCGGGACTCCCTGCGCCGCCCCCCGAGCGGGCGAGCCACCCGTCCACCGCCTGGAAGTGCGCCTGCCCGACGACGTGCCCTTCGCCGCCGGCAGCTTCGACGCCCTCGGCCCCATGTCCCGGGCCGCCTTCCCCCACCGCCACACCTTCTACGAGATCGTCCACGTCACCGCCGGGACCGGCGCCCACGTCGTCGACCTGGCCCGCTGGGAGCTCCGCCCGCCGCACCTGGCCGTGATCGTGCCCGGGCAGGTGCACCGCTGGGAGGACGTCCGCGGTCTGGAGGGCACCGTCGTCCTCTTCACCGAGGACTTCCTCCTCGACCACCCCGGCGACCGCGAACTGCTGCGCCGCCTCGGCGAACGGCCCTGGCTCACCCTCGACGGGCCCACACACGCCCGTACCGCCCTCCTGATGGCCGAACTCGCCGAGGAGTACGGGCACGGCGACCCCGGCTTCGCGACGGTCCTGCGGTCCCTGCTGCGCGTCCTCCTCGTCCGTACGGCGCGCCTGCCCGGCCCCGGAGCCCGTGGCGGCCCCGGAACCGGCGGCGGGAGCGGCCCGAGTCCCGCGACCGGGGCGCCGCCCGGCCGGACGGGGGCCGTCGCCGAGGGGTTCGCCCGGCTGATCGCCCGTACCGGCGAGGGCCACCCGTCCGTGCGGGAGTGCGCCGAGCTGATCGGGGTCACCCCCGGGCACCTCACCGCGGCCGTGCGGGCCGCCACCGGCCGCACCCCGGGGGTGCTGCTCCGCGAGGCGCGCACGCGCGAGGCCCAACGGCTGCTGATCGGAACGGACCTGTCGATCCATCAGGTAGCGCGCCGGACCGGCTTCGACGACCCCGCGTACTTCTGCCGCTTCTTCCGCCGGGAGACGGGCCGCAGCCCGGGGGACTTCCGAAAACACCACGACGGCCGTGTTCCGTCCCTCGAAGGCGGCGGCGCACGGGCCTAGGTTCGTTGCGACCCCAGCCCCCCCGCACGAGGAGCAGGCATGGACCAGGAAACCAGTACCGGGCACGTCACCCGCAAGGCGGTGCTGCGCGCCGCGCTCGCCGCCGGCATGGCGGCGCCCGCGGTGCTCATGGGCGTCCCGGCGCTCGCCCGGACCCTCACCGCCGGTGAGGCGGCGCCCGCGCTCACCCCCGAGTGCGACGACGGCGACGACCCGACCCCGCCCCAGACCGAGGGCCCCTACTTCAAGCCCAACTCCCCGCGCAGGACGAGCCTGTTGGAGTCCGGCACAGCCGGCGTACGGCTCACCGTCAGCGGCTACGTCTTCGGGCTCGCCTGCCGGCCGATAGCGGGCGTCCTGCTGGACTTCTGGCAGGCCGACACCAACGGCGCCTACGACAACACCGGCTTCCGCTTCCGCGGGCACCAGTTCACCGACGCCCAGGGCGCCTTCAAGCTCACCACGATCGTGCCCGGCCTCTACCCCGGCCGCACCCGGCACATCCACGTCAAGCTCCAGGCCCCCGGCCGCCCGGTGCTCACCACCCAGCTGTACTTCCCGAACGAGCCCCGCAACAACACCGACACGATCTTCGACCCGCGGCTGCTCATGACCGTGCGGGACGCGGGCGGGGCCCGGGAGGCCGCCTTCGACTTCGTCCTGAACGTGCCGCAGGACCCCGGCCCGAGCCCGACGGCCACCGCGACGACCCAGCCGCCCGGCGGCAGCTGGGCCGCCGGGACCGTCTACCGGCCGGGGGACACCGTCACGTACGGCGGCCCGGGCTATGTGTGCCTCCAGGCGCACACCGCCCAGGCCGGCTGGGAACCGCCGAACGTCCCCGCACTCTGGCGGCTCCGCTAGGGCGGGTTGCGCAAGCAGCACCAGACGCCGTCGGGCAGGCGGGACTTTCGCAACACGCCCTAGCTAAGCGGAAGGGGCGATCCGGCCCCGGACCTCGCCGAGACCCACGCGCGTGCCGTCCGGGCCCGGCGCCCAGGCCGTCAGCACGACCTCGTCGCCGTCCTCCAGGAACGTCCGCTTGCCACCGGCCAGTTCGAGCGCGTCCCGGCCGTTCCAGGTGAGTTCGAGCAGCGAGCCGCGCTGGCCCACCTCGGGCCCGGAGACCGTCCCGGAGCCGTACAGGTCGCCCGTGCGGAGCGAGGCGCCGTTCACCGTCATGTGGGCGAGCTGCTGGGCCGCCGTCCAGTACATGGTGGAGAACGGCGGCTCGGCCACCGTCTCGCCGTTGATCTCCACCGTGATCCGCACGTCGAAGCCGCCCGGCACGTCCTCGGCCGCGTCGTCCAGGTACGGGAGCAGCGGGAAGTCCCGGGCCGGCGGGGCGGTCCGGGCGGCGTCCAGCGCCTCCAGGGGCGTCACCCAGGCCGAGACCGAGGTCTGGAACGACTTGCCGAGGAACGGGCCGAGGGGCACGTACTCCCAGGCCTGGATGTCCCGCGCCGACCAGTCGTTCAGCAGCGTCAGGCCGAAGACGTGCTCCTGGAAGTCGCCGAGCGCGACCGGGCGGCCCAGCTCCGAGGGGGTGCCGACGAGGAAGCCGACCTCCGCCTCGATGTCCAGCTTCACGGACGGCCCGAAGACCGGGGCCGCGTCGGTCGGCGCCTTGCGCTGCCCGGAGGGGCGCACGACATCGGTGCCGGAGACCACGACCGTGCCCGCGCGACCGTGGTAGCCGATCGGCAGGTGCTTCCAGTTGGGGGTGAGGGCGTCGCCGTCGGGGCGGAACATCTTGCCGACGTTCGTCGCGTGGTGCTCGCTGGCGTAGAAGTCGACGTAGTCCGCGACCTCGTACGGCAGGTGCAGCGTCACCGCGTCCAGCGGGTGCAGCAGCGGCTCGATGTCCGCGCGGTGCGCCGGCACCGTCACCCAGGCCGTGAGGGCCCGGCGGACGTCGCGCCAGGCGGTCCGCCCGGCCGCGAGCAGCGGGTTGAGGCTCGGCTGGGCGAGCAGCGTCGCGAAGGGCGAGCCGAGCGCGTGCGCCGCGGCGCCCGCGTCCAGCACGTACCCGCCGATCCGGACGCCGAGCCGGCGCCGCTCGGGCTCGCCGGCGGTGGTGAAGACGCCGTACGGGAGGTTGTGCGGGCCGAAGGGATCGCCCTCGGCCAGGTCGAGCGGGCTGTGCTCGGACATCTGTGCGTGCCTCGCTTTCCACGTGTGTGGGGGACACGTTACGGGGCGGGCCGCCGGGCGCTGATGACATGGATCACACAGAAAGTGCGGCCTCCGTGGGCAACTGTCCGCATTCGTGCGGTATGTGGCCGAGATTGGTGTGAGCACCCGCTCCGACTGCGGAAACAGGGCTCCCGGGGCGGCCCTCCGCGCCATACGATCGCGATGGCGTCGCGCCGCGTGAAGCCCCCGCGGAGGCACGCCCCCACGCTCTCTTTTCGCTTTCCCTGACCAGGAAAAAGGTCCGCACTGTGAAGATTCGTCGCATCCTCGCGACCGCCGTGGCCGCCGCCGTGACCACCCCGGTCGTGTTCCTCTCCGCCGCGCCGGCGTTCGCCGACACCAAGCCCGCGCCCGCCTCGACGCAGAAGCCCGCCTCGGACGACGACCCGGACGGCGATGACTTCGCCGAGTACGAGAAGCTCCTCGCCGCCGTCGCCGCGGCGGAGGCCAAGCTGGACGAGCTCAAGGCCAAGCGCAAGGCGGCTGTCCAGGACGTCTGGGACAACAAGATCGACGAGGCCCTGAAGACCGAGCTGGCCGCGGCCACGGCCGCCGTCGAGGCCGCGAAGACCGCGCAGGCCACCGCCGACGCGGCGCTCGTCACGGCGGAGGAGGCCCTGGCGAAGCTGAAGGAGACCGGCAGCACCGCCACCCCGGAGGAGATCACGGCGGCCGAGCAGGCCGTCACCGCCGCGAAGACGGCCGCCGAGACCGCCGCCGCCGACAAGGCCGCCGCCGACCTCCGCCTGAAGAACGCGGACACCGCCGTGGACGACGCGCGCGTCGCCCTCGTGCGGAAGGTGAGCCTCATCGACGCCGAGATCGTCGTGGCCGAGCAGGACCTCGCCGACGCCGAGGACGCCCTGGCGGAGTTCGAGGGCGATGCGGTCTGCGACGAGGAGGAGATGGAGAAGGAGTCCTCCCTCAAGGTCGCGCTGACCGGCCCGAAGACGATCACCGCCGGCACCGGCGCCGTCTTCACGCTGCGCGTCACCAACACCTCCGACCAGACCCTGGAGGCGGTCCAGGCCTACGCCTCCGCCTTCCAGCTCCCGGAGTCCGATGACGTCATCGACGACGAGACGGACTGGGAGAACCAGCTCATCCAGGTCGAGTGGTCCTCCGCCGACAACCTGGAGTGGACGGAGTTCTCCGAGAAGGACGAGGCCATCGAGCTCGGCAACCTGGTCAAGGGCGGCTCCGCCGACGTGAAGCTGCGCCTCACGGTCGACGAGGACGCGCCCGCCGGCGAGGGCATGGCCTTCGCGGGCGGCGCGTACGAGACCGACGGCGACGAGGGTTGCGGCACGGGCGACATGGCGACCGCCGAGTTCGACATCCTCGCGGCCAAGGACGGCAAGCCGTCCCCGAAGCCCACCTCGGCGACGGAGTCCCCGGAGCCCACCCCGTCTGCCACGACGACCACCCCGGCGCCGACCGCCACCTCCACGGGCAACACCGGCACCACCCAGCAGGGCGGCTCGTCCAGCACCCCGGTGAACAACGGCGCCCTCGCCGCCACCGGTGCGAACGACACCCTGCCGCTGGGCCTCGCCGCCGCGGGCGCCGTCGCGCTCGGCGCCGGCGCGCTGGTCTTCGCCCGCCGCCGCAAGGCCGGCGCGGACGCGTGACCCGCTGAAGGCGCCCGTACCCCCCGCCGGGGTGCGGGCGCCTTCGCGCGTCCGGCCGTCCTCAGCCCGCCGTGCGCGGGATCCGCTCCTCCCAGGTGCGGTGGAAGAGGACCTCGCCGCCCTCCTTGCACACCACCTCGTTCGAGGTGGTGAAGGAGTCCGCGTCGCAGGAGATCTCCGAGCGCGTGTCGACCGTGACGTCCCAGGCCATCTCCGGCCGGTGCAGCCGGATCGACCACTCCGAGCGGGTCCGCGCCGACAGCGGGTCGCCCTCGTCGATCGTGTACGTCTCCACGGCGTCCTCGGTGAACTCCAGGCCGTCCGGGTACACCCGCGTGCCCCCGTACTTCGGGTCGACCTCCAGCCTCCACTCGCCCTTCGCCACGTCCCGCACCACGACCCGCTCCGGGCGCGGCTCCTCCAGGGTGCGCGGGTAGGCGACGCCCAGCGGCTCGGACTGCTCCGGCTCCTGCCACTCGACGGCGTCGTCCGTGTGGCGGCGCACCGGCAGGGTGAGGGAGGAGTCCACCGGGTCGAGCGTGAAGCCCTTCGCGTCCGGCTGCGGCCAGATCCACGGCCAGTACGTGGAGGAGACCGCGAGCCGCACCCGGTGGCCGGGCGGGAAGGTGTGCCCGATGCCGTTCAGCTCGAAGACGAAGCTCTCCCTCTCGCCGACCTGCGCCTCCACGGCCCGGTCGCGACCGTAGCGCGCGGAGAAGTTCAGCGCGCCGCGCGTGACGAGCGTCGAGGAGCCGTCGGGGGCGATGTCGCAGAGCCGGGCGACGACCTGTCCGGTGGGGGCGCCGGCGCGCAGCGAGAGGCTCACGGAGGGGCGGCCGAGGATCTCGATGGGGCCGCCGTCCTCGGGGACGGGGAAGTCGAAGCAGGCCGAGTGGGCGTCCTCCTCGCGCTGGTCGGGCGGCAGGTCGGCGTCGTTGCCGAAGGGGAAGAACCGGCCGGCGTCGATGCCGGTCTGCTGCGGCGAGTCGACGACGACCGGGGCGCCCTGGAAGCCGTACGTCACGGGGGTGACGTTCGGGGAGGGCCAGGCGGGGTCGGTGACCCAGCGGCCCGGCAGCTCCTCGTAGACGGTGGCCGGGGGGTGCGAGTCGCTGATCCAGGAGCGCAGCAGCGGCTCGGCCATCACGTCGTTCTCGACGCCCTTGAGGTGGTGGTCCCACCAGCGCAGGGTCTCCTGGAGGAAGCCGATGGCGGGTCCGGGCGGCAGGCCGCGGTCCGGGTACTGGTGGGACCAGGGGCCGATGATGCCGCGCACCCGGTCCTGGGGGAGGTGCCTGGCGAGCCGGAGGACGGTGTCCCGGTACGGGTCGTGCCAGCCGCCGACGGCGAGGACGGCCGCCCCGACGGCGGAGTAGTCCTCGCAGACGCTGCCGTGCTTCCAGTAGGCGTCCCGGGTCTGGTGGGCGAGCCAGGTGTGGATCAGCGGCTCCACGGCCTCCAGGCGCTCCAGCCACATCGCGCGCCACTCGTCGCCGATGTACCGGGGGTCGGGCGGGCGGCAGACGAAGGCGAGCATGGTGGCGGCCCAGGCGTGCATGTCGACGCCGAGGACCGAGCCGCCCATGTAGTGGACGTCGTTGTCGTACCGGTCGTCGGTGGAGCAGACGGTGACGACGGCCTTCAGCGGCTCGGGGGCGAGGGCGGCGATCTGGAGCGCGTTGAAGCCGCCCCAGGAGATGCCGAACATGCCGACCCTGCCCGAGCACCAGGGCTGTTCGGCGAGCCAGTTCACGACGGCCACGCCGTCGGCGAGCTCGACGGCGTCGTACTCGTCGCCGGGGAGGCCCTCGCTGTTGCCGTGGCCGCGGACGTCGACCCGTACGGAGGCGTAGCCGTGGCCCGCGTACCAGGGGTGGCGCTGCCAGTCGCGGGGCGCGGTCCAGTCGGTGAGGCGGTACGGCAGGTACTCCAGGAGGGCCGGCACGGGTTCCTCGGTGACCGGGCGCCAGATCCGGGCGTACAGCCGGGTGCCGTCCGGGAGCGGGATGCGGACGTCCTCGTGGCGGGTCTCGTACGGGAAGTCGGTGCGGATCTTCGGCTTCGGCATCAGCTCACCTCGGGGGCTGCCTCAGTGGACGGGGTGCATGGTGCGGCGCAGGCGGGGCGCCGGGGCGGGCGGGAACTCGGCGGCGTGCTTGCGCCCGGGCGGGTGACGGCGGCCCGCCGCGCACCGGATCGGACGGAGGAACGCGTGGTCGTCCTCCGGCGGCGGCTGCTCGCCGTTCGGATCCGTGTCGATCGCTGTTCGGGACAAAACGCCTACTCCTGGTCGTATGAGCTGATCACGAACATACCGGGGGTGACGGGAAGGCGCCCACGGTGATCGAAAGGTGACCGGATACGCTGGCTTGAGTGAATCGAGCGACACATCGACAATCCGTGTGATCGTCAAACAGTCCATGTGATCGTCAGCAGGCGTCAGCAGACAGGAGACCCCCTCGTGACCGTCGTCGGGCCGTTCGGTCTTAGCGTGCGGGACCAGGCTCTCGAGGCCGATGTCCAGACGGGGTTGGCGGCTGTGGAGGCGGGCCTCCTGGACGCCACCAAGAGCGATGTCCCCTTCATCACGGAGGCCGCGCAGCACCTCGTCCTGGCCGGTGGCAAGCGGTTCCGCCCCCTGCTCGTGATGCTCGCCGCCCAGTTCGGCGACCCCTACGCGCCGGGCGTGGTGCCCTCCGCCGTGGTCGTCGAGCTCACCCACCTGGCCACGCTCTACCACGACGACGTCATGGACGAGGCCGACGTCCGCCGCGGGGTGCCGAGCGCCAACACGCGCTGGGGCAACTCGATCGCCGTCCTCACGGGTGACTTCCTCTTCGCCCGCGCCTCGCACACGCTCGCGGACCTCGGCCCCGAGGCCGTACGGATCCAGTCCGAGGCGTTCGAACGGCTCGTCACCGGCCAGATCCTGGAGACCGCGGGCCCGACCGACGGCCGCGACCCCGTCGAGCACTACCTCGACGTCCTCGGCGGCAAGACCGGCTCGCTCGTCGCCGTCTCCTGCCGCTTCGGCGCGATGATGGCCGGCGCCGACGAGAGCGTCGTCGACATCCTCACCCAGTACGGCGAGCGCCTCGGCGTCGCCTTCCAGCTCGCCGACGACGTCCTCGACATCGCCTCCGACTCCCACGAGTCCGGCAAGACCCCGGGCATCGACCTCCGCGAGGGCATCCCGACCCTGCCCGTCCTGCACCTGCGGGCCGCCGCGGCCGCCCACGGCCGCCCCGAGGACGTCGAGCTCGTCGCCCTCGTCGACAGCGACCTGACGGACGACGAGCGGCACGCCGAGGTCCTGCGGCGGCTCCGCGTCCACCCGGCCCTGGAACAGGCCCGGCGGGACACCGTGCGGTACGCGCAGGAGGCCCGGGAGATGCTGGCGCCGCTGCCCGACGGCTACGCGAAGTCCGCGCTCCAGGAGATGTGCGACGCGGTCGTCCACCGCGCGCGCTGAGGTCCCTCGGAGGCGTCCGGCGTGCGCGCTGAGGCCACTCGGAGGCACTCGGCGCGGCGCTTCCGTACCTCGCGCGGGTGAGGGGATCTCGGGGTCGGGTCATCCCGAAGCAGTACGTGAGGTTGATCCCCGGGGCTGACGCTTCCGTGCCGCCGTTTTGGTCAGATGGAGTCATCGACCACCAGAGCGCACGGAGGAAGCGGAGACCATGGCAGACACCCGTAAGGCGAGCCGGTTCATCGTCCCGGTCGCGGTGGCAGGAGTGGCCGCGGCGACCATCGGGCTCGTCCCGGCGCTCGCGGCGGCCGGCGACCCGGACCTGCCGGAGATCACGGCCCAGCAGCTCATCGAGAAGATCGCCGCCTCGGACACCCAGACCCTGTCCGGCACCTTCAGGATCTCCACCGACCTCGGCCTGCCCCTCGACGGCCTGGCCGGCCTCGGCGGTCTCGCCGGCGCCACCGGCGGCTCCTCCACCGCGGACCCCGCCGAGAAGCTCACCGAGCTCGTCTCCGGCACGCACACCCTGCGGGTGGCCGCCGACGGCCCCGACCGCCAGAAGCTCACACTGCTCGACGGCTCCGACGAGTACAGCCTCGTCCACAACGGCGCCGACGTCTGGGCCTACGACAGCAAGTCGAAGGAGGTCTTCCACGAGAAGGCCCCCGAGGGCGCGGACGCCGAGGCGGAGAAGCCCGCGAAGGAGCTCCCGACCACCCCGAAGGAGCTCGCCGACGAGGTCCTGAAGGCGGCCGGCGACACCACCTCGATCACCGTCGACGGCACGGCCAGGGTCGCCGGCCGGGACGCGTACCAGCTGGTGATCAAGCCGAAGCAGTCCGGCTCGACCGTCGAGTCCGTCAAGATCGCCGTGGACGCGGCGAACGGCACCCCGCTGAAGTTCACCCTCGCCTCCGTCGAGGGCGGCAAGCCCGTCGTCGACGCGGGCTTCACCAAGGTCGACTTCGGCCGGCCCGCGGCCTCCACCTTCGACTTCAAGGTCCCCGAGGGCGCCAAGGTCACCGAGGGCGCCGCCGAGAAGGCCGCGGAGGAGGAGCAGCTCCCCGGGGGCTTCGAGAAGGGCCTCGGTGACCTGGAGAAGGGCTTCGGCGGCTTCGGGAAGGACGGCGGGCTCAACGTCATCGGCGAGGGCTGGACGACGATCGCGAAGCTCGACACCGGCGCGCCCGCGCCCAACACGGACGAAGCGCCGAAGGAGATCCAGGGTCTCCTGGACTCCTTCGGCGACAAGGTCACCGGGAAGTTCGGCTCCGGCACCGTCTTCAAGACGAAGCTGGTGAACGCGCTGCTCACCGACGACGGCCGGGTCTACGTCGGCGCGGTGACGCAGGACGCGCTGGTGGACGCGGCCAACGCCGGTAAGTAGCGGTCCGGTTGGGACCCCGGGCGGGTCGGGGGCGATGGTCACCGACCCACCCGGGAGCTTGCGGTACCGCCTGCGCCGGTCCTTCCCCGGGCTTACGGGAAGGTCAGCTTGAAGTTGTTGATGTAGCCCGTGTCGACCGAGGCCTTGTCCTGGACGCGGAGCTTCCAGGCCCCGTTCGCGACCTCCGAGGAGGCGTTCACGGTGAAGGTCTGGACGATGTTGTCGGCGCTGCCGCCGGCCCGGTTGGACAGGCTGTAGACCGAGCCGTCCGGGGCGACCAGGTCGACCACGAGGTCACCGCGGTAGGTGTGGACGATGTCCACGCCGACGGCGAGGTTGCTCGGCGCGTTGCCCGTGATGCCCGTGACGTTGACCGTCGAGGTCACCGCGGCGCCGTTGTCCGGCACGGAGACGTCGGCCGAGTTCTCGAAGACCGTGCCGGTGGGCGGGTTGGTCGTGGCGCCCGACAGCTTCCAGACCGCGTACGCGGCCGCGTCGCTGTTCCGGTCGAGGGCGGTGTCGCTGATGTTCGACGTCGTGTCGCACGAGGAGTGGTAGCAGCGGTCGAAGGCCGTGGCCGTACCGCCCCACTTCGACACCTGGGCACTGGACTTGACCCGGCTCGCGCCCGTGAAGAGACCGCCGACGGGTATGCCGACGTTCTTGAACGAGGCGTGGTCCGAGCGGCCGTCGCCCTCCGTCTCGATCTCGGTCGGGACGCCGAGACCCGCGAAGTACTCCTTGAAGGTCGCCTCGATGGTCGGGTCGTCGTCGTAGACGAAGTAGCCCGGGTTCGGGGAACCGATCATGTCGAAGTTCAGGTAGCCGGCGAACTTCGCGCGCTCGGCCGTGGGCAGCTGGCTGACGTAGTACTTCGAGCCGATGAGGCCGAGCTCCTCCGCGCCCCACCAGCCGAAGCGCAGGTGCTTGGAGGGCTGGTAGCCGGAGCGGGCGACCGCGAGGGCCGTCTCCAGGACGGCGGCGGAGCCGGAGCCGTTGTCGTTGATGCCGGCGCCTGAGGAGACCGAGTCGAGGTGCGCGCCGGCCATCACGACCTGGTTCGGGTCACCGCCCGGCCAGTCGGCGATGAGGTTGTAGCCGACGGCGCCGTTGGAGGTGAACTGCTGGAGGGTCGTGGTGTATCCGGCGGCGTCGAGCTTCGCCTTCACGAAGTCGATCGACGCCTTGTAGCCGGTACGGCCGTGGGCGCGGTTGCCGCCGTTGGCGTTCGCGATCGACTGGAGGTCCGTCAGGTGCTGCTTGACGTTGGCCAGCGGGATGTCGGGCGCGGCGGCGATGGCGTCGGGCGCGGCGGTGGCCGGGGCGGCGCCGGCGAGGGCGCCCAGGACGAGGGCCGAGGATCCGGCCAGGGCGGCGAGTCTCACGGAGAGTTTCATGTGGGGGCTCCGGATTCCGAACGGGGATGGGACGGAACGTGCGAGACGCCTCGGGCGTGGGTGCCACGAGGCGCTGGAGCTGTGCGTGTTTCGTGCGTGCGCGGTGCTTCGTGAGTTCAACTGCTCTTGGTGCTGCTGAATGTTCAGCCTGATGTCGAGTTCACGTCAAGAGCGTATTCAGGACAAGCCTGTTCGTTCAGCGGACAGTTGGCGGATCGACCGCTACTGATACGGGACATCGAAGGCGACGACTTCCGTCCCGACCGAGGACGCTCCGGACCCAGGACCGGGGCCCTCGGGTCGCCCCGCAGGAGTAGCGGAGAGCGGGGGTGATCGTGGCGCCGGCTCCTCGTCCGTGCCCCGGGGCCCGAGTCATCAGCCTCATGCTGGGCGGCCTCTCTGGCAGGCGGTGGGCGATCAGCCCGGCCGGGCTGATCAGGCCGACGGGGAGGCCCGCACAGAGCGTCCGCCGTACGGCGTCGGCGTCCGCCCCGCGCTCCAGCAAGGCCGTCAGCCCGGGTGCGAGCCTCCGCACATCCCGCTCGGGGAGAAGCAGCCGGGGCTGTACGCGCGGGGGCCGGCGAGGGGATCGGCGGCGGGGCGGTCGGGCTCGGCGAGCGGAGAGCGCTTTGACGCTGACGGACATCCGGCGGGTTGTGAGCGAGAGCATATGCCAGGCAACCCGCTCCAAAACCAGCCCAGTTGCCGCAAGTCACCCGAGTGGGTGACAGGCGTTCCGGGGGAGAAGGGTGGGGGAGGGTGGGGTATTTCCCTGCTCTTCCTCCTTCGTCGCGCGGGCAACCGCGTCGCGGACGTCCGCGACGCGGCTATTCAGGAAAGCCCCAGCTCAGCCCAGACGGTCTTCTGCGGAACGGGCCCTCGCCGCACACCCCAGCGGAGCGAAAGCGCCTCCACGATCACCAGCCCCCGTCCGCTCTCCCCGTCGCCGGGGTGGCCGCCGACGAGCGGCGCCCGGTCACCCCGCGTGTCGGTGACCTCGACGCGGAGCGTCTCGACGGATGCGGAGATCCCCAGCCGGAAGTCCCGCCCCGGGATGCGACCGTGCGTCACGGCGTTGTTGGCCAGCTCGGCCACGATCTGCGCCACCGGCTCGGAGGCGGCTTCCAACCCCCAGGAACGCAGCTGCTCCACGGCGAGAAGCCGGGCGAGCCGGGCACCTCGGCGGGTGGAGGAGAGCTGGAGAGCGAAGTGGCGTGTAGGCGCCATGAGTTGGCTTGAATCCTGGTTCATGCGACCCAGCGTGGCGAGCGTTGCCTACGCTGCCCATCGAACACGCCCTTACGTACGGTTACTGTCCTGTGGCTGTCCCGCCTTGTCTCGACTGTCTCGGACCGCACCCCGGGTAGAGGGCCGCCACAAGGAGGTGGGCACGCATGAGCGTGGACGAGGCGAACGGTGCGGCAGTCGAGGACACGGGGTGGGAGGTCGATCCCGGCGACGAGCCGGGCGCGGCGGTCGTCGCCACGGTCGGCCGTCAGATCCGGCTGTGGAGAGAGACGAAAGGCCTGCGGCCGGCCGAGTTCGGGGAGCTGATCGGCTACAGCGAGGACCTGATCCGGAAGGTGGAGCGGGGGGACCGGATTCCACGGCCGGAGTTCCTGGACAAGGCGGACGGGGCACTGGGGGCGGGTGGGCTTATCGCCGGGATGCGGAACGACCTCATGGAGGTCCGCTACCCGAAGAAGGTGAGGGACCTGGCGAAGCTGGAGGGGCGGGCGGTCGAGTTCTGCATGTACTCGAACTTTGATGTTCACGGCCTGCTGCAGACCGAGGAGTTCTCGCGCGCGATTCTGCGGACGTGGCGTCCCGCCTATGGCCCGGAAGAACTGGAGAGGTTCCTGTCGGCGCGAGTAGCCCGTCGTTCGGTGCTGGAAAAGACTCCGGCGCCGGAGTTCAGCTTCGTCCAGGAAGAGGTGTCGCTGAGGCGGCCCATCGGAGGGAGAATGGTGCTGCGTCGTCAGCTCGAACATCTTCTGGAGGTGGGCGAGTTGCCCAACGTTGAGATCCAGGTGATGCCGACCGAACGAGCCGATCACCCCGCGACGGGCGGGCGCATCGCGCTCCTGAAGTTCGGGGACGGCACGGCGGTCGGACGCATGGACGGCGACTTCGGCGGGCGCCCGGTCTCCGACCTCAAACGACTCCGGATCTTGGAGCTGCGCTATGGCATCATCCGCTCCAAGGCCCTCACTCCGGCGGAGTCACGGGACTTCATCGAGCAACTGCTGGGAGAGACATGATCGGCAACCATGAGCTGAACTGGTTCAAGAGCAGCTACAGCGACAGCGGCAACGGCAACGACTGCGTCGAGGTCGCTACCTCCCCCGGCACCATCCACGTCCGTGACTCCAAGGACACCGAGGGCCCCCGCCTCGCCTTCGGTCCGGCCGCCTGGGCCGGGTTCGTGAGCCACGCGTCCGAGTAACGCCGACGTCCGGGGTGTGGAGGCTCAAGGGGCGGAGGTTTCGGGCGGGCTTCTGGTCGGGCCGCCCTCGTTCCGAGTGTGGCGGGCTCCACCACCGCGTCAAGGGCGCTCCCGATGGTCGCGTCGGCAAGCCGATGGCCTACGGCCACCCTTGACCCGGCGGCGGAGCCCGCCTTTTCACACTCGGAGGGCGGCCGGGGGCCGGGGCCCACGCACCCTGCCCGGGCATCGGTACCCGTTGAGAGGCGGGTGGCGGCCCGGTGGGGTGGGGCTGGGTTCGTTGTCGAGGTCGGTGGTCGAAGACCGGCCGGTGGGGTCGCGCGGCAGTGGAATGGGGCGGCCAGGCGGAGCTTGGCGAGGTGCGGCCGTCGCCTGGTCGGGATTCAGGCCCCGCTGGTCGCTCCCGGTGGGTGGAGACGAATCAAACGTGCAGATACTCCGGGTAACAGGCGGCGACAGAGAGCCCATAGCGGGCATTTCGGTCCAACGGGTGGTGCGACTGCAGGGTTTGTTCGCCCGGTGGCCCCCGGCGGCCCCCCGGCGACCTCTGAGGCCTCCCCGGACTGGTCGGCGATGCAAACCGTGCACTACTCGCAGTAACTTTCCCCTGGAAAGAGGGTAACCCGGGCATTTTGTCCATCAGGCCGGTCGGAGTGCGCAGTTCGTCTGCCCGAGGGCCCTTTCCAACCGCCGGGAGTGATCAGCGGGGCCTGAGTCCCGGCCATCCGGCTACCGCAACTCGCTTGGCTCGGCCCGGCCGCCCCATTCAACGACCGCGCGACCCCCACCGGCCGACCTTCGCCCACTCGCCCCGGCCACTGGCCGAGCCCCCACCCACCGGCCTGTCACCCGCGCACGCGACCGGTACCGATGCCCGGGCAGGGTGCGTGGACCCCGGCCCCCGGACCGCCCTCCGAGAGTTGTTGCGCAGCTTCCGGTGCCGGGTCAAGGGTGGCCGTAGGCCATCGGCTTCGCCGACTCGCCCTTGACGCGGCGCCGGAAGCTGCGACTCTCGGAAAGAGGGCGGTCCCACCGGAAGCCCGGAAGAACCGTCCACCCCCAGGACCCTCAAGACCCCCGCCCCGAGCGCCCCGTCCGAATTCCGCCAGCGCGTGGGGGAGGGGCGCCTGAGGCTGGCCCCATGAGCCTTTACGCCGCACGTGCCATCCCGTCCTCCGTCCTTGCCGAGCTGCGCGTCACCGACGACGCGGGGCGCCCGTGCGTCCCGTACGCCGACGCCGAGGGCGGGGCGCCGCTGCGCTGCTGTCTGCGTCGGTCCGTTCCGGGCGAGCGGATCGCGCTCGTGTCGTACGCGCCGCTGCGGCGCTGGGCGGCCGGGACCGGGGTCGAGCCGGGGGCGTACGACGAGCAGGGTCCCGTCTTCGTGCACGCCGAGGAGTGCGGGGGCCCCGCGCCCTCGGAGGAGTACCCCTTCGCGCGGGCCGGGGTGCTGCGGACCGTCCGGCGGTACGACGCGGCGGGCCGGATCGCGGGCGGGCTTCTCCTGGAGCTGCCGGAGGTCCCCGGCGAGGCCTTCGACCGGGCGTTCGCGGAGGCGTTCGCCGACCCGGCGGTCGCGCTCGTGCACGTCCGGGCGGTGGAGTACGGCTGCTTCCTCTACGAGGTGCGCAGGCCCTGACCGGTCCCGGCCGCCGCTTCGGGGACGACGAGGTGGTCGAGCAGCCCGGCCGGCGTCGGGTACGGCTCCTCGCGGGGCAGCAGGCGGGCGGCCGCGGCCGGATCGCCCGCGCGGACCAGTGCGTGGACGTCGTGGGCGAGCGGGGTCACGTCGGTGACCGAGACCGTCCACTCGTCCGCGTACCGGCGGGAGGCCTCGCCCGACAGGCCGAGCTGGAGCGAGCGGTACGGGAGCGGGCGCAGGTGCGGGTCGCGCTCCGGGTCCCACTGGACGCGGGCCGGGGCCTGCCCCAACTGCCGCTTCCAGGTGGCCTGGTCGGGGTGGAAGCCGCGCACGTAGTGCGAGAGGCAGGCGTTCCGCAGGGCCCACTCGAAGCCCTCGCGGGTGATCTCCACGGCGAGGACCGTCTCCTGGCCCTCCTTCGTGCCCCAGCCGCAGCGGTACATCATCCACAGGAACGAGGGCTTGATCCACGTCATCCGGTCACGCTTCCAGCTGGCCGGGAATCGACCGTCGCGGGCGGCGGGCAGGCCGATCGCCGGGGCGTACGCCTGGTAGACGGTGACGGTGTCCGGGGTGTGGAGGGCCCGGATCCGGTACTTCGGTTCTTCCATGACCTCAGGGTGGGCGAGGGCCCGGGGGCCTGGCCACCGGATTTCCGGGGGCCAGCGGACCTCCGGGGGTCGCCGGACCTCCGGGGGTCACCGGACCCCCGGCGGCCACCCGATCTCCAAAGCCGGCAGCGGGTCGTGGGCCGGCCATCAGGCGAGGGCCGCCTCCTTCGCGTCGTACGCCTCGCGCGCCGCCGCGATCTCGTTCTGGTGCCGCTCGGTCCAGGTCACGAGGGAGCGGATCGTCGTGTGCAGGGTGCCGCCGAGGGGGGTGAGCTCGTACTCGACGCGGGGCGGGACCACCGGGTGGACGGTGCGCTTGACCAGGCCGTCGCGCTCCAGCTGCCGCAGCGTCACGGTCAGCATGCGCTGGCTGACGCCGTCGATCTCGCGCTTGAGCTCGGTGAAGCGCAGGACCCGCCGGTCGAGAAGGGCGATGACGAGCAGGGACCACTTGTCGGCGACGCGGTCGAGGATCTGGCGGACCTCGCAGTCCTCGCGGGTGTCCCACTGGAAGGGATCGGGGTCCCCGTCGCTCCCGTAGTTCGCCGCGCAGTGGCTCGGGGCCTTGATGGCGCTGTCATCCATGCCCCTGATCCTGACGCGGCGCCTTGTCGGTTACAAGAGGGAACCGACCCCATGGGCGGTAACCGGCCACTCCGGGAAACCGCCCGGGCGCCGGCCCGGAGGCCCTGGCCGGAGGTCCCGCGGGCTGCGACCAAGGTCACGTCCTGAACCTCCCGGGGCACACCTAATGTGGAGGGATGAGCGATTCGCCCCGCTGCCCGTTGACCGAGGTCGCCCTCGCGTACCTGCCCCGGCTCGCGGAGGTCACCTCCGAGCCGGGCCTCACGGCCGCCGTCGACCAGCACGCCGCCGAGGTGTGTGACGCGCTCGTCCCGGCCCAGCGCGGGCCCGAAGGCCGCACCGTACGGCGGGAGGAGCTCGCCGAGTACGTGCGGGGCTTCACCCACGGGCTCACCGAGGCCGAGTGGGCCGAGCCCGCGGGCCACGACTTCGTGACCCTGCGGCTGACGGCGGTCTGCTGGCTGATACGGGAGCACGACCTGCTGGCCGCCTGAGGGCTCAGAGCCCCTGGCGGACCTTCTCGGCGGGCGCGGCCGCGGGCGTGGCCGACTCGGCCGAGGCCGCCGCCACCGCCGCCGCCACGGCCTCCGCCTCGGCCGACGCGGCGGCCATCGCGGCCCGGCTGCGGCGGGCCGTGCGCAGGGCGTCCCAGGTGAGCAGTGTCAGGGCGAGCCAGACGAGCGAGAAGCCCGCCCAGCGCTCCGGCGGCATCGCCTCGTGGAAGTAGAGGACGCCGAGCAGGAACTGGAAGGTCGGCGCCAGGTACTGGAGCAGTCCGAGCGTCGACAGCGGTACGCGGATGGCGGCCGCGCCGAAGCAGACCAGCGGCACCGCCGTGACGATGCCGGTGGAGACGAGCAGGGCCGCGTGCCCCGCGCCGTCGGAGCCGAAGGCCAGATCGCCCTGGGTGCCGAGCCAGACCAGGTAGCCGAGGGCCGGCAGGAACTGGACGGCGGTCTCGGCGGCGAGCGACTCCAGGCCGCCGAGGTTGAGCTTCTTCTTCACCAGGCCGTAGACCGCGAAGGAGGAGGCGAGGGTGAGCGAGATCCACGGCGGCTGCCCGTAGCCGATCGCGAGGACCAGGACGGCCGCGAAGCCGACGCCGACCGCCGCCCACTGGGCCGGGCGCAGCCGCTCCTTGAGGACGAGGACGCCGAGCGCGATGGTGACGAGCGGGTTGATGAAGTAGCCGAGGGAGGCCTCGACGACCCGGCCGGTGTTGACCGACCAGATGTAGAGGCCCCAGTTCACGCTGATGACGGCGGCGGCGACGGTGATCAGGGCGAGCTTGCGCGGGCTGCGCACGAGCTCGGGTATCCAGCCCCAGCGGCGGAGCGCGAGCAGCGCGATGCCGACGAAGACGAGCGACCAGACCATCCGGTGGGCGAGGATCTCGACGGCCCCGGCGGGCTTGAGCAGTGGCCAGAAGAGCGGGACCAGTCCCCACATGCCGTAGGCGCCGATCCCGTAGAGCAGTCCTGCTCGCCCTTCGTTCTCCGTCTTCGTCTCCACCGGACCTCCCGCCCTGCCCTGCCCCGCGCCGCGCTGTCCTGTCGAAGGTAGCGCCGCACGGGGCGGGTTGTCATGCCCGTATTGCCATACGGTCATGACAACGTTACGAGGCGGCCAGCGCCTCCTTGATCGTCACGGTGATCGGGGTGGTCGGGCGGCCGATCAGCCGGGCCAGGTCGCCGGTCCGCAGGGCGAGCGCGCCGCGCTCGACGGCGCGGTCGACGTCGACCAGGATCGCGGCGAAGGGCTCCGGGACCCCGGCGCCGGTGAGGATCGCGAGGTGCTTCTCGGCGGGGACGTCGCTGTACGTGACCTCCCGGCCGGACTGCGCCGCGACCTCGGCCGCGTACTCGGCGAGCGACCAGGCGGTGTCGCCGCTCAGCTCGTACGCCCGGTTCAGGTGCTCCTCGGCCGGCCCGGTCAGGACGGCGGCCGCGGCGGCGGCGAAGTCGGCGCGGGTCGCGGAGGCGATCCGGCCCTCGCCGGCGTTGGAGACGACGGCGCCGTGGGCCAGGACGGGGGCGAGGTTCGCGGTGTAGTTCTCGCTGTACCAGCCGTTGCGGAGGAAGGTGTACGGCAGGCCGGAGGCGAGGACCAGCCGCTCGGTCTCCTGGTGCTCGGCGGCCAGGTCGAAGTCGGCCTCCGGACCGCCGAGGATGCTCGTGTACGCGAACTGGGCGACGCCCGCCGCCTTCGCCGCGTCCAGCACGGCGGCGTGCTGGGGGACGCGCCGCCCGACCTCGCTGCCCGAGACGAGGAGCACCCGGTCGCCGGCCTCGAAGGCCTCCGCGAGGGTCTCCGGCCGGTCGTAGTCCGCGATCCGCAGCTCGACCCCGCGCTCCGCGAGGTCGGCGGCCTTCTCCTTGTTCCGGACCACGGCGGCGACGGACGCGGCCGGGACGGTGGCGAGGAGGGCGTCGACGACGAGACGGCCGAGCTGTCCGGTGGCTCCGGTGACGACGATGCTCATGGTGCTTCCTTCTCCGGTGGGGTGCGGTGGGCGACGCGCTCACCGGTACTCACCGTACGACTGGCACTATCTATTCGTAAGTACCCACTTTGAAGTAAGGTACTGGTGTGGAAGTAAGTAAGGAACCGAAGAGCCTGCTCGCGGACGTCGGCGGAGCCATGTGCCCGGCCCGGCTCGTCCTGGAGCACGTCACCAGCCGCTGGGGCGTCCTGATTCTCATCGCCCTGAGCGAGCGCCCGTACCGCTTCAGCGAGCTGCGCCGCCGGGTCGGCCGCGTCAGCGAGAAGATGCTCACGCAGACGCTCCAGACCCTGGAGCGCGACGGCTTCGTCCACCGCGACGCCCAGCCCGTCATCCCGCCCCGCGTCGACTACAGCCTCACCACCATGGGCGAGGACGCCGCCCGCCGGATCCGGGAGCTCGCCCGCTGGACCGACCAGCAGGTCCCGGAGGTCGAGGCCGCCCGCGCACGCTACGACGAGGCGCGTCGCGAGACGGCTACCGGTTCGTCTCAATGACGTTGTAGCCCAGGCGAGTTGTCGGCGCCGCACCGTACGATCTGCTCACGTTCGGGGGAAACCGTGAGGGACCGTGGGGGGAACTGTGACGTACAGGGACCGACGACCGCTGCGCGCCTGCTGCGCCGTACTGGTGGGCGGACTCCTCGCCACCGGCTGCGCCGGCGGAGCCGAGGACGGGAAGGGCCCCGAGGACAAGGGGAGTACGCGTGCGGCACCGGCGCCCACCAAGACGCAGGCCACCGCCCCGGCTCCCGCCCCGACCGCCCTCGACTTCACGCCGGACCCGCGCCGCGCACCGAAGACCGAGGCCGAGGCCCGGCGCCTCGCCCTCGCCGTCGTCGCCGGACCCGATGCCTGGGCCCCCGGCTACGTCAAGCGCACCCCGTACCTCAGCGACCCGGACTACTGGCCCGTCCTCGGCGCCAACTGCTCCTGGGAGACCGGCACCCGGCCCGCCGACGTCCTGGCCAGCGTCACCGCCTACAGCGAGATCCCCGCCACCGGCGGCAAGGGCGTCCTGCGGGTCGCCGCCACCGTCACCGTGCACCGCACCGAGTCCGACGCCGAATGGGAGATGGCCTCCACCCTCGAAGAGGCGCTGAACTGCCCCGACCAGAAGCTCCGCGACGGCGAGCGCATCACCGGACTCATGTCGCTCGGCAACCCCTTCGGCGTCGGCGGCAACGCCACCGCCCACGACGCGATCCGCGAGGGCGGCCACTACGTCAACGACGCGGTGAAGGGGAAGCAGCCCTACAGCTGGTACCAGTCCCGGCTCGGCCAGGTCACCGTCGCCACCGTCGTCAAGGGTGCCCCCGGCTATCAGGAGTTGAACGGAGACACCATCACCGGCACCGCCCAGGCACAGGTCCAGGCCCTCGTCACCATGCTGCAACGCGCCGAGGACGAGCTGGAGGTCCAGTCGTGAGCACTCCCACCCCGCAGCCCCGGCCCGAACGACCCGAGCCCGGCGCCCTCCAGCCGCTGCTGCCCTCCGACCCGTCGGCGATCGCCGGCTACCGGCTCCTCGGCCGCCTCGGCGCCGGCGGCATGGGCGTCGTCTACCTCGGCCGCACCGCCGCCGGTGAACTCGCCGCCGTCAAGGTCACCCACGCCGACCAGGCCGACCAGCCCGACTTCCGGGCCCGCTTCCGCCGCGAGGTCGAGGCCGCCCGCCGGGTCTCCAGCCCCTGGGCCGTCCCCGTCACCGGCGCCGACCCGGACGCCCCCGAACCGTGGATGGCCACCGCCTTCGTCGCCGGCCCCTCCCTCGGCGAGGCCGTCGCCGCGCACGGCCCGCTGCCCGAGCGGAGCGTCCGCCTCCTCGGCTGGTCCGTCGCCCGCGCCCTCGCCGCCGTGCACGCGGCCGGGCTCGTCCACCGCGACGTGAAGCCCGGGAACGTCCTCCTCGCCGTCGACGGCCCCCGCCTCATCGACTTCGGCATCGCCCGCGCCACCGGCGAGACCGCCCTCACCGCCACCGACATGGTCGTCGGCACCCCCGGCTTCCTCGCCCCCGAGCAGGCCGAGGCCCGCACCGACGCCATCGGCCCGCCCGCCGACGTCTTCGCCCTCGGCTGTCTCCTCGCCTACGCGGCGACCGGACGCCCGCCCTTCGGCACCGGCGCCGTCGACGCCCTCATGTACCGGACCGTCCACGACGAACCCGACCTCACCGGCGTCCCCGAAGGACTGCTCGACCTCGTCCGCTCCTGCCTCGCCAAGGACCCGGCCGGACGGCCCACCGCGGCCGAGATCGGGGTCCAGCTCGTCGAGGACCGCCCCGGCGACGGTGCCGAATGGCTGCCCGCCCCCGTCGTCCGGACCATCGCCGAACGCTCCGCCCGGATGCTCGCCCTCCCCGAGATCGACGTCACCGAGGCCGGCGGCACCTCCGGCACGGCCGCCCCGGAGAAGAGCCGACGCGGCTTCCTGCTGCTCGCGTCGGGCGCCGCCGTGCTGGCCGTCGGCGGCGGCGCGGCCGCCGTCTGGGCGGGGCTCGGGGACGACGAGGAGACGGACGGCAAGGGCGGCAAGAAGCCCGTACCGCCCCGCACCAGCTGGACGATCGGCGTCCTCGCCGACCTGTCCGGGCCCGCCAAGGAGATCGGCCGGGCCCAGGAGCGCGGCGCGCGCCTCGCCGTCGAGCAGTTCAACGCCCGCAAGGACAAGCCCTTCACGCTCGCCCTCAAGGTGGTCGACGACCGGGGCGACGCGACCCGCGTCCTGGAGACCGTCAAGCCCCTCACCACCGACCCCGGCGTCCTCGCGGTCCTCGGCCCCACCACCGACGCCGTCGGCCAGGCCGTCATGCCCGCCTTCGAGGAGGCCGGCATCCCTCTGATCACGGTCTCGGCCGGATACAACCTGCTCACCCTGCGCTCGGGCAGCTCGTGGAACGAGACGCTCCTGCGCGCCATCCCCAACCACATCAGCGCGGGCACCCACCTCTCCTTCGCCGCCACCCTGCTGCCCGCGATCCGCCGCCCAGGGGTCCTGGAGGACCGGACCGAGGACCACTACAGCTGGCAGGTCACCGGCGGCGTCCGCTTCGGCTTCGGGCAGGCCGGGATCCCCCCGCACTTCCGGGTCGTCCCCGCCCGCGCCGACGCGCGCGCGTACCGCCGGGTGCTCGGCGAGATGATCGACGCCGGCATCGACGCCTACGTCCACTGCGGTGTCACCGAGACCGCCGTCCACGCCGCCCGAGCCCTCACCGAACTCGGCTTCACCGGACCGAGGTTCACCGGCCAGGCCGTCTTCGGCCAGGACTTCCTCAAGCAGGCCGGGGCGGCCGCCGAGGGCTGGTTCGTGTGCGCGCCCGTCGCCGACCCCGCGACCCAGAAGACGGCCGCCGCCTTCACCGCCGCCCATCGCAAGCGGTTCGGGACGGCCCCCGCGTACTACGCGGGCGAGTCGTACGACGTCGTCACGATGACGATCGAGCAGCTGAAGGCCCAGGCGAAGGCCGGCGGCAGACCCGCGCGCAAGGGCCTGTGGGCAGCGCTGCGCAAGCAGAACTACAAGGGCGTGATGGGCGGGTACAACTTCAACGAATACGGCGACCTGGGGAGCGGCGGCACCTTCGTCTTCGCCGTGCAGAACGGCGCGTACAAGCCGATCGGCTCCGCGCCCCTGCTGCCGAGCAAGCCCAAGAAGAACGACAAGAAGGCCTGACCCGTGCAGCCGCTCCGCAAGGCCGACCCGTCGACCCTCGCCGGCTACCGGCTGCTCGGGCGGCTCGGCGCCGGCGGCATGGGCGTGGTCTTCCTCGCCCGTTCCGCCGGCGGGACGCTCGCCGCGCTCAAGCTCATCCGCGCCGAGCACGCCGCCGACCCCGGCTTCCGGGAACGGTTCCGCCGCGAGGCCCGCGCCGCCGAGCGGATCACCGGCCGCTGGGTCGTCCGCGTCCTCGGCGCCGACCCGGAGGCCCGTGAACCCTGGCTCGCCACCGAGTACGTGCCCGGCCCCTCGCTCGCCGAGGCCGTCGCCCTGCACGGCGCCCTCCCCGAGCCGACCGTCCGGGCCCTGGGCGCCCGGCTCGCCTCCGCCCTCACCGACATGCACGAGGCCGGGCTCGTCCACCGGGACGTGAAGCCGGGGAACGTCCTCCTCGCCCTCGACGGGCCCCGCCTCATCGACTTCGGCATCGCCCGCTCCGCCGGAGCGACCGCCCTGACCGCCACCGACGCGATGATCGGCACCCCCGGCTTCCTCGCCCCGGAACAGGCCCGCGTCACCGGGGCGGGCGAGGTCGGCCCGGCCAGCGACGTCTTCTCGCTCGGCTGCGTCCTCGCCTACGCCCTCACCGGCGAACGCCCCTTCGGCACGGGCGCGGTGGCCGCCGTCGTCTACCGCACCGTCCACGAGGAACCCGAGCTCGACGGCCTACCGGACACCCTCCTCCCGCTCGTCACCGCCTGCCTCGCCAAGGACCCGGCGGACCGCCCCACGGCCGCCGACGTGCGGGCCGCGCTGGGCGCGGCCGACGGCCCGGCGGGCGACTGGCTCCCACCCGGCCTGCCCGCCCTGATCGCCCAGCGCTCCACCCGCGTCCTCGACCTGCCCGTCGCCGACCCGACCCTGCTCACCCGGGAGGACCGGCCCACCGGAGTCTCGCGGCGTCGGCTGCTGATCGCCGGCTCCACCGCCGCCGTCGCGGGTGCGGGCGGCCTCACGGCCTGGCTCCTGACCCGTTCACCGGGCGGGACGGGCACGGGAACGGGCGGCACCGGCGGCCCCCTCGCCTCGTACACGATCGGCGTCCTCACCGACCTGAGCGGCCCCACCAAGTCGGACGGGCGGGGGCAGGAGCGAGGCATCCGGCTGGCCGTGGAGGAGTTCAACGCCCGCGCCGACCGGCCGTGCGACGTACGACTCCGGGTCGAGGACGACGGGGGGAAGCCGGAGCGCGCCAAGGCCGCCGCGCTGGCTCTGCTCAAGGACCCGACACTGATCGGCGTCCTGGGGCCGACGACGGCACCGACCGCGGCCGCCGCCGCGAACGAACTCACGCTCCACGCGATGTCGTTGGCGAGCGTCATCGCCGACGTCCCGGCCACTCAGATCAAGGGCCAGGAGGTCAAGACCACCTACTTCCAGCCCCGAACCCAGCAGGGGATGATGTCCCTCGCCTTCGTCCGCTATCTCATCGAGCACGAGGCCTACCGGACCGCCGTCGTGGAGGACCGGGCCGCCGGAGAGTACAGCTGGCTGCTCGTCAAGAACCTGAAGGACTACCCGCCGTCCGGGAAGAAGGACGGATCGGTGACCTCGCACCCCGTGGAGGCGGACAGCGAGGACTTCGGCGCCGCCGTACGCGCCGCCCTCGCGACCGACCCGCAGGGCGTGTTCTTCGCGGGGGCGTCGCCGCGCCGGGCCGCGCTGTGTGCCAGGGCCCTGCGCGACCAGGGCTACCGGGGCCCCTGCGGCAGCGTCGAGTACGTGCTCCAGCCGGAGTTCCTCGCCGTCGCGGGCCCGGCCGCCGAGGGCTGGTACTTCGGCACGGGCTACGTGGATCCCGACGGGCTCCCGGCGGCGCGGACGTTCACGGCCGCGTACCGGAAGCGCTGGGGTCTCTCCGCCGGGACCCCCGTCGAACGGTTCGCGACGGAGGCGTACGACGCCACCAACTGGGCGCTCCAGGGGCTGCGTGCCGCGAGCGCCGGCAACGCCGAATCGGTGGCCGCGGGTCTCCGGAACAGCCTGGTGCGGAGCTCGTACCAAGGGATCGTCAAGGAGTACGTGAACCGGACGCAGGGGAACCTGCCCGTCGCCCTCCTGGGCCTCTTCCTCTGGCAGGTGAAGGGCGGAGTGCCCCGCTTCCTCGGGAAGTTCGACGAGGCGGCGGCGAAGGACACATAAAAGGGCCCGGCCGACTCGTGTCGACCGGGCCCCTCACACCCACCCGCGCGTCAGCCCGCCACCGTCCACGTGTCGTTGCCGGTGAGGAGCCGGCCCAGGTCGCCCTTGCCGTACTGCTCCACCGCCGTGTCGAGCTGCTCCGCCATCAGCGTGTCGTAGACCGGGCGGTCCACCGACCGGAACACCCCGATGGGCGTCTGGTGGAGGGTGTCCGGGTCCGCGAGCCGCGAGAGCGCGAAGGCGGTCGTGGGGGTGGCCGCGTGGGCGTCGTGGACGAGGATCCGCGACTCGTTCTCCGGGGTGACGGTGACGACGTGGAGGTCGCCGGTGGCCGGGTCGCGGACGACGCCCTTGTCGAGCTCGGCGCCGAAGCGGACCGGCTGCCCGTGCTCCAGGCGGATGACGGCCTCCTTGGCCTGGTCCTTGTCCTTGAGGACCTCGAAGGCGCCGTCGTTGAAGATGTTGCAGTTCTGGTAGATCTCGACCAGCGCCGTGCCGTTGTGGTCGGCGGCCTGGCGCAGGACCTCGGTGAGGTGCTTGCGGTCGGAGTCGACCGTGCGGGCCACGAAGGAGGCCTCCGCGCCGAGCGCGAGCGACACCGGGTTGAAGGGCGCGTCGAGCGAGCCCATCGGGGTCGACTTGGTGATCTTGCCGACCTCGGAGGTGGGCGAGTACTGGCCCTTGGTCAGCCCGTAGATCCGGTTGTTGAAGAGCAGGATCTTCAGGTTGACGTTGCGGCGGAGCGCGTGGATGAGGTGGTTGCCGCCGATGGACAGCGCGTCGCCGTCGCCCGTGACGACCCAGACGGACAGGTCGCGGCGGGAGGTCGCGAGGCCGGTGGCGATCGCCGGGGCGCGGCCGTGGATGGAGTGCATCCCGTACGTGTTCATGTAGTACGGGAAGCGGGAGGAGCAGCCGATGCCCGAGACGAAGACGATGTTCTCCTTCGCCAGGCCGAGTTCGGGCATGAAGCCCTGGACGGCGGCGAGGACCGCGTAATCACCGCAGCCGGGGCACCACCGCACCTCCTGGTCGGACTTGAAGTCCTTCATCGACTGCTGGGCCTCGGCCTTGGGCACCAGGTTCAGCAGCGTCTCCGTGGGCTCAGGCATCGATGGCCTCCTTGAGGGCGGCGGCGAGCTGCTCGGCCTTGAACGGCATGCCGTTGACCTGGGTGTGGCTGCGGGCGTCGACGAGGTACTTCGCCCGGACGAGGGTGGCGAGCTGGCCGAGGTTCATCTCGGGGACGACGACCTTCTCGTACCGCCTCAGCACCTCGCCGAGGTTCTTCGGGAAGGGGTTGAGGTGGCGCAGGTGGGCCCGGGCGATGTGGCCGTTCTCCCGGCGGATGCGGCGGACGGCGGCGGTGATCGGCCCGTAGGTGGAGCCCCAGCCGAGGACCAGGGTGCTCGCGCCGTCCGGGTCGTCGACCTCGATGTCCGGGACGTCGATGCCGTCGATCTTGGCCTGGCGGGTGCGGACCATGAACTCGTGGTTCGCGGGGTCGTACGAGATGTTGCCCGTGCCGTCCTGCTTCTCGATGCCGCCGATGCGGTGTTCGAGGCCGGGGGTGCCGGGCACGGCCCAGGGGCGGGCCAGGGTCTCGGGGTTGCGCTTGTACGGCCAGAAGACCTCGGTGCCGTCGTCGAGCGTGTGGTTCGGCCCGGTCGCGAACTGGGTCCGCAGGTCGGGGAGCTCGTCCACGTCCGGGACGCGCCAGGGCTCGGAGCCGTTGGCGAGGTAGCCGTCGGAGAGCAGGAAGACGGGCGTGCGGTACGTGAGGGCGATCCGCGCCGCCTCCAGGGCCGCGTCGAAGCAGTCTCCGGGCGTCTTCGGGGCCACGATCGGCACCGGCGCCTCGCCGTTGCGGCCGTACATGGCCTGGAGGAGGTCGGCCTGCTCGGTCTTGGTGGGCAGACCGGTGGACGGGCCGCCGCGCTGGATGTCGATGATCAGCAGCGGCAGCTCCAGGGAGACCGCGAGGCCGATCGTCTCCGACTTCAGGGCCACACCGGGTCCGGACGTCGTCGTCACACCGAGCGAGCCGCCGAAGGCGGCGCCGAGCGCGGCGCCGATGCCGGCGATCTCGTCCTCGGCCTGGAAGGTGCGCACGCCGAAGTTCTTGTGCTTGGACAGCTCGTGGAGGATGTCCGAGGCCGGGGTGATCGGGTACGAGCCCAGGTAGATCGGCAGGTCCGCCTGGCGGCCGGCGGCGATCAGGCCGTACGAGAGGGCCAGGTTCCCGGAGATGTTCCGGTACGTGCCGGTGGGGAAGGCGCGGGTCGCCGGGGCGACCTCGTAGGAGACGGCGAAGTCCTCGGTGGTCTCGCCGAAGTTCCAGCCGGCCCGGAAGGCGGCCACGTTGGCCTCGGCGATCTGCGGCTTCTTCGCGAACTTGCTCCGCAGGAAGGTCTCGGTGCCCTCGGTCGGCCGGTGGTACATCCAGGAGAGCAGCCCGAGCGCGAACATGTTCTTGCTCCGCTCGGCCTCCTTCCGGGACAGGCCGAACTCCTTGAGGGCCTCGATGGTCAGCGTCGTCAGCGGCACCGGATGCACGTGGTACGCGTCCAGCGACCCGTCCTCCAGGGGCGAGGTCGCGTAGCCGACCTTGGCCATGGCGCGCTTGGCGAACTCGTCGGTGTTGACGATGATCTCGCCGCCGCGCGGCACGTCGCCGATGTTCGCCTTGAGGGCGGCCGGGTTCATCGCCACCAGCACGTTCGGGGCGTCGCCCGGGGTCAGGATGTCGTGGTCGGCGAAGTGCAGCTGGAAGGACGAGACGCCCGGCAGGGTTCCGGCGGGTGCGCGGATCTCGGCCGGGAAGTTCGGCAGCGTGGAGAGGTCGTTCCCGAAGGACGCCGTCTCCGAGGTGAAGCGGTCACCCGTGAGCTGCATGCCGTCACCGGAGTCGCCCGCGAAGCGGATGATCACGCGGTCGAGTCGGCGCACTTCCTTCTCGGTGCCGTGGTGGGCCGTCGCCGGGGCGCTGCGCTGCTCCCCGAGCAGGGCCTCACCGGCCTCGCTACTGACCTGGCTGGTCACTGAACTGGACCTCCCTCGTGGCAAGGGGACTCTCCGCCGGAGGCGGGAGAAGGCTCGGGAGACGCCGGCCGATCACCGGTCGTCCCGTGGCCCACCCTACGACGGTAAGGGGGGCCTTCCGGGGACTTCTCGTATTGCGGACCTCTTTGTGAGACGCCCTCTTGCCCTGAATCGTCACGTTCTGTCGCCACCCGGATTGTTCCGGAAGGTCGCGTTACGCCTCATCCTTTGGATCTAGGACCCTCCGGCTGTCGAACACGACCCAGCCTCGCCGATCTCACTCCGGCCTCGCTCCGGCCTCGCTCCAGCCGCACTCGGCCCGGCTCGGCCGAGTGCGTCATCTGACAGGGTGTCAGATTTTCAGGACTTCAGATACGTCAACACCGCGAGTACCCGTCGATGATCACCGTCACTCGGGGAGAGGCCCAGTTTCAGGAAGATGTTGCTGATGTGCTTCTCCACCGCGCCGTCGCTCACCACCAGCTGCCGCGCGATCGCCGAGTTCGTCCGCCCCTCCGCCATCAGACCGAGGACCTCCCGCTCGCGCGGGGTCAGGTTCGCCAGCACGTCCTGCTGCCGGGACCGGCCCAGCAGCTGCTGCACCACCTCGGGGTCCAGGGCCGTACCGCCCCCGGCGACCCGCACGACCGCGTCCACGAACTCGCGGACCTCCGCGACCCGGTCCTTCAGCAGATAGCCGACGCCCCGGCTCGAACCGGCCAGCAGTTCGGTGGCGTACTGCTCCTCCACGTACTGCGACAGCACCAGGACACCCAGCCCCGGATACTCCTTCCGCAGCCGCACCGCCGCCCGCACGCCCTCGTCCGTGTGCGTCGGCGGCATCCGCACGTCCGCCACCACCACGTCCGGCAGCGCGCCCTCGTCCGCGAGCCCGGCCACCAGCTTCACCAGCGCCTCGCCGTCACCCACCCCGGCGACGACCTCGTGCCCCCGGTCGGTCAGCAGCCGGGTCAGCCCCTCGCGGAGCAGCACCGAGTCCTCCGCGATCACCACCCGCACCCGGTCCGTCACCTCTTGTACGACCACGCCGCACAGCCCCCTGTTCCGAAGGTCGAAAAGTCCGTCAGACCCCCAGCATCGCAGGAAGCCGCCCGCCCCGAGGCGAGCCCCCGGGACGGACGGTCGCCGTCCGGTCTCCGCACGCGCCGCCCGGTCCGCGCGGGTCCGGACCACGCGCGTCCGGTCCGTGCGGGTCCGGTCCGCGCACGGGCCCGTCCGCGCACGGCCTCGCCCGCGTACGGCCCGGGCCGCCCCGGCCGTACGGTCCAGGCGCGGTCCGGTCCACCCGAGCCGTACGGGCTACGCCCGCCAGGGCAGCTCGACCGTCACGGTCGTCGGACCGCCGGCGGGCGAGTCCACCGCCAGCACGCCGTCGACCGCCCCGACCCGCTCGGACAGCCCCGCCAGACTCCGGCCCGCCGCCGCCTCCGCGCCGCCCACACCGTCGTCCCGCACCTGGAGCATCAGCCGGTCGCCCGCCCGCCACACGTCCACCCAGGCGCGCCGCGCCCGAGCGTGCCGGGAGACGTTCTGCAGCAGCTCCGAGACCGTGAAGTACGCGATGCCCTCGATCGCCGCGACCGGCCGGGCCGGCAGGTCCACGTCCACCGACACCGGCACCGCGCACCGGGAGGCCACCGACGACAGCGCCGCGTCCAGCCCCCGGTCCGTGAGGACCGCCGGGTGGATGCCCCGGGCCAGGTCCCGCAGCTCCTGAAGGGCCACCTTCACCTCGCCGTGCGCCTCGTCGACCATCGCCGCCGCGGCCTTCGGGTCCTCCGCCAGCTTCTCCTTCGCGAGCCCCAGGTCCATCGCGAGCGAGGCCAGCCGGGCCTGCGGACCGTCGTGCAGGTCCCGCTCGATGCGCCGCAGGTCCGCCGCGGCCGTGTCCACGACCACGCCCCGGTCCGACTCCAGCTCCGTCACCCGGGACGCCAGCCGCGAAGGACCGAGCAGCCCGGCGACGAGGACCCTGTCGACCGCCACGACCCCGCGCAGCACCCACGGCCCGAGCAGGACGAACAGCAGGCCGATCGCGCTGGTCACCGCGATCTCGAACGGCGAGTCGAGGTAGAAGCTGTGCGTGGCGTCCCCGTACAGCTGGATGCCGTCCTGGCCCACGTACGCCGGGAAGGTCCACCGCCACAGCGGGTACGTGAAGAGGCCCCAGCCCCAGCCCCACAGCGCCACCGTCACGGTGAAGCCGAAGATCGCCCACGGCATGTGGACGACCGCGTACAGCAGGTGGCGCCACGAGGCCCCGTTCTTCAGCATGGCGCCCATCCAGGGGAGCGCCCCGCCGGTCTTGCCGCGCACCGGCGCCGGCGCCTTCACGTCGACACCGAGGAGCGCCCGAGCCCGGGCCCGCTCGACCGCACCGAACCCCCGGCACATCGCGAGCGCCCCGGCCAGGACCGGCACCCCGAGGAAGGTGATGAGCAGCCCGGCGCCGGCCGAGACGAAGGCGACGGACAGCGCGAACCAGCAGACGCTGAGCGGCAGCCCGATCAGCACGTAGCCGAGCGCACGCCAGGTGCGGGCCTCGAACGGCGCGCTGATCGCGGCGGGAAGTCGGGGGGAGGCCATCGCGGTCGTCCTTCTCTGCTGGGGGGGCGGTGGTGTGAGCGCCGTGCTGTGACGCCTTCCAGGGTTCCGTCCCGCCGGGCCCCGGACCATGAGGGGAGTGGGCGTCTCGGGAGGGGGGTTTTCCCTACCTGCGCCCAGGGGGGCGGGCGGGCCTGGGCATCGCGCGGTCGCGGGGCCTCAGGCGGTCGCGGGGCCTCAGGCGGGCCCGGGCCCAGCGGGCCCCGGCCTCGGTCAGGCCCGCGTCCGGGCCTCCCCGAGGCTCACGCCGCCGGTCGGGAGCGCCACGGCAGCTCCGCCGTGATCGTCGTCGGACCGCCCTCCGGGGAGTCGACGACGAGGAGCCCGTCCACCGCCCCGAGCCGCTCCGTCAGCCCCGCGAGCCCCGACCCGCCGTCGAGCCGCGCCCCGCCGACGCCGTCGTCGCGCACCTGGAGCATCAGCCGCTCCTCCGACCTCCACACCTCCACGGACGCGGACCGGGCACGTGCGTGCTTGGAGACGTTCTGGAGCAGCTCCGAGACCGTGAAGTACGCGATGCCCTCGATCGCCTCCGCCGGCCGCTCCGCCAGGTCCACCGACACCTTCACCGGGACCGTGCACCGCGCGGACACCGAGGAGAGCGCTGCGCTCAGCCCCCGGTCCGTGAGGACCGCCGGGTGGATGCCCCGGGCCAGGTCCCGCAGCTCCTGGAGCGCGAGCTTCACCTCGCCGTGGGCCTCGTCGACCATCGCCGCGGCCCCCTCCGGGTCCTCCAGCAGCTTCTCCTTCGCGAGGCCGAGCCCCATCGCGAGGGCGACCAGCCGCGCCTGCGCGCCGTCGTGCAGATCGCGCTCGATGCGCCGCAGGTCCGCCGCGGCCGTGTCCACGACCACGCCCCGGTCCGACTCCAGCTCGGCGATCCGCCGCTCCAGCTCGTCGGAGGGCGAGAGCAGCCCGCGGACCATGCCCCGGTCGCCGTTGGACAGGCCGCGGGAGATGAACGGCAGGACGGGCCAGAGGATCAGGAGCGAGACCAGGGTGACGGTGAACGTCACGATGCCCCAGGGCAGCCGGATCAGCCCGTACAGCTGGGTCCGCCAGGCCACCGGGTCCTTCAGCGAGGACCACAGCCAGCCGAGGAATCCGTGGCCCTTCGGCATCCGCGACGGCTCCGGCACGCGCACCCCGAGCAGCGAGCGGGCCCTCGCCCGCTCCGACCGTCCGATCCACCGCGCGCCGCCGAGCCCGAGGGCGAGCAGCGGCAGCCCGATCACCGTGACGGAGAGGCTCACCCCGACCAGGACGGTCACGACCGCGTAGACGAAGCCGGCCAGGGACGTGAAGAGATTGGAGAGGAGGAAGGCGATCTCCTTCCAGGTCTCCTTGCCGTAGGCGGATCGCACGGGTGGACGGGGGGCGGCGGGGGATTCAAGATCGGCGCTCATGGTCCCCAGACTGCCGGTCGCGGAGAGCGTGACGCCATGGGGGAGGTCGGTGAGAACACGTAGGGATATCCCCACCGGGGCCCGGGACCGGAGCCCGCGCCGAAGGGAACCGGGGCACCGCCCGGGGACGGCTCACGGACTGCTCACGGAGTGCTCACGGACTGGACGGGGACTGCTTACGGTCCCTTTAGCAGGGCCTAGACTCGCGTGCGTACAACAACAGAAGTGACCCATGAGACACCGAGACCGAGGGGCGGACGTGCGGGAACCGACCGTTGTCGCGGCCGACGCGGCGGACTACTTCCAGACGTACTCCGTCGTCGGCGTGCTCGCCGTCGTCGGCGTGCTCTTCGTCGCCGTGGCCTTCACGGCCAACCGGCTGCTCAGGCCCGTCGTGCCGACGCCCGAGAAGCTCCTCACCTACGAGTGCGGCGTCGACCCCGTGGGGGAGGGCTGGGCACACACCCAGGTCCGCTACTACGTGTACGCCTTCCTCTACGTCATCTTCGCCGTCGACTCGATCTTCCTCTTCCCCTGGGCGACGGTCTTCGCGGCGCCCGGCTACGGCGCGACGACCCTGGTCGAGATGTTCGTCTTCCTCGGCTTCCTGGCCGTCGGGCTGCTCTACGCGTACAAGAAGGGCGTCCTGACATGGACGTAACACCGCTGCCCGCACCCACGCTGGGGCCGCTCGCCCGCCTGGCGCCCGAGCCGATGAAGGTGGTCCTGAACTGGGGCCGCCGCTACAGCCTGTGGGTCTTCAACTTCGGCCTCGCCTGCTGCGCGATCGAGTTCATCGCCGCGTCCATGGCCCGGCACGACTTCATCCGGCTCGGCGTGATCCCCTTCGCGCCCGGACCGCGCCAGGCCGACCTGATGATCGTCTCCGGCACGGTGACGGACAAGATGGCCCCCGCCGTGAAGCGGCTGTACGAGCAGATGCCCGAACCGAAGTACGTGATCTCCTTCGGCGCCTGCTCCAACTGCGGCGGCCCTTACTGGGACTCGTACTCGGTCACGAAGGGCGTCGACCAGATCATCCCGGTCGACGTCTACGTGCCGGGCTGCCCGCCGCGGCCGGAGGCGCTCCTCCAGGGCATCCTCAAGCTCCAGGAGAAGATCGCGCGCGAGAGCCTGGCGGATCGGTACGCCACGACCGCGTCGGTCGCGGAGCTGACGAGCCCCCTGACGCCCCCGCCGGGAGCCACGTCATGAGCACGTTCGACTCCCTCCACGACTCCCTCCCCGACTCCGTCACCGAGATCTTCGGCGAGGAGGCGACGGCGGAGCACGCCTACGACCTGCTGACGGTCGACGTCCCGCCGGCCGCCTGGATCACGGCCCTCACCACGGCCCGCGACGAGCTGGGCTGCACCTACTTCGACTGGCTGAGCGCGGTCGACGAACCCGGCACGGGCTTCCGCGTCTGCGCCCACGTCGTCGCCCTCACGGCCGGGCGGCCGCCGCGGCGGATCCTCCTCCGCACCACGGTCCCGCACGATGCCCCGGCCCTCCCGACGGCGATCGGGGTGTACGCGGGCGCGGGCTGGCACGAGCGCGAGACCCACGAGATGTTCGGCGTGGACTTCACGGGCCACCCGCACCTCGTCCCGCTCCTCCTCCCGGAGAACTTCGAGGGCCACCCGCTCCGCAAGGACTTCGTCCTCGCGGCCCGGGTCGCGAAGGCCTGGCCCGGCGCGAAGGAGCCGGGCGAGTCCCACGACGGCGGAGGCCCGAAGCGCCGCCAGATGCTCCCGCCGGGCGTCCCGGACCCCAACGAATGGGGCCCCCTGAAGGGCCAGCTCCCCCCGGCCCCGACCCGCCCCACCCGAACGGCCCGCCCCCGACCAGCCGCAGAAGGCACGGAAGCCCCGCCCCGCCGCGCCCGCTCGGTGACAGAAGGCTCGGCGAGCCAGGCGACTCCGGAGGCGGGCGCCCCGGTTCGCCGTTCCCGTACGGCGTCGGAGGGATCGGCGAGCCAGGCGGCGCCGGAGGCGGGTGCCGACGGCTCGGCCGGCCAGGCCGAACCCGGCGCACCGGTACGCCGCTCGCGCTCGGCCTCGGACGGTTCGGCGAGCCAGGCGGCCCCGGGCGCGGGTGCCGACGGCTCGGCCGGCCAGGCCGAACCCGGTGCACCGGTACGCCGTTCCCGCTCGGCCTCGGACGGTTCGGCGAGCCAGGCGGCCCCGGCCCCTGAGGACCAGGGCACGCCGCCCGAACCCCCGACGACCCGCCCGCCACGCCGATCCCGCACGGCAGCCGACGGTTCGGCGAGCCAGGCGGAGCCGGGCACGCCCGCCCGCCGCTCGCGCTCGGCCTCGGACGGTTCGGCGAGCCAGACGGCGCCGGACGCGGCTACGTCCGCCACCCCGCGCACGCGTAGCTCGGACGCCCCCTGGCACCACGCCCGCCCGGCCTTCGACGAGAAGCCGCCACAGCCGGAAACCCGGGCCGAGGCGTCCCCGGCCGAGACGGCCCGGACCGAGGCGTCCCCGGCCGAGACAGCCGCGACCGAGGCGGCCCCGGCCACCCCGGCCGAGCCGAAGGCGGCGGCCACGCCGACCGGCGGCGAGGTCTCCGAGGCCGAGGCGGCTCCGGCCGCCGACGTCCCGGCCGGTCCGGCGCAGCCGGAAGCTCCGGCGGACACGGAAGCTCCGGCGGACCCGGCCGCTCCGGCCGAGCCGGAAGCACCGGCGAAGACCGATACCCCGGCCACTGGGCCGGCCCCGGCCCCGGCCACTGGGCCGGCCCCGGCCCCGGCCGAAGGCCCGCCGCCCGCAGGGCGGGGAGGCGCAGCCGCGAGCGCCGAGAAGAGCACCGAACCCGAACCCGAACCCGAATCCGAACCCACCGACCCCGCCGGAGGCGACCCCGCGTGAACGACGCACTCGACGTCGCCGTCCGGCTCCTGATCGTCTTCGGCCTCTTCCTCGTCCTGCCCCTGGTCGTCGGGCAGGCCGAGCACAAGGTCATGGCCCACATGCAGGGCCGCCTCGGCCCCATGTACGCCGGCGGCTTCCACGGCTGGGCGCAGCTCGTCGCCGACGGCGTGAAGTTCGCGCAGAAGGAGGACGTCGTCCCGAAGGACGCGGACCGCCGGGTCTTCCAGCTCGCCCCGGCCGTCGCCCTCCTCCCGTACCTCCTCGTCCTCCTCGCCATCCCGATCGGCCCGAGCGAGGGCGCGGTCGGGCAGGTCGTCGACGCGGGCGTCTTCTTCGTGCTGGCGGTCATGGGCGTCGGTGTGCTCGGCAGCCTCATGGCCGGCTGGGCCTCCGCCAACAAGTTCTCCCTGCTGGGCGGCCTCCGCACCGCCGCTCAGCTGCTCGCGTACGAGCTCCCGATGCTGCTCGCCGCCGCCTCCGTCGCGATGGCCGCCGGCACCGTCTCCCTCCCCGGCATCCTGAACGCCTTCGAGTGGTGGTGGCTGCCCTGGCAGATCGTCGGCGCGATCGTCTTCTTCGTGGCCGGCCTCGCCGAGCTCCAGCGGCCGCCGTTCGACATGCCGGTCGCCGACTCGGAGATCATCTTCGGCGCGTACACCGAGTACACCGGCCTCCGCTTCGCGCTCTTCCTGCTCGCCGAGTACGCGGGCATCGTCGTCCTCTGCGGTCTCACCACCGTCCTCTTCCTCGGCGGCTGGCACGGCCCCTTCGGTGCCGACGGCCTCGGCTGGGTCTGGACCCTGCTCAAGACCGCCGTCCTCGCCTTCGTCGTGATCTGGCTGCGGGTGACCTACCCGCGCCTGCGCGAGGACCAGCTCCAGAAGCTGGCCTGGACGACGCTCGTCCCGCTCGCTCTCGCGCAGATCGCGCTCACCGGCATCGTGAAGGTGGCGATCCAGTAATGCCCATCCCCGGCTCCGGCCTCGCCAAGGGGCTCGCCGTCACGCTCCGCACGATGACGAGGAAGACCGTCACCGCGCAGTACCCGGACGTCCAGCCCGAGCTGCCGCCCCGCACCCGCGGGGTCATCGGGCTGTTCGAGGAGAACTGCACGGTCTGCATGCTCTGCGCCCGCGAGTGCCCCGACTGGTGCATCTACATCGACTCCCACAAGGAGACGGTGCCGCCCGCCGCCCCCGGTGGCCGCGAGCGCAGCCGGAACGTGCTCGACCGGTTCGCCATCGACTTCTCGCTCTGCATGTACTGCGGTATCTGCATCGAGGTGTGCCCCTTCGACGCGCTCTTCTGGTCGCCCGAGTTCGAGTACGCGGAGACCGACATCCACGAGCTCACCCACGAGCGGGACAAGCTCCGCGAGTGGATGTGGACGGTCCCGGAGCCGCCCGCGCTCGACCCGAAGGCGGAGGAACCGAAGGAGATCGCCGCGGCCCGGAAGGCGGCGGAGAAGGCGGCCGAGAAGGCAGCGGCCGAAGCAGCGGCCCAGGCAGAGGCCGCGGCAGCGGCCCGGGCAGAGGCCGAGCCCGAGCCCCCGGCGGAGCCCCAGGCCGAGTCCCCGGTCCAGCCCCCGGCCCGGCCCGAGGAGGAGCAGCAGTGATCCTGGCAGCACAGGCCGCCGCCGAGACCCCCGGCTTCCTCTCGCCCTCCGGCGTCGAGATCGCCTTCCTCCTCGTCGGCCTCGTCACCCTCGGCGCCGCCGTCGTCACCGTCACCACCCGCCAGCTTGTCCACGCCGCGCTCTGGCTGGTCGTGGCGCTCGGCGGTCTCGCCGTCGAGTACCTCCTGCTGACCGCCGAGTTCATCGCCTGGGTCCAGGTGCTGATCTACGTCGGCTCCGTCGTCGTCCTCCTCCTCTTCGGCCTCATGCTCACCAAGGCCCCCATCGGCCGCTCCCCGGACGCCGACTCCGGCAACCGCCCGGTCGCCCTCGGCGTCGCGCTCGCCGCCGCCGTCGCGCTCGTCTGGGTCGTCGTCGACGCGTTCCGCACGACCTGGATCGACCTGGACGGCGCCGTCCAGGGCTCCACCGAGGTCACCGGCGCCACGCTCTTCAAGCACTGGGTGCTGCCCTTCGAGGCCCTCTCGGTGCTCCTCCTGGCCGCGCTGGTCGGCGCGATCGTCCTCTCCCGCAAGAAGGAGCAGGAGCGCTGATGCACCTCGCCTATCCCGCGGTCCTCGCCGCGCTCCTCTTCTGTGTCGGCGTGTACGGAGTGCTCGCCCGCCGCAACGCGATCCTGGTCCTGATGTCCGTCGAGCTGATGCTCAACGCCGTCAACCTCAACCTGGTCGCCTTCGACGTCTGGCTCCGCGACACCCTGCACGCCGGGCAGGCACTCACCCTCTTCACCATCGCCGTCGCCGCAGCGGAGATCGGCATCGGCCTCGCGATCGTCCTGATGGTCCACCGCAACCGCGGCACCGCGGACGTCGACCGCCTCCGCGACACGGCGGAGCGCCCCGGCTCCCCGGACGACGGAACCGACGAGGCGGGCGCCGCCGCGGCGCCCACCGACGAGACGCCCCACGGCGAGAAGGCCGAGGCCACCGCGTGACCACCACGACCCTGGCCGTCCTCGTCCCCCTCCTGCCCTTCCTCGGCTCCGTCGCCGGACTCCTCCTGGGCCGCACCGCGCCCGGCTTCGTCCGGCCCCTCGCCGTACTCCCGACGTTCGCGGCGGCCGTCCTCGCCGCCCTGGTCACGGCCCGCCAGGGCGGCGGCAAGGCGATCGACGCGGCCACCGAGCTCACCCCGACCGGTTCGGTCCCCATCGACCTGGCCCTGTACATCGACGGCTTCGCCGCCCTCGTCGCCGTCCTCGTCGGCGTCGTCGCGACCTGCGTGCAGATCTACTCGACGGGCTACCTCCGCGACGACCCGCGCTACCCCTCGTACGCCGCGCTCGTCTCCCTCTTCACCTCCGCGATGCTGCTCGTCGTCTACTCCGGCGACCTGATGGTGCTCCTGGTCGGCTGGGAGATCATGGGCATCTGCTCGTACTTCCTCGTCGGCCACTACTGGGAGACCCCGGAGGCGCGGGCCGCCTCCCTCAAGGCCTTCCTCGTCACCAAGCTCGGTGACGTCCCCTTCCTCATCGGTCTCTTCGCGCTCGCCACCGACGCCGGCACCTTCCGGATCACCGGGGTCCTCGGCGCCGTCGCGAGCGGCGGCATCGACCACCCCACCCTGATCGCCCTGCTGCTGCTCGCGGGCGTCGCCGGAAAGTCCGCGCAGTTCCCGCTGCACACCTGGCTCCCGGACGCGATGGCCGGCCCCACCCCCGTCTCCGCGCTCATCCACGCGGCGACGATGGTCGCCGCCGGCATCTACTTCACGGCCCGGCTGCTGCCCGTCTTCGCCGAGTCCGCCGCCGCGATGACGGTCCTCGCCGTCATGGCCGCGATCACGATGGTCGGCTCGGCCCTGGCCGCGCTCGCCCAGGACGACATCAAGCGGGTGCTCGCCTACTCGACGATCGGCCAGCTCGGCTACATGGCCGGCGCCCTCGCCGTCGGCGACCGCGGGGCCGCCGTCTTCCACCTCCTCTCGCACGCCGCCTTCAAGGCGCTCCTCTTCCTCGCCGCCGGCACGGTCATCCACGCCGCCGGGACGAACTCGCTCACCGCCATGTCCCGCATGAGCGGCCTCGCGAAGCGCGTCCCCGACGCGTACTGGACGATGACCGTCGCCCTCCTCGCACTCGCCGCGATCCCGCCCTTCGCCGGCTTCTTCTCCAAGGAAGCCGTCCTCGTGGCCGCCGAGCACACCGCGCTCGGGGACCGGACGGTAGCCCCCGCCGGGGCGGGCTGGACCGTCCTCGTCGCCGGGCTGCTCACCGCCCTCCTCACCGCGGCCTACGCCCTCCGCCTGTGGCTGCGGGCCTTCCGCGGCCGCGGCGCCGAGGCCCCCGACCACGGCCGCCAGCCGGTCGCCATGACGACCGTCCTGTGGGTCCTCGCGATCCCCTCCCTCGGCTTCGGTCTGACCGTCACCTACCTCGACGACTGGTTCGACGGCCACGCCCTCACCCCGACCGTCACCACGGCCGTCCTCGGCACGGGCCTCGCCGCCGCCGGAGCCGTGATCACGTACGCGGTCTGGCGCACCCTCGCCGCCAGGGCCCCGGTCGCCGCCCCCGTACCGCACGTGGCCCACCCCGACGCCGACGCCGGCCTGGTCGAGAAGGAGGCGCTGCACCTGCCGCACCCCGCCGAGGACCCGACCGACCCCGGCCGTGCCCTCCTCGGGCCGCTGTACGCCCCCGCCACCGACGGCTTCCACCTGGACGCCGTCTACCGGACCGCGTTCGTCCGCCCCGTCGTGGCCGCCGCCTCCCTGGTCCGCTTCCTGGACCGTGAGGTCGTCGACACCTACGTCGACGCCGCGGGCAACTCCGCCAAGGGGCTCGGCTGGCTCGTCCGCCGCGCCCAGACCGGCAACGTCCAGACCTACCTGAGCGCCCTGCTCGCCGGCTCCGTCGTCCTGGTGATCGCCGCAGTCGCCCTCGCCAACGCCGTCGCCGGAGCGTGAGCCGTGATCGATATCAGCGAATCCGTGATGCAGTTCCTTCTCGCGTTCACCGTCGTCGGCCCGCTCATCGGCGCGGCCGCCGCCCTCCTCCCGGCCCCGCCCGGACTGAAGGGGAAGTCCCCGGACCAGGCCGTGCTCCGCCACGGCGTCACCGTCACCGGCGTGATCCTGCTGGCCGCGATCGTCCTCGCGCTCGGCTTCGACCACGACCACCCGTCCAGGATGCAGGCCACGACGGACATCAGCTGGATCCCCGCACTCGACGTGCGCATCCACCTCGGCATCGACGGCATCTCCCTCCCCCTGCTCGTCATGACCGCGCTGCTGACCTTCCTCTGCGCGCTGTACAGCTACTTCAAGATGCCCGCGGGCCCGTCCCCGAAGGCCTTCGTCGCCCTGCTCCTCGTCCTGGAGTCCGGCACCCTGGCGACCTTCGCCGTCCTGGACCTCGTCCTGTTCTTCCTGGCCTTCGAGATGGTCCTCATCCCGATGTACTTCCTCATCGCCCGCTGGGGCGGCGAGGGCAGGCAGGCCGCCGCCTGGAAGTTCATCCTCTACACGCTGCTCGGCTCCGTCGTCATGCTGCTGGGCCTGCTCCTCATCGGCGTACAGGCCGGCACCTTCGACATGCTGGCACTCGCCTCTGACAACGGCCGCGGACTGAGCACGACCGTGCAGGTCACCGCCGTTCTCGCGATCGGCCTCGGGCTCGCGGTGAAGACCCCGATGTGGCCACTGCACAGCTGGCTCCCGGACGCCCACACGGCCGCCCCGACCGTCGGCTCCGTCCTCCTCGCCGGCGTCCTGCTCAAGATGGGCACGTACGGCTTCGTCCGGATCCTTCTGCCGATCGCCCCCGACGGCATGCGGACCTTCGCGCCGTACCTCGCGGCCTTCGCCGTCGCCGGGATCGTCTACGGATCGCTCGCCTGCCTCGCGCTCGCGCGCCCCGGCGCCAAGGGCGACCTCAAGCGGCTCATCGCGTACTCCTCCGTCGGCCACATGGGCTTCGTCCTCCTCGGCATCGCCACCATGACGCCCACCGGGGTCAACGGCGCGCTCTTCGCCAACATCGCCCACGGCCTCGTCACCGGCCTCCTCTTCTTCCTGGTCGGCGCCCTCAAGGACCGGTACGGCACCGCCGACCTCGACACCCTCGCCGGGGCCACCGGCGCCGCCCTCTACGGCCGCGCCCCCCGCCTCGGCGCCCTCCTCGCCTTCGCCGCCGTCGCCTCCCTCGGCCTCCCCGGCCTGGCCGGCTTCTGGGGCGAGATGCTGGCCCTCTTCGGCGCCTTCGAACCGGCGCCGGGCCTCAGCCGCCCCGCCTTCCTCACCTTCACGGCGATCGGCGCGTTCGGCACGCTCCTCACCGCCGCCTACCTCCTCGTCGTCGTCCGCCGCGTCTGCATGGGCGGCCCCCGCCCGGCGGGGGAGACGGCGATCGCCGACGTCCAGGGGTACGAGTTCGCCGCCTGGACCCCGCTCGTCGCCCTCACCGTCCTCGCCGGACTCTGGCCCGCCGTCCTCCTCGGCCTCACCGACCCGGCCGTCCAGCAGCTCCTCGCCGGAGGCACCCGATGACCCCCGTGACGACGCTCGCCAGCCAGTCGGGCGAGCCGAGCGCGTCGCTCGTCCAGTCCATCGACTGGCTCACGATCGCGCCCCCCACCCTCACGGCCGTGGTCGCCCTCGCCGTCCTCGTCGCCGACCTCTTCGTCCCGCCGGAGCGCAAGCGGCTCCTCGGCTGGACCGCGATCGGCGGCCTCGTCGCCGCCCTCGCCCTCCTCGTCCCGCTGCGGGCCGGCGACCGCTCCACCTTCTGCCTCACCTCCGAGGCCCAGGCCCAGGGCCACGCGGCCGCGTGCAGCTACACCGCCGACACCTTCACCCTCGTCGTCCAGCTGCTCGTCCTCGGCGGCGCGCTCCTCACCGCGCTCCTCTCCCTGGACGAGACCCGCGAGCGGCTCCCGGCCGGCGAGTTCTGGTTCCTGCTGCTCTCCTCGGCCGCCGGCGCGGCCCTGCTGCCCGCCTCCCGGGACCTCGCGACGCTCGTCGTCGCCCTCGAGGTGGCCTCGCTGCCCGCCTTCGCGCTCGTCGGCCTCAAGCGCGGCGACCGCAGGTCCGGCGAGGCCGCGCTGAAGTTCTTCCTCTCCTCCGTCACCGCGACCGCCGTCACCCTGCTCGGCGTCAGCTTCGTGTACGCGGCGACCGGCACCCTCCACCTCACGGAGATCGCCGAGCGGCTCGACTCCGTCCCTGGGCAGCTGGAGACGCTCGCCCAGGCCGGTGTCGCCCTCACCCTCGTCGGCTTCGCCTTCAAGACGGCCGCCGTCCCCTTCCACTTCTGGGTCCCCGACACCTACGTCGGCGCGCCGCTGCCCGTCGCGGCCTACCTCTCCGTGGTCGGCAAGGCCGTCGGCTTCACCGGCCTCATCCTGGTGACGGTCGTCGCCTTCCCCTCGTACGCGGACGTCTGGGGCCCGGCGCTCGCCGTCCTCGCCGCGCTCACCATGACCGCCGGCAACGTCGCCGCCCTCCGCCAGGTCTCCACGCGCGCGTGGAGCGCGGTCCGGCTGCTCGCCTGGTCCTCCGTCGCCCAGGCCGGCTACCTGCTGGTGCCGATCGCCGCCGCCGCGTACGCCGACGACGACCAGGTCGGCGCCACCGTCGCGTACGCCCTGATGTACGCCGTCGTGAACCTCGGCGCCTTCGCGGTCGTCGCGCTCGTCGCCCGTACCCGCCCGGCGAACCGGATCGAGGACTACCGCGGGCTGTACGCGGCCAGCCCCGCCGCCGCCCTCGCACTCGGGTTCTTCCTCCTGAATCTGGCCGGTTTGCCCCCGGGTATCATTGGCCTCTTCGCCAAGGTGACCGTCTTCTCGTCGGCCGTCGACGCGGGCCTCGGCTGGCTGGCCGTGATCATGGGCGTCAACGTCGTCGTCGGGCTGTACTACTACCTGCGCTGGACGGCACTGCTCTTCCGCGCACCGGCCGGCGCCCCCGTCCCCCACCGGGCTTCCGCGCCGGTCACCCTGGCGATCGCGCTGACCGCCGCCGGCGGAGCCGTCCTGTCGGGCTACCCGCAGTTCGCCCTCCGCTTCGCGGCGACGACGCTGTTCTGACCCACCGTCCCCCCCACACACAGCAGAACCTGGAGCAACACCCCGTGCTGAACGGATTCAAGGACTTCATACTTCGCGGGAACGTCATCTCGATGGCCATCGGTCTGGCCGTCGGAACCGCGTTCACCGCCGTCGTCACGGGCTTCAGCAAGGCCTTCATCACCCCGCTCATCGGGCTCGCCACCGGCTCCGTCGGCGACTTCAGCGAGGCGAAGTTCAGCGTCGGCAAGACCGTCTTCCCCTACGGCCTCGCCATCTCCGCCGCCATAGCGTTCGTCATCACCGCCGCGGTCCTCTACTTCCTGATCGTCGCCCCGCTGGCGAAGGTCCAGGAGCGGTTCGCCAAGGAGGAGGCGGCCGACCCCAAGTCGGAGAAGCGCGACTGCCCCCGCTGCTTCACCGAGATCCCGGCGATCGCCTCCCGCTGCGCCCACTGCACCAGCGAGGTCGAGCCCACCGCCGCCCACCTGGAGAAGGTCGCGGTCCCGGCGGCCCGCTGACGCCGACCTCCGAAAGGCGGCCCGCCGACGCGGACCACCTGACGGGCACCTTCACCCGAACGGCCCATGGCCGCCCCGGTACGGCCGGGGGAACCCGAGCCTCCCGCCTGGCGTTGACCAGTACGGGAGGGTCCACTGGACGAGTGGACCACCACGAAGCAAAGGGTTCCCCTGCCGCACCACTTGGAGGGCGTACCGTGCACCGCCGGCACAACGGGCTGAGGACCGCCGTCCTCCTCGGAGGGCTCTCCGCCCTCATCATCGTCATCGGCAGCTTCTTCGGCCGGACGGGGCTGATCGTCGCGCTCTTCGTGGCGCTCGGCACCAACGCGTACGCGTACTGGAACAGCGACAAGCTGGCGCTGCGGGCCATGCGGGCCCGCCCGGTCAGCGAGTTCGAGGCTCCCGCGCTGTACCGGATGGTGCGCGAGCTCTCCACGCAGGCCCGCCAGCCGATGCCGCGGCTCTACATCTCGCCGACCCAGGCGCCCAACGCCTTCGCGACCGGCCGCAACCCGCGCAACGCCGCCGTCTGCTGCACCGAGGGCATCCTCGCGATCCTCGACGAGCGCGAGCTGCGCGGGGTCATCGGCCACGAGCTGAGCCACGTCTACAACCGGGACATCCTCATCTCCTCGGTCGCCGGAGCACTCGCCTCCGTGATCATGTTCCTGGTCAACTTCGCCTGGCTGATCCCCGTCGGCCGCTCCGGCGACGACGACGGCCCCGGCATCCTCGGCTATCTGCTGATCCTCATCCTGGGGCCGATCGCGGCCTCGATCATCCAGCTCGCCATCTCCCGCTCCCGGGAGTACGAGGCCGACGCCTCGGGCGCCCAGCTCACCGGCGACCCGCTCGCCCTGGCCAGCGCCCTGCGCAAGCTGGAGGCGGGCACCAAGCAGCTCCCGCTGCCGCCCGAGCCCCGGATCGAGACGGCGAGCCACATGATGATCGCCAACCCGTTCCGCCCCGGCAAGGGCATGTCCAAGATGTTCTCCACCCATCCGCCGATGGCCGAGCGCATCGCCCGGCTAGAACAGATGGCAGGTCGACGCCCGTGAAGACGATCCTCAACATCATCTGGCTGATCCTCTGCGGATTCTGGATGTTCCTCGGCTACATGCTCGCCGGCGTCCTGCTCTGCATCACGATCATCGGCATCCCCTTCGGCGTCGCCGCGTTCCGCATCGGCGTCTACGCCCTGTGGCCCTTCGGGTACACGGTCGTCGACCGCCACGACGCGGGCGCCCCCTCCTGCGTGGGCAACGTCCTGTGGCTGATCCTCGCCGGCTGGTGGCTCGCCCTCGGCCACATCGCCACCGGCATCGCCCTCTGCATCACGATCATCGGCATCCCGCTCGGCATCGCGAACTTCAAGCTGATCCCGGTCTCGCTGCTCCCCCTCGGCAAGGAGATCGTCCGCACGGACCAGGCGTACGCGGCCTACTGATGCAGTCGCCCCGGTACGCCCTGGTGCCCGCCCCCGGAGACACCGCCCGCCACGTCCTGGCCCTGTGCAAGGACGTGGCGGGCCTCTTCGCCGAGCCGGCCCGCCCCGCCCGCGTCCGCTACGAGCTCCGCGGCTGCGAACCGCGCGGCGAGCTGGCCCGGGCCGTCACCCAGGCCGTCGTCGAGGGCACGGCCCCCCTCGGGACGCTCGTCGTCGACCTCCACGGCACCGGATGGGCCCTCGCGGAGACCCGCGTCCTCGGTATGCGCGGCGACGTCGTCACGGTCGAGGCGGCCGGCGCACCGCACCGCGTCCACCACCCGCCCGACCCGGTCCCCTGCGGCAACCTGATCCGGGTCACGCCCGCCGCACCGGAGGAGGAGACCCACACCGACGTCACCTTCGTCGGCTGCTCCCCGCGCGGCGAGCTCCGCGACGCCCTCGACGCGGGCGCCGCCGACTTCCGCGAGGTCCGCTACCAGGGCCTGACCCGGATCGGGAACGGTCACCACGAGGGCGAGGCGGGCCGCATCACCGGCTGGGACGCCTCGGCCCGCCACCACGGCCTCGTCGACCTCACCCTGTCCTTCCCCCGTACGCGGCTGCTGCCGCCCGCGACCGGCGAGATATGGGACCTGTTCTGGCGGGACAGGCCCGCCGAGCCCGGCACCTGGCGGCGGTTCACCGGCGCGGCGCGCGGCGAGTGGCTGGACCGGGCGGCCGCCCACGGCCCGTACGGCACCCTGGAGCTCCTCCCCGGCGCCACGTACCACCTCGACGGCACCGACATCGTGGACGAGGACTCGTTCCGGTGCGCCCTGGGGGAGGCCGTCCTCGGCCCGGGACGCTGCTTCCGCACGGCGGCCGGAGCGACCGGCACCGCGGCGATCGGCGCGGAGCTGTCCGGCGCCACCGTCGTCTGGCACCACGCCGACGTGGCCCGCGCCTGCCTGGGCGCCCTGCCCTACCGGGGGCGCCGCCCGGCGACCTTCCGGGAGCTCGTCGACGAGCTCACGGACGCGGGGGTACGGCTCGTCCTCGACTGACCGCCCAGGCCACGACACCTGCCGCGAGGACCCCGGACCCGGCCAGCACCGAGCCGAGCGGCAGCGCGAAGGCGAGCACCGCGCAGCCGACGAGCCCGAACGCGGCGAGCGGCCGGTTCCGGCCCCCCAGGGTCCAGGCGGAGGCGTTCGCGATGCCGTAGTAGACCAGCACGCCGAACGACGAGAAGCCGATGGCGCCCCGCACGTCCGCCGTCGCCGCCACCACGGCCACCACCGCGCCCACCGCCAGCTCGGCCCGGTGCGGCACCTGGAACCGGGGGTGCACGGCCGCGAGCCCGCCCGGCAGATATCCGTCCCGGGCCATCGCCAGGGTCGTCCGGGACACCCCGAGGATCAGCGAGAGCAGCGAGCCGAGCGCGGCGACCGCCGCCCCCACCGTGACGAGCGGCACCAGCCACCCCGCGTCCGCCGCGCGCGCCGCGTCGGCGAGCGGCGCGGGGGAGGCGGCCAGGGCGGCGGGCCCGAGGACGGTGAGCACGCTCACCGTGACCACCGCGTAGACCGCGAGCGTGATCCCGAGGGCCACCGGTACCGCCCGGGGGATCGTGCGGGCCGGATCGCGGACCTCCTCGCCGAGCGTGGCGATGCGCGCGTACCCCGCGAACGCGAAGAAGAGCAAACCCGCGGCCTGGAAGACCGAGCCCCCGACGAGCTCTCCGCCGAGCGTCGGGCGGGCCGCCTCACCGGCCCCGAGGGACACCACGACGACACAGGCGAGGACGGCCAGGACCACTGCCACGACGACCCGCGTGAGCAGCGCCGACTTCTGAACTCCCCGGTAGTTGACGGCTGTCAGGGCCACCACGGCGGCGACCGCGACCGCGTGCGCATGGGTGGGCCACACATAGGCCCCGACGGTCAGGGCCATCGCCGCGCACGAGGCCGTCTTCCCGACCACGAAGGCCCAGCCGGCCAGGTACCCCCAGAACGAACCGAGGCGTTCGCGACCGTACACATAGGTGCCGCCGGAGGCCGGGTATCGGGCCGCGAGCCGGGCCGAGGCCATGGCGTTGGCGTAGGCGACGACGGCGGCGGTCCCGAGTGCCCAGAGGAGCCCGGCCCCGGACCCGGCCGCGGCGGCCGCGGGTCCGAGTGCCACGAAGATGCCGGCCCCGATCATCGAGCCGAGCCCGATCACGACCGCGTCGAAGACGCCGAGCGACCGGCGCAGTTCCTCTGCCACGCCCTCAGCCTAGAGGGCGGTCACCAACCGGTCTCCCGCAGTGTGATGTTGAGCCGCCCGGCCAGGCCGAGCGCCGGATCGGCCGTCCCGGGACGCACCACGGGCACCCCGTGGTGTGCCCATCGCGAGGCGCCGCCGAAGACGAAGAGGTCGCCGGAGTGCAGCTCGACGTCCCGGTAGGGCCGGCCGCGGTTCTCCGCGTTCCCGAACCGGAAGACGCACCGGTCCCCGAGGCTCAACGACACCACGGGAGCCCCGGACCGCTCCTCCTTGTCCTGGTGCATGCCCATCCTGGCGCCGTCCCCGTAGAAGTTCACCAGCGCGGTGTCGGGCGAGAACTCCCGGCCGTCACCGAGCCCGCCGCCCTCCCCGTACGCCTCGGCGACCGCCTTCCGCCCCAACGTGACGAGCCACTCGGGCAGTTCGGCCCCGACCGAGTCGAGATAGCGGTACGGCTCCCACCGCCGGCCCAGGCACAGCGACCGCACGGACATGACGCCCCCGCCCGGCAGTACGGTCCGCCGGTACGGGTCCGGCCCGCGCCCCCACTCGCGGCAGGCGTCCACCAACTCCCGCTGACGCGCGAGCGGCAGCCACCCGGGCACGTGCACGGCCCCGGGCGCGACGACGGCCCGCTCGCGGGGGAAGAGCCCCTCGCTCACCCGGAACCGGGACCCGCCGGGGCGCCCTCGATCCCGAGGAGCCGCTCTTTCCGCTCCAGCCCGGCGGCGTACCCGCGCAGGCTCCCGTCGGCCCCGATCACCCGGTGGCAGGGCCGCACCACGAGCAGCGGATTGCGCCCGATCGCGGTCCCCACGGCCCGCACCCCGGCCCCGGAGGAGCCGACGAGCCGGGCGACGTCCCCGTAGGACACGGTCGTCCCGTACGGGATCTCCTCCAGGGCGCGCCAGACGCGCCGCTGGAACTCGGTACCGCCGCTCGCGTCGCACGGGATGTCGAAGGAATCCCGCCGCCCGGCGAAGTACTCACCCAGCTGCCGGGCCGCCTCGGCGAAGGCCTCGGGCGCGAGCGTCCACCCGTCCTCGACCTCGACGCCGCCCTTCTGCCCCGGCAGGGACAGCGAGCGCAGCACGGCACGGCCCCCTTCGGCGAGCTGCCCGACCAGCAGCATCTCGCCCAGGGGGCCGTCGACGTACGCGTACACGGTCATGGCTGGTTCCTCTCCCCGAACGGGTCTCTCACGACCCAGTGTGCGGGGCTCGCCGGCCCTCGGACTGGCGGAATTCGGACACGAGCCTGGACGTGCCGGAACGGGTCAGCGGTAGTTCACGAACTGGATCGCGAAGTCGAAGTCCTTGCCCTTGAGCAGCGCCTGCACGGCCTGCAGGTCGTCCCGGCTCTTCGAGCTGACCCGCAGCTCGTCACCCTGGACCTGCGCCTTGACACCCTTGGGGCCCTCGTCCCGGATGGTCTTCGCGACCTTCTTGGCGTTCTCCTGGGAGATGCCCTCGGTGACCGACGCGAAGAGCTTGTACTCCTTGCCGGACAGCTGCGGCTCGCCCTCGACGTCCAGCGTCTTCAGCGAGATGCCGCGCTTGATCAGCTTGGTCTGGAAGATGTCGAGGATCGCCATGACGCGCTCCTCGCCGTTCGCCTGCATCAGGATCTTCTCGCCCGACCAGGAGATCGAGGCGTTGGTCCCCTTGAAGTCGTAGCGCTGGGAGATCTCCTTCACGGCCTGGTTGAGGGCGTTGTCGACCTCCTGCCGCTCGACCTTGGACACGATGTCGAAACTGGAGTCGGCCATGACTCGTGGCTCCTTGATGGTTGCTGTCGGGTACAGCCCAAAGCCTAGGGGGTTCGCCGCGACTCGAACCGCTGATCAACCGGGTGGCGAACCACCCCCTGGGATCAGGTATTGTTTACGTCGTTGCCACGGAACACCGCGAAAGCGGCTCCACGGCAGCGATCTCATGGCGATGTGCCCGAGTGGCCAATGGGAGCGGACTGTAAATCCGTCGGCTTAGCCTACCCAGGTTCGAATCCTGGCGTCGCCACGCGAGAAAGACGGCCCCTGATCTGCGGAAACGCGATCAGGGGCCGTTCGCGTGTGTAAGTGAGACAGAGCCTGACTGTCTCGCCGTGTCTCGCTCGATCCCGGGGTCTACCAGGGGTTCTGGACGGCCCGTGGACGGGAATCCGAGCCACTCCTCACGGCTCCGGCCGAGGCGGTTGTCAACGGCCGGCGTGGACCCTCACCGGTGCTGGTTCAGCCGGGCGGAGATCTTGGCGTTGGCGGCCTCGTCGCCGCCCTTGAGGAACTTCGCGTAGACGCGGAAGAGGACTCCAACGGAGTGACCCGCCCGCTGCGCGACGAGCTGAGGCTCGACCCCGGAACTGAGCCATGTTGAGACCGCTGCGTGACGAAGGTCATACGGCCGCTTGGCGAGCTTGGTCTCGCGCTCAGCGGGGCTCAGGACGTCCTCTCGGGCACCCGCCCAGACCTCCCCGTACCCGCTCTCCTGAACCATGCCGCCCCGGGCGGTCCGGAACAGCCGGCCGTCGGCGTGGGAGCCGTAGAGGGTGACGTGCCACCGGAGCATCGCGACCAGCTCGGGCGGGATCGGCACGTACCGGACCGTCTTCCGCGTGCGGTGCTTGAGCCCGCGCCGGTCGTGAGCTTCACCCGTGTCCGTCCAGGAGCTCCCGGATCGCGCCCGGCTCTCCCGGAGCCGTACGAGACCCCAGCCGCGCCGGGGGAGGTCGCAGTCCTGGAGCTGGAGCCCGACCAGCTCCCCGGGACGGCCGGCGGAGTAGTACATGCACCCGAAGAACGCCTCCAAGTGACGGCCGCGAGCGCCCTGCCTCCCGACAGCGGCCAGGAGCGCGGCGGCCTGCTCCGGGTCCGGCACGGCCTCGGGGTCGACTTCCTCCTCGACCTTCTCGGGAGCCTTCCACTTGATCGCCGGGATCGGGTTCTCGCCGAGCAGCTTGGCGTCGACGGCGAGGCCGAGGGCCTGGTGGAAGATGGCCCGCTTGCGGGCGATGACCGACCCGGCGGAGGTCTTCCCGTCGAGGCGCCGGGTGCAGGCGTCCAGGGCCCGGCGGACGAGGATCCGATCCGCGAGCTTGGACGTGGCGACGGACTTCCGCTCCACCCACGCGAGCAGCGCGGCCACGTCCTCGGGGGTCTCCTCCTTCCACCGGTTCACGTTGAAGCCCCAGGTATAGAGCGCGCGGCGCACGGCCTTGTGGTCCGCCATGCCCTTCGTGTCGGTCAGCAGCGCGAGGGTCACCGTGGCCATGGCCTCGGCCAGGTTCCGGCGCGTGGAGGCGGGGGAGTGGTCCCACTTCATCTCCACGTAGTTCCGGGCGTGCTGGTACCAGGAGATGTCCCTGGCCGTCTGGACCATGGACTTCGGCAGCCCGCTGTCGACGTCCCACGGCTCGCCCTCGCGGGTCGCGGTGATGAACTGCGCCCGCCGGCTCTCCGCGAGCCCCATCGTCAGGAAGGACTCAGAGTGGGGCTTCGTACCGACCTGCCAGCGAAGCTGGTACGGCTTGCGGTACGGCCGCTTGCGGATGCTCCAGATCCGCACGGTGTAGCTCCAGTCGGTCACGCGGACTCCAGTTCGTTCAGAAAGGCGTCGAGCACGCTGCGACGGATCCGCAGGTGCCCGTTGGGGAGGCGCTTCACCTCGGGGGCGTAGCCGCGGTTGCGCCAGCGGTAGTAGGTGGCTCGGGTGATGCCGATCTCGGCGAGGGCGTCGGTCAGGGGGATCCACTCGTCGACGGGCTGACGGCGGCGGGCGGTGCGGGCCATCGGGTCCCCTCCTCGGGGTGTAGTCGGGTGGTGCGGTGCAGGCGGTGGGCGGAGCTGATGCGGCACAGGGCGGCGGGTCGAGCGGCTCCGTGGGGCCCGTGTGTGTCCGAGGTCAGAATTTCTGCGTCATTGCGTCATCAGCGTCATTCGTGCCGCTGACCTGCGGGTTTGAATGACGCAGAGGGTGCGGGCTGCGTCACTCAGTGACGCAGCCGTCCGTCATGAGGTGACGCAGATGACGCAGGATGACGCAGAGACTTGGGCTCTGCGTCACCCCTGTTGATGCAGGTCAGGTGCCGTTTCGGGGCCCCTAGTGACGCAGGTGACGCAGCTTTTTCTACTTAGGAAAAAGAGACGGGTCTGTGTCTGTTGTTGTGCGCGCCTTAGAGCGTGAAGAGGGAGCCGCAGAGCGGCGCGCCCTTTGGGCGGCGGCGAGCCGCCGAAGAGCAAGAGGAGCACGCCCCCGGGCGGCGGGGGCCGTGCTCCTCTTGTCTGTGCGGCGGCCCGGACGTCGCGGGCTAGAACACCTCGCCCTGCTCGTGCGGCGACGGCGGCGCGGAGCGAACCATCTCGATGTACCGGGCGGCGCCGGTCCGGCCCCAGTCGACGAGCACGCCTCGGGCGGCGAGGACGGGCTGAAGCCGCTTGAGGCGGTCGGAGAGGACCTTGCCGGTGGTGGGCCAGCCCTTGGGCAGGGGCCGGAAGTCCTCGCCGGTGTAGAGCTGCGTGAGGCAGTGCAGCCACTCGGCCGATGCCATCCGGACCTCTCCGCCCGGCTCGATGCCGGCGGCGTGCTTGAGGACGGTCTGGGCGAGCAGGTCGCCTTCGATGACGTCGTCGTTGAGGTCGTCGAGGCTAGTCCGGTAGGCGTCCAGGGCGCCGAGGCTGCTGGCGGCGTCGAGCTGTGCGCACAGGTGGGCGAAGTCGGCCATCCGCAGGTCCGTGGGGATGTCGGCCTCGGTGGCGCGGACCTTGACGGTGAGGTCGAGCAGGGAGCCGAGGATGACGGGCAGGGCCTCCTCGAACTCGGCCCACAGCTCCGCCTCGGTCCGCCGTACGAGGGGGCGTTCCAGGCGGAGGGGGAGGAGGCGTTCGGCGAGGTCGGGGCGGATGACGCCGACGTCGATGCCGGTCAGCAGCAGCGGCCGGCGGTAGCGGGAGCGCACGACGTCTCCGTCGGTGAACAGGGCCCGCTTGATGGTCTCGGCTCCGGTGACGATGCAGCACATGAGGTCGGATAGGTCCGGGCCCAGGTGGGAGAGGTTGTCCAGCGCGGTGACCCAACCGGCGGCCACGGCGGTGATCAGGTTCTCCTCGTCCTTCGGGGCGCGGCGCAGGTCGCCGCTCATGCCCTCGATGATGCGGACGAGCATCCGGCCGGCGGTGGACTTGCCCGCGCCCTGGGGGCCGGTGAGGAACGGGGCGGGGACGGGCGCGGACGGCCCGAGGCAGCCGATCAGCCACGCGAGGGCCAGGCTCTCGCCCTGGGCACTGGCGAAGTTGCACAGCCGCATCAGGCGATCGATCCCCTTCCCGTCGGTGTCCTTGACCGGCAGGGGCATCTCCCCGGTGAGCTGGGTGCGGCGCCAGCACACCTCGCGCGGGTCGGGGGTGAGGATGTCCCAGCCGGTGGGGTGGATGCGGACGGACTTGCCGTCGTCGCGTCCGAGGTCGAGCCAGGTCGCGCCGTCGAATCCGGGGGCGACGCGGATGTGGGTGGGCTGGACGTCCTCGGTGAGTGCGAGTGCTTCGATCAAGTCGAGTGCCTCCTTCAAGGCGGTTCCGTTGAAGACGCCGAGCCCGTCGCGGAACAGGCCGACCATCAGTTCCTGCCGGTGGCTCCCCGTGGTGCCCTGGGAGCGGATCGGGCGGGCGACGGGGTGGCCGTTGCGCTGTGCGTAGACGGTGCCGTCGACCGTGCGGAAGTAGCGGAAGTTGGCCTGCGCGTAGTCGGTGATGACCTCGCGGGCGGGGTTCTTCTCCTCCTCGGCCACGTCACATCCCCAGAGCCGCGGTGGCGTTGGACCAGGCGGTGGTGCAGTGGCGGGGGGACTCGCCCTTGGCCTGCGCGGCGGTGAACAGGCGGCCGATGTGGGTCTCGGTGAGGCAGCCGCACCGGCCGTGGGCGGACAGGACGGCCAGGAACGTCCGGTACACCGCCATGTGCACCCCGCTCGTCGCGGTGCTGATCCGCTGCTCGGCCATGGCGATCCCGCGCTCCAGGTATGCGGGCGAGCGGTGCGGGCACTGCCCGCCGCCGGCCGGGGCGGACACCACGACGGCGCCGGGCGCGGGACGAGCGGCGGGCTTCTCCTCGACGAGCGCGCGTACGGCGGCGGGGACCTCCGCCATGGCGCCGGTGCCGGGGCCGAGCCAGCGGGCGTAGGACATGGCCGACTTGATGTCCACGCCCTGGCGTACGCCGTTCACCGAACGCATGGCGCCCCGGTAGATCCAGTGCTCCCCGCGCGTCGTCGTGACCGTCGTGGTGGGCGGGAGGGTGTTGCGGGCCCAGGTCACAGCGTCGGCGTCGTCGAGGTCGACGACGGTGACGCCAGCGCCGCCGGGGTGGTAGCCGATCGCCCTCGCTCGACGCCATGCCGCCGCCCACTGCGGGGACGCCAGGACACGGCGGTCGGTGGTGGCGGCCGCCCAGCCGTGGCAGGGCCACGGGCAGACGCACGGGCCGGGATCACGCATGTTCGGCCGGCCGCCGCAGGCGAGGTCGTCGCAGGCGCGGCAGTTGCCGAACGGGCGCTTGTCGGCCCGCAGCGGCAGTACCGGCAGGCCGTACTCGGCGATGCCGAGGGCGAGGGTGGGGAGGCTGTTCACGCCGCCACCTCCGCCCGCGCCTGGGTGAGGACGGTGTCTCGCCGGAAGGAGGTCGGATGGGTCATGCTGGGTGTCTCCAGTTCTGTGAGAAGTGCTGGTTGCGAGGGCGGCCCCGGACTTTGGCGAGAAGGGGGTCGCCCTCGGTGTTGCTGGGGTCTCTCAGAGGTTGGTGGCGGCTTCGATGAGGCTCTCGGTGAGCTCGTTGATGGGGTGGGCGGCGCCGGTGGAAGCGAGGAAGAACCCGAAGGCGGCGGCGGTGAGAGCAGCGCCGTAACCGAGTTCCTTGGAGCGCAAGAGGAAGAACAGGGCGATCCCGAAGAGGACGACGAGCGAGACCGTGACGGCCATGCTGGGAACTCCTTTGACGGCGGGGCGGGGTGGCTGGGTACGCTGCGCGGGCCCCGGGTGCTCGCAAGCCTGGGGACATGGACCGGTGGCTGCGCTGGCGAGCGTTTGCTTCGTGCGAGCCCGCATGTAGTGGGTGGCTGCCGGTCCCACAAGCGCCGACCGGCGAGCGGCCCCGGGCCTGGATCTCGGCCCTGAGAGGACTGGGCGGAGACGCCAACGGGCCCCCTTTACCGGCCTTACCTCGCAGGTCAGAGGCCCTTACCACCCCCTTGACCGGGGTAAAGGGCCCCCGCTACTTCCGGGCCCCTCCGGGTTGTGCGGGAGGGGCCGGATCTGGGGTGGGGTTCTGGGCGTGGGTAGAGGGGACCCCTCTACCGGCCGGTCGAGAGGAGGATCTCGGTGGGCACGGCGGCTTCGATGTCGCGGCGCTGGTATCCGGCGCCGTTGCTGCCGCTGATCTTGACCTGCTTACTGGTCCGCTTGACCCCTGCGGCGTCGAGGGCGGCGGCGAGGGCTTCACCGTTGAAGTCGCCGTAGGTGTCCTCGTCGATGTTGACGAGTCCGGCGAGCAGGTCGGTGGTGAACATGCGCGGGGAGTGCCGCATGACTTCCAGGACGTCGGAGACGATCGGCGGGACGGTGACGCCGGCCGCGTCGGCGGCGGCGGTGACGTCTCCGGCGGCGTCGCCGGTGAGCTGCCCGGCCTGCTCGCGCAAGGTCCGGCCCTTGCGGCACAGGGCCGCGAAGCTGGTGCCGTCGAGGTAGTCGGCCCGCACCGTCACGTACGACGCGGGACCGGTCACGAGGACGCCGACGCCCTTGTGTTCCTCGGAGAGCACGGACGCGTCGGCTCCCTGGGCGGCCTTGCCCTTGCCGAGCACCATGTCGCTGGAGGCACGGTCGACGACCTGCGTGGAGTAGCGGATGGTGATGATCTCCCGCAGCTTCGTGGGGACGGAGTCGGCGTCGGGGCGCTGGGAGGCGAAGTTGGAGATGAAACCGGCGGCCGGGCCGCGGCGGGCGATCCGGCACAGGTCGTTGATGACCTGCTCGCGGTCCTCGCGTTCCATGGCGGTGAAGTACTCCTGGAGTTCGTCGATGGTGACGAAGATGACCGGGAGGTTGTAGCGGGCGACGATCTCCGGGGTCAGCTTGCCCTCCGGGCACACCGACGTCGGCAGGTCCCGGAGCAGGGCGAAGCGGCGTTCCATCTCCGCCAGCAGCTCCGCGAGCATGGCCTTCAGCGCGTCGATCGCGTCGTCCTCGGCGCCCATCACGAGCCGGTGGGCGACGGCCTTCATCGGCATCCAGTCCGCACCACCCTTGCCGTCCGCGACGTAGTGCCTGACGTACGCGTCGAGCAGCCCGGCCGCCGTCAGGAGTCGCTGGGTGAAGGTCTTGCCCCGGCGAGGCAGGCCGCCAAAGAACATCGACTGCCACATGACCGGCACGCTGATCCGCGTCCCCCGGGCGTCCTGCCCGAACGGAACGGGCTCCCAGATGGAGAACGTCTCCGCCTTCTCCAGCGGCGAGGGGTTCGGCGTACCCAGGTAGGGATCGTCATCCGACACCCACATCGAGACGCGGCCGGCGTTGCCGCCGTTCACGGCACGGACGCGGGACATGATGACCTGGATCTCGTCCACGCCGAGTTCCTGGGCGATGACCTCCCGCTTCGCGAGGACGTCGGAAGCGGTCTTACCACCGCCACGGGGCATATCGAAGATCACCGACCAGCCACGGCCGTCCCGGACAGGGCCCATCGTGCACGACACCCGCGGAAGGTCCTTCTCGTCCTTGCCACCACCGCTTTTCAGGAGGCCGGCGGCCCGCAGCGCGTCATTGAGCTGCTGCGCGGACATGTCCACCCGGATCGGCGGCGCGGCATGGTCCAGCAGCCGCGTCTCCTCACCCCTGCCGAGGTGGGCGAGCGGGATGGTGACGGCACCGGCGATCGCGGCCTGGAGCAGGGGATCGGCGAGCATGATGCCGGTCGCGGCCGACGCGACACCGGCGGCGGCGAGACCGAACCGCCACTTGCGGCTGCGGGTCCGCTCCGCATAGGCGGCCTGGTGACGGGCCGCCAGTTCAACGTCCTCCGGCCGCAGCCTCGACTGCGCGCGCAGGGCCTTGACGGTCGCGGACTGCTCCTGCGCGGACAGCGTCGGCCACAGCCCCTTCACGGCCCGGTAGAAGCCGCGGGCCGCGAGGAGCACGGTCTTGAACAGGTACTTCGGGGTCCGCACCGAGTGGTAGCGGGTGTGCCACCAGACGAGGCGGCCCAGCGCGGTGACGTTGTCGAGGATCGACCTCGGGGAGCGGGCCCACACCGGCAGCACCGGCATGTCGGGCACGGTCAGCCAGTCGGCAAGCGGGTTGCCGGGCAGGTCGACCACGTCCACCCCGGCGCTCTCCTCAGCGCCGTCCGGCTCGACAGTGGTGGGCTTGTCCAGGGTTATCGTCGCCGCCTCGGTGCGGGCGGCACGGTGCTCGTCGAGGTCGACCACGGTCGCCTCGATCACGGGCTCAGTCATGATGGACGTACTCCTGCTGCTCGAAAAGGGGCGGTGAAGGGGGCCCGGGGACGGCGCGGTTTCCTTGGCCGGGACGGCCGTCCCGGGGCACAGCTACTTCTTCTTCGCGTTCTTCTCGGCGCGCTCGCGGGCGCGGTCGATGATGCGGTCGACCTTCTTCTCCAGGTCGCCCTGGTAGACGGTTTCGCTGGCGATGCCGCGCTTGCACATGCGGGCGACGTACCAGCCGACCTGCGCCTTTTCACCGGCGGTGAGCTTGGGGTTCTTCGGGTCGGACTCGCTGCTGTTCTTGCTGGCCACGGGTTTCCTCCGGTTCTTCGTGTGGGGTGGGGGTTAGCGGCGGGTGGCCTTCTCCAGGAGGGGGACGACGCGGCGCATCTCGTCGTCGGTGAGGCCGGCCTTGACCATGGCGCGGGTGAAGTCGCGGCCCATGACCATGCCGATGCAGCCGAGGCGGGTGGCGAGGTCGAGGAGCTGGGCGTCGGTGCGGTGCTGAGACATGGGGTTCTCCCTTGGTTACGGGTCTGTGGAAGTTGGGCGCGGGGCTGTCCCGGCTCCCCACCCACCCCCGACCCGGCGTAAGGGGCCGTGGGGTGGACAGGCAGCTGTCAGCGGCGCTTGCGGGCCTTCGCGATGCTCTTCGCGGCCTGTCGTCCGTCGGGCCCGCCGATGGAGCGGACGACGGTCACGACGCCCCAGGCGAGGACGGCGGCGAGGAAGGCGAGGAGGGCGAGGTTCGCGGCGATCGCGGTCAGGGCGCCGACGAGGAGGGGGCCGAAGTAGACCCCGGCGGCCACGGTGCCGGCGCCGATCCCGGAGCCGAGCGCGATCCGCTGGACGGTGCGGTCGGGCGGTGCCTGGTGGATGTGCTGGTGAACCACCTGCGGGGCCCCCACCGAGGTCTGGATGGCGGGGAGTTGGTCGGCGTAGGTGTAGGTGCCGTCCGGGAGGCGGACGACGGGGGCGGGTTCGGGGAGGTTCGACATCGGTTCTCCCAGGTCAGAGGGGGCCGTTAGAGTCGCGGCCATGGGGGATCAAGGGATGCGTACGAAGCCGTGCAAGTGGTGTCGTCGGCCGGTCGTGTACCGGTCGTGGTGGCGCTCGCGCCGGTACTGCAGCCGGTGGCACCAGGTACGTAAGTGGATCGCGCGGATCTTCGAGCTGGTCGGTGAAGCCTCAAGCGCCTGACCGCCGGGCCTCAGACAGCCAGTGCGAGGGCTCCGAGGGCGAGAGCGGGGACGTGGTGTCGGGGTAGGCGCAGGGGGTGCACATGCCGAGCGAGGACGGGATCCGGTACCCGGCATCCCGACCACACTCCGGGCAGACCCGCCGCGCCGCGTTCGCCCGCTCCAGCGCCGCCCACCGGGCTGGGGTCATCGGCCGCACCGGCAGCGCCAGGTCGATGCGGTAGAGGAACGCGACCAGCGGCCCGCGCCGCCGGCGGGGGCGTTCGAGCTGGGCGGCGACGTCCTGTCCGCCGGGCCGGAGCCCGAGCGCGCGGAGCTGCCGGAGCGTCGCCAGCCCATCCGGCGCGAGCCGCCAGGGGTAGACGGGGATCGTGCTCATGAGACGGCCGTGGTGACGCGCTTCCAGGCGGCCCGCAGCCGGGTCTCACTCGCACTGTGGCCGGCCGCCCGGAAGCGGATCGACAGCTCGCGGTAGGACAGCGGAGGGGTCTCGCTCTCGCGGATCTGCGTGACGAGGCGGTCCAGTTCCTCGTCGGTCAGTGCCGGGGCAGCGTCGAGTGCGGGGATGGGTTCGAAGGGGCCCCAGATGGGGAGCTCCCAGCGGGGCTGTGACCCAGGTGTGACGCGGTCGGTCACGCAGGTCAGGGCGCGTGCGGTGCCCTCGCCCTGTCGTGCTGCTTCCAGCGTTGCCCAGGCTCCGGAGAGGCGTTCGGCGGTCTGGGCCTGGACGCGTGCGACGCGTGACCCGGCCTCCGTCACGGCCGTCAGGCGGGTCTCCTCCGTGCCCGCCTGGGCCCGCAGCCGGGCCCGGGCCACAGCGGCTTCGTCGCGGGCCTCCTGATGGATGCCCCGGATCGCGTCGAGCGCGACCGGGGTGAGCGCGGTCCGCTCCCACATCCCATGCACGAGCCACAACGCCTTCGCCGCGAGCGGCAGCCAGGACACCGCCAGCCACGCCCCCGTGGACTCCTCCCCGAGCGCGTGGAGCACGAGGACACCGGTCGCCAGGATGCCGAAGCCCCAGCCGACCGCCGTCACCGCGCGGTTGTGGTCGCCCTGCGCGGCGAGCCTGCGTTCGTAGGCCAGGGTGGCCAGCCACCCGCCATCCAGCCCGAGACCGACGACCAGGGCGATCTGCCACGGCATCGACCCACCGAGCCACATCACGACCACGGCCAGGGTCAGGACCATGGACACGACCGTCATCGCGACCGCCGGGGCGACGGTCATGAGCTGTCGCTTCTTCATCGCCGCCCCCCTTCAGCCTCGCCATTCCGGGGGGCGAGGATCAGGTTGGCGGCGATGACCCCGACGGCGGCGATGATCCCGGCGTAGTGGACGTCCCGGCGGTCGATGGCCAGCCCGGTGACCTCCACCGCGACACAGGCGAGCAAGAGGCTCCAGAAGACGAGGCGGTTCACGCGACACCGCCCGACTGTGCCAGGCCGGCGGCGCGGTTCGTGAGGTTCCGGCGGGCCGCCATCACTCGGCGGCGGGCCCGGCGGAGCCGCTGGTTGTCCAGCTCGGTGGCCGGACGGTCGATGGTCATGATGTGCGCGTCGAGCAGGTCGACCTCCGCCAGGATCAGCGGCATCTCCTGCTCGATCGCGTCCAGCTCCGCGTCCGACGGTTCACCGTCGAACGGGGTGGCCGTAACAACGGCCTGAAGTGCAGCGATGGACTTCATTGGGTGTGTTCCTTCCAGACAGGAACGGCCCGAACCGACCCCCCGGAGTTCCAGCTCCGGGGGGTCTCGCCGTTAGAACCAGGGGATTTCTCCGGCTCCCTGCCACACCGCCCGTACGGCCCCCGCGAACGGGGCCAGGACGGGCGGAGGAGGCAACCGGCCGCAGCCGAGAGGGCTGCGGAGAGATTGAGCGCGCGGACCTATGCCGCGCCGGCCGCCTTATCGAGGAGGCGGCGGCCTCGTTCTTTCCAAGCACTCTGTTCAGTTCTCAAGCAGCAGTCGCTTCCTTCGAGTCCGTTTCACGGGGCCCTCCGGGCGGCGTGCTCAGGCAGCACGGCTCACCGAGCCGAAGCCCGATGGGGTGCATGTATTACCTGTTCCTCATCATGGGGATCGAGTGTCGCACCGTCAAGTCCCTTTGGGCTTTGGTGTTTGCGAGTCCGTCCCGCTTGATGTCACAAGCGTGGCCTGAACAGCGCAGACGCTGGACTCCGTGGATGTACGGCTCCGAGACGACTCGCTACGGTGAAAGTCGTCCCAAGTCGTCCCGTCGGGGGGAGAGCACGACATGGCCAATGAGCGGTTGCGCGGCGCCATCATCGAAAGCGGCCTGACCCTTGATCAGGTCGCTGAGCGGCTCGGTGTCTCAGCCAAGACGGTGGAGCGCTGGATCAACGAGCCTAAGCGCCAGCCATACCGCCGTTTCAAGTACGCGGCGGCCTCGCTCCTCCAGCGAGAGATGTCGTACCTGTGGCCGGAGGAGCGGACATCGGCTGAGGTCGTCGAAGCGGGTGGCGCAGAACTGGTCAGGCTCTACCCGCACCGATCCGTCGTTCCGAACCGGCTCTGGCCCCAGCTCTACGCGGGGGCGACGCGGCAGTTCGACGTCCTCGTGTACTCGGGGTTCTGGCTCACCGAGGACGCGGCGTTCCATCAGGTGGTCAAGGAGAAGTCGGCGGCCGGCGTCCCGGTCCGCTTCATGCTCGGGGACCCCGACTCTGCCGCTGTCGCCATTCGTGGGGCTGACGAAGGCATCGGCGGCGCGATGGCGAGCAAGGTACGCAACGCGCTGGTCAACTACGCGCCGTTGTTCGGGCTGCCCGGCGTCGAGTTCCGGCTCCACTCCACCACGCTCTACAACTCCATCTACCGGGCCGACGACGAGATGCTCGCCAACGGTCACCTGTACGGCGTGGGCGCGTACATGGCGCCGGTCCTGCACATTCAGCGAGTCCCTGGGGGCGAGCTGTTCGACGCCTACGCTGAGAGTGTCGAGCGGGTCTGGGAGAGCGCCCGGCCCATCTCCTCGCCCACGGACCTGGAAGGTTCAGACGAATGAGCCGGATTGACCACTTCCGTGACCCGAAAGCTCCGAAGGCCAACTCGGTGGTGCCTTCGGTCACGGTCGTCGTGCGCAACAGCGACGGTCGGCTCCTGCTCATCCACAGGACCGACAACGAGCTCTGGGCACTCCCTGGGGGCGGCCACGACATCGGCGAGCGCATCGGCGAAACGGCGGTGCGTGAGGTTAAGGAGGAGACCGGGATCGAGGTCGAGGTGGACAACATCGTCGGGCTCTACAGCGACCCCGACCACGTCCTCGCGTACGACGATGGCGAGGTCCGACAGCAGTTCTCCATCTGCTTCCGGGCCCACCCGGTCGGTGGCTCTCTTCGTACGAGCAGCGAGTCGAAAGAGGTCCGCTGGGTGAACCCGGCGGACCTCGATGACCTGGACATCCACCCATCCATGCGGCTGCGCATCCGGCACGGCTTGGACGATTCGGGCCGGGAGCCCTACATCGGCTGAGCGCCGGCCGCAGCTGCGGCCATCCGCCCCTCCACTCGCTCGTTGGCGGCGTAGATCTCCGGCGCCGCCCGCTGGATGAACCTGCCCACGATCGTGTCCGGGCCGTACCGCTGCACGATCTCGTCCAGCCGCGCCGCCGGCGTCGTGTGCTCGCCGGTCGGCGTCGTCGTCATATCGGACACGATGAGCGCATCCACCAGCTCGGGCCGCTCCAACTCGAACTCGGTCTCCAGCTCATACCGGAGCCCGCGCTCCTCGGCCTCCAAGAGGGCGCAGGAGTGATGGGCGACGAGCCGGACGACTCGCTCGTCGGCCCCCTCCTGGTCTCGGAGGAAGCGGGCGCCGTCGAGCGGGTGGAAGCCGGTGGCGGCGAGGGAGGGGGAGTAGCCGACGTCGTGCAGGACGGCTGCGGCCTCCAGCAGCTCGGCGTCCCGCCCCAGGATCGGGCTCAGGGAGCGAGCCCGCTTGGCGACCCCAAGAGAGTGCGCCCAGCGGCGCGGCAACGGCTCGGACAGCAGTGATTCGGAGAGCGAGTACGCCCACGCAGTAAGCCCCATGAGGGCCAAGGCTACGGCTGCTCGGGTGAACTTGGGAGAGCGCGAACTCGGCGTCCCTTCCCATGGGCAGTGTCGAGCAGGCCACTCCCCTCCATCTGAGCAAGAGCCCTTCGTACTGCCGTACGGGAGGCTCCGAAGCGATCGCACAGGCGTGCTTCGGAGGGGTACGCATCACCGATTGCGAGCGCTTCGTCGGTGATGAGAGCGGTCAAGCGCTGGATTAGGGGGCGGTGATCGAACCCTCGGGCCGCACGCCAACCGGAGCCGGGCACCGAAACGATGAGGGAGTCGGCCTCAAGCTGCTTCAGCGCGCGCCGGATGGTGTTGCGTGAAACTTGATGCACCTGACTGAGGCTGGCCTCGGAGGGGAGGAAACCCTCCCCCAATGCGCCGTCTTCCAACTGACGCCTCAACAGCTGAGCGATGACCAAGTAGGTCCCCCGTGCGCTGGCCTGCGCTGGCATGCAGCCTCCCTCTCGATGTACTCACAGGGTCGCATGGGATCCCGGACAGTGGGAGCAGCGGATCCGACGATCGAATCTTGTAACAGATCGGGCGTGATTGGGAAGTGGGGGGCCATCATGCGGGAGGATGGCGGAAGTCTTCTCTTCTAAGCCTAGGGGGGCGCATGGCCTCTTCTGTCTATAACCTGGCCAACCTCGTCAAGGGGCTAACTCTTTTCCTTAGGGAAGTTGAACAATCAGAGGAGGGAGTGCTTACCGCTACAACGGGGGCCGGGAGGGCGATGGGTGAACTCTCGAAATCGAAATTGACGAGACTTTCAAGGAGATTGGTGAGGCCGTGCGCGTCGGCGCTGACGGCATCCATTGGTCAAATAGGGCTGAGTTCTTTGTAGTTCCGCTCGATAATTACGGCTTCTTCGAGCGGGAGGTTGGTGAGGTTTCGATCGGCGGGGAAGGGGAGGCGGCCCCGAGCTACAAGGTAGGTAAGCCCTCGAAAATATTCATCGTCCACCTCCTCTGCCTGTTGGGTGAGAAGGCAGAGCATCTCGATCCGCGCCGAAAGAGGCAGTTGAGGCAGCGTGTCTGGATGCGGGCGAACAGTATCCGGGGCGATGGGGCGAAATTCAATTTGCTGGATGCGATCAGGGGAACGCTGTACTCTGCGACTCCTCACGTGACTTCGCCGACTGACCGTTCAGACTTTGAGGCTCTGGCTCAATCGTTCCTGTTTCATGCTGCCTACAACCTGGATGCCTCTGCCAGGATCGGCATGCATCCGTTGCTTGATGGTCCCCACATTCCTCGGATGCGTCACAGGGCAGACGTCTCCTTGGATGCCCCGCGCCAGATTTACGACGCAGAGCTTGTCCAGCACTACCTGATGGGTGTAGGCGCCGAGATTCCCCTGCTCGAGTACCTGTCTTACTACCACATTACTGAACACTTCTTCCGGAAAGTGTTCGATGACGATTTGACGGAGCAGGTCAAGCGGATCGTCGTCGATCCTTCGTTCTCCATTAAGCGCCCGAGGGATATTCAAAAAGTCATCAAGAAGGTGGACGGGGCGATGAAGGGAAGGAGGGAGGATGGGGGTGGAAATGAGAAGAGGTCTCTTGAGATCGTGATCGAAAGGTTTATTGATGTCGACAGGTTGATCGCCGACCTGAACTCCCTCGATTCGAGCCTTGTGGACCGGTATCGAACGGTTGAGGTCGCTTTCGCGAAAGCTGGAAAGGTGGATCTAGAGGCGAAGGATTGGCAGGCTGAGCGCGCCAAATTGGCGAGCAGGATCTATGCGATACGAAACTCGCTGGTGCATGCGAAGGAAGGGACCCTGCCGAAGTATGCGCCATTTTCCCATGACGTTGATCTCCGCTTGGAGATCCCGCTTGTCAGGTTCATCGCGGAACAGGTGATCATCTCCAACGGGAGGTTGAGCTGAGGCCGGTCTAGAGCGTGTCCCTTTGATGGGTACGTCGGTCTATCGGATATGCCTGTTCGGTTAGTGATCACTGATGCGATGTGGGACCGGATCGAGCTGCTAGTGCCGGCCGATCCGGTCTGCGGGCGGCGGTGGGCCGACCGCCGCCGCACCCTGGAAGCCATCGCGTGGAAGTACTGCAATGGTTCCGTCTTGGCGGGACCTGCCCGACCAGCCGGGTTCGGCCCGCAGTCTGGCCTGCTCGATGTCGTCTCCCGCGGACCATCTGAAGATGAGTGTTGCTCAAGGACCCACGCCATCAAGGCTGAAAGTGGCCGGTTCGCTCCAGTAGCAGGACGATACGGTGTCTCCCATGGACCCTGAGAACGCATTCAATAGCGACACACTGTTCCCCGACGTCCAACCCTGGGACGCGGTGTACGACTCAATGTGGGTTTCGCACGGCGAGTTCTGGCTGGTTGCCGGTGACGGGCCTGGCGTCGACACCACGACCGCTATCCCCAGAGGGGACACTGTGCAGGGCAACGGGGACGCCGTCGGCGTCCCCACGACGGGTTCCACTGACCGTATCGCGGCGGTGCTGTCGGTCTGGGATTCTCCCGCACCGGACCGTTTGGGCACGCTGCTGGGCACATCGCGCATTAGTTCTCCGACCAGGGAGCTTGCCCTCATCAACGTGGAGGGCAGAGAACCCGGCCCTGTCCTGGTGCTCCCGGACGAGGGTGAGTACGAGGTGAAGGTCTGGCGGTGTGCGGTACAGACTGCCGACGACCTTGAGGGCTACGACATCCGCGTGTGGCTGTGCCCCACTCCTGAATGAGGGGGCACAGCCTCGACGCCGGCTACGGCGTCGAGGTAGGGGTTAGCGCACGATTTTCACTATGAACTTGTCCTTGTGGAGGATCCGGTCCTTCGTGTACCAGTTCCCAAGGGTTGCTCCGGCAGAGCGGTTCGGGGCGGTGCCCAAGTACCTCACGGAGAAGTTCGGCCCAGCCGCCGGGCCTTCCCAGGTCGAGCCGAAGGGGAACTCATCGCAGTCCTGGTCGGTGCCGGTGGGTGGCTTAATGGGTGCGCAAGCATTGTCTTTAGCCGAGATGTTCTTCTGCCGCTGAATCTTGGCGGCAGAATCCCAGCTCGGGTAGAGGCGCGTCAACGGACGGTCTTTCGTGCCGCCCGGCACGGATTTGTTCGCGACGTAGGGCACAGTAAATTCGGGGTTGTTGAGGGCGTTGTGGATGTGAAGGGCGACCGGCCCGTGCGGGGAGTCGTAGAGATAGTATGTGACGTTCGGCATGACCCGGTCGAAGATGCCGCTTCCGACAGTTCCTTCGAGGTAGCTGGCCGAATCGAGCCTGATGCCTGTCTCTGCGTCCTTGTAATTCAAGACCCCGGGTGCGGTGACCGTAGCGACGGTGCAGCGTGAGACAAAATCTCGGCCAACGGCCAGGGACTTGTCTTGATCAAATACGCTGACGGCGACGGCACTTCCGTTAGCGCGCCACTGCTCAAGAGTCTTCGGATTGTTTGCACTGTTGATGATGTCACACTTCGGATTCGACCCGTCGGATCCGCTGTATCCGCCCGTCACACCGACTACCTCGAAAGGCATGTCCTTGGAGTAGCCGACGATATCGAAGTACCCGAGGTTAGTCTGAAAGTAGATCTCGCGGTAATCCTGCGGCGCCTGACCAGCCGTTGTCTGCACGTAGCTGACCGTCCCGGCGATCTTGCCGGTACTGTCGACCCAGTGGAACGCCTGCTTCTTGACTGAGCAGTACTGGAAGTGATTGATCACTCTCGCACCCTCATTACCGCCAAGAAGGCTCCGACAGTCATTGATCGGGTCGTACGATAGAGCCGCCCGCGGCGCTGGCGCGCCGTCCTTGAAGTCGTCGATGTTGACGTCGTACGAGGTACCCGTTCGTTGGGCGATGGCGTCACCATGCTCGGTCTGGGTAGCCAGAACCGGCTCCCCTCGCCGCGAACCATTCATCGCAATGGTATCGACAGGCACCCTGTCGCCGATATTCAAGATGGGATGTTCCTCATCTACGGTGTAAGGCACCGTCGGAAACATCTCTGTGGTTTCAACGCCTTCCGTCGCTCCCGCGCTGGGCTGCCCCAATAACGCGGCCACAACTCCCGTCGTGACTGCGGTGACCAGTATTCGAGATCGTCGCACTTGTCAAATCTCCGTTCCCTGGGAGGTGCCCCTCCGGGTAGGTTGGTTTCACTCACCTAGGGCAACTATTCACAGAAACCCCACCAACGGTCGCCTCTCAGCAGGCACATGACGGAAACACTCTGCTTATCTGGCTTGATTTGGAAGCGGGGTGCAGAGAGTTCTACTGCACGGCGGAAATAGCCAGAAATGTGGACACTGAAACCCATTTGGGATGGATGCCAAGCCCCTTGGAAATCGGGCATGGGCGTAGATGCGGACAAATAGCGCTATCGGACGGGGGAATGCCTATGGTGGTTGCGCTGCTGGCGGGTCCCCTACCTAGAGGGCGTCCGGTCCCGGTCCGGAGATGTGCCGCTCAACGGGTGAGGCCGCAGAAATCGCGGGTCGCTGCTCTTGTGCGGGGTGGGCGGCATACCGCCCACCCCGGGGTCCAGCTAGAGCGGGTCCCTTTGATGGGTGCCGTCAACTCGCTGTCCCTCATCACCAGAGCAGATTAGCCAGCCGAGACGCGGCAACGACTGGCCAAGGAGACAGAACCTAGCTCGGGGTACCTGTGGACGTCTCATGGACGAGGTGAGTTCCTCGGCGGTGGTGTGAGTGGAAGGCCGCAGGTCATCGACGGGTTCAGTGAGCTAATGTCAGCGGACTGTAAATCCGTCGGCTTAGCCTACCCAGGTTCGAATCCTGGCGTCGCCACGTGAAGAAGGTCCCCGGTGCTTACACCGGGGACCTTCGCTCGTTTCCGGGGTCAGTTTCCGGCCACGTCCTTCACCGCGACCGAGAACGGCGTCGAGCCGCTGATCAGCTCCAGGGTCAGGCCCGCCGTCCCCGGGGTGTCGAGGAGTTCCGCGAGGACCGCCGCCACGTCGTCGCGCGGCACCATGCCCCGGCCCGTGTGGGCCTCCAGGCGGATCTGGCCCGTCCCCGCGTCGTTCGTCAGGGAGCCCGGGCGCAGGATCGTCCAGTCCAGGGCCGTACGGGCGCGGACCGCGTCGTCGGCGGCGCCCTTGGCGCGGAGGTAGGCGTCGAAGACCTCGTCGCCCGCGTGGTCCGCGTCCGCGCCCATCGAGGAGACGACGACGTAGCGCCGTACGCCCGCCCGCTCCGCCGCGTCCGCGAAGAGCACGGCCGCCGCGCGGTCCACCGTGTCCTTGCGGTCCACCGAGCTGCCCGGGCCCGCGCCCGCCGCGAAGACCGCCGCGTCGGCGCCCTGGAGCACCGCCGCGACCATCTCCACCGACGCCGACTCCAGGTCCAGGACGACCGGCTCGGCGCCCGCCGCCCGTAGCTCGTCCCCCTGCTCGGGCCGGCGGATGATCCCCGCGACCTCGTGCCCGCCCGCCGCCAGCAGCCTCTCCAGGCGCAGGGCGATCTGTCCGTGTCCTCCAGCGATGACGATGCGCATACTCACGACCGTACGACGGGACCCGCCGGAGGGCTCCCCGGCTCGGGCGGCCGCTCCGGCCGCGCCTGCCTGGGCAGATCGAGGGCGGCCGCCGAGTCGCAGTACTCCCGCACCGCGCTCGTCCGGGCCACCACCCGCCCCCGGTGCACCACGATCCGGCTGTACGCGAGGGACAGCACGCCCGCGAGCCGCTCGCCGCGCACCGCGAGCAGCTCCGCCGGGAAGCCCGCCTCCACCCGCACCTCCGGCAGCCCCATCGCGGCCCGCGCCCCCGCGCTCACCGCCGCGTACGCCTCCTGGGGCGGCAGCCCGCCGAGCGAGGCGAGCAGGTACGCCGCCTCCAGCGGGTCCCCGCGCCCCACCGGGTTCGACAGGTCCCGCAGCGCCCCGCTGCCCGCCGCGACCCGCACCCCGGCCGCCCGCAGCAGCCGCACCGGCGCCGCGCCGCGCAGCTCCGTGCCCCCGCAACCGCCCTGCGGCAGGCACACCACCGTCACCCCGGCCGCCGCCAGCTGGTCCGCCGCCCGCCGCGCCGCGTCGGCGGGGAGCCGGCCGAGCCCGGCGCACGGCCCGATCGCCACGCCGGGCCGCAGCCCGCCGGCCATCGCCGCGAGCCGGGCGAGCCGCGCCGGGTCGTCACCGTCGGTGTGCAGGTCGACCGGGCAGCCGTGCTCGGCCGCGACCTCCAGGACCGCCTCCACGTATCCGGCCGGGTCCGGGTCGAGATCCGGGCAGCCGCCGACCACGCCGGCGCCCATCTTCACCGCGTCCCGCAGCATCGCGAGGCCGTCCGCGCCCGCCACCCCGGTGAGGAGCCGGGGGACGGCGACGGCCGTCAGGTCGGCGAGGCCGCGCAGCGAGCGCCGGGCCTGGAGCACGGCCTCCAGCGAGCCGAGCCCCTGCACGTCGCCGATGCGGACGTGCGCGCGCAGCGTGGTCGCGCCGTGGCCCAGCTGGAGCAGGGCGGCCTCGGTGGCCCGGCGCTGCACCTCCTCGGGGGCGTACGAGACGGGGCCGGGGGTGTCGGCGGAGAGCGCGGTGTCGGCGTGGGCGTGGGGCTCGGCGGCGGCGGGCAGCAGCAGGTAGCCGGCGAGGTCGACGCGGGCGCCGGCGCCGGCGCTGAGGCTGCCGGCCGTGCCCACGGCCTCGATGCGCCCGCCGACGAGCCGGACGTCCACGGTCCGGCCGTCGGTGAGGCGTGCGTGGGAGAGCAGGAGCGAGGTCGAGTCGGCGGTGGTGGCGGCCCCGTCCTCGGGTGGCTGGGGCTGCTTGCTGTCGGCTGACATCGGGCTCCTCAAAGCTCCTCAAGATCAAGATCGCGCAAGGTGGGGCCGAGCCTAGGGCGGCTCGGAGCGACCTTCGAGGAGGAGCGCAATAGTCGTACCGATGAGTCCACGTGTGGCGTACGTGGCGCCTGGTGAGGGCCCTGGTCAGGGCCGTCGCGAGGGCACGGGGAAACGGATTTGGGTGATGGGCCGGAGACCGTGTAATGTCTTCCTCGCTCGCCCCAATAGCTCAGTCGGTAGAGCGTCTCCATGGTAAGGAGAAGGTCTACGGTTCGATTCCGTATTGGGGCTCTGGTGAGAGGGATCCCGCCTTCGGGCGGGATCCGGATCATCAAAGCGGTGTAGCTCAGTCGGTAGAGCAAGCGGCTCATAATCGCTGTGTCACCGGTTCAAGTCCGGTCACCGCTACACACGGTAGCCGATTGTGGGGTCGGTCCTGCGATCGGCTACTCTTTTATGCGTTCATCCATCCCATCCGTCCGTCAAGGAGCACTCACGTGGCTGCCACCGACGTCCGCCCGAAGATCACGCTGGCCTGCGTGGAGTGCAAGGAGCGGAACTACATCACCAAGAAGAACCGGCGTAACAACCCGGACCGTCTTGAGATGAAGAAGCACTGCCCTCGCTGCAACTCGCACACCGCGCACCGCGAGACGCGTTAATCAGGCTCGTACACGAGGCCGTCCCCGCCAGGGGGCGGCCTCGTGTCGTTTGGCAAAGAATTCAGGAGGTATCGAGGCCATGGCGCTCGACCAGTCCTTCGTGGGCCGGACCTATCCGCCCACCGCGGCCTACGAGGTCGGCCGCGAGAAGATCCGCGAGTTCGCCGAGGCGATCGGTGACGCGAATCCCGCGTACACCGACACCGAGGCGGCCAAGGCGCTCGGCCATTCCGATGTGATCGCCCCGCCCACCTTCGTGTTCGCCATCACGTTCAAGGCCGCGGGCGCCGTCATCGAGGACCCGCAGCTCGGCCTCGACTACAGCCGCGTGGTCCACGGCGACCAGAAGTTCGCCTACACCCGGCCCGTACGCGCCGGGGACCGCCTCTCGGTCACCTCCACCATCGAGGCGATCAAGTCCCTCGCGGGCAACGACATCCTGGACATCCGCGGCGAGGTCCACGACGAGAGCGGCGAGCACGTCGTGACCGCGTGGACCAAGCTCGTGGCGCGCGCGGCCGAGGAGGGCTGACCATGGCAGCGAAGATCGCTTACGACGAGGTCGAGGTCGGCACCGAGCTGCCGGCGCAGTCCTTCCCGGTGACCCGCGCCACGCTGGTGCAGTACGCCGGCGCCTCCGGGGACTTCAACCCCATCCACTGGAACGAGAAGTTCGCGGTCGAGGTCGGCCTCCCGGACGTCATCGCCCACGGCATGTTCACCATGGCCGAGGCGATCCGCGTCGTCACCGACTGGGCCGGCGACCCCGCCGCCGTCGTCGAGTACGGCGTCCGCTTCACCAAGCCCGTCGTCGTCCCCAACGACGACCAGGGCGCCCTCGTCGAGGTCAGCGCCAAGGTCGCCGCGAAGCTGGACGACCGGAAGGTGCGGGTCGACATCACCGCGACGAGCGCCGGGCAGAAGGTCCTCGGCATGTCGCGGGCCGTGGTCGAGCTCGCCTGACCGGCACGGACGGCCGGCTTTCTGTCCTGACAGAAGCCGGCCGTACTCTTGAGCGCGTGCAGCCTCTCCACGACGCCCCCCTCGCGCCCCTGACCACCTTCCGGCTCGGCGGACCCGCCACCCGGCTCGTCACCGCCACCACCGACGACCAGGTCGTCGCCGCGGTCCGCGAGGCCGACGCCACGGGCACCCCGCTGCTGATCATCGGCGGCGGCTCCAACCTGGTCATCGGGGACAAGGGCTTCGACGGCACCGCGCTGCGCGTCGCGACCACCGGCTTCACCCTGGAGGGCACGCGCCTGGAGCTCGCCGCCGGCGAGGTCTGGACGGACGCCGTCGCGCGGACCGTCGAGGCCGGGCTCGCCGGGATCGAGTGCCTCGCAGGCATCCCCGGCTCGGCCGGCGCCACCCCGATCCAGAACGTCGGCGCGTACGGACAGGACGTCTCCGCCACCGTCACCGAGGTCGTCGCCTACGACCGGCGCGCCGAGGAGACCGTCACCCTCACCAACGCCGAGTGCGCCTTCTCGTACCGCCACAGCCTCTTCAAGGACCAGCCCGAGCGGTACGTGGTGCTGCGGGTCCGGTTCGAGCTGGAGGACGCGGACGGGATGTCGGCGCCGATCAAGTACCCGGAGACCGCCCGCGCCCTCGGCGTCGAGGCCGGCGACCGCGTCCCGCTGGCGACCGCCCGTGAGACCGTCCTGAGGCTCCGCGCCGGCAAGGGCATGGTCCTGGACCCGGAGGACCACGACACCTGGTCCGCGGGCTCGTTCTTCACCAATCCGATCCTCACGGCGGGGGAGTACGGGACCTTCCTCGCGCGCGTGGCGGAGCGCCTCGGCCCCGACGTCGCCCCGCCGGCCTTCCCCACGGGCGAGGACGGCGCCGTGAAGACCTCCGCGGCCTGGCTGATCGACCGCGCCGGCTTCACCAAGGGATACGGCTCCGGGCCCGCCCGCATCTCCACCAAGCACACGCTCGCCCTCACCAACCGCGGCGAGGCGACCACCGAAGACCTCCTCGCCCTCGCCCGCGAGGTCGTCGCCGGGGTACGGGACGCCTTCGGGATCACCCTGGTCAACGAGCCCGTCACGGTCGGCGTGGAGCTCTGACACCCCCTGGGGTCTGTTCGGCGCCCCTCGCCCGGACAGGTGCTTCGGGCGGCCGGCGCTACTTTCCGCAACACGCCCTAGTAGGCGACTCCGACGCCCTGCCTGACCGTCGCCGGGGCGTCGATCATCGCCAGCATCGCGTGGGCCACGTCCGCGCGGGCCAGCGTGCGGCCCCGGGGCGGGTTGCCGCCGACGACCGTGCGGTACCGGCCGGTCAGGGGCTTGTCCGTCAGCTTCGGCGGGCGGACCGAGGTCCAGTCGGTGCCGCTCGCCGCCAGCGCGGACTCCATCACCCGCAGATCGGCGTAGACGTCCTTCAGGACGCTGCCGACGACCGCGAGGACGGCCCTGTCGAGCACCCCGTCGCCCTCCGCGGCGGGGCCCACCGGGGCCGCGCTGACCACCAGGAGCCGCCGCACCCGCTCCGCCTCCATCGCCGCGAGCACCGAGCCGGTCAGCCGCGCCGCCACGCCCGTGGCCGCGTCCGCGCGACCGCGCGCGCCGAGACCCGAGAGCACGGCGTCCCGGCCGGTGACGGCCGCGCGCAGGGTCTCCGGGTCGGCGAGGTCCGCCCGGTGGACCACGAGCCGCTCCCCGGTGAGTGCCAGCCGCGCCGGGTCCCGTACCACCGCCGTCACCTCGTGGCCCGAGGCCAGCGCCTGACGGACGATCTCCCGCCCGATACCGCCGGTCGCTCCGAAAACAGTGAGCCTCATGTCGCACCCTCCCAGGGTGAGTAAGTATTCACTCACCCCCAGAGTGGGTGGATACTCACTCACGCGTCAAGCGTGAGTGGAGGATGCATGGACCAGAAGCCGACCCGCGTACGGCTCGTCGACGCCGCGCGCGACCTCATGCGGACGGCGGGCCTCGCCCGCACCACGACCAAGGAGATCGCCAAGGCCGCCGGCTGCTCGGAGGCGGCGCTCTACAAGTACTTCACGAGCAAGGAAGAGCTCTTCCTCACCGTCCTCGACGAACGTCTGCCCCGGCTCGGCGGACTGCTCGGTGCCCTCGCCGCCGACCCCGGCACCCGCACCGTCGAGGAGAACCTCACCGAGATCGCCCGGCAGGCCGCCCTCTTCTACCAGGAGAGCTTCCCGATGGCCGCCTCGCTCTACGCCGAGCCGCAGCTCAAGGCCCGCCACGAGGAGGGCATGCGCAGACTCGGCGCCGGCCCGCACAAGCCCGTCGAAGGGCTCACCGCCTACCTGCGCACCGAGCAGCGCCTCGGCCGCGTCGGTGCCGACGCGGACCCGCGGGCGGCCGCGGCGCTCCTCCTCGGCGCCTGCGTCCAGCGGGCCTTCGCGTACGACATGACCGAGGCCGGCGGGCCGCCCGAACCGCTCGACGACTTCGCCCGCTCCATCGCGCGCACCCTGATGCGCGGAATCGCCTGACCGGGATCGCCTGATCGAGGTCGCTCGACCGAGTCGTCCGGCCGGCTACGGGATCAGGCGATCCAGTCGTCGATTCCCGCGAGCAGCTTCGCCCGGACGCCCTCCGGGGCGGCCGAGCCCCGCACGGACTGACGCGCCAGCTCCGCCAGCTCCACGTCGGTGAACCCGTGGTGCCGGCGGGCGATCTCGTACTGGGCCGCGAGCCGCGAGCCGAAGAGCAGCGGGTCGTCCGCGCCCAGGGCCATCGGCACCCCCGCCTCGAAGAGCGTCCGCAGCGGGACGTCCTCGTGCCGCTCGTACACACCGAGCGCCACGTTCGACGCGGGGCAGACCTCGCAGGTCACCCCCCGCTCCGCGAGCTTCCGCAGCAGCCGCGGGTCCTCCGCGGCCCGCACCCCGTGGCCGACCCGCGAGGCCCGCAGATCGTCCAGGCAGTCCCGTACCGACGAAGGGCCCGTCAGCTCGCCGCCGTGCGGGGCCGCGAGCAGACCGCCGTCGCGGGCGATCGAGAAGGCGCGGTCGAAGTCGCGGGCCATGCCACGCCGCTCGTCGTTGGAGAGCCCGAAGCCGACCACGCCCCGGTCCGCGTACCGCACGGCGAGCCGGGCGAGCGTCCGCGCCTCCAGGGGGTGCTTCATCCGGTTCGCGGCGACGACCACCCGCATCCCGAGCCCGGTCTCCCGGGAGGCCGAGTCGACCGCGTCCAGGATGACCTCCATGGCGGCGATGAGCCCGCCGAGCAGCGGGGCGTACGAGGTGGGGTCGACCTGGATCTCCAGCCAGCCCGAACCGTCCCTGACGTCCTCCTCGGCCGCCTCGCGGACGAGCCGCCGGATGTCCTCGGGCTCGCGCAGGCAGGAGCGGGCGATGTCGTACAGGCGCTGGAAGCGGAACCAGCCGCGCTCGTCGGTCGCCCGTAGCTTCGGGGGCGTACCGCGCTTGAGCGCCTCGGGGAGATGGACCCCGTACTTGTCCGCCAGCTCGATGAGCGTCGTGGGCCGCATCGAACCCGTGAAGTGCAGATGCAGATGGGCCTTGGGCAGCAGGGTGATGTCGCGTGAAACGTGCTCCATCGATCGATACTGCCGCACCCGAATGGACGAAGGCACCCCGTTTCCTCGATCGGGACCTTGCTAGAACGCAAAAACGGGCCCCGGTTCCGAGGAACCGGGGCCCGTTTTTGCCGTGTGATCAGGCCTTCGCCTCGGCGAGCAGCTTCTGGATCCGGGACACGCCCTCGACCAGGTCCTCGTCGCCGAGCGCGTACGACAGGCGCAGGTAGCCGGGCGTGCCGAAGGCCTCGCCGGGGACGACCGCGACCTCGGCCTCGTCGAGGATCAGGGCCGCGAGCTCGACCGAGGTCTCGGGGCGCTTGCCGCGGATCTCCTTGCCGAGCAGACCCTTCACCGAGGGGTACGCGTAGAACGCGCCCTCGGGCGTCGGGCAGTACACGCCCTCGATCTCGTTCAGCATCCGCACGATCGTCTGGCGGCGACGGTCGAAGGCGGTGCGCATCTCCGCGACGGCGTCCAGGTTGCCCGAGACGGCGGCGAGGGCGGCGATCTGCGCCACGTTGCTCACGTTGGACGTGGCGTGCGACTGGAGGTTGGTCGCGGCCTTCACGACGTCCTTCGGGCCCACGATCCACCCGACGCGCCAGCCGGTCATCGCGTACGTCTTCGCGACGCCGTTGACCACGATGCACTTGTCGCGCAGCTCGGGGACGAGCGCCGGCAGCGAGGTGAACTTCGCGTCGCCGTAGACCAGGTGCTCGTAGATCTCGTCCGTCAGGACCCACAGGCCGTGCTCGAGGGCCCAGCGGCCGATCGCCTCGGCGTCGGCCTCCGAGTAGACGGCGCCGGTCGGGTTGGACGGGGAGACGAAGAGGACGACCTTGGTCTTCTCCGTGCGCGCGGCCTCCAGCTGCTCCACGGAGACGCGGTAGCCGGTGGTCTCGTCGGCCACGACCTCCACCGGGACACCGCCCGCGAGACGGATCGACTCGGGGTACGTCGTCCAGTACGGCGCCGGGACGATGACCTCGTCGCCCGGGTCGAGGATCGCGGCGAAGGCCTCGTAGATCGCCTGCTTGCCACCGTTGGTCACGAGGACCTGGGAGGGGTCGACCTCGTAGCCCGAGTCGCGCAGCGTCTTGGCGGCGATCGCGGACTTCAGCTCGGGGAGACCGCCGGCCGGCGTGTAGCGGTGGTACTTCGGGTTCCGGCAGGCCTCGACGGCCGCCTCGACGATGTAGTCGGGGGTCGGGAAGTCGGGCTCACCGGCACCGAAGCCGATCACCGGGCGCCCGGCGGCCTTGAGGGCCTTGGCCTTGGCGTCGACGGCGAGGGTGGCGGACTCGGAGATCGCACCGATGCGGGCGGAGACCCGACGCTCGGTGGGAGGGGTAGCAGCGCTCATACGGCCCATGGTCCCAGACCGGATCAGGGCCCGGCACGCAGGTTTCACGGACCGGACAGGAACGGTCATTACCGGTCGTTCGCCCGTCCGAGAGCAGGTCGGCGTGGTTTCTGTTCGACGTGGACCCCCAAGACCACGTATGCTCACTCCTCGTTGGCCCGCACCGACCACATCTCACGATGCGGTACGTTGAGGGACACCAACAAAGGGTCGTAGCTCAATTGGTAGAGCACCGGTCTCCAAAACCGGCGGTTGGGGGTTCAAGTCCCTCCGGCCCTGCTACACACACCGCCAGGTGTTGTGCGCATGTACGTACTTCATTGCACCGCCGTGCGGCTCCATCCCGGGCGCGGCACGGCCGACCCGGAATCAGGTGAGAGATCGTGACGGACGCCGTAGGCTCCATCGACATGCCTGATGCCGATGACGAGGCCTCCGAGTCGAAGAAGAAGACTCGCAAGGGCGGCAAGCGCGGAAAGAAGGGCCCTCTGGGCCGTCTCGCGCTCTTCTACCGCCAGATCGTCGCGGAGCTCCGCAAGGTCGTCTGGCCCACTCGCAGCCAGCTGACGTCGTACACCACTGTGGTGATTATCTTCGTCGTCATCATGATCGGCCTTGTCACCGTGATTGACTATGGCTTCCAGGAAGCAGTCAAGTACGTCTTCGGCTGACTTTTTGTTCCACCCCATCTGTATCGCAGGAAGAAGCAGCCACCGTGTCTGACGCGAACCTGAACGACGCCTTCGAGTCCGAGTCCGTCGAGGACGAGCTGGACATCGTCGAGGCCGCCGACGAGGACCAGGCCGACGCTGCTGACGACGCTGCGGGCGAGGCCGCCGAGGAAGCCGCTCTCCACGCCGAGGCCGACGAGGACGAGGCCGACGAGGACGAGCTCGACGCCGAGGAGTCCGACGAGGACGCCGAGGAAGAGGAGTCGGACGAGTCCGACGCCGAGGAGTCCGAAGAGGTCGAGGACGCCGCGGACGAGACCGAGGAGGAGGCCGAGCCGGCCGCCCCGGTCGACCCGGTCGCCGCGCTTCGCGAGGAGCTCCGCACCCTCCCCGGCGAGTGGTACGTCATCCACACCTACGCGGGCTACGAGAAGCGCGTGAAGGCCAACCTCGAGCAGCGCGCCGTCTCGCTCAACGTCGAGGACTTCATCTACCAGGCCGAGGTCCCCGAGGAAGAGATCGTCCAGATCAAGGGCGGCGAGCGGAAGAACGTCAAGCAGAACAAGCTTCCCGGCTACGTTCTCGTCCGCATGGACCTGACGAACGAGTCCTGGGGCGTCGTCCGCAACACCCCCGGCGTCACCGGCTTCGTGGGCAACGCCTACGACCCGTACCCGCTGACCCTGGACGAGATCGTCAAGATGCTCGCCCCGGAGGCCGAGGAGAAGGCCGCCCGTGAGGCCGCCGAGGCCGAGGGCAAGCCGGCTCCCGCCCGCAAGCTGGAGGTCCAGGTTCTGGACTTCGAGGTCGGCGACTCGGTCACGGTCACGGACGGTCCCTTCGCGACCCTCCAGGCCACGATCAACGAGATCAACCCGGACTCGAAGAAGGTCAAGGGCCTCGTCGAGATCTTCGGTCGCGAGACCCCGGTCGAGCTGAGCTTCGACCAGATCCAGAAGAACTGATCTCACCGTCTTCCGACCAGGTCAGAGTGGCTCTCGAAGCCGCTCTGACCTGCTCGGTTTTTAGCCGCGCGTCTATACCCGTTATCGTTGTGCGGTATGCCTGCATCCGGATGACCGGAAGGCGGGCTGAACACTCTCACTAGGACCCGGAGAGAGCAATGCCTCCCAAGAAGAAGAAGGTCACGGGGCTTATCAAGCTCCAGATCAACGCCGGCGCGGCCAACCCGGCCCCGCCGGTCGGCCCCGCGCTGGGTCAGCACGGCGTCAACATCATGGAGTTCTGCAAGGCCTACAACGCCGCGACCGAGTCGCAGCGTGGCATGGTCGTGCCGGTGGAGATCACGGTCTACGAGGACCGCACCTTCACCTTCATCACGAAGACTCCGCCGGCCGCCAAGCTGATCCTCAAGGCCGCTGGTGTGGACAAGGGCTCCGGCGAGCCGCACAAGACCAAGGTCGCCAAGCTCACGGCCGCCCAGGTCCGCGAGATCGCCACGGTCAAGCTCCCCGACCTGAACGCCAACGACCTGGACGCCGCGTCCAAGATCATCGCTGGCACCGCCCGCTCCATGGGCATCACGGTCGAGGGCTGATCACCCCCCTCGTGACCTCAGTGGTAGGGCCGGCGCGGCCCGCACCACGACTCCATACCTGAACCAACAGGAGAAGCAGTGAAGCGCAGCAAGGCTCTCCGCACCGCGGACGCCAAGGTCGACCGCGAGCGGAACTACGCGCCCCTCGAGGCCGTCCGTCTCGCCAAGGACACCGCCACCACGAAGTTCGACGGCACCGTCGAGGTCGCCTTCCGCCTGGGCGTCGACCCGCGCAAGGCCGACCAGATGGTCCGTGGCACCGTGAACCTTCCGCACGGCACCGGCAAGACCGCCCGGGTCCTGGTCTTCGCGACCGGTGACCGTGCCGAGGCCGCGATCGCCGCGGGCGCCGACATCGTCGGCTCCGACGAGCTCATCGACGAGATCTCCAAGGGCAACCGCCTGAACGAGTTCGACGCCGTTGTGGCCACCCCGGACCTCATGGGCAAGGTCGGCCGCCTCGGCCGCGTCCTCGGCCCGCGTGGTCTCATGCCGAACCCCAAGGTCGGCACCGTCACCCCCGATGTCGCGAAGGCTGTCAACGACATCAAGGGCGGCAAGATCGAGTTCCGCGTCGACAAGCACTCGAACCTCCACTTCATCATCGGCAAGGTCTCCTTCGACGAGACGAAGCTGGTCGAGAACTACGCCGCGGCCCTGGACGAGATCCTTCGTCTGAAGCCGTCCGCCGCCAAGGGCCGCTACATCAAGAAGGCGACCCTGACGACGACGATGGGCCCCGGCATCCCGCTGGACTCGAACCGCACCCGTAACCTCCTCGTCGAGGAGGACCCGGCCGCGGTCTGAACCTCACCGGTTCACTGAGTGGTCGACAGGCCCCCGCCTCTCCTCGGAGAGGCGGGGGCCTGTTCTTTGTTACGGTTCGAAGGACCGCAAAGAAGTGCCAAAGGGGTGGGGAACACCATGAACATGTCCGCATGGAAGCGCGCGGGCGTCGCTCTGACGGCCACGGCCGTCGTGGTGGGTGTCGCGGGCTGTCAGGACGACGGGGACGCGAAGACGGGCGCCAAGGCGCAGAGCCGCGGGGACGTCACGAAGGTCATCCAGGCCGCGTACGAGAAGACCGCGGAGGCCAAGTCCGCCAAGGTCACGATGACGATGAGCATGAGCGGCGTCGGCGCGGAGTCGGGGACCGCCGAGATGACCGGGGTCCAGGGCTGGAACCCCGCGGTGATGGACATCACCGCGAAGGGCTCCATGCTCGCCGCGGGCGACCCCGAGGCCCCCGAGAAGATCCGCATGGTCATGGCCGACAACGTCATGTACGTGGAGATGGACGCGAAGCAGGCCGCCGAGATGGACGGCAAGCGCTGGATGAAGCTGGACATGAAGGCGGCCGCGGAGGCCTCCGGCGACAAGGCGCTCCAGAAGCAGATGACCGGCGGCCTGGAGGGCCTGAACCAGGACCCGGCCCAGCAGCTCGCCCTGCTCCTCGACTCCCCGAACCTGAAGCACGTCGGGGCCGAGAAGGTCAACGGCATGGAGACCCAGCACTACAAGGGCACGCTCACCGTCGAGCAGATGCTCGCCTCCAACGAGTCGGCCAAGGTCCTCTCCAAGAAGGACCACGACGCCCTCGTCGCCAACATGAAGAAGCTGGGCATGAAGGGCTACGACACCGAGGTCTGGGTCAACGAGGCGGGCTACCCGGCGCGCATGAACGTCGCCATGACCATGGGCGAGGGCTCGATGAAGATGCGGGCCGACTACAGCGACTACGGCACCGAGGCGACGGTCAAGACGCCGCCGGCCGAGGACACCGTGGACCTGTTCCAGATGCTCAAGGAGCTGAGTGACGCCCTCGGCAAGGGTGGCGCCCAGGGCTGATTTGCCCGGACCGGAAACCGTCGCGTAAGCTTCCACAGAAGCCAAAGACCGCTGGTCGTTGCTGTGCCCTTACCGGGTGCGGTGGCCGAAGGATCCGCTGACAACGGACGACCCGCGCAGGTGACTGTGGAAGGTTCCCGGAATTCATTCCGGTCGAGCTGAGCCCCGTGCGCCTGCGCCCGGGGCGTTTTGTTTTGTTCAGCCACCTTCTGAGCGGTCCTCATCACCCGGAAGGAGGCCGAAGCACTATGCCGACGCCCAACAAGGCTGCATCGGTGGCCGAGCTCAAGGACGCGTTCCAGAGCTCCAACGCCGCCGTGCTGACCGAGTACCGGGGTCTCACCGTTGCGCAGCTCAAGACGCTGCGTCGTTCGCTCGGTGAGAACGCCCAGTACGCCGTGGTGAAGAACACGCTGACCAAGATTGCGGCCAACGAGGCCGGGATCACCGCACTGGACGAGCACTTCGCTGGTCCGACCGCGGTCGCCTTCGTCACCGGTGACCCGGTGGAGTCGGCGAAGGCCCTGCGTGACTTCGCCAAGGAGAACCCGAACCTCATCATCAAGGCCGGTGTCCTTGACGGTAAGGCTCTCTCCGCCGACGACATCAAGAAGCTTGCGGACCTCGAGTCCCGCGAGGTTCTGCTCAGCAAGCTGGCCGGCGCCTTCAAGGGCAAGCAGTCTCAGGCTGCCTCGCTCTTCCAGGCTCTGCCGTCGAAGTTCGTCCGCACTGCGGAGGCTCTTCGCGCCAAGCGCGCCGAGCAGGGCGGTGCCGAGTAATTCGGCTCGCGCATTGATCCGCGCCGCCTAGTGCGCGGGTCGTAGCGGGCCGTTACGCCCGCCTCTATAGACACATCGGCACTTGCCGAATTAGTGGAAGGATCGCCCATCATGGCGAAGCTCTCTCAGGACGACCTCCTCGCCCAGTTCGAGGAGATGACCCTCATCGAGCTCTCCGAGTTCGTGAAGGCCTTCGAGGAGAAGTTCGACGTCACCGCCGCCGCGGCCGTCGCCGTTGCCGCCCCGGCCGGTGTTGGTGGTGGCGACGCCGCCGCCGCCGAGGAGCAGGACGAGTTCGACGTCATCCTCGAGGGTGCCGGCGACAAGAAGATCCAGGTCATCAAGGTCGTGCGTGAGCTCACCTCCCTGGGCCTCAAGGAGGCCAAGGACCTCGTCGACGGCACCCCGAAGGCCGTCCTCGAGAAGGTCGCGAAGGACGTTGCCGAGAAGGCCGCCGAGTCCCTCAAGGCCGCCGGCGCCTCCGTCACGGTCAAGTAAGACCGTTTCGGCTCGCTGAGCTGACTCCTGCCCCCGTGTAACGCGGGAGCACCGAAAGGCGATCACCCTTGTGGGTGGTCGCCTTTCGGCGTCCCCGGGGAAGGGCGTGGCGGGGGCCCGACGGCTGTCCGGAGCGGAGTATGGTGATCTTCGCCGTGCGCCCCGCACACCGGGGGGCCTTGACGAACCGCACGCAGCGCGCAATTCTCAGGACGCGTCGTCACAACGATCCGTATCCGAGGCATGGATCGACGGCTGAACGGGCAGTATCGAGGTGCGCCGCCCGGCGCGAGGTACCGCGGAGTTGAGAGCAACGAGGGTCGCGAATTATTCGCCCTGGACATCAGTGAGCCAAGTGGCTACACTGACCCTTTGCGCTGCCTGTTAGCTGCCCCCTGCCCGTCACCAGGGGCATACCTTCGCATCCGCTACTCGGACCGACCCCGTCTGACCTGGCCTTTTGGTCATCTCAGGAAACGTCTGCCGTGAAGCGTTGCTGGGGACCGGTACGCGCGTAGTGAGTCCGAGCCCTCGGAAGGACCCCCTCTTGGCCGCCTCGCGCAACGCCTCGACCAATACGAACAACGGCGCAAGCACCGCCCCGCTGCGCATCTCTTTTGCAAAGATCAAGGAGCCCCTCGAGGTTCCGAACCTCCTCGCGCTGCAGACCGAGAGCTTTGACTGGCTGCTCGGCAACGCCGCCTGGAAGGCTCGCGTCGAGGCTGCCCTTGAGTCGGGCCAGGACGTCCCCACGAAGTCCGGTCTGGAGGAGATCTTCGAGGAGATCTCCCCGATCGAGGACTTCTCCGGGTCGATGTCGCTGACCTTCCGCGACCACCGCTTCGAGCCGCCGAAGAACTCGATCGACGAGTGCAAGGACCGTGACTTCACGTACGGCGCCCCGCTCTTCGTCACCGCCGAGTTCACCAACAACGAGACCGGCGAGATCAAGTCCCAGACGGTCTTCATGGGCGACTTCCCGCTCATGACCAACAAGGGCACCTTCGTCATCAACGGCACCGAGCGTGTCGTCGTGTCGCAGCTCGTCCGCTCGCCGGGTGTCTACTTCGACTCCTCGATCGACAAGACGTCCGACAAGGACATCTTCTCCGCCAAGATCATCCCGTCCCGGGGTGCCTGGCTGGAGATGGAGATCGACAAGCGCGACCTGGTCGGTGTCCGCATCGACCGCAAGCGCAAGCAGTCCGTCACCGTCCTCCTCAAGGCTCTCGGCTGGACCACCGAGCAGATCCTGCAGGAGTTCGGCGAGTACGAGTCCATGCGCGCCACCCTGGAGAAGGACCACACCCAGGGCCAGGACGACGCGCTGCTCGACATCTACCGCAAGCTGCGCCCGGGCGAGCCGCCGACCCGTGAGGCCGCTCAGACGCTGCTCGAGAACCTCTACTTCAACCCGAAGCGCTACGACCTCGCGAAGGTCGGCCGCTACAAGGTGAACAAGAAGCTCGGCGCCGACGAGCCGCTGGACGCCGGCGTGCTCACCACCGACGACGTCATCGCCACGATCAAGTACCTGGTCAAGCTCCACGCGGGCGAGACCGAGACGATCGGCGAGAACGGCAACGAGATCGTCGTCGAGACCGACGACATCGACCACTTCGGCAACCGTCGTCTGCGCAACGTCGGCGAGCTCATCCAGAACCAGGTCCGCACGGGTCTGGCTCGTATGGAGCGCGTCGTCCGCGAGCGTATGACCACGCAGGACGTCGAGGCGATCACCCCGCAGACCCTGATCAACATCCGCCCGGTCGTGGCGTCGATCAAGGAGTTCTTCGGAACGTCGCAGCTGTCGCAGTTCATGGACCAGAACAACCCGCTGTCGGGTCTGACGCACAAGCGTCGTCTCTCGGCGCTGGGTCCTGGTGGTCTGTCCCGTGAGCGGGCCGGCTTCGAGGTCCGAGACGTGCACCCGTCCCACTACGGACGCATGTGCCCGATCGAGACCCCCGAAGGCCCGAACATCGGTCTGATCGGTTCGCTCGCCTCGTACGGCCGCGTCAACGCGTTCGGCTTCATCGAGACGCCGTACCGCAAGGTCGTCGACGGCGCCGTGACCGACGAGGTCGACTACGTCACCGCCGACGAGGAGGACCGCTTCGTCATCGCGCAGGCCAACGCCGCGCTCGACGACGACCTGCGCTTCACCGAGAACCGCGTCCTGGTGCGTAAGCGTGGCGGCGAGGTCGACTACGTCGAGCCGTCGGACGTGGACTACATGGACGTCTCGCCGCGCCAGATGGTGTCGGTCGCGACCGCCATGATCCCGTTCCTCGAGCACGACGACGCCAACCGTGCCCTCATGGGCGCGAACATGATGCGTCAGGCGGTGCCGCTGATTAAGTCGGAGGCCCCGCTCGTCGGCACCGGCATGGAGTACCGCTGCGCCACCGACGCCGGCGACGTGCTCAAGGCCGAGAAGGACGGTGTCGTCCAGGAGCTGTCGGCCGACTACATCACGGTCGCCAACGACGACGGCACGTACATCACGTACCGCCTGCACAAGTTCTCCCGCTCCAACCAGGGCACCTCTGTGAACCAGAAGGTCGTCGTGGACGAGGGCGACCGCGTCATCGAGGGCCAGGTCCTCGCCGACGGTCCCGCCACCGAAGACGGCGAGATGGCGCTCGGCAAGAACCTGCTCGTGGCGTTCATGCCGTGGGAGGGTCACAACTACGAGGACGCGATCATCCTGTCGCAGCGCCTCGTGCAGGACGACGTCCTCTCCTCGATCCACATCGAGGAGCACGAGGTCGACGCCCGTGACACCAAGCTCGGCCCGGAGGAGATCACCCGGGACATCCCGAACGTCTCCGAGGAGGTCCTCGCCGACCTCGACGAGCGCGGCATCATCCGTATCGGTGCCGAGGTCGTCGCCGGCGACATCCTCGTCGGCAAGGTCACGCCCAAGGGTGAGACCGAGCTGACCCCGGAGGAGCGCCTGCTCCGCGCGATCTTCGGTGAGAAGGCCCGTGAGGTCCGTGACACCTCGCTGAAGGTCCCGCACGGCGAGATCGGCAAGATCATCGGCGTCCGCGTCTTCGACCGCGAGGAGGGCGACGAGCTTCCCCCGGGCGTGAACCAGCTGGTCCGCGTCTACGTCGCCCAGAAGCGCAAGATCACCGACGGTGACAAGCTCGCCGGCCGTCACGGCAACAAGGGTGTCATCTCCAAGATCCTTCCGATCGAGGACATGCCGTTCCTCGAGGACGGCACCCCGGTCGACATCATCCTCAACCCGCTGGGTGTCCCGTCCCGAATGAACCCGGGACAGGTCCTGGAGATCCACCTCGGCTGGCTCGCCAGCCGCGGCTGGGACGTCTCCGGTCTCGCGGACGAGTGGGCGCAGCGCCTCCAGGCGATCGGCGCCGACCAGGTCGCCCCCGGCACCAACGTCGCCACCCCGGTCTTCGACGGTGCGCGTGAGGACGAGCTCGCGGGTCTGCTCAACCACACCATCCCGAACCGCGACGGCGAGCGCATGGTGCTCCCGACCGGTAAGGCGAGGCTGTTCGACGGCCGCTCCGGCGAGCCGTTCCCGGACCCGATCTCCGTCGGGTACATGTACATCCTCAAGCTCCACCACCTGGTCGACGACAAGCTGCACGCGCGTTCGACCGGCCCGTACTCGATGATCACCCAGCAGCCGCTGGGTGGTAAGGCCCAGTTCGGTGGCCAGCGCTTCGGTGAGATGGAGGTGTGGGCGCTGGAGGCATACGGCGCCGCGTACGCCCTCCAGGAGCTGCTGACGATCAAGTCCGACGACGTGACCGGCCGCGTGAAGGTCTACGAGGCCATCGTCAAGGGCGAGAACATCCCTGAGCCCGGCATCCCCGAGTCCTTCAAGGTGCTCATCAAGGAGATGCAGTCCCTGTGCCTCAACGTGGAGGTGCTCTCCTCGGACGGCATGTCCATCGAGATGCGCGACACCGACGAGGACGTCTTCCGCGCAGCGGAGGAGCTCGGCATCGACCTGTCCCGGCGCGAGCCGAGCAGCGTCGAAGAGGTCTGACGGGAGTTCCGGCAGGGGGACCAGTGATGGTCCCCCGGCCGGCCCCAGGACCCCCGTTCCAGACCCCAAGACTTACAACCCTGAGAGGGATTGACGCATAGTGCTCGACGTCAACTTCTTCGACGAGCTCCGGATCGGTCTGGCTACCGCTGACGACATCCGTCAGTGGAGCCACGGCGAGGTCAAGAAGCCGGAGACCATCAACTACCGCACGCTCAAGCCCGAGAAGGACGGACTCTTCTGCGAGAAGATCTTCGGTCCGACCCGGGACTGGGAGTGCTACTGCGGCAAGTACAAGCGTGTCCGCTTCAAGGGCATCATCTGTGAGCGGTGTGGCGTCGAGGTCACCCGTGCCAAGGTGCGCCGTGAGCGGATGGGCCACATCGAGCTCGCCGCCCCCGTCACCCACATCTGGTACTTCAAGGGCGTCCCGTCGCGCCTCGGATACCTGCTCGACCTCGCCCCGAAGGACCTCGAGAAGGTCATCTACTTCGCGGCGTACATGATCACGTTCGTCGACGACGAGCGTCGTACGCGTGACCTGCCCTCCCTGGAGGCGCACGTCTCCGTCGAGCGTCAGCAGATCGAGAACCGTCGCGACTCCGACCTGGAGGCCCGCGCCAAGAAGCTCGAGAACGACCTGGCCGAGCTCGAGGCCGAGGGTGCCAAGGCCGACGTGCGCCGCAAGGTGCGCGAGGGTGCCGAGCGCGAGATGAAGCAGCTGCGCGACCGTGCGCAGCGCGAGATCGACCGTCTGGACGAGGTCTGGTCGCGCTTCAAGAACCTCAAGGTCCAGGACCTGGAGGGCGACGAGCTCCTCTACCGCGAGCTGCGTGACCGCTTCGGCACGTACTTCGACGGCTCGATGGGTGCCGCGGCGCTGCAGAAGCGCCTGGAGTCCTTCGACCTGGAGGAGGAGGCCGAGCGCCTCCGCGAGATCATCCGTACCGGCAAGGGCCAGAAGAAGACCCGTGCGCTCAAGCGCCTCAAGGTCGTCTCCGCGTTCCTGCAGACCGCGAACAGCCCCAAGGGCATGGTTCTCGACTGCGTCCCGGTCATCCCGCCGGACCTGCGTCCGATGGTGCAGCTGGACGGTGGCCGCTTCGCGACCTCCGACCTGAACGACCTGTACCGCCGTGTGATCAACCGCAACAACCGTCTGAAGCGTCTGCTCGACCTCGGTGCCCCCGAGATCATCGTGAACAACGAGAAGCGGATGCTCCAGGAGGCGGTCGACGCCCTCTTCGACAACGGCCGTCGTGGTCGCCCGGTGACGGGCCCCGGCAACCGTCCGCTGAAGTCCCTCAGCGACATGCTGAAGGGTAAGCAGGGTCGTTTCCGTCAGAACCTGCTCGGCAAGCGTGTGGACTACTCCGCGCGTTCCGTCATCGTCGTCGGTCCGCAGCTGAAGCTGCACCAGTGCGGTCTCCCGAAGGCCATGGCGCTGGAGCTCTTCAAGCCGTTCGTGATGAAGCGCCTGGTCGACCTGAACCACGCCCAGAACATCAAGAGCGCCAAGCGGATGGTCGAGCGCGGCCGCACGGTCGTGTACGACGTCCTCGAAGAGGTCATCGCCGAGCACCCGGTTCTGCTGAACCGTGCGCCCACGCTGCACCGCCTCGGCATCCAGGCCTTCGAGCCCCAGCTGGTCGAGGGCAAGGCCATCCAGATCCACCCGCTCGTCTGCACCGCGTTCAACGCGGACTTCGACGGTGACCAGATGGCCGTGCACCTGCCGCTCTCCGCGGAGGCGCAGGCCGAGGCCCGCATCCTGATGCTGTCCTCGAACAACATCCTGAAGCCCGCCGACGGCCGTCCGGTCACGATGCCGACCCAGGACATGGTCCTCGGTCTGTTCTTCCTGACCACCGACGGTGAACTCCGTGACACCAAGGGCGAGGGCCGCGCGTTCGGCTCCACGGCCGAGGCGATCATGGCGTTCGACGCCGGCGAGCTCGCTCTCCAGTCGGAGATCGACATCCGCTTCCCCGTCGGCACCGTCGCTCCCCGCGGCTGGGTTCCCCCGGTCGCCGAGGAGGGCGAGCCGGAGTGGCAGCAGGGTGACACCTTCCGTCTGCGGACGACCCTGGGCCGCGCGCTCTTCAACGAGCTGCTGCCCGAGGACTACCCGTTCGTCGACTACTCCGTCGGCAAGAAGCAGCTCTCCGAGATCGTCAACGACCTCGCCGAGCGCTACCCCAAGGTCATCGTGGCGGCGACGCTCGACAACCTGAAGGCGGCGGGCTTCTACTGGGCGACCCGTTCCGGCGTCACCGTGGCCATCTCCGACGTCGTCGTTCCCGAGGCGAAGAAGGAGATCGTCAAGGGCTACGAGGCGCAGGACGAGAAGGTCCAGAAGCAGTACGAGCGCGGCCTGATCACCAAGGAAGAGCGCACGCAGGAGCTCATCGCGATCTGGACCAAGGCGACCAACGAGGTTGCCGAGGCGATGAACGCGAACTTCCCCAAGACGAACCCCATCTTCATGATGGTTGACTCGGGTGCCCGAGGAAACATGATGCAGATGCGTCAGATCGCCGGTATGCGTGGTCTGGTGTCGAACGCCAAGAACGAGACGATCCCGCGTCCCATCAAGGCGTCGTTCCGCGAGGGCCTCACCGTCCTCGAGTACTTCATCTCCACGCACGGTGCCCGTAAGGGTCTCGCCGACACCGCCCTGCGTACCGCCGACTCGGGTTACCTGACCCGTCGTCTGGTGGACGTCTCGCAGGACGTCATCATCCGCGAGGAGGACTGTGGCACCGAGCGCGGTCTGAAGCTGCGGATCGCGGCCAAGGACGAGGCCGGTGTCCTGCGGAAGACGGACGACGTCGAGACCTCCGTGTACGCGCGGATGCTCGCCGAGGACGTCGTCGTCGACGGCAAGGTCATCGCGCCGGCCAACGTCGACCTGGGTGACGTGCTCATCGACGCCCTCGTCAACGCGGGCGTCGAGGAGGTCAAGACCCGTTCGGTCCTGACCTGTGAGTCCGCCGTCGGTACCTGTGCGTTCTGCTACGGCCGTTCGCTCGCCACCGGCAAGCTGGTCGACATCGGTGAGGCGGTCGGCATCATCGCCGCCCAGTCCATCGGTGAGCCCGGTACCCAGCTGACGATGCGTACCTTCCACACCGGTGGTGTGGCCGGTGACGACATCACCCAGGGTCTGCCCCGTGTCGTCGAGCTCTTCGAGGCTCGTCAGCCCAAGGGTGTCGCCCCGATCTCGGAGGCGGCCGGCCGCATCCGTATCGAGGAGACCGAGAAGACCAAGAAGATCGTCGTCACCCCGGACGACGGCACCGACGAGACGGCGTTCCCGATCTCGAAGCGTGCCCGTCTGCTCGTGGGCGAGGGCGACCACGTCGAGGTGGGCCAGAAGCTCACCGTGGGTGCCACCAACCCGCACGACGTGCTGCGCATCCTCGGTCAGCGTGCGGTCCAGGTCCACCTGGTCGCCGAGGTCCAGAAGGTCTACAACTCGCAGGGCGTGTCGATCCACGACAAGCACATCGAGATCATCATCCGGCAGATGCTGCGCCGCGTGACGATCATCGAGTCCGGCGACGCGGAGCTGCTGCCGGGCGAGCTCGTCGAGCGCTCGAAGTTCGAGACCGAGAACCGTCGTGTGGTCACCGAGGGCGGTCACCCCGCCTCCGGCCGTCCGCAGCTGATGGGTATCACCAAGGCCTCGCTCGCCACCGAGTCGTGGCTGTCGGCGGCGTCCTTCCAGGAGACGACCCGGGTTCTGACCGACGCGGCGATCAACGCCAAGTCGGACTCCCTGGTCGGCCTCAAGGAGAACGTCATCATCGGTAAGCTCATCCCGGCCGGTACGGGCCTCGCCCGCTACCGCAACATCCGGGTCGAGCCGACCGAAGAGGCCAAGGCCGCGATGTACTCGGCCGTCGGCTACGACGACATCGACTACTCGCCGTTCGGCTCGGGCTCCGGCCAGGCCGTTCCGCTGGAGGACTACGACTACGGTCCGTACAACCAGTAAGTAGTGCGAACCGAAGGGCGGTCACCCCGTGGGGGGTGGCCGCCCTTCGGCGTACCCGGCCGCGTCAGCGGCCGGCCATCTCCCAGACCGCGACGAGCACGCCGGCGCTCGCGGTGAGGGCGGCGATGCTGGCCAGCGGCCAGCGGGCCCGCTCCAGGGCGTCGAGCCGGGCCTCGTGGTCGGCCAGCTGCTTGTCGGTCTGGTCGCTGCGCTGCACGAGCAGGGCGAGCGAGCCGTCGACGCGGGCGAAGCCGGCCTCCAGGGTGCCGCGGAGCCGTTCCAGTTCGAGGGCGACGGCCACCGGGTCGTTCGGGTCAGGCTCGGTCATCGGCACCGCCCGGGGAGCTGCGCAGCCAGGACGGCAGCAGGTTCTGCACCAGGTCGAGGGCCATCACCCGGGCCAGCCCGCCGGCGACGGCGAGCGCCCCCGCGACCCAGGGGAGGGTCTCGGGGACGCCGGAGGCGTCGACGATCGCGGGGAGCACGACGGCGATGCCGACGGCGGACTGGAGGACGGTGCGGGCCGTGCGCTTGGCGGCATCGGACATCGGGGTCTCCTCTCGTACGGGGTGTTCCGTGGACGTGTACGGGCTACGTGCCGTACGGCTACGTGCCGTACGGGCCACGTGCCGTACGGGCTACTTGGTGTACGGGACCTTCAGCGCGTTCCAGGAGGCGGCGCCGGGGATGCCGTCGGCGTCGGAGCCGCGGAAGCCGAGCTTGTGCTGCCACTTGGCGTAGCTGCGCCGGTCGGCCTCGCTCCAGCGGGGGCCGGGGCCGACTCCGTACGCGGAACAGCCCTCGGCGACGAGGCGGCGGCCCATCGCGGTGATGATCGGGGAGCTCGTCTCCTTGCGGAAGAACGAGGTGCCCGGGAAGGGCTGGAGGCGGGGCGGTGCGGGCTTGCCGCTCGCCGGGTTGCCCGGGGCGGGCGTCTTGGCCGGGGCCTTGCCGAGGCGGGCCTGGACGCGGTCGCGCATCGTCGGCATCCCGAAGCCCTTGGGGTCGCTCTTCCAGTCGGACCACTCCAGGTGGCCGATGACGGAGCGGGCGCCCCAGCCGTGGGCGCGGCAGAGCGCGGCGGAGACCCGCTCGATCGCGTCGAGCTGGGCGGCGGGCCAGGGGTCGGTGCCGTTGCCGAGGTTGATGCACTCGAAGCCGTAGAAGCGGGAGTTGCCGTCGACGGCGTTGGAGCTGCCCTGGTGTTCGCGCGGGGCGGGCGGCCGGTCGCCGTAGGTCTCGGTGGCGACGGCCTGGAGGACGGACGGGTCGCCGCCGCCGGCGTGGTTCGCGCGGCCGTTGGCGACGAGGTGGACGGAGCCGTCCTTGGCGATGACGCCGTGGCACAGCGGTCCGGGCAGGCCCTCGTAGCCGTTGAAGCAGAGCTCGACGGAGGAGGCGGTGCCGGTGGAGACGGTGTGGTGGATCATCACGCCGGTGACGGGGCCCCAGGCACCGGTGTGATTGCGGTTGTGGGTGCGCCAGCCGGGGTGTTCGACGACATGGACGCCTTCGGCGCGGAGCGCGGCGAGCAGCCGGTCCGCGGAGAGGGGAGTGGCCATCTGGTGTTCCTCCGGACATGAAGAAGGCCCGCACTCGGGCGGGCTTGCGTACGGGTGGGGCGGGGTGACCGGGGCGGTCGCTACGGGGCGGGCTCCGGCTGCGGTTCCGGCTGCGGTTCCGGCTCGGGCGGCCGGGTGGCCGGGTCCCAGACGGCGCAGAGGGCGGAGTACGACGCCCGGCGCGTCTCGAAGTCGGCGAGCGCCGCGGCGACGGCGCTCTGTACGGCGGTCGGGTCGGGCACGACCGGGTTGCGGTTGGTCGGGTTGACCACGACCGTGCCGTAGCCGCGCAGCGAGGCGCCGCTCTGGCCGTTCTCGTTGACCTGGGCGCTGACGTAGACGGCCGGGTACTCGCCCGTGATCGGGTCGAGTTCCAGAGGGCCGCCGAAGGTGTTGTCGTAGAGCCGGACGGCGACCGTGTGGCCGTCCTCGGTGACGGTGCCGCGGCCCGCGTAGTCGATGGCCAGGCCCCAGGGGTGGGTCGGGTCGGGGGTCATGGGTGACTCCTGTCCAGGGTGGTGGGGTGGGTCAGGTCTGCTTGCCGTGCATCAGGACCGGCTGCGCGTAGACGGTGCCGGCGGTGGTGATGATGGCCTGGATGTCGACCGTCAGGTCCCTGCCGAAGTTGGTCTGCATGTCGTTGGTGACCGGGCCGCTGTGGTCGAAGGTGGAGCCGGCGGCGATGGTCGAACCGAACTGGACGCCGTTGACCATCACCCGCACCTGGCCGGCCGCACCGCTGGAGACCCTGGTGAGGGCCTTGAGCCGCATGTGGGGCTGCCAGATCGGGTTGACGGACGTGGCGATCGTGGTCCAGGCGGTCGAGGTGGTGGACGCCCAGTTCCCGAGGTTCACGATGTCCTGCGGAGGCAGCATCGGCAGCCAGGGGCGGGCGAGACCGCCGGTCAGGATGTCGTCCGAGAGGATCTCGTGGCCGTAGGCGTCGCTGATCCGCAGCACCGGCTTGGTGCCCCCGGGGCCGCTGGTGTTGATCTGGGCGACCGTGACGGCCGTGTTCGGGTCCTCGGGGTCGGACTGCCGCTTCATGGTCAGCGAGCCGTTGACGATCTCGGTCAGCGGCGGGCGGGTGTTCACGGCCGTGGACAGGGCCTGGATCCGGCGTTCCATCTGGATCAGCCGGTCGATGATGTCCTCGGGCAGCAGTGCCATCAGGCCTCCTCAAGGGCGAGTTCGGCGGTGTCGGGGCGGCCTCGCTCGGCCGGCCGCACCTTGACGCCGACGATGCGGAAGCGGGCGTCGAGGCCCGTCGGGTGCCATTCGTCGGTGATGCGGATGCGGGCGGTGCGGCCCAGGAGCGCCGGGGGCACGATCCCCCCGAGCCGGATGCTGATCTCGGGGATCTGGGCCGATCCCGACGCCTCCTCGACGGCGGCCTTGGCCAGCGAGTTCAGCGTGGCCTTGTCGCTGATGTCGTTGTGGTCCGACGAGAGGTCGAGCGGGGGCCAGTCGCCGTCGAGCTTGTCCGGCTTCATGAGCTCGGACAGGGTGGGCCGGGACTCGGCGGCGGCGTTGCTGTTCGTGGAGGCGCCGCGGGCCAGGGCCTCGGTGCCACCGCGTGTGGCGTCGTCCGAGAAGGTGTACGAGAGGATCGCGCCCGGCCGGTCGAAGATCATGTCGGTGGCGCCGGTACGGATCTTGGGCGACCCGAGCCGCAGCTGGCGCATCCGCTTGCCGTCGCCCGGGTCGCGGTAGACCAGGATCTGGTACTCGAAGCCGTCGACCTGGGCGCCGAGCTGGTCGAGCGCCTCCTGGTAGACGGTCTCGTCGCCGTGCCGCCACGAGGCCGTCCGCAGGACCCCGGACTTCTCCTCCCAGTCACCGGGGTCGATGCTGCTGGCGCGCAGGCCGACCGAGAGCTTCGACCACAGGTGGCGGGCGATGTCGAACTGGTCGGTCGGCTGGGTGAACAGGGTCTTGAAGTCGTCCGTACGGATGCGGCGCCGGGTCGCGTACGAGTCGAAGGTGGCGGCCTGGACGCTCAGGGTCAGGACGCCCCGGTCGCTGCCCTGGAGGTTGGTGGTCCAGACGATGCCGCCCCACCACAGGTCTCCGCCGCGCTCCAGGTAGACCGTCGTGCGGCCCGGCCGGATCTTGCGGACCCGGTCGGCGATGGCGCGGTTGGGGATCGGGACGGTGCCGGACAGGGAGCCGGCCCGGCCGATGTAGTCGTCGAAGGAGACGTCCCGCAGCGGCAGGATGTCCAGGGTCTGGTCGGAGGTCAGGTCGCAGAAGATGGCCCGGTAGGGCGTGTCGAGTGCCATGGGACAGCCCCCTTACAGGACGTAGGTCGCGGAGATGCGCACGTGCCGGCCGGCGGTGAGGAGACCGTTGGAGGACCAGGTGCGGAGGTTGACCTGTCCGTTGGTCCAGACGTTGGCGCCGCCGTTGCCGATGCCGTCGCAGGCGGAGGCCTCGAAGTCGATGGCGGGGCGCCATCCGGCGGGCAGGGTGCACAGCGGTTCGTCCATGATGTGGCCGGTGTTGCTGGACACGATGTCGGCGCCGTTGCGGGTGACGGTGATCAGGACGTTCGCGATGCCCCGGGTGCGCCGGCCGGCGAAGGCCACGACCGTCCAGCCGGCCAGCGGCGTCGCGCCGCTCGTGGTGGTCTCCACCTCGACCGGCGGCTGGTAGTTGGCCCACGAGCTGCCGTTCCAGCGCTGGAGGGTGCCGTTGTTCTCGCGGAACTGGCCCGGGTAGCTGCCGACCGAGAGCGCCCCGTGGGGGGCGACGCCGCCGATCTCCTTCGGGTAGGCGACCCAGCCGTTGCCGTCCCAGCGCTGGAGGTAGTGGGCGTTGTCGTTGTCCTGGTACTGGCCCGGGTAGGAGCCGGGGACACCGGCGTTGTTGTAGACGGGCAGGATGCCGCCCACGCCGACGACCGTGGTGCGCAGGTCGGTCATCGCCCCGCCCACCCAGTCGATGCCGCCGGTGCCGGCCGAGGCCCCGGCCTTCACCTTGACCGAGAAGAGGACGAGGGAGGCCGCGGGCGCGGCCGGGGGTTCCGGCTGCGCCTTCGGCTGGCCCTTGATCACTTCCAGGGCGGCCTCGCTCCGGGTGAGGCTGTCGAACTCGTCGTCGTACACGCGCAGGACGACGAGGTCGATGCGCGGGTGGAGCGGGTCGCCGTCCCCGAAGGTGAGGACGGTGTCCGCGTCGAGGGTGACGGGGTACGCGCCCTGGGCGTTGGTGCCCTGGACGACGGCCCGCCCGGCGTAGACGGTCGCGGTCATCGGGCCGCTGGAGCTCATCCAGAGTCCGCCGACCCGGTACTTGCCGTCGACCGTGCCGGGCAGGACCCCGGAGCGCGAGGCGAGCGGGTTGACCGGGGTGGTGGCTCCGTGGGCGGTGAGGCGGGTGGTGACACGGGTCTGTCCGGTCGGCGCGAGCCAGCCGCTGCGCAGTGCCATGGTGTTCTCCTGTCGGGTGGGTGGATCCGGGGCTACGGCAGCGGGTCGACCTTGATGAACGTGTTGTCGAAGCCGGCCTTGAGGTTGGTGGTGTTGGCGATGATCCGGAAGAAGGCCGTGAACGTGTACGTCTGGCCCGCGAGCAGGCCCGTGAAGCGGCGCGTGGTCGACGCCGAGACGAGGTGCGGGCTGGCCGCGATCGTCGCGTACTCGTCGTCGAGGTCGCCGACGACCGTGGTGTCCCTGGTGAGCTTGAGCGCCATGAACGCGTAGTGGTCGGCGCTGTTCGACTTCATGCGGGCGCCGAAGCTGACGGCGATGGTCCGCGAGGGCGGGGCGACGAAGCTGAGCGTGAGCGGGTTCGTGGCGCGCCCCAGGAGCGTCGAGGTCCAGGTGGTCGACGTGGTGTCGCCGTAGTCGGTGTTGTCGACGAGGTACGGGCCCTGCACGACCGGGACCCACGCGGAACCGTCCCAGCGCTGGAGCTTGCCGTTCGTCGAGTCGCGGTACTGGCCGATGTAGCTCGCCGGAGTGGCGGAGGCGGAGGACGGGAGGATGCCGCCGAGCGCCTGCGGGTACGACACCCAGGCGCCGCCGTCCCAGCGCTGGAGCGCGCCGCCCGCGTCCTGGTACTGGCCCGGGTAGGCACCCGGCAGGACCGGTCCCTCGACGGGGAGGATGCCGCCGAGGGAGACGACCGGGGTGCGCAGGTCCTTGAGCGCGGTGTTCCAGGGGATGCCGCCGTTGCCCGCGCTGGCGCCGGCCGGGACCAGCACCTCGTACAGCGGGAGGCAGCGCGCCGGGACGAGCGGGACCTTCGGGTTCTGCTCCGCGGCGCCCTGGATGACCTCGACCTTCGCGGAGTTGGTCGTCGAGGAGTCGTAGAGGCCGTCGTAGATCCGCAGGACGATCAGGTCGATGCGGTTGTACTGGGCGTTGCCCGGCGCGAGGGTGACGACCGTGGAGGTCGGCATCGTCACCGGGTAGGCGCCCTGGGAGATCTCGCCCTGGATGACGGCCCGGCCCTCGGAGACGGTGGCGGACATGGCGGCGGAGCCGAAGGTCCAGAAGCCGGCCATCCGGTGCAGGCCTTCGTACGAGCCGGGCAGGATGCCGGAGCGGACCTGGACGGGGTTGGTCATGGTGGTGACGCCGACCTGGGTGAGCCGGGTGTCCTCGCGGGTCTGGCCGATCTCGGCGACCCAGCTGCTGCGCAGGTTCATGGGGTTTCTCCGTTCGAGGAGTCGAGGAGGGAGCGGGGGAGGGGCGGGACGGGGGGACGATCCGGTGCGGTCAGGACCTGATCCACTCGGCCGAGAGGTTGCAGGCGTAGCCGCCGGCGCCGAGGGTCCTGATCGGGGCGTTGTACGTCTGGTACCCGGCGATCTGGACCGTGTTGCCGGCGGTGAGCTTGATGAGCCCCTGGCCGCCGACGACGACGGGGCCGCCGCCCGCGGGTATGAGCCAGGTCATCCGGGGGACGCCGACACCTCCGACGACGACCCGGGCGCCGCGCATGCCGGTGAAGGAGTCGCTGGTCCAGGCGACGTGGCCGGAGACGCGCCACCAGCCGGTGCGCGGCACGGTGAAGGTGTTGGTCCCGTTCCAGCCGTTGAAGTCGTCGATGTCGACGGTCTGGAGGGTGATCGGGGTCCACTCGTTCTGCGGGACGGTCTGGTGTGCCGTCTGCGAGGCGCTGAACAGGATCGTCGCCTTGCCCTCGGCGTACTGCCAGGCCGTGCCGTCCCAGCGCTGGAGGACTCCGGCGTTGTCGCGGAACTGGCCGGTGTAGGAGCCGGTCGTCACCGTGCCGTGCGGCGCGATGCCGCCGATGGGCTTCGGGTACGAGACCCAGGTCGTGCCGTCCCAGCGCTGGAGCAGCCCGGACACGTCCCGGTACTGGCCGACGTAGGCGCCCTTGAAGCCGCTCGCGGGCAGGATGCCGCCGAGGGCGACGACCCCCCAGTGCTGGGTGGTGACCGCGGTGGCCCACGGCACGCCGCCGGTGCCGGCCGAGGTGCCCTTCGGCACGCGCACCGTGTAGAGCGGGATCGTGCTGCCGTTGCCGCTCGCGGGGGCGACCGGGGTGGCGCTCGGCTCGCCCTTGACCAGGCGGACCACGGCCTCGGTGGCGCCGCCCTGGTCGTAGCCGGCGTCCACGACGGCCAGCTCGATCAGGTCGATCCGGTCGTACTGCGGGTCGCCGTCCCCGAGCGTGAAGCTCTCCGGGGCGGTGACCGCGACGAGGTAGGCGCCCTGGGCGGTGTCCCTGCCCTGGATGATCGCGCGGCCGGTGCCGACGGCGCACTGCATGGGGGTGGTGCCGGTCAGGACGAAGCCGCCGGGCACGATGCCCGACCGCGAGCGCAGCGGGGTCTCCTCGGCGCTCTGGCCGCTGGGGGTGAGCAGGGCGGCGAGGGTCAGACGGGTGTCCTCGCGGGTCTGGCCGGTGGGCTGGAGCCAAGCGGCACGTACGGTCATGGGGTCACCTCTCCGAAAGGGTCGGGGCGGTCGGGGTGGAGGCACGGCTCGGGGCCGTGCGGTGCCCACGCGGTGGCGTGGGCACCGCACGGCGGGCGCCTTCGGGGTTCACACGGAGGCGGCGGTCACCATTCGGCGCTGCGCCAGCGCACCGTCATCTGTGACTGCTCGGTGCCCTCTTCGGGCCGGAACGACAGGTCGGTGCGGCCGGGCTCCAGCACGAACAGCTCCTCCGGGGTGGAGTCGGCCATCGCGGTGTGCAGGCGGGAGGCCGAGTTGTTGAGCATGACCGTGCCCGCGCGCGTGTCGACGGTGAGCTCGTCGCCGGCGGCCAGGTCGATCGCGTACCGCAGGCGGCGCCGGGTGATCCGCTCGGTGACGGTCGGCATGGAGCAGGGGCCGCGGAAGACGATCACCGGGTGGGCGGGGGCCGAACCGGTGTTCTCGGCGACGGCGTCACCCGTGCTCTTCGCCTTGCCCCAGTCGAGCGGCCACTTCAGACCGTCCGGCACCCAGCTCAGACCGGACTCGGGCTGCGGGGGAGTGGTCGTGGCCACCTGCTCGTTGACGGAGTACCGGCGCGGGTCGGAGGCCAGCCACTGGACCGACATGCGCGAGCTGCCCTGGGTGGCGAAGCCCTGGTCGGCGGGGACCACGCGCTGCGCGATCCGGGCGCGGACGGCGAGCAGCTCACCGTGCAGCCGCACGGTGAGCCACCGCTCCTCGTCGAGGAGTGCCAGCGCCTGCCGCAGCGCGCGGAGGGCACTGGCCGTGCCGCCGTACTCCGGCATCAGCACGATCGTGCCGCCGACCTTGCGCGGCTTGGCGAAGCGGGAGCCGGGCCAGGCACCGTGGGAGGTCGGCCGGTCGGCGTCGGAGGAGTCGTACTCGGGCAGGTCCTCCCAGCCCGACAGGCCGGACTTGTCGACGTTGAACGGAGTGCCGGGCCCGATGAGGAGCCCGGCCCACTGCATCTGCCCGTCCTGGGTGATGAGCGAGCCGGGCGCGAGGTCGGCGGTGTAGGAGTTTGCGGCGTACGGGGTCGTGGTCTCGGCCATGGGGCCGTCACCTCACTTGGGATGGGGTCGGCGGTGGGCGTCAGCGGGCGGCGGTCGCGAGGAAGAGCAGGTCCTCCGCGGTCGACCGGGGGCCGGCGCCGGGCTCCTCGTGGAAGTCCCGGACGCGGTGCGGCTGCGGGAGCGGCTCCGTGAGGGCCGGGACACGACGGTTCTCCAGCTGGGAGAGCGAGTCGATGCGGTAGTCCTCGGCGCTGCCGGGGGAGACGATGCCGCCCTCGGCGAGCATCGGGATCTTGTCGAGCTCGACGCCGAACTTCTTGTCGGTGAGCGGGATTTCGAAGCTCAGCTTGTTGAGTCCGTCGATGATCCAGTTGACGAAGGCGATCAGGCCGTTGACCGGCCCCTTGACGACGCCGACCACGGCGCTCAGCGCGCCCTTGATCAGTTCGCCGATGCCGCCCAGGGCCTTGCTCACCGCATCCTTGGCGGTCCGGAAGAAGCCGGGGATCTTGTCGGTGATCCAGTCGACGACCGGCCGTACGGCGCTCTTGATGCCGCCGATGGTGCGGGAGGCGATGCCGCTCAGCGCGTTCCAGGCGGAACGGACGGCGGAACCGACCCTGGAGACCCCGCCGATGGCCGATCCGACGACCTTGAGACCGGTCTTGAAGACGGTCAGGTACGCCTTGAAGTAGGTGCTCACGGCCTCGCCGAGGAGCTTCATGAACGGCTGGATGAACTTCCAGACCGCCTGGAAGCCCTTCAGCGCCTGCTGGAACACCTGCTTCATGATCCGCTGGCCGGTCTCGGAGTTGAGCGCCAGTTCGATGAGGTACGCCGCGATGGGCACGATCAGGCCGATGACGAAGCCGATGGGGTTGGCCCGCATGGCGACGTTGATGCCGGTCATGGCGATGGAGGCGATGGTCATGACGGTGCCGAAGGTGCCCATCAGGCCGGTGATGACGTCCGTGATGGGCAGCAGCGGCAGAAGGATGCCGAGGATCACGCCGGCGCCGGTGCCGATCTTCCCGGCGGCGGTACGGGCCTTGCGGGCGGCGTCGCCCATCCGCTTGATCCTGGGGGGCGCGGTGGACTGCTTGATCCTGGTGACGGCGGTGGCGGCGCCGGAGGCGTTCTGGCCGAGGGTGCGCAGGGTGGTTCCGGCGTTACGGGTGGCGGTGGCGAGGCCGCCGATGCCGCCGGCCGCCTGCCGGACGTTGCCCGAGAACCGCCGCAGCGAGCCGCCCGCGTCGCCGAGTCCCCGCCTCAGATCGGTGATCCTCGGGGCGACGCCCCGGAAGGGGTTCGGCATGGGGCCGCCGATGGCCACGGCACTCATGCGCGTGCTCCACGCGCCTTCACGAGGTACATGAGCGCGTCGGCGGTCGCGTGCGGGTCACTGTTCCGGGCGGCGTGGTAGTGCTCGATGTGCAGCCCGGGGCCGGCGGCCGCGCCCTGGTTGCCCGGGGACATGCGGGCGCGCCGCGCGGTCTGGGCGAGCAGCCGGTCCAGCTTGGAGAGCGGGAGGACGGCCTCGGCCTCGCCGGCCTCGGCGAGGATCGCCGGGACACCGCCGGTGCGGGGCATGACGACACCACCGGTGGCGAGCATCGGGATGTTCGGGATGTTGACGCCGAAGGTCTTGCCGCCGACGACGGGGACCCAGCCGGGGACGCTGACCTTCACGCGGTTGAGGCTGCTGATCATCGAGTTGATCAGGCCGATGACGGCGTTGATCGGGCCCTTCACGCCGCTCTTGATGCCGTCGAACGCCCGGGACGCGATGTCCTTGAGGCCGTTCCACACGGACGACATCTTGTCCTTGACGGCGGTGAACGCCTTCGGGATCGCCGACTTGATCCAGTCGACGACCGGCACGATGACGGCCTTGACGCCCTTCCAGACCGCGCTGACGACCGACTTGATCGCGTTCATCACCGTGGTGATGACCGTCTTCCAGATCTTCACGTAGGTCTTGATGACGGTCGCGACGGCCTTGACGACGGTGGAGATGGCCTTCTTGATGCCGTTCCAGACCGTCTTGATCAGGTCGCCGGCCTTCTTCATGATCGGCCCGATGGCCTTCATGACGGAGCTGATGACGCTCTTGATGGCGCTGAACGCCTTCTTCATGACCGTCTGCATGGTCTTCGAGCGCAGCGCCATCTCGACGATCGTCTCGATGAGCGGCATGAAGAGTTCGAGCAGGCGGACCAGGAAGTTGCCCTTCATCGACCGGTTGAGCTTGTCCTGGCCCTTGGCGGCCTTGCCGGCGCCCTGTTCGTACCGGCCGAGCTTTCCTCCGGCCGACTGGGCGGTGTCGCCGGCCTTCTTCATGGCGCGCTCGGCCTGCTCCGAGGCGGTCTTCAGGTTCTTGAGCTGGGTGGTGGAGCCCTGGGCGTTCGTACGGAGCGTCTTGAGCTGACCGGCCGCCGACTTCCCGGCGTCACCGATCTTCTTGACCGAGGTGCCCGCGCCGGAGGCCTGCGTCTTGATGGCGCGCAGGGAGTCGGACGCCTTCTTGAGGGAACTGACGAGAGACATGGAAGAACCTCCTTTCGAGGTGTGGTGGGGTCAGCTGCGGGCGATGACCGCTTCGGCCTGCGAGGCCGCGGCCTTGAGTTCGTCGAACGCCTTCTTCACGGCGTCCCCTGCCTTGGCGAGCCGCTCGGCCTCCGTCGCGGCGCTCGCGAGGCCACGGGCCTTGGGCAGCTTCTTCGGGTCGAACGTGTCCTGGGCCGTGCCGAGCTTGCCGATGGCCGTGGCGAGGGTCTCGATGTCCGTCGGCTTCGCGGCGTCGGTCGCCTTGGTGACCGCCTCGACGCCGGCGGCCAGCTTGTCGAGCTGAGCCTTGCTCTTCATCTTGGCGACGGCCTTGTTGAAGTTGATGATCCGGCGGTTGATGTCGCCGAGGGCCCGCTTGAGCGCGTCGAAGGTCGCCGGATCCGGCGGGTTGGTGAGGGTCACGCCCGCGAGGTTCCCTCCCTCGCGGTTCCTGACGTCCTCTGCACGCTGGAGCTTGGGGAACCGGCTGTCGGGCTCCATCGCGATGATTTTGTCGCGAAGATAGGGGCCGAGCTTGGGGACCCAGCCGAGCAGGACGTTGAAGAGAAGCTTCTGCAGGCCGCGCTGGAAGGTCTTGAAGTTGGTCAGGAACATGATGGCGATCACGGCGCCGAGCATGGGGATGAACAGGCCGGCGATCGCCGAGTAGAGCCAGGCCTTCCAGCCCTTGTTCTCCTCGTAGTTCTTCTCGACCGCGGCGGCGAAACCGTCAAGCCCCATGGCCTCGAGGTACTCCGTCACCGGCTCCTTCTGGAGCTCCTCGTACATGTCCGCGAACCGCTTGACGAAGTCGAACGGCAGCATCGCGTCCGTGACGACCCTGGGCGCCTCGGCGATGAGGGCTTCCTTGAGCTTGGAGATCCCCTCGATGGTCTGTGGCTTCTCCAGCTTCTCCTCGTCCAGCTTCGACCCGTCGGGATTCTTCGCCCCGGGCAGCTGGTCCATCGGGTCCTTGGCATAGGTCACCGTGACCTTGGCGGTGCCCTTGATGAGGCTGTCGTGGAGCTCGGTGAGCTGCCTTTGGAGTTCGGCGTTCGTTACTTCTGCCATGGATTGCTCCGCTTCCGGCCCGTGAGGGCCAAGCGCCGAAAAGCCCCCGCCGGTTCCGGCAGGGGCTCGTTCGTCTGGGGCAGCGGGAGGCGGCTAGGCGTCCTCGTCCCGGCGGATGCCGCGGCGCGACGTCGCGAGGGCGTCGTTCCAGCCCGCCGCGTACGCGACGGTCTCGCAGCGGGAGAACTCGGCGTACAGGCTGCCGAGCAACGCTCTCTTGTCGAGAGCCGTGGGTCCGTCGAGGAGCTGGCGGAGGCGGTCCTGAAGCGGGATGTGCGGTCGCGATGCCTCGGCCTGCTGAGTCATGGACGCCTGCCTTCCGGTTGCTTGCCCGTGCGTGTGTGGCGGCGCCGCGGAGTTGAGGAGCGGGGGCACCACGTGTTCGAACTTCTGTGCGAACAGAGTGTGGAACATCTGTTCGATGTTTGTCGAGCGGGAAACGCTCGACGGCGTGTCGTTTGGCTGGTTCCCCGAACAGGCCGGTGGCCGAATCAGAGCTTCTGTTCGACCGGGTAACCTGGAGGACGCGTTCCTCGGGCCTGACCACTTGGAGGGGCGAGGGGCGCGAGGGGCGCGCGGGGACCCCAGGGGGCTGGAAGGCAGTACTGACGCATGGACACGGAGCCGGGCGCGGGCCGGCGGGAGCAAGTCGTCGACTGGCTTGCCAACCACCCCGATCTGCCCCACCTCTTCGCGTATCTTTCCGAGCTCGTGCACGTCCACGGGTACGCCCCCGAGGATCTCGTCGTGATTCCCCGGAGCGAGATGGACCGTCGCGAGACGACCGCCTTCACCTCGGGCTGGGCCGAGGCCGTGTCGGACGAACTCCCGCGTATACGACGGGAGTACGAGCGGCGCGTGGCGGACGCCTACGCCCAGGGGCAGGGTGACGCGCGGGGAATCCGCCGCCCCCAGCGCCGTACGGACGTGAGTCAGGAGGGCGCCCGGGTCATCGCGCTGCCCTTCGCCCGTCTCCTCGAACCACCTGCCGCCGTCGTCGAGGCCGAGGGCCGGGTCCGCAGAGAGCGTGAACTGTTCGAGCAGAGAACCGAGTTGAAGCCCGAGCCCGCCACTCCCTCGCTCGTTCCTGATCCCGAACCCGAGCCCGAGCACCAGAAGGAGTCGGGTCCGGAGTCCGAGCCGGACGTCCTCGTCACCGCCCAGGAGAGCCGTTCCCGCAGGAACGTACAGCCGGTTCGGAAGGTCGTCCGTGGCAAGGGCGGACGCCCGATCGTCCCGCCGCTGGCCGGCGTGCCCGTGCAGGCGACGACCGGCGGCGAGCGCCGGGCCACCGAGTCCACTGGCGCGGAGACGCGTGGGGGCAAGCGCCGACTGTCCGAACGGGCCCGCGCCCTGGAGGAGGAAATGACCTCCGAGCGAGCACAGGAAGCGCCCCCGGAGTCCGCTCCCTGACGGGAACGGACTCCGGGGGCAGCGGGGGCGTGACGCTTCGGCTTCAGCCGAAGAACCGGGCGAGCCCTTCGGGGGAGATCGCGGGGGTCTCCGCCTCGGGGGACCGCTCGTCCTGTCCTGCGGTCTCCTCGTCCTCGTCCTTGGTGCCCGGGCGGGGTACGGGCTTCGGCGGATCCGGCTGGTCGCTGTCCTCGGATCCGTTGACGCACTGGAACATCCAGTTCGACACGGCCAGATGGTCCACCGTCGCCGCGAGGAGGTGGTCGGTGATCGACCACTCGGCGGCCTCGCCGTTGAGCTCGCGCTGGAGGGCGCAGTCCCGCGGCAGGTGCTTGATCAGCGCGAGTACCCGCCTGCTGGAGAGCTCCTCGCGGTGCCAGTCGAGGATGTCGACCCCGTAGTAGCGGAGGAGGTCCGCCTCAAGGGCCTCGGCGTGTTCGTCAATGAACTCGACGAGGCTCAGTCTTCCCCCAGGCCGAGCCCGGTCTCCTTGCCGTAGGCCTCCAGGATGGCGGCGATGTCCTGCATGGTGATGTCGTGCTGCTCGAAGCGGTTGAACTGCTCCTCACCCATCAGGAGTGCGAGCAGGCCGTCCACGTCGTTGTCGTCGAGCTTGCGCAGCGCCTTGGCGTTGCTGCGGCTGAGCTCCGTCGGAAGGGTGTAGGTCTCGCCGTCCAGCTCGAAGGACCACTTGCGGCCGTGGGCCTCCTGGCGCTGGGCGCGGGCGGCGTTGACGTCGAAACGGGCCATGGGATGCGTACTCCTTGGTCGGGTGAAGAGAAGAGGAGAGGGGTGGGGCGGGACGGCGGTCGGCCGTCCCGCCCCGGGTGGAGCTGGATCAGACCGCCGCGCCGTACTGGCTGTCCTTCATGAGGAAGGTCGCCAGCGGCTTGCCGTCGCCCTTCGACATGGCGGAGAAGGTGATACCGAGCTGGGAGGCCGCCTTGCGGGCCAGCTTGATGTCGTCGGAGGCGGTGACCTGGCCACGCGGGATGATGAAGCGGTACGTGACCGCGGTCGTGCCACCGGCCTTGACGTCGGTGAACTCCAGACCGAGGGCACGCACGTCGGCGAACGGGCGCTCGGCGATCTCGTAGCGGTACGTGTCGACCGCCGGGGTCGGCTCGGCCTTGACCTCGCCACCGCCCATGAAGAAGGGCAGCGTCAGCTCGTTGAACTGGAGCATCGAGAACTTCAGCGAGAGGTCACGGGCCGAGTAGATGTAGTGGACCGGGGAGACCGACTGCCACGAGTCGATGGCCTCCAGCTTGTCCTTCTTCGAGAAGGTGACGCCGTCGCCGGTCGTGAAGCCCAGGTCCTTCCAGCCCGCGCCGGTCCAGTCGGCGGCGGCGTCGGTACCGAAGGTGGCCGGGGCGGCGGTGCCGGCGTCGGCCACGTAGAGCTTGCCGGTACCTGCGACGCGGATCTCGGCAGAGTTGTTTCCAGCCATGGTGGTGTTTCTCCTTGTGTGGTGAGGGCTGACCGCCCCGGACATGGGATTCCGGGTACGGCAAAGGCCCCGCCGGACGGCGAGGCCTGGTCTGTGGGGTGAGCGCCCGTCAGGGAGCCGGTGTGGCTCGGGGGACGCCCAGGGGGTGGGGGAGTGGGGCTCAGGGGTCGAGCGCCTAGAAGACGCTCAGGGAGAGGCGGATCACGCAGAGGTAGCGGTTCGCGCCCCGGTAGAGGTAGTCGGGCAGCCAGCGCGGCCCGTCCTGCTCCTCGACGTCGTGCACGACGTTGTTGGCGCCGATCTGCTTGCCGATGGTGGCGAGCAGCGCCCGCCGGGCGCCGTTGGCGAGGACGTGGGCGGCGGTCTTGCTCGGCCCGTACACCTCGAACTCGATCAGCGGCATGTCGACGTGCTGGTCGCCGATCCAGGCGCCGCCGCGGCGGTTCACCAGGACCGCGCTCTGCGTGCCGTCGAAGCCGGCCGGCGCGTTGACCGCGATCGTGGCGCCGGCGAGGGCGGGGTCGGCCTTGAGGACGTCGACGACCAGCTTCTCGACGTCCGGGAAAGCACTCGGGGGAGTGGTCATGACGGTTCTCCTCGGTGGAGGGGAGGGATGGCGGGACGGGGCGCCGCCCGGGGCGCTCCGGCGGGAGGGGGCGGGGCGCGGCAGCGCTCCCGGACGGCGGACGGCGGAGCCGCGTCCCGTCCTGCGGGCGCAGCTCCGCCGCTGCACCAACTGTGACAGCGATCGTGCGCGCACGCAACTAGAACCGTCGGGGAATGCGCAAGGACGTGCCGGACCCCGCCGCGAGCCGCCTCGATAGGTTGTCCCGACCCGACCGAGGGAGCCGCCCGTGTCCGCCACCCGCCCCCGCCTGCTCTACGTGACCGACCTGGCCTACCCGGCCAAGGGCCGGCGCTACGGCGACGAGGACATCCGCCTCACCGCCCGGCTGCGCGCCGACTTCGACCTCGCGCTCTGCCACCCGCTCGACGCCGCCGCCCTCATGGAGGCCTTCGACGCGGTCGTCGTCCGCAACAGCGGCCCGGTCCTCGCGTACGAGAAGGAGTACGAGGCCTTCCGCGAGCGCGCCCTGGCCCTCGGCACCCGCGTCTACAACCCGCTCCACGGCCGCGGTGACATGGCCGGAAAGCAGTACCTGCTCGACCTCACCGCCGCCGGGTACCCCGTCATCCCCACCGCCGACCGTCCCGAGGACCTCCACCGGCTGCCCGACGCCACGGAGTACGCGGTCAAGCCCAAGGCCGGCGCCGACTCCATAGGCCTGCGCTTCGTGGGGCGGGACGAGCTCGCCGCCCTCCCGTACGGCGACCTCCTCGTCCAGCCGCGCGTCCACTTCCGGTACGAGGTCTCCTTCTACTTCGTCGACGACCTCTTCCAGTACGCGCTGTACGCCCCCGAACCCGAGCGCCGCTGGGTCCTGGAGCCGTACGAGCCGACCGAGGACGACCTCGCCTTCGCGCGCCGCTTCGTCGACTGGAACACCCTCGACCACGGCATCCAGCGCGTCGACGCCTGCCGCACCCCGGAGGGCGGGCTCCTCCTCGTCGAGCTGGAGGACCTCAACCCGTACCTCTCCCTCGACCGAGTCGCCGAGCCGGTGCGCGAGCGCTTCGCCGACAGCCTGGTCCGCTCGCTCGGCGCCTTCCTCACGGCCTGACGGCACGACGAAGCGCCCCGACTCCGGATCCGGAGTCGGGGCGCTTCGTCATGCATGCGAGGTCAGGTGGTACGCGTACGGCGGCGGGCCAGCCGCTCCGCCGCGAAGACGTCCTCCAGGCGGAAGAGCTGCGCGCGGCCCGCCTTGCCCGCGGCCCGCAGGTGTCCCAGCTGGACCCACTTGCGGATCGTCGCGGGAGCGACCCCGGCCTCCTCGGCGGCGAGCGGGCCGGGGATCAGGGCGGGCATCGCGGCCAGCGCCGGCAGTGCGGGCATCGCGGGCGAGCTCAGCATGAGGTCTCCTTCGTGTCGTCCATCGCCGCTTCGATCTCCTCGGTACGGGTCCCCGAGGCCTCCGTCAGTTCCGCCCACTGCGCCTCGGCCCACAGGTGCCGGTACGCGGGGTCGTCCTGGCATCCGCACGCCGCGTCCGTGCACACGCACGCCGGGTTCACGCACAGCACCGCACGCCGGTCGGGGAACGCCCGCAGCGACACCGAGTCGCACCACGGGCAGCGCCCCGAGACCCGGACGATCGTCTCCGCGTCACCCAGGGTCCGCGCGCACCGGCGGGCCATCCGCCGGATCTCGTCCCGGACGTGCCGGGCGAGGACCGGGTGGGCGGCGACGGCGTCGAGCAGTCCGACGATCCGCCGCAGCCGCTCGATCACCCCGGCGCGGCGCGGCCTCGGCAGGGCGAGCCGGGCGCAGACCGCCTCCTCCAGCTCCACCACGCCGTCGGTGATGTCCCGGATGGCGTCGGAGATGTGGAGCCGGATCGGGGCGGCGCCGTGCCCGGGTACGGAGAGGCCGTGCCGCTGTTCCAGGAGCAGCGCCTCGCGCCGCTCCTCGCGGATCAGCTCGTCGCGGCCGGGGTGCGGGGCGGTGGGCGCGGTCCCGGCGGGGGAGCGGCGGCCGGGGGCCAGCTCCTCGGCGAGCTCGGGGAACTGGCGTACGAGGGAGGCGGTCCAGAGGGTGATGTCCCGCAACACGGGCTCGACGGTGCGGTCGCCGCGGTCGGCGAGGCCTGTGCGGTCCGTGCGGTCGGTGAGGTCCGTGCGGTCCGGGTGATCGGCGCGGCCTGTGCGGTCGGTGAGGTCAGCCACGGCGACGGCCCCCCGCCTTCGCTACGGCCTTCGCGACGCGCTCCGCGTCCGCGGCACGGCCGTTGCGCCACAGGCGCCCGGCGCAGACGCCGTCGAAGTAGCTCTCGGCCGGGGCCACGGCCGCCTCGCACTCCCGGCGGACGGGACAGTCGGCGCAGGCGCGCAGGGCCGGAGCGGCGTCCTTGGGCCGGCGGGCGAAGACGACGGACGGGGAGAGGCCGGCGCATGCGGCGGAGGCCTGCCAGGGGGACGGGTCGGTCGGGAACAAGAGGTTTCTCCACGGTCCGGGGCCACCGGGGCGTCCATGGGGCCGGTGGGGCTGCTGGGGCTCAGGGGGCCGGCGAGTGCGGCGATGAGCAGCCTGACACGTTGCGTGCGAGCGCGCAACAAACTTGTGAGGGTGCCCCGACTGGGTCTTCATCGATTCGACACGATTGCGTGCCCGAAAGCACGTAATTCCGTGCGCGCAAGCACGCTAAAGTAAGGAATTCGGAAGGGTGGGGAGTGAGGGAGCGGTACACATGACCAGTCAAGGGCTCGACGAATTCGCGGGCTGGGTCGAAGGCCTGATGAGAGCGCGCGGATACGACATCGACAGTCCCCGCGGTGGCGGCAAGTCCCGGATCGCGGACGAGGCCGGGGTGCACCGCGCCGCCGTGACCCGCCTGCTCCAGCGGCAGAGCATGCCCGACCTGGAGACGATGCGCCGGATCGCCCCGCTCCTCGGGGTCTCCGTCCGCGACATGCTGATCCGGTCCGGCCGGGTCACCCCGGAGGAGCTGCCGCTGGCGGCGGACCTGCTGCCGCCCAACGACTGGCAGCCGACCATGGAGGACTTCGCCCGCTGGCTCGGCGTGCCTGACGAGCGCATGGGTGTCTTCGTCAAGGTCGTGAACCAGTTCCTGGAGCCCGACGAGGAGGGCCTGGAGGAGGCCGCCGCCGAAGCGCGGCGCACCGCGCGCGACTGACGGCCGGCCCGGCACCCGGGCGCGGCCGACCGCGCCCGCCAGTGTCCGGCCGACCGTGCTTGCCGGTGTCCGCCGGTGCCCGGCCGACCGCGCCCGCAAGCGTCCGGCCGACCGCATCCGCCGGTGCCCGGCATCGCGCCCGGTCTGCCCGGCCGTGCCCGGTGCCGTCCCCGGCCCGTGCCGTCCCGACCGTGCCTGACCTGGCCCGCTTCCGGCCGACCCCGCCCGGCCCCGCCCGGAGGCCGCGTGCGTGGCCATTTGTTTTGACCGGAGTCCGTGCGATAGGTACGCTCAAGCCTTGTGCCTGGGGTGTGCCTGGGCTCGCGTGCGTGTCTTCCGCCGCACAGTGAGTCCGCGAAACGGCCACCGTGATCCGCGCCTTTTCCGCCTTCGGCGGAGGTCCGCGAGATTCGACACACCCGACCGCGTGGGTCGGTGAGTGTTCCAGGTTAGTTTCACCGACGGCACACAGAAACCGGAGAAGTAGTGCCTACGATCCAGCAGCTGGTCCGTAAGGGCCGGCAGGACAAGGTCGAGAAGAACAAGACGCCCGCACTCGAGGGTTCCCCTCAGCGTCGTGGCGTCTGCACGCGTGTGTTCACGACCACCCCGAAGAAGCCGAACTCGGCCCTCCGTAAGGTCGCGCGTGTGCGTCTGACCTCGGGCATCGAGGTCACGGCCTACATCCCGGGTGAGGGTCACAACCTGCAGGAGCACTCCATCGTGCTCGTGCGTGGTGGCCGTGTGAAGGACCTGCCGGGTGTTCGTTACAAGATCATCCGCGGTTCCCTCGACACGCAGGGCGTCAAGAACCGTAAGCAGGCTCGCAGCCGCTACGGCGCCAAGAAGGAGAAGTAAGAATGCCTCGTAAGGGCCCCGCCCCGAAGCGCCCGGTCATCATCGACCCGGTCTACAGCTCTCCTCTTGTCACCTCGCTGATCAACAAGATCCTGCTGGACGGCAAGCGTTCCACCGCCGAGCGCATCGTGTACGGCGCCATGGAGGGTCTTCGTGAGAAGACCGGCCAGGACCCCGTCATCACGCTGAAGCGCGCGCTTGAGAACGTCAAGCCGTCCCTCGAGGTCAAGTCCCGCCGTGTCGGTGGCGCCACCTACCAGGTGCCGATCGAGGTCAAGCCGGGCCGTGCGTCCACGCTGGCCCTCCGCTGGCTCGTCGGTTACTCCCGCGCCCGTCGCGAGAAGACCATGACCGAGCGCCTCCTGAACGAGCTCCTCGACGCCTCCAACGGCCTCGGTGCTTCGGTCAAGAAGCGTGAGGACACGCACAAGATGGCCGAGTCCAACAAGGCCTTCGCGCACTACCGCTGGTAGTCGCAACCCACATCGAGACCGAGAGAAGACTGAGCCGATATGGCTACCACTTCGCTTGACCTTGCCAAGGTGCGCAACATCGGCATCATGGCTCACATCGACGCGGGCAAGACGACCACCACCGAGCGGATCCTGTTCTACACCGGCGTCTCGTACAAGATCGGTGAAGTCCACGACGGCGCTGCCACGATGGACTGGATGGAGCAGGAGCAGGAGCGCGGCATCACGATCACGTCCGCCGCGACGACCTGCCACTGGCCGCTCGAGAATGTCGATCACACGATCAACATCATCGACACGCCGGGTCACGTCGACTTCACCGTCGAGGTGGAGCGTTCGCTGCGCGTGCTCGACGGTGCTGTCACCGTGTTCGACGGCGTGGCCGGCGTCGAGCCCCAGTCCGAGACCGTTTGGCGTCAGGCGGACCGCTACGGCGTTCCGCGTATCTGCTTCGTCAACAAGCTCGACCGCACCGGTGCCGACTTCCTGCGCTGCGTCGACATGATCGTGGACCGCCTCGGCGCGACCCCGATCGTCATGCAGCTCCCGATCGGCGCCGAGATGGACTTCCAGGGCGTCGTCGACCTCGTTCGTATGAAGGCGCTTGTCTGGTCCGCCGAGGCCAGCAAGGGCGAGATGTACGACGTCGTCGACATCCCCGAGAACCTGGTCGAGCTCGCCGACGAGTACCGCGCCAAGATGGTCGAGACCATCGCGGAGAACGACGAGGAGCTCATGGAGCTCTTCCTCGAGGGCACCGAGCCCACCGAGGAGCAGCTCTACGCCGCCGTCCGTCGCATCACCATTGCCTCCGGCAAGGGTGGCGACACCACGGTGACCCCCGTCTTCTGCGGCACCGCGTTCAAGAACAAGGGCGTCCAGCCCCTGCTCGACGCGGTCGTGCGCTACCTCCCCTCGCCCCTGGACGTCGAGGCCATCGAGGGCCACGACGTCAAGGACGCCGAGGTCGTCGTGAAGCGCAAGCCGTCCGACGACGAGCCGCTGTCGGCCCTCGCGTTCAAGATCGCGAGCGACCCGCACCTCGGCAAGCTCACCTTCGTCCGGATCTACTCCGGTCGCCTGGAGGCCGGCACCGCGGTGCTGAACTCCGTCAAGGGCAAGAAGGAGCGCATCGGCAAGATCTACCGCATGCACGCGAACAAGCGTGAGGAGATCGACTCGGTGGGCGCCGGCGACATCGTCGCCGTCATGGGCCTGAAGCAGACCACCACCGGTGAGACGCTGTGCGACGAGAAGAACCCGGTCATCCTGGAGTCCATGGACTTCCCGGCCCCGGTCATTCAGGTCGCCATCGAGCCCAAGTCCAAGGGTGACCAGGAGAAGCTGGGTGTCGCCATCCAGCGTCTCGCGGAGGAGGACCCCTCCTTCCAGGTGCACTCGGACGAGGAGACCGGCCAGACCATCATCGGTGGTATGGGCGAGCTTCACCTCGACATCCTCGTCGACCGTATGCGTCGCGAGTTCAAGGTCGAGGCGAACGTCGGCAAGCCGCAGGTCGCGTACCGCGAGACGATCCGCAAGGCCGTCGAGCGCGTGGACTACACCCACAAGAAGCAGACCGGTGGTACCGGTCAGTTCGCCAAGGTGCAGATCGCGATCGAGCCCATCGAGGGCGGCGACGCCTCGTACGAGTTCGTGAACAAGGTCACCGGTGGCCGCATCCCGAAGGAGTACATCCCTTCGGTCGACGCGGGTGCGCAGGAGGCCATGCAGTTCGGCATCCTGGCCGGCTACGAGATGACCGGCGTCCGCGTCATCCTTCTCGACGGTGGCTACCACGAGGTCGACTCCTCCGAGCTCGCGTTCAAGATCGCCGGTTCGCAGGCCTTCAAGGAGGCCGCGCGCAAGGCTTCCCCCGTCATCCTTGAGCCGATGATGGCCGTTGAGGTCACCACGCCCGAGGACTACATGGGTGAGGTCATCGGCGACATCAACTCCCGTCGTGGCCAGATCCAGGCCATGGAGGAGCGTCACGGTGCTCGCATCGTGAAGGGCCTCGTGCCCCTCTCGGAGATGTTCGGCTACGTCGGAGACCTCCGCAGCAAGACCTCGGGTCGCGCAAGCTACTCGATGCAGTTCGACTCCTACGCCGAGGTTCCGCGGAACGTCGCCGAGGAGATCATCGCGAAGGCCAAGGGCGAGTAACTCTCCCGAGTTCACGCTTTAGGCTTGACACCAGTCGCCGGGGTTTCGCCCCGGAACCCCGAGGACCGGACCCCGGCGACTGGCATCCCAGCAAAGATCACCTGGCGCCGATGAAGCAAGGCGTACAGAACCACTCCACAGGAGGAACCAGTGGCGAAGGCGAAGTTCGAGCGGACTAAGCCGCACGTCAACATCGGCACCATCGGTCACATCGACCACGGTAAGACGACCCTCACGGCCGCCATTACCAAGGTGCTGCACGACGCGTACCCGGACCTGAACGAGGCCTCGGCCTTCGACCAGATCGACAAGGCTCCCGAGGAGCGCCAGCGCGGTATCACCATCTCGATCGCGCACGTCGAGTACCAGACGGAGTCGCGTCACTACGCGCACGTCGACTGCCCGGGTCACGCTGACTACATCAAGAACATGATCACGGGTGCCGCGCAGATGGACGGCGCCATCCTCGTGGTCGCCGCCACCGACGGCCCGATGCCGCAGACCAAGGAGCACGTCCTCCTGGCCCGCCAGGTCGGCGTTCCGTACATCGTCGTCGCCCTGAACAAGGCCGACATGGTGGACGACGAGGAGATCCTGGAGCTCGTCGAGCTCGAGGTCCGTGAGCTCCTCTCCGAGTACGAGTTCCCGGGCGACGACCTTCCGGTCGTCCGTGTCTCGGCGCTCAAGGCCCTCGAGGGCGACAAGGAGTGGGGCGAGAAGCTCCTCGGCCTCATGCACGCGGTGGACGAGTCCATCCCGCAGCCCGAGCGTGACGTCGACAAGCCGTTCCTGATGCCGATCGAGGACGTCTTCACGATCACCGGTCGTGGCACCGTCGTCACCGGTCGTATCGAGCGTGGTGTCCTCAAGGTCAACGAGACCGTCGACATCATCGGCATCAAGACCGAGAAGACCACCACCACGGTCACCGGCATCGAGATGTTCCGCAAGCTCCTCGACGAGGGCCAGGCCGGTGAGAACGTCGGTCTGCTCCTCCGTGGCATCAAGCGTGAGGACGTCGAGCGCGGCCAGGTCATCATCAAGCCGGGCTCGGTCACGCCTCACACCAACTTCGAGGCGCAGGCGTACATCCTGTCGAAGGACGAGGGTGGCCGTCACACCCCGTTCTTCAACAACTACCGCCCGCAGTTCTACTTCCGTACCACGGACGTGACCGGCGTCGTGACCCTCCCCGAGGGCACCGAGATGGTCATGCCGGGCGACAACACCGCCATGAGCGTTGAGCTGATCCAGCCCATCGCCATGGAGGAGGGCCTCAAGTTCGCCATCCGTGAGGGTGGCCGGACCGTCGGCGCCGGCCAGGTCGTCAAGATCACCAAGTAAGTTCTCACGAACTTCGGTGGTTTGACCTGGTAGCTCAGGTAGCTGCAGCAGAAGGCCCCGCACCGTACGGTGCGGGGCCTTCTCGCGTACCGCGGAGGACGTGTGGGCGGAACCCGGGAGATCGAGGCGCTGCTGCGCGAGTGCGCGCCGCAGGTGCTCGGCATGCTCGTACGGCGGCACGGCGGCTTCGACGCCTGCGAGGACGCCCTCCAGGAGGCCCTGATCGCCGCCGCGCGGCAGTGGCCGCAGGACGGCGTCCCCGACAACGCGCGCGCGTGGCTGTTCACCGTCGCGACCCACAAGTACATCGACCAGCTGCGCGCCGACGCCGCGCGCCGGCGCCGCGAGGACGCCCTCGCGTCCGCCACGCCCGAGGCGGAGCTCGTCGCCAGGGCCGCGGACGTCCCCGCGACGGAGGCGGACGACTCGCTGGCCCTGCTCTTCCTCTGCTGCCACCCGGACCTGTCGCCCCCCAGCCGGATCGCGCTCACCCTGCGGGCCGTCGGCGGCCTCACCACCGCGCAGATCGCCGCCGCCTTCCTGGTGCCCGAGGCGACCATGGCGCAGCGGATCAGCCGGGCCAAGCGGACCGTCAAGGCCGCCGGGGGAGGGCTCGCCCGGCCCGAGGGCGCGGCCAGGGCCGCGGGGCTCGCCGAGGTGCGGCACGTCCTCTACCTGACCTTCAACGAGGGCTACACGGCCAGCGGCGGCGACGTGCTCACCGCGCCCGCGCTCTCCACCGAGGCGATCCGCCTCACCCGGCTCCTGCACCGGCTCGTCCCCGAGGACACCGAGACCGCCGGCCTGCTCGCGCTCATGCTGCTGACCGACGCCCGCCGCCCGGCCCGCACGAGCCCGCTCGGTGAGCTGGTGCCGCTCGCCGAGCAGGACAGGAGCCGCTGGGACGGCCGGCTGATCGGGGAGGGCGTCGAGCTGATCGGCCGCACGCTGCCGAAGGGGCAGGTCGGCCCGTACCAGCTCCAGGCGGCGATCGCGGCCGTGCACGACGGGGCCGGGTCCGCGGAGGCCACGGACTGGCCGCAGATCCTCGTCCTGTACGAGCTCCTGGAGCGGACCGAGGACAACCCGGTGATCACGCTCAACCGCGCGGTCGCCGTCGCGATGGTGCACGGCCCGGAGGCGGGCCTGGAGCTCCTCGCGGGCCTCGCGGAGGACAGGCGCCTCGCCCACCACCACCGGCTCCTGGCGACCCGCGCACACCTCCTCGAACTCCTCGGCGACGCGGAGCGGGCGGCGGAGGCCTACCGTGCGGCGGCCCGTCGCGCGACGAGCGCACCCGAGCGCCGCCATCTGACGGAGCGGGCACGCCGGTTGGGGTGACGGCGGCCGGGAGGGGCGTCCGGGAACACGCGTGCGCCCCGGCGCTTGTCCGTACGTGACGTGGGGTACAGTCTTCGCCGCCGATTGGCGGCCGGAAGCCCGTGTATGGCAGACTGTCGGGGTTGCTCGGTTGAGTGCCGATGCTGCGCGCCTCCCGTCGGGAGGACCGGAAGCGAGTCCCACAGTACTCGTCGACCCCTCGGGTCGGACGTACGGGAATCTTCTGGGAAGCGTCAGCGGGGTGCCGGCCAGGCTCCCGGTGGGTGTTCCACCCCCGACTCGCGGTCCAGGTGACCGCACCCCCTTGGTTGGGAGATCCCTAGGGATTTCTGCGTAGAGGGAGTGCGACACGCCCGACCGCGTGGGTCGGAGGTAGGACGGCGCTTCTCAGGAAGCACAGTCGACCGGGAGGCCAGAGCGTTACGAGACAAAGGACTACTAGTAGCCATGGCGGGACAGAAGATCCGCATCCGGCTCAAGGCCTACGACCACGAGGTCATCGACTCCTCGGCGAAGAAGATCGTCGAGACGGTGACCCGCACTGGTGCGTCGGTCGCGGGCCCGGTGCCGCTGCCCACTGAGAAGAACGTGTACTGCGTCATCAAGTCGCCGCACAAGTACAAGGACTCGCGCGAGCACTTCGAGATGCGCACGCACAAGCGCCTCATCGACATCCTCGACCCCACGCCGAAGACGGTTGACTCGCTGATGCGTCTCGACCTGCCGGCGGGCGTCGACATCGAGATCAAGCTCTGAGGTGACGCGCGAGATGGCTAAGAACATCAAGGGCATCCTGGGCGAGAAGCTCGGCATGACGCAGGTCTGGGACGAGAACAACCGGGTCGTCCCGGTGACCGTCGTCAAGGCCGGCCCGAATGTCGTGACCCAGGTCCGTACGAACGACGTCGACGGCTACGAGTCGGTCCAGATCGCCTTCGGCGAGATCGACCCTCGCAAGGTGAACAAGCCCCTCAAGGGTCACTTCGCCAAGGCTGACGTCACCCCGCGCCGCCACCTGGTGGAGCTCCGCACCGCTGACGCCTCCGAGTACACGCTCGGCCAGGAGATCACCGCCGAGCTCTTCGAGGCCGGCGTCAAGGTCGACGTCACCGGCAAGAGCAAGGGCAAGGGCTTCGCCGGTGTCATGAAGCGCCACAACTTCCGTGGTGGCAAGGCGTCGCACGGTGCCCACCGCGTGCACCGCAAGCCCGGCTCCATCGGTGGCTGCGCCACTCCGGGTCGTGTCTTCAAGGGCATGAAGATGGCCGGTCGCATGGGCAACGAGCGTGTGACCACCCAGAACCTGACCGTCCACGCCGTTGACGCCGAGAAGGGTCTGCTGCTCATCAAGGGCGCCGTCCCCGGCCCCAACGGTGGCCTCGTCCTGGTCCGCACCGCGGCCAAGGGGGTTTGAGGAACCGATGAGCACCATTGACATCCTTTCGCCGGCAGGCGACAAGGCCGGGACCGTCGAGCTCCCCGCGGAGATCTTCGGCGCCAAGGTCAGCGTTCCGCTGATCCACCAGGTCGTCGTCGCGCAGCTGGCCGCGGCCCGTCAGGGCACGCACAAGACCAAGAGCCGTGGCGAAGTCCGCGGTGGTGGCAAGAAGCCGTACCGCCAGAAGGGCACCGGCCGCGCCCGTCAGGGTTCGACCCGCGCCCCCCAGTTCGCCGGTGGTGGCGTCGTGCACGGTCCCGTGCCGCGTGACTACTCGCAGCGGACTCCCAAGAAGATGAAGGTCGCCGCCCTCCGCGGTGCCCTGTCGGACCGGGCGAACCACTCCCGCATCCACGTCGTCACCGGCGTGGTCGAGGGTGGCATCTCCACCAAGGCCGCGAAGACGCTGTTCGGCAAGATCTCGGAGCGCAAGAACCTGCTCCTGGTCGTCGAGCGCTCCGACGAGGCCGCGTGGCTGTCCGCCCGCAACCTGCCCCAGGTGCACATCCTGGAGCCGGGCCAGCTCAACACGTACGACGTGATCGTCTCCGACGACGTGGTCTTCACCCAGGCCGCCCTCGAGTCCTTCGTGTCTGGCCCCCAGACCGCTGAGACCGAAGGGAGCGACGCCTGATGACTGACGCCGTCGTCACCAGCAAGACCTTCTCGGACCCGCGCGACATTCTCGTCAAGCCGGTCGTCTCGGAGAAGAGCTACGCCCTGCTGGACGAGAACAAGTACACGTTCATCGTCGCGCCTGGCTCCAACAAGACCCAGATCAAGCAGGCCGTCGAGGCGGTCTTCTCGGTCAAGGTCACCGGGGTCAACACGATCAACCGCCAGGGCAAGCGCAAGCGCACCAAGGCCGGTTTCGGTAAGCGCAAGGACACCAAGCGCGCCATCGTGACCCTTGCCGAGGGCAACCGTATCGACATCTTCGGCGGTCCGACCGCCTAAGGGCGGTCTGGATCGTCCGGAATCGGACGAGGACTGAGAAATGGGAATCCGCAAGTACAAGCCGACTACGCCGGGCCGTCGTGGCTCCTCCGTAGCCGACTTCGTCGAGATCACGCGGTCCACGCCGGAGAAGTCGCTGGTCCGCCCCCTGCACAGCAAGGGCGGCCGTAACAACACCGGTCGGATCACGGTTCGACACCAGGGTGGCGGCCACAAGCGCGCCTACCGGGTGATCGACTTCCGTCGTCACGACAAGGACGGCGTGCCGGCGAAGGTCGCTCACATCGAGTACGACCCCAACCGCACCGCGCGCATCGCGCTGCTCCACTACGTGGACGGCGAGAAGCGCTACATCATCGCCCCCAAGGGTCTGACGCAGGGTGACCGCGTCGAGAACGGCCCCGGCGCTGACATCAAGCCCGGCAACAACCTGGCTCTCCGCAACATCCCGGTCGGTACCACGATCCACGCGATCGAGCTCCGTCCCGGTGGCGGCGCCAAGTTCGCGCGCTCCGCGGGTGCGTCCGTGCAGCTGCTCGCGAAGGAGGGCACGATGGCCCACCTTCGTATGCCGTCCGGTGAGATCCGTCTCGTCGACGCCCGCTGCCGCGCCACCATCGGCGAGGTCGGCAACGCCGAGCAGTCGAACATCAACTGGGGCAAGGCCGGCCGTAAGCGCTGGCTGGGCGTTCGCCCGACCGTTCGCGGTGTGGCGATGAACCCGGTCGACCACCCGCACGGTGGTGGTGAGGGCAAGACCTCCGGTGGTCGCCACCCGGTCTCCCCGTGGGGTCAGAAGGAGGGTCGTACTCGCTCGCCGAAGAAGGCTTCGAGCAAGTACATCGTCCGCCGCCGCAAGACGAACAAGAAGCGCTAGGAGCGGGTTTAGATGCCGCGCAGTCTCAAGAAGGGACCCTTCGTCGACGGCCACCTCGTCAAGAAGGTGGACGCCCAGAACGAAGCCGGTACCAAGAACGTCATCAAGACCTGGTCCCGTCGCTCGATGATCATCCCGGCCATGCTCGGCCACACGATCGCGGTGCACAACGGCAAGACCCACATTCCGGTGTTTGTCACCGAGTCGATGGTCGGCCACAAGCTCGGCGAGTTCTCGCCGACGCGCACCTTCCGGGGTCACGTGAAGGACGACCGGAAGTCGAAGCGCCGCTAGTAGCGGGGTGGAATGACCATGACAGACACTGGAAGGACAACCATGGAAGCCAGGGCCCAGGCGCGGTACATCCGCGTCACGCCCATGAAGGCCCGCCGCGTGGTGGACCTTATCCGTGGCATGGATGCCACGGAGGCTCAGGCGGTCCTGCGTTTCGCCCCGCAGGCCGCGAGCGTGCCGGTTGGCAAGGTGCTGGACAGCGCCATCGCCAACGCTGCACACAACTACGACCACACGGACGCCTCCACGCTGGTCATCAGCGAGGCGTACGTGGATGAGGGCCCGACCCTGAAGCGGTTCCGTCCGCGTGCTCAGGGCCGTGCATTCCGGATCCGTAAGCGGACCAGCCACATCACCGTGGTCGTCAGCAGCAAGGAAGGAACCCGGTAATGGGCCAGAAGGTTAACCCGCATGGGTTCCGGCTCGGCATCACCACGGACTTCAAGTCCCGCTGGTACGCCGACAAGCTGTACAAGGACTACGTCAAGGAAGACGTCGCCATCCGTCGGATGATGACGTCCGGCATGGAGCGCGCCGGCATCTCGAAGGTTGAGATCGAGCGCACCCGTGACCGCGTGCGGGTGGACATCCACACCGCGCGTCCCGGCATCGTCATCGGCCGCCGTGGCGCCGAGGCCGACCGCATCCGCGGTGACCTCGAGAAGCTCACGGGCAAGCAGGTCCAGCTGAACATCCTCGAGGTCAAGAACCCCGAGATGGACGCTCAGCTGGTTGCTCAGGCCGTTGCCGAGCAGCTCTCCTCCCGCGTCTCCTTCCGTCGCGCCATGCGTAAGAGCATGCAGGGCACGATGAAGGCCGGCGCCAAGGGCATCAAGATCCAGTGCGGTGGCCGTCTCGGCGGCGCCGAGATGTCCCGCTCGGAGTTCTACCGCGAGGGTCGTGTGCCGCTGCACACGCTCCGCGCGAACGTGGACTACGGCTTCTTCGAGGCCAAGACGACCTTCGGTCGTATTGGCGTCAAGGTCTGGATCTACAAGGGCGACGTCAAGAACATCGCCGAGGTCCGCGCCGAGAACGCTGCGGCCCGTGCGGGTAACCGCCCGGCCCGTGGTGCCGGCGCTGGCGACCGCCCGGCCGGCCGTGGTGGCCGCGGTGGCGAGCGTGGCGGCCGCGGCCGCAAGCCGCAGCAGTCGGCTCCGGCCGCCGAGGCCCCCAAGGCCGAGGCTGCCGCCGCTGCTCCGGCTGAGAGCACCGGAACGGAGGCCTGACCGAAATGCTGATCCCCCGTAGGGTCAAGCACCGCAAGCAGCACCACCCCAAGCGCTCGGGTATGAGCAAGGGTGGTACGCAGGTTGCGTTCGGCGAGTACGGCATTCAGGCCCTCACGCCGGCGTACGTGACCAACCGCCAGATCGAGGCGGCCCGTATCGCGATGACCCGCCACATCAAGCGTGGCGGCAAGGTCTGGATCAACATCTACCCGGACCGTCCGCTGACGAAGAAGCCCGCCGAGACCCGCATGGGTTCCGGTAAGGGTTCTCCGGAGTGGTGGATCGCGAACGTCAAGCCGGGTCGGGTGATGTTCGAACTGTCCTACCCGAACGAGAAGATCGCGCGCGAGGCCCTGACCCGTGCGGCCCACAAGCTGCCGATGAAGTGCAAGATCGTGAAGCGCGAAGCAGGTGAGCTGTGATGTCGGCCGGTACCAAGGCGTCCGAGCTGCGCGAGCTGGGCAACGAGGAGCTTCTCAACAAGCTCCGCGAGGCCAAGGAAGAGCTGTTCAACCTCCGCTTCCAGGCGGCGACGGGTCAGCTCGAGAACCACGGTCGGCTCAAGTCCGTCCGTAAGGACATCGCCCGGATCTACACCCTGATGCGTGAGCGTGAGCTGGGCATCGAGACGGTGGAGAACGCCTGATGAGCGAGAGCAACGTGACTGAGAAGACCGAGCGCAACGCTCGCAAGGTCCGCGAGGGCCTGGTCGTCAGCGACAAGATGGACAAGACCGTCGTCGTCGCTGTCGAGGACCGCGTCAAGCACGCGCTGTACGGCAAGGTCATCCGCCGTACGAACAAGCTCAAGGCTCACGACGAGCAGAACGCTGCCGGCATCGGCGACCGCGTCCTCCTGATGGAGACCCGGAAGCTGTCCGCCACGAAGCACTGGCGCGTCGTCGAGATCCTCGAGAAGGCCAAGTAATTCTTGAAGGGGTAACCCTTCGAGTTCGTTCCGCCAGGCTCGGCCGGGGCTTCTGCTGAAGCCCCGGCCGGGAACCGGCAGACAATCAGGAGATAGACGTGATCCAGCAGGAGTCGCGACTGCGTGTCGCCGACAACACTGGTGCCAAGGAGATCCTTTGCATCCGTGTTCTCGGTGGCTCCGGTCGCCGCTACGCGGGCATCGGTGACGTCATCGTCGCCACCGTCAAGGACGCGATCCCCGGTGGCAACGTGAAGAAGGGTGACGTCGTCAAGGCGGTCATCGTTCGCACCGTCAAGGAGCGCCGCCGCCAGGACGGCTCGTACATCCGCTTCGACGAGAACGCCGCTGTCATTCTCAAGAACGACGGCGACCCTCGTGGCACCCGTATCTTCGGCCCGGTCGGCCGTGAGCTGCGCGAGAAGAAGTTCATGAAGATCATCTCGCTCGCGCCGGAGGTGCTGTAAGCATGAAGATCAAGAAGGGCGACCTGGTCCAGGTCATCACCGGTAAGGACAAGGGCAAGCAGGGCAAGGTCATCACGGCCTTCCCCCGCGAGAACCGCGTCCTCGTCGAGGGTGTCAACCGGGTCAAGAAGCACACCAAGGCCGGCCCGTCGCAGGCCGGTGGCATCGTCACGACCGAGGCTCCGGTCCACGTCTCCAACGTCCAGCTGGTCGTGGAGAAGGACGGCAAGAAGGTCGTCACGCGTGTCGGTTACCGCTTCGACGACGAGGGCAACAAGATCCGCGTTGCCAAGCGGACGGGTGAGGACATCTGATGGCTACCACCACTCCGCGTCTCAAGACGAAGTACCGCGAGGAGATCGCGGGCAAGCTGCGTGAGGAGTTCTCGTACGAGAACGTCATGCAGGTTCCCGGCCTCGTGAAGATCGTGGTCAACATGGGTGTCGGCGACGCCGCCCGTGACTCGAAGCTGATCGACGGTGCGATCCGCGACCTGACCACGATCACCGGTCAGAAGCCGGCCGTCACCAAGGCTCGCAAGTCCATCGCGCAGTTCAAGCTGCGTGAGGGCCAGCCGATCGGTGCGCACGTCACCCTCCGTGGCGACCGCATGTGGGAGTTCCTGGACCGCACCCTGTCGCTCGCGCTTCCGCGCATCCGCGACTTCCGTGGTCTGTCCCCCAAGCAGTTCGACGGGCGTGGCAACTACACCTTCGGTCTCACGGAGCAGGTCATGTTCCACGAGATCGACCAGGACAAGATCGACCGTGTCCGGGGTATGGACATCACCGTGGTGACCACGGCGACCAACGACGCTGAGGGCCGCGCCCTTCTCCGTCACCTCGGCTTCCCGTTCAAGGAGGCGTAAGCGAGATGGCGAAGAAGGCTCTCATCGCGAAGGCTGCCCGCAAGCCCAAGTTCGGCGTGCGTGGCTACACGCGCTGCCAGCGCTGTGGTCGTCCCCACTCCGTGTACCGCAAGTTCGGCCTGTGCCGCGTGTGCCTCCGTGAGATGGCTCACCGTGGCGAGCTGCCGGGCGTGACCAAGAGCTCCTGGTAATCCCCTAGTTGGGATGACCGGAGTCTCTCGGTAAGCACTGGGTCGGCGGAGGCCCACCCCCGTATGCCTTAGGCTTGTGGGGTTGGGCGTCCGCCGCCCGTACGACTTACTACGCCGTAGGTCCCCGCGCCGCACCCGTCCCGCCCCTGTGTGGGGAGAGGGATGGCGCATACAGGAAACCCCGGCGAGAGAGGCCGAAGGCCAATTCATGACCATGACTGATCCGATCGCGGACATGCTGACTCGTCTGCGTAACGCGAACTCGGCATACCACGACTCCGTGACGATGCCGCACAGCAAGATCAAGTCTCACATCGCGGAAATCCTCCAGCAGGAGGGCTTCATCACGGGCTGGAAGGTCGAGGACGCCGAGGTCGGCAAGAACCTCGTCCTCGAGCTCAAGTTCGGTCCGAACCGTGAGCGCTCCATCGCGGGCATCAAGCGGATCTCGAAGCCCGGTCTCCGGGTTTACGCGAAGTCCACCAACCTGCCGAAGGTTCTCGGCGGCCTGGGCGTGGCGATCATCTCCACGTCCCACGGTCTCCTGACCGGCCAGCAGGCAGGCAAGAAGGGCGTAGGTGGGGAAGTCCTCGCCTACGTCTGGTAGTCGGGAAAGGAAGGAAAGCTCATGTCGCGTATTGGCAAGCTGCCTATCCCGGTTCCCGCCGGCGTGGACGTCACCATCGATGGCCGCACGGTCACGGTGAAGGGTTCCAAGGGCACCCTGAGCCACACCGTCGCCGCTCCGATCGAGATCGTTAAGGGCGAGGAGGGCGTTCTCAACGTCACCCGTCCGAACGACGAGCGTCAGAACAAGGCCCTCCACGGCCTGTCCCGCACGCTGGTGGCCAACATGATCACCGGTGTGACCCAGGGTTACGTGAAGGCGCTCGAGATCAGCGGTGTCGGTTACCGCGTCGCCGCGAAGGGCTCCAACCTGGAGTTCCAGCTCGGCTACAGCCACCCGATCCTGGTCGAGGCGCCCGAGGGCATCTCGTTCAAGGTCGAGTCGCCGACCAAGTTCTCGGTCGAGGGCATCGACAAGCAGAAGGTCGGCGAGGTCGCCGCCAACATCCGCAAGCTTCGCAAGCCCGACCCCTACAAGGCCAAGGGCGTGAAGTATGCGGGTGAGGTCATCCGCCGCAAGGTCGGAAAGGCTGGTAAGTAAGCCATGGCATACGGTGTGAAGATCGCCAAGGGTGACGCCTACAAGGGTGCCGCCAAGAAGCGCCGCCACATCCGCATCCGCAAGAACGTGTCGGGTACGGCGGAGCGTCCGCGCCTCGTCGTGACGCGTTCCAACCGCGGTATCACCGCTCAGGTCATCGACGACCTCAAGGGTCACACCCTTGCGTCTGCGTCGACCCTGGACGCGTCGATCCGCGGTGGCGAGGGTGACAAGTCCGCGCAGGCCAAGCAGGTCGGTTCCCTGGTCGCCGAGCGCGCCAAGGCCGCCGGTGTCGAGGCTGTCGTGTTCGACCGTGGTGGCAACAGGTACGCCGGGCGCATTGCCGCTCTGGCTGACGCCGCCCGCGAAGCCGGGCTGAAGTTCTAAGCCCCGGTTCCGGGACTAACGGACGTAACAGAGAGAGGTAATCCAATGGCTGGACCCCAGCGCCGCGGAAGCGGTGCCGGTGGCGGCGAGCGGCGGGACCGGAAGGGCCGCGACGGTGGCGCTGCCGCCGAGAAGACCGCGTACGTTGAGCGCGTTGTCGCGATCAACCGCGTCGCCAAGGTTGTCAAGGGTGGTCGCCGCTTCAGCTTCACCGCGCTGGTCGTGGTGGGCGACGGTGACGGCACCGTAGGTGTCGGTTACGGCAAGGCCAAGGAAGTTCCCGCGGCCATCGCCAAGGGCGTCGAGGAAGCCAAGAAGAACTTCTTCAAGGTTCCCCGCATCCAGGGCACCATCCCGCACCCGATCCAGGGCGAGAAGGCTGCGGGCGTCGTCCTGCTCAAGCCTGCTTCCCCCGGTACCGGTGTTATCGCCGGTGGCCCGGTGCGCGCGGTGCTCGAGTGCGCCGGCGTTCACGACATCCTGTCGAAGTCGCTCGGCTCCGACAACGCGATCAACATCGTGCACGCGACCGTGGAGGCCCTGAAGGGCCTGCAGCGTCCCGAGGAGATCGCGGCTCGCCGTGGTCTGCCCCTCGAGGACGTCGCTCCCGCGGCTCTGCTCCGTGCGCGTGCTGGGGCGGGTGCGTAATGGCTCGCCTCAAGGTCACGCAGACGAAGTCGTACATCGGCAGCAAGCAGAACCACCGCGACACCCTGCGCTCGCTTGGCCTCAAGAAGGTCAACGACGTGGTTGTCAAGGAGGACCGCCCCGAGTTCCGCGGCATGGTGCACACCGTCCGCCACCTCGTGACGGTCGAGGAGGTTGAGTAAAATGGCGGAGAACAGCCCGCTGAAGGCCCACAACCTCCGTCCGGCCCCCGGTGCCAAGACCGCGAAGACCCGTGTCGGTCGTGGTGAGGCGTCGAAGGGTAAGACGGCCGGTCGTGGTACCAAGGGTACGAAGGCCCGTTACCAGGTTCCGCAGCGCTTCGAGGGTGGGCAGATGCCCCTCCACATGCGTCTGCCGAAGCTCAAGGGCTTCAAGAACCCGTTCCGCACCGAGTTCCAGGTCGTGAACCTGGACAAGCTCGGCGCTCTCTACCCCGAGGGTGGAGAGGTCACGGTGGCCGACCTGGTCGCCAAGGGCGCGGTTCGCAAGAACAGCCTCGTCAAGGTGCTCGGCACCGGCGAGATCACCGTGGCGCTGCAGGTTTCGGTTGACGCCGTCTCCGGCTCCGCCAAGGAGAAGATCGCCGCCGCCGGTGGCACCGTCACCGAGCTCGTCTGAGTCCGGTAGACAGCAGTACTGAGTAAGCCCGGCCGGTTCCCCCTCGGGGGAGCCGGCCGGGCTTCTTCGTGTCCGGACGAGATGTCGCGCCCGGGCCGGGATCAGGCCGCGGCCGCGGTGAGGCCCCGGGCCTTGAGGCAGGCCTGGAGCCGGCTCTCGACCTCCAGCTTGGCCAGCACGTGCGTCACGTACATCTTCACCGTGGCCTCCTTGATCCCCAGGGAACTCGCGATGCGGTGGTTGCTCATCCCGTCGGAGAGCAGGTCCAGCACCTGCTGTTCCCGTGGAGTCAGCTGCGGGAACCGCATGCGGAACCCGGTCAGCTCCTCCGTCATGTCGCGGGGGAAGTAGGTGAAGCCCGCGAGCGCCGCGGACAACGCGCGGTTGAAGTCCTCGGGCGTGGCGGTGTCGGGCAGGAACCCGTGGAGACCCGCGGACACGCTGGACGGGGTGATCCGGGTTCGCGCCGGACGGCCGACGGAGATGAACCGGACCACGTGCTCCCTCGGCCGGGGCAGCAGGACGGTGGTCAGGTCGTCCTCGGGCGCGTCGGCGGTGCTGAGCAGGACGAGATCCGGGGCGGCGCGGTCGACCGCCTCGGCCAGGCCGTCGAAGGTACAGGTGCTGATCGTCTTCACGTACGAGAACCGCTGGACGATCTGGATGAGGCCGAGCGTGCGGGTCGGGCTGTCATCGGCGACAAGGACATGGGCATGTGCAAGGCGTAACGTGCTCATTTCCCCCACTTCGCGATCGCGGCGAGGGGGCGACGCTGCGTTCCCCCGCCGCCGCCCCCTGGGTGATCACGACTGTATCCAGGCCGATTGCACATGCACAGTCACTTTGAGCAGTACCTGATGTTCCGGTTCAGAGCGCACCGGTGGAGGGACGACAGCTCCGCCAGCCCGTCCTCCAGTCGGGGAAGGAGGAGCGGTCACTCGTCCGGGTACCGCTGATCGTGGAGCCCACCGAGCCGTCGGGTCCCTTGATCTCGACGATCCGGTGGGGATACGCGCCGCCGAGGTCGGTGTACGTCATGAGCATCATGCCCGTGGGCGTCTCCCACCGGTGCGCGCCGGAGGCGGTCCTCTTCGCGTCCCGGGGGATCTCGCGAGGTCCGAAGTACCCCGTCAGGATCACCTCCAGGCTGTCCGGCCTCGGCGCCGGGGTGGCTTCCTCCCCGGTCGTACAGGACGCCCAGTTCCGCGACGTGATGGATTCGGGGCGGTCGGCACTCCAGACGCGCTCCTCCGCCAGACGCCCTTCGAAAGTGATCACGAAGCGGAGTCTGCTCACCGCGTCGCCCCGGTGTTCGGCGTACATCTCCACCGTGCGGTTCGTCGTCACGGACTGGTCGGCGTCCGACGGAGCCGCCTCCGTGAACTCGATCCGGGTGACGGCCGCCCCGGGTCCCGCCCCGGCCCGGCCGTCGTCACGCGCGCTCCCTCCGGCGTCGGGGGCGCCGACGGCGACGGCCACGATCGTGGCCGCCACCGCGGCGCCGCCCGCGACGGCGATCCGTACGTGCCTCACGTCAGCAGGTGAAGCGGCGTTCCGCGCTGGTGGCCCAGCCGACCCGGGCCGGACTGCCACCGCGTACGGACCCCTTCGTGCGGTACGTGAACGTGCCCTTGCCCTGGCACTTCCACTGGAGGTGGCTCATGCCGCGGTTGCCGACCCACTCCGTACCGGCGATGCGGTTCCAGCCGTCCCAGCGGTGGTACTGGAGCAGCGCGGTGTTGTACCAGCCGCTGCAGTTGTTCACGGTCCTGTACTTGCCGCGGGCGTGGTCGTTCCGCCCACTGCTCGCCATGTTCTCCTTCCACGGCGTGTACACCGCGAGGTAGCAGCCCGCGGCCACGGCCTGCGGTGCGGCGGCCGCCTGCGCGGCGACCGCCGGGGCGGGGCTCGGCGCGGCGGGCCGGGCGGCGGCGGAGCCGGCGCCCATCAGGAGAGCGGCGCCCACGGCGGTCGCGACGGTGAGTGACGTCTTCACAGGTGTTCCCCCAGAAGTGGGATCGACGGGTATCGAGCCGCTCCGGCCGGTCGGTCCGGATCGGCTCGATCAGTCTTCTGGGGGCGGGGCACGGTGTCATGACGGCTCTTGGTCGGAGCGGGAGGCCGACCAAAGTCGACCGCCCCGGCGCGGGGAGGGCGGCCCCCGCCGGGATATCTCCCAAAAGGGGCATCCACGGTTGGTCGTTCCTAGGGGGGCATGGTCGCCGGTAAGGTGGCGTGCACTGTCTAGACTCCGTGCGGTATGCCCGCACGGGCTCGATGACCGATAACCAATCGTCGAACCTCAAGACCGTCACCCTTGACGCATAGCGCGGGGGTCGCAGGAGGCACCGTGCTCACCGCGTTCGCCCGGGCGTTCAAGACGCCCGACCTGCGCAAGAAACTGCTCTTCACGCTCGCCATCATCGTGCTGTACCGCCTCGGCGCGCACATCCCGGTGCCCGGCGTCAGCTACGAGGCTGTTCAGCAGTGTGTCAAGCAGGCCAGCGAGGGCAACAACAGCCTGTTCGGCCTGGTCAACATGTTCAGTGGCGGGGCGCTGCTGCAGATCACCATCTTCGCGCTCGGCATCATGCCGTACATCACGGCGAGCATCATCCTGCAGCTGCTGACCGTCGTGATCCCGCGCCTGGAGGCCCTCAAGAAGGAGGGTCAGTCCGGCACCGCCAAGATCACGCAGTACACGCGGTACCTGACGATCGCCCTCGCCGTCCTCCAGGGCACCGGTCTCGTGGCCACGGCCAAGAGCGGCGCGCTCTTCAGCGGTTGTGCCGTCGCCGACCAGGTCGTGCCGGACCAGTCGATCTTCACGATCGCCACGATGGTCATCACGATGACCGCGGGCACCGCCGTCGTCATGTGGCTCGGCGAGATCATCACCGACCGTGGCATCGGCAACGGCATGTCGATCCTGATGTTCATCTCGATCGCCGCCGGCTTCCCGGGCGCGCTGTGGAAGATCAAGGTCGAGGGTGACCTGGCCGACGGCTGGATCGAGTTCGGCACCGTGATCCTCGTCGGCTTCGCGATGGTGGCCCTCGTGGTCTTCGTCGAGCAGGCACAGCGACGCATCCCCGTGCAGTACGCGAAGCGGATGATCGGCCGGCGCTCCTACGGCGGTACGTCCACTTACATCCCGTTGAAGGTGAACCAGGCAGGTGTGATTCCTGTCATCTTCGCGTCGTCGCTGCTCTACATCCCGGCCTTGATCGCGCAGTTCTCGAACTCCACCGCGGGGTGGAAGACCTGGATCGAAGCCCACTTCGTCAAGGGTGACCACCCCTACTACATCGCTACGTACTTCCTCCTGATCGTGTTCTTCGCCTTCTTCTACGTGGCGATCTCGTTCAACCCCGAGGAAGTTGCCGACAACATGAAGAAGTATGGTGGCTTCATCCCGGGTATCCGGGCTGGTCGACCTACTGCCGAGTACCTGAGCTACGTGCTCAACCGGATCACTTGGCCGGGCTCGCTGTACTTGGGTCTGATCGCTCTTGTGCCGACGATGGCGTTGGCAGGCTTCGGTGGCGCCAATGCCAACTTCCCCTTCGGTGGGACGAGCATCCTCATCATCGTGGGTGTGGGGCTGGAGACCGTGAAGCAGATCGAGAGCCAGCTCCAGCAGCGCAATTACGAAGGGTTCCTCCGCTGATGCGAATCGTCCTCGTCGGACCGCCCGGGGCCGGCAAGGGTACGCAGGCCGCGTACCTTGCCAAGAACCTGGGTATCCCGCACATCTCCACGGGTGACCTGTTCCGTGCCAACATCTCGCAGGGCACGGAGCTGGGTGTGGAGGCGCAGTCGTACATGAAGGCCGGCCAGCTCGTGCCGGACTCCGTGACGATCGGGATGGCCAAGGACCGCATGGAGCAGCCGGACGCCGTGAACGGCTTCCTGCTCGACGGGTTCCCGCGCAACGTGGCCCAGGCCGAGGCTCTCGACGAGATCCTCAAGGCGGGGCACGTCCAGCTGGACGCGGTCCTGGACCTGGAGGTCCCCGAGGACGAGGTCGTGAAGCGGATCGCGGGTCGCCGCATCTGCCGCAACGACTCCTCTCACGTGTTCCACGTGACGTACAACGCTCCGAAGACCGCGGGCGTCTGCGACGCCTGTGGCGGCGAGCTGTACCAGCGCGACGACGACTCCGAGGAGACCGTCCGCCGGCGCCTGGAGGTCTACCACACGGAGACCGAGCCGATCATCGACTACTACCGGGCGCAGAACCTGGTCGAGACGATCTCGGCGCTCGGCAAGGTGGACGAGGTCACCGCGAAGGCGATGGCCGCGCTCAAGAAGTAACCCCTGGTTCGTTCGATACGGCCGCGGTGCCCCTCGGGGGCGCCGCGGCCGTATCGTTGTTCTGTTCCCCGTACTCGATGAAAGGCCGCGGCCACGATGGTGCAGATCAAGACCCCCGAGCAGATCGCGAAGATGCGCGAGGCGGGGCTGGTCGTCGCCGCCATCCACGCGGCGACCCGTGAGGCGGCCGTGCCGGGCGCCACGACCCGGGACCTGGACGAGGTCTCGCGGAAGGTCATCGCCGAGCACGGGGCGAAGTCGAACTTCCTCGGGTACGGCGGGTTCCCCGCGACGATCTGCACCTCGGTGAACGAGGTCGTCGTCCACGGCATCCCCGACGACAAGACCGTCCTCAAGGACGGCGACATCATCTCCATCGACGCGGGTGCGATCGTGGACGGCTGGCACGGTGACGCGGCCTACACGGCGTTCGTGGGCACCGGGCACGCGCCCGAGCTGGTCGAGCTCTCCCGGGTGACGGAGGAGTCGATGTGGGCCGGCATCGCGGCGATGAAGCTCGGCAACCGGCTCGTCGACATCTCGAAGGCCATCGAGACGTACATCAAGCGGCAGCCGCGCCCCTCGGTCGGCGAGCACAGCCTCGGGCGGTACGGGATCGTCGAGGACTACGGCGGCCACGGCATCGGCACCGAGATGCACATGGACCCGCACCTGCTGAACTACGTCTCCCGCAAGCGCGGCAAGGGCCCGAAGCTGGTCCCCGGCCTCTGCCTCGCGATCGAGCCGATGGTCTCCCTGGGCACCCCGCACACGGAGGTCCTCAAGGACGACTGGACGGTCGTCACGACGGACGGCACCTGGTCGTCCCACTGGGAGCACTCGATCGCCCTCACCGAGGAGGGCCCGCTGGTCCTGACGGCAGTCGACGGCGGCAAGGCGAAGCTGGCGGAACTGGGCGTGACGGCGGCGCCGGACCCGCTGGCGTAGCCCTGGCTCCATCGTTCGAGTAATGATCTTCTACTGTGGGCAAACTTCCCGGATTCGTCTTTTCCAGGGGCCTGACGTAGACTGATGCGTCGGCTCTCGTGTACCCGTGTGTCCGCATACGGCGGCGAGAGTCGATCAAGGTAGCCGATTCGAAAGGCGAAGCGTGGCCAAGAAGCAAGGTGCCATCGAAATCGAGGGCACCGTGATCGAGTCCCTCCCGAACGCCATGTTCAAGGTGGAGCTCCAGAACGGTCACAAGGTCCTCGCGCACATCTCCGGCAAGATGCGGATGCACTACATCCGAATCCTTCCGGACGACCGGGTCGTCGTGGAGCTCTCTCCGTACGACCTGACGCGTGGCCGGATCGTCTACCGGTACAAGTAGATCTTGCCCGCACCCCGCCTCCGCGCGCGGGTGGTGGCACTGACCCGGAGAACCTCACATCCCATGAAGGTCAAGCCGAGCGTCAAGAAGATCTGCGACAAGTGCAAGGTGATCCGCCGTCACGGCCGGGTCATGGTCATCTGCGACAACCTGCGCCACAAGCAGCGCCAGGGCTGACGCACGCCGACCGACCTGCATTTCGCAGTTCTTCGCGCGACGCATAGCAATACGTACATACGCAGAGCCCGTCGGGCCGTGTTCCACGGTTGACGGCACCTCCGGTGGGGGCCGGGGACCCGGACGTACCACTCTTCGAGCAGTCGGGGAGTCGGCGGTCGGGAGCGGTTCTGCAGCAGACCCCCGAGAACACAGGAGCCATTGAATGGCACGCGTTTCCGGTGTTGACATCCCGCGCGAAAAGCGTGTGGTGGTCGCACTCACCTACGTCTTCGGCATCGGGCGCACCCGGTCCGAGGAGATCCTCGCCGCGACCGGCGTGAACCCGTCCACCCGTGTCCGTGACCTTGCCGAGGAAGACCTCGTCAAGATCCGTGAGTACGTGGACGCCAACCTCCAGACCGAGGGTGACCTCCGCCGCGAGATCGCCGCCGACATCCGCCGCAAGGTCGAGATCGGCTGCTACCAGGGTCTGCGCCACCGTCGTGGCCTGCCCGTTCGCGGTCAGCGCACCAGCACGAACGCTCGTACCCGCAAGGGCCCGCGTCGCGCCATCGCCGGCAAGAAGAAGCCGGGCAAGAAGTAGTCCTCAGCGGACGCTTGACCAAGCGGTCTTCGCTGTAGGACCGACCACCTCCCGTAGGAGTTATAGATGCCCCCCAAGGGTCGTCAGGGCGCTGCCAAGAAGGTGCGCCGCAAGGAAAAGAAGAACGTCGCTCACGGCCACGCGCACATCAAGAGCACGTTCAACAACACGATCGTCTCGATCACGGACCCCTCGGGCAACGTGATCTCCTGGGCCTCCGCCGGCCACGTCGGCTTCAAGGGCTCGCGCAAGTCCACCCCGTTCGCCGCGCAGATGGCCGCCGAGTCGGCCGCTCGCCGCGCGCAGGAGCACGGCATGCGCAAGGTCGACGTCTTCGTCAAGGGTCCGGGCTCCGGCCGCGAGACCGCGATCCGCTCCCTCCAGGCCACGGGCCTCGAGGTCGGTTCGATCCAGGACGTCACCCCCACGCCGCACAACGGCTGCCGTCCCCCCAAGCGCCGCCGCGTCTGACGCACGGCTGCTTGACCCAGGACTTCGGGCGGTACGGCTCTTCGGACCGTGCCGCCCGTACCCTTGCAGTAGCAGTACCGCAGTAGCTACATCCGTCGGGCGTCAAATAGTGGGCGTCCACGACTGAAGGACACAGAGACATGCTGATCGCTCAGCGTCCGTCGCTGACCGAAGAGGTCGTCGACGAGTTCCGCTCCCGGTTCGTGATCGAGCCGCTGGAGCCGGGCTTCGGCTACACCCTCGGCAACTCCCTCCGCCGTACCCTCCTCTCCTCGATCCCGGGTGCCGCTGTCACCAGCATCCGCATCGACGGTGTCCTGCACGAGTTCACCACCGTGCCGGGCGTCAAGGAGGACGTCACCGACCTCATCCTGAACATCAAGCAGCTGGTCGTCTCCTCGGAGCACGACGAGCCGGTCGTGATGTACCTGCGCAAGCAGGGCCCGGGTCTGGTCACCGCCGCCGACATCGCGCCCCCGGCCGGTGTCGAGGTGCACAACCCCGACCTCGTCCTCGCCACGCTCAACGGCAAGGGCAAGCTGGAGATGGAGCTGACCGTCGAGCGCGGTCGCGGCTACGTCTCCGCCGTGCAGAACAAGCAGGTGGGCCAGGAGATCGGTCGCATTCCGGTCGACTCCATCTACTCGCCGGTGCTCAAGGTCACGTACAAGGTCGAGGCGACCCGTGTCGAGCAGCGCACCGACTTCGACAAGCTGATCGTCGACGTCGAGACCAAGCAGGCCATGCGCCCGCGTGACGCCATGGCGTCCGCCGGCAAGACCCTGGTCGAGCTGTTCGGTCTGGCGCGCGAGCTCAACATCGACGCCGAGGGCATCGACATGGGCCCGTCCCCCACGGACGCCGCCCTCGCCGCCGACCTCGCGCTGCCGATCGAGGAGCTCGAGCTCACCGTTCGTTCGTACAACTGCCTCAAGCGTGAGGGCATCCACTCCGTGGGTGAGCTCGTGGCGCGCTCCGAGGCCGACCTGCTCGACATCCGCAACTTCGGTGCGAAGTCGATCGACGAGGTCAAGGCGAAGCTGGCCGGTATGGGCCTCGCGCTGAAGGACTCGCCGCCCGGGTTCGACCCGACCGCCGCCGCCGACGCCTTCGGCGCCGACGACGACGCGGACGCCGGTTTCGTCGAGACCGAGCAGTACTAAGAGCTCGGGCCTCACGGTCCAGATTTGGCTGCGGACCGGCTTCGGCCGGTCGCGCAGTTCCCCGCGCCCCTGATGGGGGCGCGGGGTCTTCGACGGGCGACCGCCCGCTCGGATACTGACTCCGGTACCTGATACGGCCGGGGCAGAACGCAAGGAGAAACACCATGCCGCGTCCCGCGAAGGGTGCCCGCCTCGGCGGTTCCGCCGCGCACGAGAAGCTGCTCCTCGCCAACCTGGCGAAGTCGCTCTTCGAGCACGGCCGCATCACGACGACCGAGGCCAAGGCCCGTCGCCTGCGCCCCGTCGCCGAGCGCCTGATCTCCAAGGCGAAGAAGGGCGACATCCACAACCGTCGCCTGGTGCTGCAGACGATCACCGACAAGGGCATCGTCCACACCCTCTTCACCGAGATCGCCCCGCGCTACTCGGAGCGTCCGGGTGGTTACACCCGTATCACCAAGATCGGCAACCGTCGTGGCGACAACGCCCCGATGGCCGTGATCGAGCTGGTCGAGGGCGAGATCGCCAAGAAGGCGACCGTCGCCGAGGCCGAGGCCGCCACCGTGCGCGCCGTCAAGGAGGCCGACGCGGCCGCCGAGGCTCCGGCCGAGGAGTCGAAGGACGCGTAAGCGTTCCGATCGACTGTTCTCGTGTGCGGGCCCGTACCCCTTGGGGGTGCGGGCCCGTTCCCGTGTGTTTGAGAGGATGATTCCGCGTGAGCGATGACGTGCAGGACGGGTTCGTACGGGTACGCCTTGACCTTTCGTACGACGGCAGGGACTTCTCCGGCTGGGCCAAGCAGCCCCAGGGCCGGCGCACCGTGCAGGGCGAGATCGAGGCCGCTCTGCGGACCGTGACGCGGTCCACGGAGACGTACGAGCTGACCGTCGCCGGCCGGACCGACTCCGGCGTCCACGCGCGCGGCCAGGTCGCCCACGTCGACCTGCCCGTCGAGCTGTGGGAGGAGCACCGGGACAAGCTGCTCAGGCGGCTCGCCGGGCGGCTCTCGCACGACGTGCGGGTGTGGAAGGTGGCGGAGGCCCCCAGCGGCTTCAACGCCCGGTTCTCGGCGATCTGGCGCCGCTACGCCTACCGCGTCACCGACAACCCCGGGGGCGTCGACCCGCTCCTGCGCGGGCACGTCCTGTGGCACGACTGGGCCCTCGACATGGACGCCATGAACGAGGCGGCGACGGCGCTCGTCGGCGAGCACGACTTCGCCGCGTACTGCAAGAAGCGCGAGGGCGCCACGACCATCCGCACCCTTCAGGTGCTGCGGTGGGAGCGGCGGGACGACGGCGTCCTGGAAGCGACCGTGAAGGCGGACGCCTTCTGCCACAACATGGTCCGCTCGCTCGTCGGCGCGATGCTCTTCGTCGGCGACGGCCACCGGCCGGTCGACTGGCCCGGCAAGGTGCTCGCCGCCGGCGTGCGGGACTCGGCCGTGCACGTCGTACGGCCGCACGGCCTCACCCTCGAAGAGGTCGGCTACCCGGAGGACGCGCTGCTCGCCGCCCGCAGCAAGGAGGCGCGCAACAAGCGGTCACTCCCCGGGAGCGTTGGCTGCTGCTGAGGCCTGCGCCCGGCCGCGGGCGTAGATCTGGTTGAAGGCGAAGGTGCCGAGGTCGTCGCTGGCCTGGAAGATCGGCTTGTCGGCCTTGGTGACCTTCTTGCCGTCGGCGAAGCCCGCCTGGGTGAAGTAGGCGTAGCGGCCGATCGCGTTCGAGCGGCGCAGGCAGACCGTGGCGTGGCAGAAGTCACGCACGCCGGCGCCCGCCAGCGGTGCGATGCCGCCGGTGGCCTGGGCCTTCGCCTTCAGGGCCGCGGCCTCCGAGGGGAAGACGGCCACGCCGACGGTGATCGCCACGCCGTCCTTCACATAGGTGGCGCGCAGCACCTTCTGGCAGCCGTTCTTCTTGAGGACGGTGCCGAGGCCGCCCTGCGTGACGGCCGCGCAGTTCGCCGTCGCGGACGTCGCGCCCTTCTTGTACGGGCGGCCGTTCATGCTCATCTTCTTGCCCGGGAAGAGGCCCTCCGCGGAGATCGGGGCCTTGTCCTTCTTCGGGTCCGAGATGTAGTCCTTCGGGTTCGGCGGGGGCGGGGGCGCCACCGAGGAGAAGGTCGGATCGGGCGTGGGGGAGCCGGTCGGGGTGACCGAGGCGGTGGGGATCCCGCCGTTCTTCGCCTCGTTTCCGGTCTTGTTCGTGCTGACGATCGCGGTGGCGACGATCGCGCCGACGGCGATCGTGGCCAGGGCCCCGCCACCGATCAGCAGCCACCGCTTGCGGCGGCTGCGGCTCTCGGAGGCGTCGGCGAGGGCGCCCCAGTCCGGGGTGCCGCCGCCCTGCGCGCCGGGGAAGGGGTCCGGCTGCTGCGGTGCGGGGGCGGGCTGCCCGCCGTACGCCTGCCCGTCACCGTAGGGCTGCGTGCCGCCGTACGGCTGCTGTCCGTACTCGGGCCGGCCGCCGTAGCCGGGCTGTCCGCCGAATCCGGGCTGCTGCCCGAAGCCCGGCTGCTGTCCCTGGCCCTGCTGTCCCTGCCCCTGCTGCTGCGGCTCCTGTGGCCACTGCGGTCCCCCAAAGCTCATGCCGCGCATCCTAAACCGCTTGGGGGAAGGGGACGCGTGCGGTGACAATGCACCTCATGGGACATGTCGAGGCCGCACATCTTGAGTACTACCTTCCGGACGGGAGGGTCCTGCTCGGGGACGCCTCCTTCCGGGTCGGGGAGGGCGCGGTCGTCGCCCTCGTCGGGGCCAACGGCGCCGGCAAGACCACACTCCTCCGGCTGATCGCCGGGGAGCTCCAGCCGCACGGCGGCTCCGTCACCGTCAGCGGCGGCCTGGGCGTCATGCCGCAGTTCGTCGGCTCCGTGCGGGACGCGTCCACCGTCCGTGACCTGCTGGTCTCGGTGGCGCAGCCGCGGATCCGGGACGCCGCGAAGGCGGTCGACGAGGCCGAGCACCTGATCATGACGGTCGACGACGAGGCCGCGCAGATGAGGTACGCGCAGGCCCTCAGCGACTGGGCCGAGGTGCAGGGGTACGAGGCCGAGACCCTCTGGGACATCTGCACCGTGGCGGCGCTGGGCGTCCCGTACGAGAAGGCGCAGTTCCGGGAGGTGCGGACGCTCTCCGGCGGCGAGCAGAAGCGGCTGGTCCTGGAGTACCTGCTGCGCGGCCCCGACGAGGTGCTGCTCCTCGACGAGCCGGACAACTACCTCGACGTGCCGGGCAAGCGGTGGCTGGAGGAGCGGCTGCGGGAGACCCGTAAGACCGTGCTCTTCATCTCCCACGACCGGGAGCTGCTCTCCCGGGGCGCGCAGAAGATCGTCGCGGTGGAGCCCGGCCCGGCCGGTTCGGACGTGTGGGTGCACGGCGGCGGCTTCGACACCTTCCACGAGGCGCGGCGCGAGCGGTTCGCGCGCTTCGAGGAGCTGAAGCGGCGCTGGGAGGAGAAGCACGCCCAGCTGAAGAAGCTCGTGCTCAACCTGCGGCAGGCGGCGTCGGTCAGCCACGACATGGCCTCGCGGTACGCCGCCGCCCAGACCCGGCTGCGGAAGTTCGAGGAGGCGGGCCCGCCGCCGGAGCCGCCGCGCGAGCAGGAGATCCGGATGCGGCTGCGCGGCGGGCGCACCGGGGTGCGGGCCGTGACCGTCGAGAACCTCGAGCTGACCGGTCTGATGAAGCCGTTCTCGCTGGAGATCTTCTACGGGGAGCGGGTCGCGGTCCTCGGCTCGAACGGCTCCGGGAAGTCGCACTTCCTGCGGCTGCTCGCGGGGGACCCGACGGTCGCCCACACGGGTGACTGGAAGCTGGGCGCGCGAGTCGTGCCCGGGCACTTCGCGCAGACCCACGCGCACCCGGAGCTGACCGGGCGGCCGCTCGTCGACATCCTGTGGACCGAGCACGCCAAGGACCGGGGCGCGGCGATGTCGATGCTGCGGCGGTACGAGCTGGAGCGCCAGGGCGACCAGCCCTTCGACAAGCTGTCGGGCGGGCAGCAGGCCCGTTTCCAGATCCTGCTCCTGGAGCTGGCGGGGACGACGGCGCTGCTCCTGGACGAGCCGACGGACAACCTGGACCTGGAGTCGGCGGAGGCACTGCAGGACGGCCTGGAGTCGTACGACGGGACCGTCCTGGCCGTCACCCACGACCGCTGGTTCGCGAAGAGCTTCGACCGCTTCCTGGTCTTCGGCTCCGACGGCGTCGTCCGGGAGACGCCGGAGCCGGTGTGGGACGAGCGGCGGGTCGAGCGGGCGCGGTGACCTCGGGCGGTCGGCGGTCGGCGGTCGTTGATCGTCGGCCGGTGGTCCGTGGTCCGTGGTCCGTGGTCGGTGGGGGCGGTGCGTTTTGACCCGTCCGGGGTGGCGCGGGTACTGTTGCGGTTTGTTATGCGTATTGGCTTCGTCGTTGTTACACGAAGGGCCCTTACGCAGGTTCCCTGGAGCAGTTACCAGTGGCTCGCATACGGGCGGTGTCCCGGCAGTGCAGGCCCCAGCTGCATGATCGCTTCAGGTGTGTCTGGACTCCATCCACTGAAGAAGCGAAGGCTACGAAGTGCGTACGTACAGCCCCAAGCCCGGCGATGTCACTCGCCAGTGGCACATCATCGACGCGCAGGACATCGTCCTGGGCCGTCTGGCGACCACGGCTGCGAACCTCCTGCGAGGCAAGCACAAGCCCGTGTACGCGCCCCACATGGACATGGGCGACTTCGTCATCATCATCAACGCTGACAAGGTCCACCTGTCCGGCAACAAGAAGACCCAGAAGCTGGCGTACCGCCACTCCGGCTTCCCGGGTGGTCTGCGCTCCGTCCGTTACGACGAGCTGCTGGACAAGAACCCCGAGAAGGCCGTCGAGAAGGCCATCAAGGGCATGATCCCCAAGAACACCCTGGGCCGCCAGATGCTCTCGAAGCTGAAGGTCTACGCGGGCGAGAACCACCCGCACGCTGCGCAGCAGCCGGTCCCGTTCGAGATCACCCAGGTCGCGCAGTAGTTCCGGCCACACCCCCTAAGAACGAAAGAAATCTGAGGAGCATCGTGGCCGAGACCACCCCCGAGACCCCCGTCGACGAGTTCGAGGGCGTCGAGGAGTACACCACCGAGACCGAGCTCGTCGAGGGTGAGTACACCTCCGAGTCGCTCGCGTCCCGCTTCGGCGACCCGCAGCCGGCCGCCGGCCTGGGCCGTCGCAAGAACGCCATCGCCCGCGTCCGGATCGTTCCGGGCACCGGCAAGTGGAAGATCAACGGTCGCACCCTTGAGGACTACTTCCCCAACAAGGTGCACCAGCAGGAAGTCAACGAGCCCTTCAAGGTGCTCGAGCTCGACAACCGCTACGACGTCATCGCCCGCATCGCGGGTGGCGGTGTCTCCGGCCAGGCCGGCGCCCTGCGCCTCGGTGTGGCCCGTGCGCTGAACGAGGCGGACGTCGAGAACAACCGCCCGGCGCTGAAGAAGGCCGGCTTCCTCTCCCGCGACGACCGTGCGGTCGAGCGCAAGAAGGCCGGTCTCAAGAAGGCCCGTAAGGCCCCGCAGTACAGCAAGCGTTAATCACGCCTGCTCGGACTGTTGCGTACGCCCCGGCGGCACTGCCCGTGCCGTCGGGGCGTACGTTTTTTCATAACCCTTTTTCTTCTTTCGTCGGCTTGGGCACGTATTTCTCGGAGGACAGCTGTGGGACGACTCTTCGGCACGGACGGCGTACGCGGTGTCGCCAACGCGGACCTGACGGCGGAGCTCGCGCTCGGCCTCTCGGTCGCGGCGGCGCACGTGCTGGCCGAGGCGGGCACCTTCGAGGGCCACCGGCCGACCGCCGTGGTCGGACGGGACCCGCGCGCGTCGGGAGAGTTCCTGGAGGCGGCCGTCGTGGCGGGTCTCGCCAGCGCCGGTGTCGACGTCCTGCGCGTCGGCGTCCTCCCCACCCCCGCCGTGGCCCACCTCACCGGCGTCCTCGGCGCCGACCTCGGCGTGATGCTCTCCGCCAGCCACAACGCGATGCCCGACAACGGCATCAAGTTCTTCGCCCGAGGCGGCCACAAGCTCGCCGACGAGCTCGAGGACAAGATCGAGGCCGTGTACGAGGAGCACCGCACCGGCGCTCCCTGGGCGCGCCCGACCGGTGCCGGCGTCGGCCGGGTCCGCGACTACGAAGAGGGCTTCGAGACGTACGTCTCCCACCTCCTCGCCGTCCTCCCCAACCGTCTCGACGGCCTCAAGGTCGTCCTCGACGAGGCCCACGGCGCCGCCGCCCACGTCTCGCCCGAGGCCTTCACCCGGGCCGGCGCCCAGGTCGTCACCATCGGCGCCGAGCCGGACGGCCTCAACATCAACGACGGCTGCGGCTCCACCCACCTGGGGCTGCTCCGCGCCGCCGTGGTCGAGCACGGCGCCGACCTCGGCATCGCGCACGACGGCGACGCCGACCGCTGCCTCGCCGTGGACGCCGCGGGCAACGAGGTCGACGGCGACCAGATCCTCGCCGTGCTCTCCCTCGCCATGCGCGAGGCCGGGACGCTGCGCGGCGACACCGTCGTCGCGACCGTCATGTCCAACCTGGGCTTCAAGCTCGCCATGGAGCGCGAGGGCCTGAACCTCGTCCAGACCGCGGTCGGCGACCGCTACGTCCTGGAGTCCATGAAGGAGAACGGCTACGCGCTCGGCGGCGAGCAGTCCGGGCACGTCATCGTGCTCGACCACGCCACCACCGGCGACGGCACCCTCACCGGCCTGATGCTGGCCGCCCGCGTCGCCGCCACCGGCAAGTCCCTGGCGGACCTCGCCGGTGTGATGGAGCGCCTGCCGCAGATCCTCATCAACGTCAAGGACGTCGACAAGTCGCGGGTGGACACCTCCGGCGAGCTCGCCGCGGCCGTCACCGAGGCCGAGCGCGAGCTGGGCTCCACCGGCCGCGTCCTGCTGCGCCCCTCCGGCACCGAGCCGCTCGTCCGCGTCATGGTCGAGGCCGCCGACATCGAGCAGGCCCGCGCGGTCGCGCAGCGTCTCGCCGACGTCGTGAAGTCCGCGCTCGGCTAAGCTTTCTGAGGCACCGTCATGCAGAAGCCCGAGGGCCCGCCGCACCGATTCCGGTGCGGCGGGCCCTCGGGCGTGCGGGGGCCCGCCTCACCCCTGCCGAACAGGGTCAGCCCCGTCGGAGCCGGCGCTTGAGGCGTCCGCGCTGGGTCCGCCACAGTCGCTTCTGGAGGGACAGGGTCGCCGTACCCGCCAGCATGATCCCCAGCAGGTTGAGCAGCAGCTGGCCCGTCGACCCCCACATCTGGGCGAACTCGCCGTAGCTCAGTGCCACCGCCGCGTTCGCCGCCGCCGGGACCGTCGTCACCGAGATCGCCACCCCCACCAGGGCACCCGACTTGGACGAGGTCAGCGAGAGGGTGCCGGCCGCGCCCGCCAGCAGGGCCACCACGAACGAGAACGGGTCCGGCTGCCAGATGAAGCTGGTCTGCGGACGCTCCCCGTCCAGCATCGAGTCGGTGAACAGGCCCAGCCCGTCCATGAGCAGGCTGAACAGGGTCGTCGCCAGCATCGCCGTCAGGAAACCGATGAGCAGCGCCGTCAGCGAGCGGGCCGCGAGCCGCGGCGCCCGCTGCACGATCGCGGTGCACACCCCGGCGAGCGGGCCGAACTCCGGGCCGACCGCCATGGCGCCCACGATCAGGATCGCGTTGTCCAGGACGACACCGCAGGCCGCGATCATCGTCGCGAGGCCCATGAAGGAGAGGTAGGTGAAGGAGAGCGTCGACTCCTCGTGGGTCGCCTCCGCCAGCTGCTCCCAGATCACGGCGTCCGCGCCCTCGCCGGGAGCCTCGTCCTCGGCCGTGTCCGCCCGCGTGGACAGCGACAGGTCGACGTTCTCCACCGCGATCGACCCGTCCTGATCGATCCTCATGTCGCGCAGTCCGTGCAGCAGTTCGTCCGCCGACTCACGGGCCGCGTCGCACAGGACCAGGTCGCCGACGGGGTCCCTGGCCACGCCCGGCAGTACCACGAGGTGCGTGGTGCCGACCGTCGACCGGATCAGCTCGACGGCGGCCGTGGTGCGGTCCGACGGGACGATCATCCGCAGATGCAGCATGCCCCGAGCTTACGGAGGTCAGAGCTTGCGGAGGCTCAGCTTCTGCACCTTGTGGTCCGGGCCCTTGCGGACCACGAGCGTCGCGCGGCCGCGCGTCGGGGCCACGTTCTCCAGCAGGTTCACCTTGTTGATGGTCCGCCACATGGTGCGGGCGTAGTCGAGGGCCTCCTCCTCGGAGACCCGGGTGTACCGCTGGAAGTACGAGTCGGGGTCCTGGAACGCGGTGTCGCGGAGCTTGCGGAAGCGGTTGAGGTACCAGCGCTCGATGTCCTCCGGCCGCGCGTCCACGTACACCGAGAAGTCGAAGTAGTCGGCGAGGCCGACGCGGGTCCGGCCGTCCTTGCCGGGCAGGGCCGGCTGGAGGACGTTCAGCCCCTCCACGATGAGGATGTCGGGGCGGCGGACGACGAGCCGCTCGCCGGGCACGCGGTCGTAGATCAGGTGCGAGTAGACCGGGGCCGTGACCTCCTCCTTGCCCGCCTTGATGTCCGCGACGAACCGGGTGAGCGCCCGGCGGTCGTACGACTCGGGGAAGCCCTTGCGGGCCATGAGGCCGCGCGCCTTCAGCTCCTCCATCGGGTAGAGGAAGGCGTCCGTGGTCACCAGCTCCACGCGCGGGTGCTCCGGCCAGCGGGCCAGGAGGGCCTGGAGGAGCCGGGAGACCGTCGACTTGCCGACGGCGACCGAACCGGCGACCCCTATGACGAAGGGCGTGCCGCGCTGCTCCGCGCTCTCGCCGAGGAAGGTGTTGAGGGCGCCGCGGAGGCCGCTGGTGGCCTGCACGTAGAGGTTGAGCAGCCGGGAGAGCGGGAGGTAGACGTCCCGTACCTCGTCGAGGTCGATCACGTCCCCCAGGCCGCGGAGCCGCTCGACCTCGTCGGCGGTGAGGGGGAGCGGCGTCTTGTCGCGGAGGTCGCTCCACTCCGCCCGGGTGAAGTCGACGTACGGGGTCGCCTCGGACGGGCGGCGGCTGCCGGCTCCGTTCCGGGGGGTCCCCGGGGCGGGGTCCGGCCCGGGAACGTCTCCGGCGCTGTCCCCGGGGGCGTCTCCGTCGGTGCTTCGTGGCGGCGAAGTGATCACCCCGCCATTGTCCTGGGTCGCGGGGCTCCGTGGGCCGTGGGGTCGGTCACGCCATAAAAAGACCTTGTCCGGCCACCGGCGGAGGGTGATCATGCTCGTGCCGCCCGTCAGGAGGTGGAGAACGCGAAGAGAAGCAGAAGGACACCACACATGCGTACGTCCATGAGAACCGCCGCCGTCGCCGTCAGCGCGGTCTCCCTCGCGCTGCTCGTCACCGCCTGCGGTGGCGGGGAGAAGAGCGGCGACCAGGGCAAGGACTCCGGCAAGGACGCCACTCCCGGCGCCTCGGCCACGAGCGCGCCCGCGGCCGACGCGCTGTCCGCCGCCGAGCTGGAGAAGCTGATCGTCGAGCAGGCCGACCTGCCCGGCCACCAGGTGCAGAAGGCCAAGGCCGGGGAGATCCCCCTGTCCGCCGCGGTCTCCACCGACAAGCCGGCCTGCAAGCCGCTCGCCGACGTCATGTCGTACGTCGCCCCCGGAAAGCCGGGCGCCACCGCGACCCGCAAGGCCATCGAGGTGCCGAAGACCGAGGGCGCGACGGCCTCGCCGGAGGACGCCCTGGGCGCGCTGGCGGCGCCCGTGACGGGCGTGACCCTCGGCTCGTACGACGGCCAGGGCGCCCAGGAGGCCTTCGCCTCGCTGAAGACGGCCGGCACCGACTGCGCGGGCGGCTTCACCCTCATCGGCGGCGGCGAGAAGACGAAGATCTCCGAGGTCGCGCCGGAGACGGTGACCGCGGGCGAGGAGGCGCTCGCCTGGACGGTCACCACCGACCTGGACGGGAAGCCGTTCGTCACCAAGGTGGTCGTCTTCCGCCAGGGCGGCACCCTGGCCTCCTTCTCCACGCTCAGCTTCGGCGGCACGGTCAAGGCCCTGCCGAAGGCCATCGTCGACGCGCAGGCGGCGAAGCTCGGCTGATCCCGGTCCCCGGTCCCCGGGGCCCGGGGCCCGGTGCCCGGGGCCTGTGGCCTGCCGGGCCGGCGGGCCCCGGGTCCGGCGGCTGCCGACGCGCAGCCGCCGAACCCGGTCGACTCCTCCCTTCCCGGCACGTTCCGCCCTAGGCTTCCGACATGTGCGGAATCGTGGGATACGCCGGCGGGCAGTCGGCACTTGATGTGGTGGTCGCGGGCCTGAAGCGGCTCGAATACCGGGGCTACGACTCGGCCGGTGTCGCGGTGCTCTCCGACGGGGGACTCGCCGCGGCCAAGAAGGCGGGCAAGCTCGTCAACCTGGAGAAGGAGCTCGTGGACCGGCCGCTGGCCGGCGGCTCCGTCGGCATCGGACACACCCGCTGGGCCACCCACGGCGGGCCGACCGACGTCAACGCCCACCCCCATCTCGACAACGCCGGGCGCGTCGCCGTCGTCCACAACGGCATCATCGAGAACTTCGCCGTCCTCAGGGAGGAGCTGGCCGACCGCGGGCACGACCTCGCCTCCGAGACCGACACCGAGGTCGTCGCCCACCTCCTCGCCGAGGAGTTCTCCTCCGCCGGGGACCTCGCCGAGGCCATGCGGCTCGTCTGCCGCCGACTCGACGGGGCCTTCACCCTGGTCGCCGTCCACGCCGACCAGCCCGACGTCGTCGTCGGCGCCCGCCGGAACTCCCCGCTCGTCGTCGGCGTCGGCGAGGGCGAGAACTTCCTCGCCTCCGACGTCTCCGCCTTCATCGCCCACACCCGCTCGGCGATCGAACTCGGCCAGGACCAGGTCGTCGAGCTCACCAGGGACGGCGTCACCGTCACCGACTTCGACGGCGCCCCCGCCGACGTACGGGCCTACCACGTCGACTGGGACGCCTCCGCCGCCGAGAAGGGCGGCTACGCCTCCTTCATGCTCAAGGAGATCGCCGAGCAGCCCAAGGCCGTCGCCGACACCCTCCTCGGGCGGATCGACGGCTCCGGCCGGCTCACCCTCGACGAGGTGCGCATCCCCGACGCCGTGCTCCGCGAGGCCGACAAGGTCGTCATCATCGCCTGCGGCACCGCCTTCCACGCCGGGCTCATCGCCAAGTACGCCATCGAGCACTGGACCCGCATCCCCTGCGAGGTCGAGCTCGCCAGCGAGTTCCGCTACCGGGACCCGATCCTCGGCCAGAAGACCCTGGTGATCGCGATCTCGCAGTCCGGCGAGACCATGGACACGCTGATGGCCCTGCGGCACGCCCGTGAGCAGGGTGCCAAGGTGCTCGCCGTCTGCAACACGAACGGGTCGACGATCCCGCGCGAGTCCGACGCCGTGCTGTACACCCATGCCGGACCCGAGGTCGCCGTCGCCTCGACGAAGGCCTTCCTGACGCAGCTGGTCGCCTGTTACCTGCTGGCGCTGTATCTCGGTCAGGTGCGCGGCACCAAGTGGGGCGACGAGATCCACGCCGTCGTCCGCGAGCTCGCGCGGATCGGCGACGAGGTCGAGCGGGTCCTGGAGACGATGGAGCCCGTCCGGGCCCTCGCCCGCTCCCTCGCCGACAAGGACACCGTCCTCTTCCTCGGCCGGCACGTCGGCTACCCGGTGGCCCTGGAGGGCGCGCTGAAACTCAAGGAGCTCGCGTACATGCACGCCGAGGGCTTCGCCGCCGGAGAGCTCAAGCACGGGCCGATCGCGCTCATCGAGGAGGACCTGCCGGTCGTCGTCGTGGTGCCCTCGCCCAAGGCACGCTCCGTCCTCCACGACAAGATCGTCTCCAACATCCAGGAGATCCGGGCGCGCGGTGCGCGGACCATCGTGATCGCCGAGGAGGGCGACGAGGCGGTCGTCCCGTACGCCGACCACCTCATCCGGATCCCGGCGACGCCTACGCTGCTCCAGCCGCTGGTCTCCACGGTGCCGCTCCAGGTCTTCGCCTGCGAGCTCGCCACCGCGCGGGGCAACGAGGTCGACCAGCCGCGCAACCTGGCCAAGTCCGTGACCGTGGAGTGAGTGGGAAATGATCATTGGGGTGGGGATCGACGTGGCGGAGATCGACCGCTTCGCCGCGTCGATCGAGCGCACACCGGGGCTGCTCAAGCGTCTCTTCGTCGAGCGGGAGCTGCTGCTCCCGAGCGGCGAGCGGCGCGGGGTGGCCTCGCTCGCGGTGCGGTTCGCCGCGAAGGAGGCGCTCGCGAAGGCGCTCGGCGCGCCGGGCGGCCTGCTCTGGACGGACGCCGAGGTGTACGTCGAGGAGACCGGTCAGCCGCGGCTGCGGGTACGCGGGACGGTGGCGGCGCGGGCGGCGGATCTGGGCGTCAAGCACTGGCACGTCTCGCTGAGCCATGACGCGGGGGTGGCCTCGGCGGTGGTGATCGCGGAGGGGTGAGCAGCGCGCCCTTGCGGCGCCCGTACGGACCAGGGGCCCGGCCGCCGGTGGGCGGTCGGGCCCCTGGCCGTGTGCGCACGGCTGCCAGGGCCGGCGGCGGGTCGCGTGCGGTGCGCGTCCAGGGGGCGCCCTGAGGGTGTCCGGAAAGTAGCGTCGTCTGCCCGCAGGGCGGGCCAGGCGGGAGTTTACGGACACCCCCTAGGTCGCCCGCGCGGCCCGAGCCGCCCGGCGGCGGGTCAGGACCAGGGCCGCTCCGCCGAGGGCGGTGAGCGCCGCGGCGGTGAGGGCGACGGGGAGGGCACGGCCGCCGGTGGCGGCGAGACCGCCGGTGGGGGCGAGACCGCCGGTGGGGGCGGGGTGGTTGGGGGTGCGGGGGTCGGTGCCGCCGGCTGTGGTGGTGCCTGTGGTGCCTGTGGTGCCTGTGGTTCCGGTGGCTTCCGTGGTTCCTGTTGTTCCTGTGGTGCCCCCGCCTTGGGTGGTCTCCTCCGTGACGGCTTCCGGGGCGGTCGAGTCCGTCGGGGTCGGGTCGGTGGGCGGGGCGCTCGGCGTCGGGTCGGTGGGTGCCGTGGGTGTCGAGGTCGGTGTGGGGGGTTCCGTCGGGTCCTGGGTGGGGGGATCGGTCGGTCCGGTCGTCGGTTCCGTGGCCGTCGCCGTGGGGGTCGGGTCCGTCGGGTCCGGGGGAGTGGGGGCGGTCGGGGTCGGGTCCGGCGGGGTCTTCCGTACCGTCTGGGTCACCGCCCCGCCCGCCACCGTGTAGAGCGTGTGGTCCGTCGGGTCCAGGGCCAGTGCCGCCGGGCGTTCGCCCGTCGTGATCGTCTCCGTCACCTCGCCCTTCGCCGGGTCGACGACCGCCACGGACGAGGCGCCGGTCCGTGCCGCGTAGAGGGTCGAGGTCCCGGGGTCGTACGCGAGGGCCTTCGGGTTGCCGTCGACGGCGAGGGTGCCGGTGACCTTCTGCTCCCGCAGGTCGACGACCGAGACCGTGCCGGCGGCGAGGTTGGCCACGTACCCCGTACGGCCCACCGGGTCGACCGTCACCCCCATGCTGCCGAGGGCCGTGGAGCCCAGGCTGACCGCACCCGTGAGGCGGCCGGTGGTGCCGTCGACGGTGTTGAGGACGTTGCGGTAGACCACGGAGCCGTTCTCGACGGCGCCGCCGACGTAGGTCGCGTACCCCGCGTGGTGGGTGGTGTCGACGGCGAGGCCGGCCGGGTGGAAGGGCAGGACGACGGGCTCGCCGACGGGCGCGCCGGTGGCCGTGTCGTACACCGTCACCGACTTGGCGGCCTGGTTGCCGACGTACAGCCGTCCCTGTCCCGGGTCGGCGGCGAGCTGCGTGACGCTGCCGTCGGTCGTGATGCGGTGGTCGGTGAGGGTGCCGCTCGTGGTGTCGTAGGCGGCGATCCGGGTGGAGAGGCCGAGGTAGAGCGTGCCGGAGGCGCCGAGGGCCAGCACCGTGGCCGGGGCCGGGAGGACGACGGGCTCGCCGACGGGTTCGCCGGTGGCGGTGGACCAGACCGTGAGGCGGTGGGCCGTGCCGTCGCTGCTGCTCACGTAGAGGCGGTCGGCGGCCGGGTCGACCTCGGCGTCGAGGGCGCTGCCGGAGGGCGGGGTGAGCGTGCGGAGGTTCTCGTGGAGCGGTGCCGGCGTCGCCGCCGTGCTCGTGAGCGCGAGCACGGCGGCGGCCGTCAGGAGAGGTGTTCTCACTGGAAGGTCACCGGGACGTACACGTCGTACTTCCGGTCGGAGCTGTCGAAGTGGTCCGCGCGAGTGACGATTGCGCAGGTCACGCCGGACTTGCCGCAGGTGACGGTGGAGGAGAGCTGCGCCTTGACGTGGATCTGGACGGAGAAGGAGCCGAGGCCGCCGGACTCCGTGAACGGGGAGGAGTTGGAGGGGGACATCCAGTACCAGTCGCTGTTCACCCAGTGGGAGGCGCCGGTCGTGCCGGTCTTGTCCTGGCCGCCGAGGCAGGGGGTGGGCTTGTTGTTCCAGGTGGCCGGGTCGGAGGTGTTCACCCCCGCCGGTATCGCGCAGAGGCCCACGTAGACGCCCTGGTCGGGGTTGTAGCCGGAGCCGGTGACGGTGACGTTGGCGCCCGTCGCGGGGGCGGTGTTCGGGGCGGTGAGGGAGAGGTTGTAGGTGCGGGTGCCGTCCGTGACCGTGCGGTTCGCGGTGGCGGCGGAGGCGGCGGAGGCGAGGCCGACGGTGAGCGCGGCGGCGGAGGCGAGGGTGAGGGCGGTACGGGCGAGGGTGCGGGTGCCGCGGGTGCGGGGGCTGGTGCGCATGGCGAAGCTGCCTTTCCAGGCGGTGGCTAGTTAGGTAAGGCAAACCTAAGTTGATCGATGAGGGGGCGTCAACCCTCGTCCCCGGGCAGCGGCTTGGGGACTGCGGCAGACTGCTGACCATGCGTACCGCTCATCGTGTGGAGACCGTCCGGGCCGCCGAGGCCGCACTCCAGGCCCGCCTGCCGGAAGGCGCCCTCATGCAGCGCGCCGCCGCCGGACTCGCCGCCGCCTGCGCCGGGTTGCTGCCACGGGTGTACGGGGCGAGGGTCGTGCTGCTCGTCGGCAGCGGCGACAACGGCGGTGACGCGCTGTACGCGGGCGCCCGGCTCGCCCGCCGGGGCGCCGGGGTCACGGCCGTACCGCTCGGGACCCGGGCCCACGAGGGCGGGCTCGCGGCGCTCCGGGCGGCCGGCGGGCGGACCACCGACGACCCCTTCGAGGCGCTCGCCGCCGCCGACCTCGTCCTCGACGGCATCACCGGCATCGGCGGGCAGGGCGGGCTCCGGCCCGACGCCGTCCCCGTCGCCCGGGCCGCGCGCGGCTCGAACGCCGTCGTCGTCGCCGTCGACCTGCCCAGCGGCGTCGACGCCGACACGGGCGAGGTGTCGGGGGAGGCGCTCCGGGCCGATGTCACGGTGACCTTCGGGGCGTACAAGCCGGGGCTGCTCGTCGACCCGGCGCGGGAGTACGCGGGCGCGCTGCGGTTCGTCGGCATCGGCCTCGACCCGTACCTCCCCGGGGTCCCGGAGCTGGAGGCCCTCCAGCACGAGGACGTCGCACGGCTGCTGCCCGTGCCGGGGGCCGAGAGCGACAAGTACCGGCGCGGGGTCCTCGGCGTCGTCGCCGGATCCGCCCGCTACCCGGGCGCGGCGGTCCTCGCGGTGTCCGGGGCGCTGCGGGGCGGGGCGGGCGCCGTGCGGTACGTCGGGCCCGCCGGGGACGCGGTGCTCGCGCGGCACCCCGAGACCCTCGTGCACTCCGGGCGCCCCGAGAAGGCCGGGCGCGTCCAGGCCTGGGTCGTCGGACCCGGGCTCGGCGACGGGCCCGGGCCCGGCGTCGCCGTCGCGGAGGTCCTCGCCTCCGACGTGCCGGTCCTCGTCGACGCCGACGGCCTCCGCGGCCTCGACCCGGCGGCCGTACGGGCCCGCCGCCCCGCCCCGACCCTGCTCACCCCGCACGCGGGGGAGGCGGCGGCGCTGCTGGGCGTCTCCCGCGAGGAGGTGGAGGCCGGGCGGCTCGCGGCGGTACGGGAGCTGGCGGGGCGCTTCGGGGCGACGGTGCTGCTCAAGGGGTCGACGACGCTGGTGTGCGGGCCGGAGGGCGGGCCCGTACGGGTCAATCCGACCGGTACGCCGTGGCTCGCGACGGCCGGCAGCGGGGACGTCCTCTCGGGCCTGGCGGGCTCCCTCCTCGCGGCGGGGCTCCCCGCGGTGGAAGCGGCCTCGGCCGCCGCGTACCTGCACGGCCTGGCGGCACGGCGGGCGGCGGCGGGGCGGGGCGGCGTCGGTGCCGGTCCGGTGACGGCGGCCGAGGTGGCGGAGTCCCTGCGGGGGGCCTGGCAGGACGTGGTGGCGCCGGCGCGGTAGGCCGGGCGGCGGATCTCCCCCACCCCGCCCCTTCCCGAAACCCTGCCGGGGGCTGGTGGAGCGACCGGTCTCCCGGGGGCTTCCGCCCCCCGGGCCCCGGGTCCTGCGGACCCCGGCTCCCCGGCTCCTGCACCGCACCGGCACCGCGGCCCGTGCGCGGGGACGAGCCGCCTCCGGGGCTCCGCCCCGGCCTCCGAGCGCCGTCGCGCCCGCTCCGCGGCGCGTCTCCGGGGGCTCCGGCCCGGCGGGCCCCCGGCCCCGCCCGAGGCGGAGCCCCGGCCTCCGGCAGGCCTCCGCGCCCGCTTCGCGGCGCGCCGGCCTCCGGCAGGCCTCCGCGCCCGCTTCGCGGCGCGTCTCCTGGGCACTCCCCGCCCCCCGTGTCCGCCCCGCGGCGCGTCTCCGGGGGCTTCCGCCCCAGCCCCCAGCCCCCAGCGCCCGCTCCGCGGCGCCCCGGCGGCCTCCACTCGGGCGAACCCGTTGGTCCGCCCGTGGGACCCGGCGCGCTGGGAACGCTCGGCGCGGATTGGGTGGGTGGGTGATCACTTGCCGAAGAAGCCGTACCGCGCCGTTGCTGCTCGGCCTTGCCGCCGTCCTGGCCTTCGGACCGACGGCGGCCCTCGCCGATGCGCCCGAGCCCGTCGCGGCAGGGACCGTTCCGTCCGCCGCCGGCCCGCCCGGGTCCGCTGCCAGCCTGCCGGGGTCCGCCGTCGGCCTGCCCGGGTCCGCTGCCGGCCCGCCGGGGTCCGCTGCCGGCCTGCCGGGGTCCGCTGCCGAAACGACCGGGTCCGGCCCGGCCCCGGCGGGTGCCGAGGTGTCGCCTGCCGGGGCCGACGACCCCCTCGTGCCCGGGGTCGTCGGGGGTGGGCGGGCCGAGTATCCGATGGACACGCCCGATCAGGTGCTGCCTCCTCTGCGGTCCGAGGGGGGCGTTCCCGTGCCCGAGCCGGAGGGGGACGTCGACGAGTTGGTCGAGTACCTGCCGCGCAGCGTCGTCGGGGCCGCCTGCACCGCCACCACCGGGAGCCATCAGCGGCTGGTCGAGCGGCTGCTGAAGCTGACCGTGGACGGGTGGCAGTCGGCAGCCGACTGCCGGGCGATCAAGGCGTTCCAGGTGCGGGAGAAGATCAAGCCCGCCAACGGGTACGCCGGGCCCGTCACCTGGGCCCGGGCCGAGCTGCTCGCCGCGCGGAAGAGCCTCGACCCGGGGCGGCGCTGCCCCGTCAAGAAGTACGCCGTCGCCTGCGTCGACCTCGACCGGCAGCTGATGTGGGTGCGGAAGGACAAGAAGGTCACCTTCCCGGTGGTCAACATCAGGAGCGGACGCCCCGGGTACGCGACCCGGACCGGCTGGCACTCCGTCTACTGGCGCCACAAGGACCACTGGTCCTCCATCTACAACACCCCGATGCCCTTCTCCCAGTTCTTCAGCGGCGGCCAGGCCTTCCACGCCGTCTACGGGCAGATCGCCACGCCCACCGGCAGCCGGGGCTGCGTCAATCTGAGCCACGCCAACGCCCGGAAACTCTGGGACGTCCTCCGCAAGGGTGACCGGGTCTACATCTGGGGTAAGCGGCCCGGTCGCTGACACCTGAGAGACTGGGCGCGATGACTGAGACACCTCCGCCCCGCAGAGCCCGCGCCGAGATCGACCTCGGCGCGCTGCGTGCGAACGTCCGCACGCTGCGCGCCCGCGTCGACCCCCACGTCCGGATCATGGCCGTGGTCAAGGCCGACGCGTACGGGCACGGCGCCGTGCGCTGTGCCCGCGCCGCCCTCGACGCGGGCGCGGACTGGCTCGGTACGGCCACCCCGCACGAGGCGCTCGCCCTGCGCGCCGCCGGGATCACCGGCGTCCCCGTCATGTGCTGGCTCTGGACCCCGGGCGACCCCTGGGACCAGGGCATCGAGGCCGGTCTCGACATGTCCGTGAGCGGGATGTGGGCGCTGGAGGAGGTCGTCGCCGCCGCGAAGGCCGTCGGGAGGACCGCCCGGATCCAGCTCAAGGCCGACACCGGGCTCGGGCGCAACGGCTGTCAGCCCGCCGACTGGCCCGAGCTGGTCGGGGCCGCCCTCAAGGCGGAGGCCGACGGTCTCGTGAAGGTGACCGGGCTCTGGTCGCACCTCGCGTGCGCCGACGAGCCCCACCACCCCTCCATCGCCGCGCAGCTCGACGTCTTCCGGTCGATGCTCGCCCACGCGGAGGAGGCGGGCGTCCGGCCCGAGGTCCGGCACATCGCGAACTCGCCGGCCACCCTCACCCTCCCCGAGGCCCATTTCGACCTGGTCAGGACCGGCATCGCCCTCTACGGCATCTCGCCCAGCCCCGAGCTCGGCACCTCCGCCGAGCTGGGCCTGCGGCCCGTCATGTCGCTGAAGGCGAGCGTCGCCCTGGTCAAGCACGTCCCCGCCGGGCACGGCGTGAGCTACGGCCACCACTACGTCACCGGCGAGGAGACCACGCTCGGTCTTGTGCCCCTCGGGTACGCCGACGGCGTCCCCCGGCACGCCTCGGGCCGCGGCCGCGTCCTCGTCGACGGCACCGTCCGGACGGTCGCCGGGCGCGTCGCCATGGACCAGTTCGTCGTCGACCTCGGCGGGGACACGCCCGAGCCGGGCACCGAGGCGGTGCTCTTCGGCCCAGGCGACCGGGGCGAGCCGACCGCCGAGGACTGGGCGGTGGCCGCCGACACCATCGCGTACGAGATCGTCACCCGGATCGGGGCGCGCGTCCCGCGCGTCTATCTGGGCGAGTAACCGAACGAGGGGGCACGGCGTGGGCGAGTCCAGCGGCACCAACAACTGGCGGCGGGCCGGCTTCGCCGGGGCCGCGATAGGCGTTCTCGCCGCCGGCGCGGCCGCCGGGGTCGCCGTCGAGCGGCTCACCGTCGGCCGCTCCGTCCGGCAGAAGGCGCGGCTCGCCCTGGACGCCACGGGGCCCTACGGCAGCCTCCGCGGCACCTCGGGCCGCGCGCTCGCCGACGACTCGACCGTTCTGTACTACGAGGTCGACGAGGTGGAGGAGGTGGACGGCGTGGGCGTCGGCGCCCCGGCCGGCTCCGACGGGCGGCTGCGGCGGCTCTTCGGGCGCAAGCGGCCCGCGCCCTTCACCGTCGTCTTCAGCCACGGCTACTGCCTCAACCAGGACTCCTGGCACTTCCAGCGCGCCGCGCTCCGCGGTCTCGTCCGTACCGTCCACTGGGACCAGCGCAGCCACGGCCGCTCCGGCCACGGCGTCGCCCAGTCCGGGCCCGACGCGGTGCCCGTCTCCATCGACCGCCTCGGCCGCGACCTCAAGGCCGTCCTCGACGTCGCCGCGCCCGAGGGCCCGCTCGTGCTGGTCGGGCACTCGATGGGCGGCATGACGATGATGGCGCTGGCCGATCAGTACCCGGAGTTCGTCCGCGACCGGGTGGTGGGCGCCGCCTTCGTCGGCACCTCCACCGGGAAGCTCGGCGAGGTGTCGTACGGGCTGCCGCTCGCCGGCGTCAACGCCGTCCGGCGGGTCCTGCCGGGTGTGCTCCGGGCGCTCGGCTCGCAGGCGGAGCTGGTCGAGCGGGGGCGACGGGCGACCGCCGACCTGTTCGCCGGGCTGATCAAGAAGTACTCGTTCTCCTCGAAGGACGTGGACCCGGCGGTGGCCCGCTTCGCGGAGCGGATGATCGAGGCGACCCCGATCGACGTGGTCGCGGAGTTCTACCCGGCCTTCGCCGAGCACGACAAGGCCGCCGCCCTCGCCGTCTTCGCGGACATGCCGGTGCTCGCGCTCGCCGGGGACAACGACCTCGTCACCCCCAGTTCGCACACCGAGGCCATCGCCGGTCTCCTCCCGGACGCGGAGCTGGTCATCGTCCCGGACGGCGGCCACCTGGTCATGCTGGAACACCCCGAGGCCGTCACCGACCGCCTCGCCGACCTGCTCGTCCGCGCGGGCGCCGTTCTCGGGCAGGGGCCCGCGACGGTGAGGAGCGACGCCCGCAAGAGTTAGGTTGGCGGGTATGGAAGCAGCGCACCCGCCCGTCTCCGGCGCCACCCTCGCCATCGACTCCCCCGAGCAGATGGGGGACCTCGGCCGCCGGCTCGCGAAAATCCTTCGGCCCGGCGACCTCGTCATGCTCACCGGCGAGCTCGGCGCCGGGAAGACCACCCTGACCCGCGGCCTCGGCGAGGGCCTCGGCGTGCGGGGCGCCGTCACCTCCCCGACCTTCGTCATCGCCCGCGTCCACCCGTCCCTGGTCGGCGGTCCCGCCCTGGTGCACGTCGACGCGTACCGCCTCGGCGGCGGTCTCGACGAGATGGAGGACCTCGACCTGGACGTCTCGCTGCCCGAGTCCGTGGTGGTCGTGGAGTGGGGTGACGGGAAGGTCGAGGAGTTGACCGACGACCGGCTGCACGTCCTCATCCACCGCGTCACCGGCGACACCGACGACGACCGGCGCACGGTCGTGCTGCGCGGGATCGGCTCGCGCTGGGCCGGAGAGGACCTCGACCTCGGCTGAACGCGTGACGCGGGGCGGCGCGTACGTCTGATCGTAGGAGCTTCCGACAACGTGTCGGGAAGATATTGCGTGGGTCGTACGTGCCGTGGTCACATGGATGCACGAGCTGGTTAGGTGTACCTAACCTACGGGAGGCATGCATGGCCACGCCACAGCGCGCGGGAGCAGGAGCCGAAGCGGGACCCGGCCGGGACCACGTCTCGATGGGGGAGCTGCTGGCGTCCTGCGCCGCCGCGCGCGCCCTGTCCACCCCGCCGCGCCGTCCCGGCACAAAGGAGCAGGGCCCCGACGAAGCCGTCGAGGCCCTCCTGCGACGGGACGCCGCGGCCTAGGTGTATTGACCTGCAGGGTTGTTGACTCGGGTGATGGGTGGGTGTCCGTCGAGTGCGGTGTGGCAGCGGTGGTGGTTGTAGGTGTGGAGG
>NZ_JBIBVC010000004.1:377134-551575 GCF_043080005.1 Streptomyces sp. NPDC015130 | reverse complement strand
CTCCCTGTTCTGGAGCGTGCCTCGCCCCGCAGGAGAAACTAGCGACGCATCGGGGGCTCGATGGGCAGTCCTCCAGGAACTGCCCATCGAACCGGCGCGATGCGGGCCGGTGCCACTCGCAGCGTCCGGGGCGTCACCCGCCTGGCCTTCGGTGACACGAAGGGCCAAGGGCCGTGCACGGCCCTTCGCTGGCGAGATGAACCTTTGTGCCCAGGCCGCTGCGGGAGCATCCGAGCGCACGGCCGCCGGTTTCGCCCCGACCTGGAGCCCCTTTCCCCCGGCACCCGCGGCGTGCTGATGAGCCCGGCAGACGGTGGAGACCACCGACACGGTCCAGCCGATGGCATCAGCGCCCTCAGCCGCTGCCAGAGCCGCGGCAAAGATGCGTTCCCCAGTGCCGTCCACAGCCCACCTGATCAGCCTTTCGTGGGCGGCCGGGAACGAGCCGAGCTCGTCCGGAAGATCCCGCCAGGTCGACCAGCTGCCGTACTCACACGCGATGGCCTCCAAGGTTCGACGGTGATCGGCCCACCGTCGACCACGGACCGGATCGGCCGGCATCCACGGCCCGATCCGGTCCCACACCGCATCAGTGATCACTAACCGGACCGGCCCACCGGCCAAAAGAGGACAGCCTTTTACTGGGGCAGTCAACGAGAGCCCGGCGATGAGAGGGCTTTATGGGAACGGATGACGCGGGACCATCCAGCTCCACACTCGAGGCGTCTCAGAGCAGGTCCCGGTCCATGAAATCCTCGGCTTCTTCCCAGCCGATGAAAGAACATCCGCCTGTCTGAAGATCGACGACGACTGGGAGGTTTCCGGCCGGCCGAGCACCATCGACACCGCGGTCAAGGTAGTCGGTGGTGTTGTAGGGCGCGATGAGTCGGCCTTTGTCGGCGAAACAGTCCTCTTCGATGATCCTGACCCTGTTCGCCTGCCAGGTGCGGCTCTCCCCGGCCAGGAAGGAGGCGGCCAGGCGCATTGATCACAGGCATTGCTAACGCTGGCCGGGGTCCCGCGGAGCAAAGTCCGTTACGACAACCTGAAGGCCGCCGTCGCCCAGGTGCTGGGGCTGAGCCGGGCGAGGGTTGAGGCCGACCGGTGGATCGCGTTCCGGTCGCACTTCGGGATCGAGAGCTTCTACTGCCGGCCTGGCATCGAGGGCGCCCACGAGAAAGGCGGAGCGGAAGGGCAGATCGGCTACTTCCGCCGCAACCACTTCACGCCGGTGCCCGAGGTCGAGTCGCTGGCCGAGCTGAACGAGCTCGTCGATCAGTGGGACCTGCGGGACGGACGACGCCGGATCGGTTCGCGGCCGCGGACGATCGACGAGTACTTCCAGGTCGAGCGGCCGCTGCTGATGCCGCTGCCGGAGGAGCCGTTCGAGACAGGCCGGCCCTTCACTCCGAGGGTCGACCGCTGCAGCCAGATCGCGGTCCGCACGAACCGCTACTCGGTGCCGGTCCGCCTGATCGGCAAGCGGGTCCGGGTCGTGCTACACGCCTCCCACCTGGTGGTTTACGACCGGAACGTGGAAGTGGCCCGGCATGAGCGTCTGATCGCGAAAGGCGGCTGCCGCCTGGATCTGGACCACTACCTGGAGGCCCTGATCCGCAAGCCAGGGGCCTTCCCCGGCGCGACGGCGCTCGAACAGGCCCGCTCTGCAGGCAAGTTCACCCCGGTCCATGACGCCTGGTGGGCCGCGGCGGTCAAGGCCCACGGCGACACCGCCGGCACCCGGGCCTTGATCGAGGTGCTGCTGCTGGCCCGCCACGTCTCGCACGAGCACCTGGTCGCCGGCCTCGCGATGGCTCTGCGGGCCGGGGCCCTGACCGCGGACGCGGTCGCCCTCGAAGCCCGCAAGATCGCCCAGGCCGAAGACGAACCCGCCGGGAATCCTTCGCCGGCGGGTGCCGCGGGGGCGACCGTGACGTTTCTGCACGAGTGGCGGCTCGCCCATCTTCCCCCGGACACCAGGCCCCTGCCCTCAGGCCCCTGCCCTCGGTGACCCACTACGACCAACTGCTCCGAGACCGTCGCGCCAGCGGCGGTGAACACCGCGAGGGAGAAGCACAGTGACCCTGCCCCGCCAGCGAGGCTTGACCGAGCAGGCCGCCACCACAGCCATCGACACCGCCTGCCGCCTGCTGCGGCTCCCCTCGATCGGAAACGAGTTCTCCGACATCGCCGACCGGGCGCTGAAGGACCAGATGACCTACCGCGGCTTCCTCGCCGAGCTGCTGATGGCCGAGTGCGACGACCGGTCCCGACGCCGTTCTGAGCGCCGGATCAAGGCAGCCGGTTTCCCCCGGGACAAGTCCCTGCGGACCTTCGACTTCGATGCCAACCCGAACATCGACCCCGCCACCATCCACACACTCGCCAGCTGCGAATGGATCAAGAAGAGCCAGCCGCTCTGCCTGATCGGCGACTCCGGCACCGGCAAGTCCCACATGCTCATCGCGCTCGGCACCGAGGCCGCGATGGCCGGCTACCGGGTCAAGTACGTGCTGGCCACGAAGCTCGTCAACGAGCTCGTCGAGGCCGCCGACGAGAAGCAGCTCTCCAAGACGATCGCCCGCTACGGCCGCGTCGACCTGCTCTGCATCGACGAACTCGGCTACATGGAACTCGACCGCCACGGCGCCGAACTCGTCTTCCAGGTCCTGACCGAACGCGAAGAGAAGAACAGCGTCGCCATCGCCTCGAACGAGTCGTTCGACGGCTGGACCAAGACGTTCACCGACCCTCGGCTCTGCGCGGCCATCGTCGACCGCCTCACCTTCAACGGCACCATCATCGAGACCGGCACCGACTCCTACCGCCTCGCCAGCACCCGAGCCCGTGCTGAGGAGGCGGCCAAAGCCGGCTGATCTCTGCCGCTACCTACCCCGACGGCCCGTCGTTCCGCCCGGCAGGTTCACTCAATCCGCCGTCCGTGAAGCGGCGGCTTCGATGCCTGATGCCCGCAGCTTCCGCGCCAGGAGCTCCATCTCAGGCAGGGTCCCTGAGTACTGCCCGGTCAAGACCTGATCCAGAACGGCCCGGACGCCACCCAAGCCGATGCCGGATCCGCCCGCAAACCCGCATGATGGCGGCGTTTTTCGCCGGCGGGGCTACCTGCAACCTTGCCCGCCCGTGCTCGGAGAGCAGGCGGCCATGCAGTTCCTCCGGCAGGTCACCGCCACACACAGCCAGGGCAAACCCGCAGGCCGGACACATCATCTCAACATCCCACCGCAGTGCCTCGCCCACCAGCGCCTGAACACCGCACCACTCCGCCTCGGCGCCGCATCCCTGGCACACGGCGGAGTACCTGATGGACTCAACCAAGATCGTCTTGTTCCCTCGTGAGGCCGCCGCCCTCGGCCCGATCGGCATCATCATCGCCTTCCTCGAAGACCTCCTTGGCCTCATCCTGAGCGAGGAGGACCTGATCAGGGAACGCACCATCACCTCAACCGAGGCGCACTGGAGAGGTTCGCGTCCGCGGGAACCGACTACTGGAACTTCTGGCATCACTCCGAGCAGCACAGCGGTGAGCTTGGCGTTCGTCAACGGGATGCCTACTCGTTCATCGACGGTCTTTCGAAAGCGTGGGTGAGTCCGCGCCCGGGAGCATCGGCAACGCGGTGCGCTCCGCCTCACCCGGGATCGCGTTGACGGCCCGACGACGCGCGAGCGACTCCGCGGCAGCCTGACGGGGATGCCGGCGGCGCCAGTAGGGATTGTCGTGGGACAGCTTGCTGGACACTCGTCCGTACATCCCGAACGTGACGATCAGCAGTCCCATGACGAAGCTGAACATCACGTTGGTCATACCGAAGTCGAGGAAGTTCGCCGGGCGGTCGAGTACGAAGAGGTGGTAGAAGCCGCTGAGCAGGAACGAGCCGCCCACGACCATGTTCACGGTGGAGGCGACGTTTCCTCCTACGGCCGCAGCCACCAGGAGGATGAGTCCCACCACCAGCGAGATCACGCTCAAGGTGGTGTTGGTGGTCATCCCGGCGATGCGGTCACCGGAGGTGTGGAATGGGCTGAGCGCGTCGGCGAAACCGAGGCAGCCGAACACGAGCAGGATGCACCCGCAGATGCCGGCGCCCCAGCGGTACACCGTGGCGAGGTGATGGTCCATGGGAAGTTCGTCTTTGAGTCGCACAATCGTCCTCGATCCGCGCATCGTCCGCGGGTACCGCGAGGGGGTACCGAGCGGACGAGATTCCGTGAGGCGCCTTGGTCGGCCCCTAAGACGTTTCCTGATAGATCGCTGTCGGGATGCACTTCGTCGTCCGGAGGGGTTCCCATTCACCCGAGCAGGCCCTCGCGCGGTCCCGGCGCATCCACGGGGCCTGCGGCCCTGGGAGGTGTGTCGCATCCGCGGGTCGGCCTAAAGGAGAAGTGTGGTTACGGACTGACAGACGGACCAACGGTGAGGGCGGGCCCCCATGAATGACGCGGACTGCGCACCGGACGGCCTCCGCGGCCCCGTCCACTCCGGGGCGAGGCCGACGGAGTCCGTGTGGGACTACCCCCGACCCCCGGAGCTGAGGAAAGACGACCGCCACGTGGTGGTCACGGTGGGTGAACAGGTCGTGGCGGACACGCGCTCGAGCCTGCGGGTCCTGGAGACGAGCCACCCACCCGTCTTCTATGTGCCCCGGCTCGACGTGCGCAGCTCGTTCCTACGGCCCCGGCCGGGCCGGACCCACTGCGAGTGGAAGGGCGCGGCATCGTACTGGGACGTCGTCGTCGATGACATGGTGGTGGTGCGGGCCGCCTGGAGCTACGAACGGCCCCACGGCTCCTACGAAGCCCTCCGCGGCCACCTGGCCTTCTATCCGTCCGCGGCGCACTGCACGGTCGACGGCGAGTTGGTGACCGCCCAGGAGGGCGACTTCTACGGCGGGTGGATCACGCACGAGATCGAAGGTCCTTTCAAGGGCGGTCCCGGCACCTGGGGTTGGTGACCGCCCACGAAGAAGGGTGGACGTCATGACGAACACAGCGCGGGCGACGCGGGGCGCGGGGGTCGTGATGGATCCGGACCGCCCCGCTACCGTGGCCGCGGACCTCCACGCCTACCTCAGCTACCGGGACACCGAGGCCGCGCTGGCCTGGCTCTCGGAGGTCGGATTCGAGCTCGTGCGGCGCCAGGACGCCGACGACGGTTCACTCGCTCACGCCGAGGTCCGTTGCGGGGACGTCGTCCTGATGGTGGCCGGCGCGCACGCCGAGTACAGCAGGCCGGCCCTCCACGGCACCAGTACGGGGAACGGTCTGTACCTGTGCCTCCCCTCCCCGTCGGCGGTGGACCGGTGGTACTTCCACGCGGTGTCCGCGGGCGGGGTCCCGGTGATCGAGCCGGAAGCGACCGAGTGGGGTACGCGACGCGCCCGGGTCCTTGACCCCGAGGGCCACGAGTGGAGCGTGGGAACCTACCGGCCTGGCTGATCCGACGGCCCGACCGGCGGGTTCCCCCAGGGGCGGACAGGGTGTTCGTCGTAGTGGGCGCCCGTGTCGTGCAGCACCACCAGGGCCCCTTCCGCGAGCTTCGACAGCAGGCGCTCCTGCGCCACCGCGTCCCCGGCGAAGCAAAGGGCCGGCGATGTCCTGCCGTACGGACGTGGCAGTCTTGGGCCGGCATTCGACCACCGCCGCGGTGAATCTGTTCTTGCGAGCAGCGACCGGCCGAACTCCGTGACCACCTGGTAGCGGCCGTCGAGCAGGGCCGGTTCCCGGTGTCGGTGAGCGCCGGGCACTGACCCCGGCGTGCTGCGAAGCTGGGCCCAGACCGTGGAGGAACCGGGCTTCGACCTACTGATGATCTCGGACCGCATAGCCATCACGCCGGACGTCGCCGAGCGCTATCCGGCCCCCTTCTACGAGCCCTTCACCACCTTGTCCTGGCTGGCCGGCCTCACCAGCCGGATCCGGCTCGGTACGACGGTCCTCATCGCTCCCTACCGGCACCCGCTGCTCACCGCCCGAATGGCGACCAATCTCAATGAACTGAGCGGCGGCCGGCTGGTCCTCGGCGTGGGAGTGGGCTGGGCGCGGCAGGAGTTTGCCGCCCTCGACATCCCGTTCTCACGCCGCGGACAGCTGACCGACGACCACCTGCGGCGCATCCGGGCAGCCTGGAAGGACACCGCATCCTACGGAGAACGACGGATCCCTGTGTGGGTCGGCGGCAACAGCGACGCGGGGCTGCGCCGAGCCGTTCTGCTTGGAGACGCATGGCATCCGCTGCGCCCCACCGTGCCGTGGCTGGGCGAAGCCACAGGAAGGCTGGAGGCGTACGCGGACGAGCACGACTTGCCCGCGCCCGCCCTGGCTCCCCGCATCGCCCTCCGGCTCACCGAGGAACCGGTCGACGGAGCGGGACGGCTCGCCGGTGAGGGCACCATCGACCAGATCATGGAAGACCTCGACCAGCTGCGGATGCTGGGCGCCAAGTCCGTCGTCCTCGACACCTACCCGGGCGACCCCCGCGCGACGTGTCACCCACAGGCGGCCTGGCAGGACCTGGCCACTGTGGCCGCACACGTCCGCGAGCCCGGCATCCCTCCCCGCACCACGATGGAGCAGTCATGACCACAGCCGACGACCACACCCTCCTCCGACAGGCCATCTCACTCGCGGCCAAGGCACGCGCGAGCGGCAACCCGCCCTTCGGATCTCTGTCGGCAGGACCGGACGGGACGATCCTGGCCGGAGAACCAACACCACCCTCACCGACAACGACGTCACCGCGCACCCGGAACTCAAACTGGCGAGGTGGGCTGCAAGGGAACTCGACGCGCAGACGGCGGCAGGCACCACGATGTACACCAGCTGCCAGCCGTGCGGGATGTGCGAGGCCGCCATCCAATGGGCGGGGCTTCGGCGAGTGGTGTTCGCCCTTTCCAACGATCAGCTCCTGGACATCAGGCCGGGCAGCGGCCGGCCGCCCGTGCCGCAGGACGGTCCCGCGCTGCTCGAAGAGGTACGGGCCGTGGTCGAGCCCTACTATCGCTGACCGCCGGGCCCAGGGCCGGGCCGCGACGACAGGACCTGGAGCCGGTCGCTCGGCTCGGCCAGCGGGTCGGCCGACACGTCGACAGCGGCGGCCGTGACCGCATCGCCGCCGCCGACGCGCTTCTCACCGGCTGGTTCCGCGATGCGATCCTCGGTTCCTGCCCCAACCCGGTCTCGGTGAGTGGAACGACGTCCTGCTGCTCGCCTGCCACGGCCAGGGCGAGCAGGACCGCGACTGGAGCAGCAGCAGATCCCGTCGGCGCCGACGCATCGCCGGCAGCGGCGCCGTGAAGAGCCGCTCGACGGGGCGGTCCCTCACCTGGAGCCAGTACGACCGGCGGGTCCAGCGCATCGCGGCCGGCCTTGCTTCCCCCGGCGTGGGCCTGGGCAGCGTGGGCCTGACGCCCGCCGGCCGGCCGGGGTTCCACCTGCTCGGCGCCGCCGTGATGCACCCGGGAGCAGTTCCTCGACACGGCCCGCGAGGCGGCGGGCGGACCGAGCTGACACCGTCGTCCGCGTCGACGCCGAGGCGAGCGATGTCATCAGCCTCGCCGCCGTGGGGTTCCCCGGGCGCGCACGGACCGCGTACGGGCCCCGGTAAGGAGGGAGGTGGTCACGTCCCGACGATTCGTGTCGGTGGCCGCATGGGGTCCGTGCGGATCCGGGCCGCCGGCCCGACGCCGGTGGGCGGTCGGACGGCCCCCCGAACGGGTGAGCTCCGGTCCGGCGGCCGGGGCAGGTGCGGCAGGTGGGGAATCCAAGCCCGGGAGGCATGGCGCTGACCGAGGGCAGCACCCTCGACACCCGGTCCGGGGAGTTCGTGGAGCGGGACCTCGCCTCGTACCACGTCCCCGTGAACGCCGACGTGCCGTCCCTGGAGGCGCACTGGCTGGACGAGGAGGATCCCCACCTCAACCCCATGGGCAGCAAGGGGATCGGGGAGATCGGCATCGTCGGCACGGCGGCCGCCGTGGCGAACGCCGTGCACCACGCCGTGGGCGTCCGCCTGCGCGACCTGCCTCTGACACCGGACCGCCTGCTGCCGCACCTGCACGTCCAGCCGGGCCGGCAGGGTTGACCGATCCGGCGCTTCCCCTCCCCCTCCCCGGCCCGTCCGGCCGAGGGGGTGCGGGGGCCGGTGCGACACGGTCGGTCGAGCGCCCGGCGGCGCCGTCCGGCCGCGCCGGTTGGGGTCTCTCACGCCGCCCGTCCGCTCCGTCGCACGGAGCGGACCGGCACGGGCCTACGTGGTGGCGCGAGCCATCAGGGCGGGGCGGAGCTGCCACACCCTGGCGATCGACGTCTCGGATCACGACGTGTGGGACGCCATCGACAGGGGTTTCGCCTGGGTCTTCCACGCCGGTGACTCCCCCGCCTGACCCAGCAGGTGATCATCGCCGACGGCAACCACGGCACGGTGACCGAGTTCGTCTCCTTGGGCGAGTCGGTCCTCGGGGCGGCACGTCACGTCGAGTCCGGGTCTTCGCCCGCGACAACGTGCACGGCCGCTTCCTCGGCGCTCGCCGCGCCTCCGTCGATGCCCTCGTCCCGGGCGATCAGTTCCTTGGTGGAGTCGGTACGGGTGCCGTCGTCCGGCGCTCTCAGCCGCCCGGCGCGGTCGGTACCCACCTCGCTGTCGATCAGTTCTCCGTGGCCGCCGGGCAGGTCGCCCAGACCGTCCCCGCCGGGCTCCGCGACCTCGGGAACCTCCTGGGACAGCCTGGCGTCCAGCGATTCACCGGCCTTCTGCTCCTCGGCCGTCGTCCCGTGTTTCGTGACGCCCATGGGCTTCTCGGGAGGGGAGTACCCCTCGTCCAGCATCTCGTCGTAGGTGCGGTCGTCCACGGCGTTCTGGAGGTCCAGCGGCGCCGCGTCCTCTTGCTCCTCGTTGCTGCCTGTGGGCTGATAGGCGTCGTCCGCCATCCGGTTCCCGCTCATCCGGCGCTCCTTTCGCCATGCTGTCAGCTCGCGGGCGAGGCGGGTACGGCGATCACGCGTCGAGGTAGGTGATCGCGGTGCCCAGCGGTGACCACGGCCCCCGTTCCTCACGTGGCTGTGGCATGTCCCTGTACCCGGCCTGCGCAGGGCGGCGTCTTCCCGGAACGAGACGGTTCATGCGGGGCGACGGATGCGGCGACGATCTTCGGGGCTCCTGGAAGCGGCCACCGTTCAGTCACTCGATCCCGAGGGCTTCTCGCAGCCTGCGTTCTCCCTCGCTCACCCCGTCCGGGTGTGCCGCGATGACCGCGTAGCGCCATGAGCGACCGTCCTGCGGGGCGCCCGCGTAAAGCACCACGCCCTCCCCTCGCTCCAGGTCGAACGTGATCCGGCGGGCTCTCAGTCGGTCGAGGGCCTCTGGCAGGCCGAAAGCCGACCGGGTGCGCCCCTTCGACACGGACCATGCCGGCCGGGGCACGCCCGCCGAGGCCGTGAGGCGCGTGACCATGGCGTGGGGCGTGGTGGTGGCGGTCCGGCGAACGTTGCTCTCGCCTGCGTACAGCACTCCGTTTACGTCGACGAGTGCGTCGAGTCCGAACGGCCCGAGGTGGCCGTGCGCGGCCAGATGGCGGCCCAGTCCGAGCCCCCACTCCTCGAGCTCGCCGGCCACGTGCGCACACGACGGCGGCAGGGGGGACACGTATCCCGTGAAGGAGCCGTGTTCCGTCCGCATCGCGCCGGTGAAAAGGGCCCTGGTCCCCGAAACCGTGTTCTCCATCTGGATGCTCACCGACTCGGCCACGGCCACATGCTCCTCCACGACCCACGTCCCCTGCGGGCCGCCGACCGATCCGAGCGACAGGCCCGGTCCTCGTACGTCCCGCCGGGACAGGAATCGCATCCCGTGTCCTCCTGCGGAGCGGTCGGGCTTGACCACCACGCGCTCATGCTGTTCGAGCAGCCGGCGTACGGCACTTTCGACTTCAGGACGGCGGCACGCCCGGCCCGCCGGCAGCCGCAAGGCCAGTCGCGTGGCGGCTTCCCGGAATCCGGCCTTCGTGTTCAGCAGCATCGTCACCGGCAGGGCGGCGGCGGCCTCGTCGACCGTCGCGTACGGAAAGACGGTCAGCCCGAGTTCACGCGCGAACGCGACGGCGGACGCGTCGGGCGCGGTCGGCAGCAGTGCCGTTCCCGGCTGACGGGCGTGGCCGGCCACCCGGTCCGTCAGCCCGGCCTCGCGAACCGCCCTGGCCAGCGGTACCGCACCGGCGGGCGGCACCTCGATGACGGCTGTCCGTTCGCGGGCGACCCCCGTCAAGGCGCCCACGTAACACCGGAACTCCTCGCTCAGCGATCCGGGGGTCACCAGTGCGTCGCCGGCCCGCAACAGCCACGCCTTACGCGGCGCCTGCTGGGCCCACTGCGCCAGCACCCGGCCTTCCTCCAGGTCCACCGCCAAGTCCGACAGGAAGTTGGCGAAAAGCACCAGGGGACCAGGATGCGGCTCGTTCACTGCCGTTCCCTTCACGCCGCCTCGGGGACGGCCTCGCTGGTCGGGCATGCGGAGCCCTCCTCGGCCGACGACCTGCCTGCCGCCCAGCCAGGTCTGCCCGACGGTGCAGGAGCTCTCGGGGCGGAGGGCCGGGAGGCGTCATCGCCGCGGGGGCAGACGATGGAGCGTCACGTCGTACAGCCTCGCCTCCAGCACCGTCAGCGTCATGAAGGAGCAGAAAGGCTGGCGTCTGCGGTCCGTGGGCGAGCCCGGGTTCAGCAGGCGCAGACTTCCGACGCTGGTGTCCCACGGGATGTGGCTGTGGCCGAACACGAGGACATCCACGTCGGGGAAGCGCGCGGCACAGCGCCGCTTCCGTCCCGTGGCAGCCCCCGTCTCGTGCACGACCGCGAACCGCACCCCTTCCAGCTCGGCGTGGGCGACCTCCGGGAGCCGACGGCGCAGTCCCGGGCCGTCGTTGTTGCCGTACACACCGATCAGCCGACGAGATCTCGACCCCAGCAGGTCGAGCGTGGCTTCGTCGACCCAGTCACCGGCATGGATGACGGCGTCGGCGTCGTCGACGGCTGCCATGAGGGCTTCCGGCAGGGACGCGGCGCGGGTGGGCAGATGGGTGTCCGAGGTCAGCAGGAGCCGCATACGTCCCACGGTAGGCCGCCGCGTCCACCGACGCCCCGAGGGCACCGCCCGTACAGCACCTCGGCGGTCTGTGCCGGGGCCACCAGCTTGCGCACGTGCTCGGCCGGCGGGCGGCGCCGGGTCTGCGTGCTCGCCTGGTCCTGGAGCCGGGCACGCAGTTCCCAGGCGGTCACTCAGGGGGCAGAGCGCGAAGGAGCAGACCGGTCTCTTCCTCCTCCGCGGCCACGCCGCCGCGCCGCCGCGCCGCCACGCCGCGCGTCGCCAGCGGGGCCGTGCGTGCAGATGCCGACCTGCGTCGTCGCCCCGCCCGCAGCCCGGCCGTGACCGTTTCACCACCGTCCGTCTCGCTCGGCAGGGCACCCGGCACTCCGGTGCGCGCCGACATCGTGACTTCGACTGTCGATCGATCGTTGCCACGACGGCGCTGACGCTGTTGTCGACCCTGATGTTCGAATGATGTTCAAAGGTGCCTGAATCGGGTATTTCAGCATGTTCGAGACCAATCGGATGCCCTATCTCCTCGACGGCGGGCATTCCACGTGACATGGCGGTGAGCCCCGATGCCCCAGTGCAAGACCCCCGACTACCGCTCCGGCCACCGCGGTCGCCACTGGACACACGCCCTGCGCTGCGCCCAGCGGGCCGGAGCCGTCATCGTCACCGACGAGACGGACGAAATCGTGGCCTACGCCCACGAAACATCCGGCCCCGGCCGCTTCAGGCCGTGGATCACCGACACCGGCTCCCGCTACGACAGCCACGACGTCCACCCCGTGTGGTGACCGCAAGAGCAGCGTTGGACACCGTCGACTGCGCGGTCCCACCGAGCGGCTCGCTCCACGTCGAGCGTCGAACGGGGCCGCGACGGATTCTCCGGCAGGCCACAGATCGAGGCCTGGGCGCGCCGAAGCGTTCAGGGCCTCAGCCTCTCGACCAGCGCCTGTGCCGGCGAGCACGGATCGTGCGCGGGTGCGAGTGACTGTGCAGCAGCCCGCCGTTCGTCTGCCGGAGGTCTCCTGCGTGGGATACGTCCGGCGCACCGTACGCCGTCTCGTATCGCGGAATGTGACTGTGGAGTGGTTTGCAGGCGTTCTTGGATGCTTCACCGGCGCCTCCGGTTGCGGCGCAGGAGCAGGAGAACGACGCACGCGACGGCCGCGGCGATGAGCGGGGTGCGGTTGGCCTTCGCCATGACGGCGGCCGACTCGGCCTTCTCACGGAACGGCTCCGGGGTCTTCTCGGTGGCGAACTGTCCGGCGCGGGTAGCGGTGTCGCGGACTTGGGCCGCTGCGTGGGCGGCCTTGTCCAGGACCGGATCAGGGGCCTTGTCCTTGACCCGCCGAGCGGCGTGGAATGCCTTCTCTCGGATCTGATCGCCGACAAGGGTGGCCTTCTCGGCGGCCTGCTCCTTCATCTCGGCCGCCTTCTCCTTGGCCTGGGCCTTGACGTCGGCCTTGGCCGCCAGCGCCTCGATGGTCTGGCCGAGCTCGTCGCGGGTGTGCTCGACCTGTTCGCGCAGCTCCTCGGGAGTAGGCACGGCTTTCTTGTTGCCATGGGAAGGGGTGCTCATCGGTGTGCTGCCTCCTTGATCTCGGCCACGTCGGCCTTGACGCTGTCGATGGTCTGCTCGGGGGCGGGGGTGCCGGCCTTGGCGATCTGCTTCTTCCCGGCCACGGCCACCACCGCGGCGACGGCCGCCAGCAAGGCGGCGATGATCAGAGCCGAGGCCCAGACCGGCAGGACCAGCGCGAGGGCGGCGATCGCGGCGGCGACCAGAGCCTGGGCGGCCAGGATCCCGGCAAGGCCCGCGCCGCCGAACAGGCCGCCGCCCCGCCCGTAACGTTTGCCCTTGTGGGTCATCTCGGCGCGGGCCAGCTGCATCTCCTCACGGACCAGCACCGAGATCTGCTGCGACGCCCGCGTTACGAGGTCACCCACCGACTCGTCGTTGCCGCGGCCGAGCCGGCTTTCCGTGGCGCTCATCGAACTCGTCACCTTCCTCCATTTTCGTCAGGGGTTCCGGGCCACGCATACCCTGCCGGGCGCCGGTCACCCCCTCGGGCACGCGCCGTCATCGCCGGCAGCTGACCAGAAGGCGGGGCGCGGTACGGACCAGGGCCGTGGCCACGGCGCCGATCGCGGCTCCGGTCGCCACGTCGGAGGGGTAGTGGGCGCCGCTGTGCACCCGCTCGACGGCCACCAGCACCGTCGGGACCGCGCACGCGGCCCCGCCCCACGGCCCCGACAGGGCAACAGCGGCGGTGAACGCCACAGCGGCGGCGGTGTGCCCGGAGGGGAACGACGAACTGTGCGGGCGGTCCTCGACATCGCCGTGCGGAATCCGCTCCGCGGGCGGCCGACGCCGCTCGACCAGCTGCTTGGCGACCCCGTTGGACAACAGCTCGGCCACCGCCATGGCCAGGACCCCACCAGTTGCGACCCTGCGGCCCCGCCGGCCTCCCCTCACAGCCATGACCAGGGCGGCAGCCCACCACAACTTCGTGTGCTCGGCCGCTTCCTCGACCGCGGGCAGCAGGCCGCGCACCGCCGGGGAGTCCCAGGCCGCCAGGCGCCGGGTCAACTGGTGATCACAGCCCTTCAGCCCCGCCAGCACCCTCATATCCGTGTTCGGCTCCCCTCAGCGACACGACCGCCGCTCATTCCATCTGGCGCCGGTCTTCATCACTCCACGCCCGGGTGTCGCGGGGCTCGACGTACGGCTCCTCGTCCTCGGGCTGCCCACCGGCGATCGCCCGCTGGCGCACCATCTCGGCGTCGAACTCCAAGCCGAGCAGGACGGCCAGATTGGTGATCCACAACCACACCAGGAAGATGATCAGGCCCCCGAGGGTGCCGTACGTCTTGTTGTACGAGCCGAAGTTCGCGACATAGAACGCGAACCCGGCCGAGGCGATCATCCAGATCACCAGTGCCAGGAAGCTGCCCGGCGTCACCCATCGGAAGCCGCGGCCCTTCGCGTTCGGCGCCGCCCAGTACAACAGAGCGATCATGACCGTCACCAGGACCAGCAGGACGGGCCACTTCGCGATCGCCCACACTGTCATCGCGGTGTCGCTCACCCCCAGTGCCGAGCCCGCCTGCCGGGCCAGACCGCCGGTGAACACCACGATCAGCGCACTGGCCACGGCGAGGACCATCAGCACCACGGTCAGTCCGACACGCAGGGGCAGGACCTTCCACACCGGTCGGCCTTCGGGCATGTCGTAGACGGCGTTCGAGGCGCGGATGAACGCGGCGACGTACCCGGAGGCCGACCAGATCGCGACCAGCACGCCCACGACGGCCAGCAGCGAGCCGAGCCCGGCGTTGCCCTGCAGCTGCTGGACCGCGTTGCTGATCACGTCCCGAGCCGCCCCGGGGGTGAGCTTTTGCAGGTTGTCCAGGACCTGTTCGGTCACGGACTCGCCCGCGATGCCCAGCAGCGACACCAGAACCAGCAGCGCGGGGAAGAGGGCCAGCACCCCGTAGTAGGTCAGCGCGGCCGCACGGTCCGCGAGCTCGTCGTCCTTGAACTCCTTCAGCGTCCCGCGCAGCACCGCCTTCCAGGACCGCTTGGGCAACTCGGAGGGCCGGTCCGGCGCCCTCGCCTCCACCTGCCGGTCCGGACCCGCGGATTCGTCGGCGGGCCGGAGGTCGTCCTCGGGCTGCGGCGTCCTTCTGCGTTCCATAGGCGGCGCTTTTCCACTCCCGTCGCTCCCATGCAGCTCACGCCAGGGAAGTGTGGGACGAGCCGGTGGCGTGGGGCAGTGTCCCAGGCGCAGATGCAAGCCCATGATCATGCCGCCTTGGGTCAGCCTTCGACGCCCGTGGCGGAGTGTGGCGCACCGACCGGCTTGGATTCGGGTGATCCGCGTTGACGCAGGTAGACGGAGAGGATGACCATGGCGGCCACCGCGAGGAGTTCGGACTGCCAGTTCTGGAGGGTCCGGCTCCAGAAGTCCGCGGAGACCAGATACGCCGCCCAGCTGACCGGCGCAGACAGGTCGCGCAGCTGCTCGGCGTTGTAGGCGGCGGTGCCCGAGATCGACTGGGCCAGCCAGGACAGCAGGAACAGCAGCGCCATCACCATGCCGAGCGAGCGGGAGTACAGCCCCTGGCGCCAGCCCCGGGCGCCCGCCCAGCGGGGCGAGTCCGCGCGGGCGTGCTCGCCCATGCGCTGGTCGCGATCGCTTTCCGTGCCGGCCTTGTGGAGCTCCTTGGACTCGGGGGAGCCGCGCTGGAGGAGGTAGACGGTGCCGAAGATGTAGAGGAAGAACTGCAGGAACTCCGACTGCCAGTTCTCCGTGACGTCGACGGCGAAGTCGGACGAGGTCAGGTATTGGGCGAAGGTGACCTGCTGCAGTCCGGCGGTGGCGAGCTGCTCGTTGAACTCCGCCCGCCCGGCGATCGCCTGGCAGGCCAGCACGACCAGGAACGCTCCCCCGAAGGCCAGGGTGAGGCTGTTGTCCCGCCAGAAACTGCCCGCTCGGCCCTGTGGTGTGCTCATCGCTGCAGCAGTCCGATCGTGGTGAAGTAGCCCAGGCCGACGATGATGACGGCCAAGACGGTGATGAACAGTCCGCGCACGTCAGCCTCCCTCGACCGTGCAGTCGAACGGCAGGTCCGGGCGCGGCGTACACCCGGCCGCGACGACCTTCCACCCCGCTTCGAACTGCGACAGGAACAGGGTGTCGCCGCTGAGGCGCACCATGGCCTGCCGCCCGTAGACCTCCGCGACGGCATCCGCGGCATCGCCGGAGGCGACCGGCACCTGCTCCTGAGCCAGCCCTTTCGCGCAGTCGCCGGCGTCGCCTGCGACCTCCTCCCGGGTCTCCGGCGCCAGCAGGGCGCAGGCCCGTCCGAAGCCGGCCTCACTCAGGGCGGCCTGGAAGTTCCGGGCGGCCGAGAGCGCGTCCGCCTCCCGGGGGCCCGGTGCCCCACACCCGCCGAACGCCAGGATCAACCCAGCCACCACCCCCATCGAGCACCAGGCCCGCCCCGGCCTCCGGGAGGATGAGCGGCCCGACCTGATGGCGGTGATCACTTCGATGCCGCGCTGGGAACCTTCAGCCGGTCGCGGGGCGCCTGTTCCTTGGCGTCCTCCAGCTGGGCGCAGAGCTCCTGGAGGCGGTTGCGGCCCATCGCCTTGCGCACGTCGGGGAACCGGTCCTGCTCCTCTTCCTCGACGTGGTGGCGCACCTGCCCCATCGAGACGGTCGTCTTGGCCTTGAACCGGTCGTCGGAGGCGTCCATGGCCTTCAGCTCGGACAGCGTCCACACCACCGCGTGGTGCTCCTCGACGCTCTCCGGAACGTGATCCTTGATGTTCGGTGCGGTCTCGCGGACGGCGGGGTACGAGTACTGCTCCTCGATCCAGGCGTGGACGGTGAGCTCCTCGATCACCTCGTCGACGATCCGCCGCCGCTCCGCGGTGTCCTCGTCCTCGGTCTTCTCGAACGCCTTGAAAAGCTTCTCCACCGTCTTGTGGTCTTCACGCAACAGCACGATGGCGTCCAACAAGATCTCCTCTATCGACAGGCAGCGCGACGGCCCACGCCGTGCCAGTGCCTGTCCGCTACCCGGCGTCCCCACGAGGTTCGCGCCGGGCCCGAGGAACTCACCCACCTGGTGGCCCACCGCCACCCTGTTGCGGCGCAGCACGAACCATGCCGCCACACCTGGCCGACACCGACGCTGCGGGCTCAACGAGTCACCGCGACAGGCAGCACCGGGTTGCGGCACTAACCTGTGGTGGTGACCGGAACCGAGCTGGATGAGTTGATCGTTGCTGACAGCGCGGCGCTGCGCGCATGGTTGCTGGACAACCACACCACCTCCCCTGGCGTGTGGCTCGCCCTGACCAGGAAGGGTGGCTCCGTCACCACGCTGACCTGGCAGCAGGCGGTCGACGAGGCACTGTGCTTCGGCTGGATCGACGGGCAAGCCCGCAAGCGCGACGAGGAGAGTTCCTGGAGGCGGCTCACCCCTCGTCGGCCCCGCAGTGTCTGGTCCCAGCGCAACGTCGCCAACGTGGCCCGGTTGGAGGCGGCCGGCCTGATGCTGCCTGCCGGTCGCGCCGCTGTGGACGCCGCGAAAGCCGACGGCCGGTGGACGGCCGCCTATGCGCCGTCATCGGAAGCGGAGGTGCCGGCCGACCTGCAAGCCGCGATCGCCGCCGAACCAGCGGCGCAGGCCATGTTCGAGGTGCTCACCAAGGCCAACCGCTTCGCCCTCATCAGCCGGGTCAACGCCGCCAAGCGGGCCGAGACACGCACCCGGAAGATCGCCGCGTGCGTGGCGATGTTGGTCCGGCACGAGACGGTCCACCCGCAGCGAGCCAAGCCGGCGGACCCGCCGACGTCGTGACCGGGCGTCTGCCGGGACGGACAAACGTCGCAGCGAAGTTCCCGAATACCGTGGACCGCGACGCCACCAAGAGCGCCTTTTCCATCATCGGATCGTCAGATGCCGTCCACGGCCTGGCGCCGGTCCCGCACTAGCTGCCCATCGCGGGTCACGGGAGGGCCGTCATTCCGATCGGTCGGCCTCCGCCGTCCCGAGGAGACGCCGGCGCCGGTGAGGAGGGGGGTGTCGCCGGCCGTGCCGCACTTGTCGACGCGGGTGCGGTCGAGGAGTTCGCAGACGGTGTCGCCGTCCCACCCGGGCAGGAAGTCGACGCCGGTGCCGGTCGCCGAGCGGAGGGTGGTGTCGGCGGCGAGCCAGGCCTCGGCAACCGGACTGCCGGTGTAGACGTCACCGGTCGGCCGCGACGAGCAGCGGGACGAGCGTGCGGCCCTCCAGGACCTGCCGGTACGCCCCGCGCCGCTCGGCGTGCACGCTGCGGCGGGCCAGGCACAGCGTCCCGGCCGGCACTCCGCACGCGGGGCAGGGAACACCGAAGGCGCCGTGACCGTACAGCCGCTGCGTCTCGTATGCGGCGTCCAGGACCGCGTCGGCGATCCGGTCTCCGAAGGACGGTGCGCGGCGCGGCGTGAGGGTCGTGCTCATGGCGGGGCGATCTCCCGAGTTCGGCGGAGGACGGCGTCGTCAGGTCGCCCCGGGACTCCGGCTCCGCCGCCGTTCTCTCGTCGGCACGGAGGGGAGTCCTGGTTCACGACTCGACTGCGATGACCCCGTTCTACGGGATGGGTCTGACATTGATACTCGTAGCGGGTTCCGGTGGTCGTGGCTCAGGGTCTGACTGACGCCCTGCTGGGCTGTCCTGGGATTGTTCCGTCCGACCTCCGGGACCCGTTCTCCATGGCTCCGGCCAGGTGGAGCATGACCTCATAGGAGCTCGGCCAGCGGCCCCTTCAATGTCCTGTCTGACCCACCCGGCCGGCGCTACCTGCAGCCCGGGAAGGCAGCTGACAGCATGACCGTGACGAACACCCCCGCCGCAGAACCGGATGCGGTGTTCGGCGGGGTGGACTCCCATGCGGACACGATCCACGTTGCTGTCATCACCGACCGGGGCGGCCACGTGGCCGACGCCGAGTTCCCCACGACGCAAGCCGGGTATGCCGCGGCGATCGCGTTCCTGAACGCCCACGGCATCGTGACCGCCGTCGGGGTCGAGGGAACCTCCTCCTACGGACTCTGGTTCACCCGCACCGCCACCCTGAACCAGATCGCGCACGTCCTCATCACCGCCCCGGACGACATCCGCGTCAAGTACGCCGCCCTGCGCGGCAAGACGCAGGTCGACGCCATCACCCGGCTGCGTCCCACCGGCGACGGACCCCGCGTCGCCCTCCTGACCACGCTGAAGACCCTCGCCCGCCGGGTCCAGGACCTGACCGCGGAACACGACACTCTCACCGCGGCCCTGGACACAGCCGCCACCGACAACAACCCCGGCCTTCGCTCAGCGTTCGGTGTCGGCCCCGACACCGCGGCCCAGCTCCTGGTCACCGCCGGCGGCAACCCCGACCGCCTGCGCACGGAGGCATCCTTCGCAGCGCTCTGCGGCGTCGCACCCGTTCCCGCCTCCAGCGGCAGGACCAACCGTCACCGTCTCTCCCGGGCGGTGACCGCGGAGCGAACCCCGCCCTCTACCGCATCCCTCTGATCCACATGTCCAGCGACGCCCGCACCCGTGACCACGTCGCCCGGCAGACAGCCGCCGGACGCACGAAGAAGGAGATCATCCGCCTGCTCAAGCGGGCCATCGCCCGGGAGATCTTCCGCTACCTCACCACACCGGTCAGTGTCCCGGACGTCTCCGACCTCCGGCCCGCACGCCAGGCCAGGAACATCACCCTCACCACCGTCGCCGAGCGCTTCGGTGTCTGGCCGGCGGTGATCTCCTGCGTCGAACGCGGCACACGCCGCGACGACGACCTCGCCAGCGCCTACCGAGACTGGCTCACCACGGCCTGACCGATTCAGTGGCGGCCTCACTCATAGACGGTGGCGGCTTGAAGGGCTCTGGCCAGGAAGGTCCAGTCCCCGCCCTCGGGAAGCTGCTTCCCAACGTTGCGATACCAGCCCGGCGAGTCATCCACCCAGGCCGCGAGGGCCTCAAGGAACCGGTCGAGGCTCTGGTTCTCCCATTCGTGCCCCCGGCGGAGGTAATCCTGGTGCAGTTCTCGGACGACGGCGACCAGCTCGTCGCGGCTACGGACCTCGCGGTCGGGAGTAAACGACATGGAGTGAAGGTACCGCGCTCCTACGACTCCCCACGCTTGACGATCAATAGGAGCATAGTGAGGGTCCGAGCCGGTTCCGGGCGCCCTGACTCCGGTCCGACGGCCCCCTGCCGTTTCCCTCGGCCAGGCGCGGCAGCACCCGCCGAACCGTCGAACCCCACTCACTCAAACATTCCGCAATGACCCTTTTCACCCCTTCTTGATAGTGAGGTGGGTCACTCTCAGTAATGCATTGCGCATGGGTTGCAGACGTCGGGGCAGGCGGCCGGTTCGCCGGACAACCGGCAGGGGGACTCAGTGAGCGGAAGGCCAGACCCGACGTGACGGCAGCACAACAGACCATCCATGTGGGCGGAGAGTGGCGCGCAGCCCTGTCCGGAGCCACGCGCGAGATCATCGACCCCGCCGACGCGACCGCCTTCGCGGTCGTGGCCGAGGGCGGTGTCCAGGACACGGACGACGCCGTGGCCGCGGCGCGGGCCGCCTTCGACCACGGTTCCTGGCCCCGTACGCCGGTCGCCGAGCGCGCCGCCCTGCTGCGGCGGGTCGCCGACCTGCTGGAGCGTGACCGCGAGCGGATCGGCGCCCTGGAGAGCCAGGACGCGGGCAAGACGCTGAAGGAGGGCCGTATCGACGTCGACTGCGTTCGCGACGCCTTCCTCTACTTCGCCGACCTCGTCGCGAACGAAGGCGGCGGACGGGTCGTCGACGCCGGATCGGACGAGATCCGCAGCGTCGTCGTGCACGAGCCGGTCGGGGTCTGCGCCCTGATCACACCGTGGAACTACCCGTTGCTCCAGGCCAGCTGGAAGATCGCGCCCGCCCTCGCCGCCGGCAACACGTTCGTGATCAAGCCCAGCGAGATCACCCCGCTGAGCACCGTGGTCCTGGTCGAACTGCTCCTGGAGGCCGGACTTCCCCTCGGCGCGGCCAACATCGTGACCGGCCCCGGCGACACCGTCGGCGCGCGGCTCGCCGAGCACCCCGACGTCGACCTCGTCTCGTTCACCGGCGGTCTCGTCAGCGGGACGAAGGTCGCCAGGGCGGCTGCCGACAGCGTGAAGAAGGTCGCCCTCGAACTGGGCGGCAAGAACCCCAACGTCGTCTTCGCCGACGCCTGTTCGACGCCCGAGGGGTTCGACACCGCCGTCGACCAGGCGCTCAACGCCGCGTTCATCCACAGCGGACAGGTCTGCTCCGCCGGCTCCCGTCTCATCGTCGAGGCGTCGCTCCGCGAGCGCTTCGTCGCCGAACTCGCCCGCCGGGCCCGCCACATCAGGCTCGGACGCGGCACCGCCGAGGGCGTCGAGTGCGGTCCGCTGGTCTCCGCGGCACAGCTGACGAGGACCGAGGAGTACGTCGCCTCGGCCCTCGACGAGGGCGCGGTGCTGCGGGCGGGCGGTGAGCGGCCCGCCGGGGTGGGCTACTTCTACCGGCCCACGGTCCTCGACCGCTGCCATCGGCGCATGCGGGTCGTCCGCGAGGAGGTCTTCGGCCCCGTCCTCACCGTGGAGACCTTCGAGACCGAGGACGAGGCCGTCGCCCTCGCCAACGACACCGAGTACGGCCTCGCCGGAGCGGTGTGGACCGCGGACGAGGACCGCGGACGGCGGGTCGCGGCCCGGCTGCGCCACGGCACCGTCTGGATCAACGACTTCCACCCGTACCTGCCGCAGGCGGAGTGGGGCGGCTTCGGAAAGTCCGGCATCGGCCGGGAACTGGGCCCGAGCGGTCTCGCCGAGTACCGCGAGACCAAGCACATCTACCGGAACCTCGCTCCGCGCCCCGTGCGCTGGTTCGCGGGCGAGACGCAGAAGGACCAGGCATGAACGACCATCACGTGTACGACTACGTCGTCGTCGGCGGCGGCACCGCGGGGTCGGTGATCGCCTCCCGGCTGACCGAGGACCCGGACGTCACCGTCGCCGTCATCGAGGGCGGCCCCAGCGACGTCGGCCGCGACGACGTCCTCACCCTGCGCCGCTGGATGGGCCTGCTCGGGGGCGAGCTGGACTACGACTACCCCACCACCGAGCAGCCCCGGGGCAACTCGTACATCCGGCACAGCCGGGCCCGCGTGCTGGGCGGCTGTTCCTCGCACAACACCCTCATCGCCTTCAAGCCCCTTCCCTCCGACTGGGACGAGTGGGCCGAGGCCGGTGCCGAGGGCTGGGACGCCGCCGCCATGGACCCCTACTTCGCCCGGCTGCGCAACAACATCGTGCCCGTCGACGAGGCGGACCGGAACGCGATCGCGCGGGACTTCGTCGACGCGGCGCAGGCCGCGCTCGGGGTGCCCCGCGTCGAGGGCTTCAACCGTGAGCCGTTCCACGAGGGCGTCGGCTTCTTCGACCTCGCCTACCACCCGGAGAACAACAAGCGGTCGTCCGCCTCCGTCGCCTATCTGCACCCGTTCCTGGACCGGCCGAACCTGCACATCGCCCTGGAGACCTGGGCGTTCCGGCTGGAATTCGAGGCCACCCGGGCGACCGGCGTACACATCCGCGCGAAGGACGGCACGGAACACGTCGTACGCGCCCGGCGCGAGATCCTGGTGTGCGCGGGCGCCGTGGACACCCCGCGTCTGCTGCTGCACTCCGGAGTCGGGCCGCGCGCCGATCTCGAGAAGCTCGGCATACCCGTCGTGCACGACCTGCCGGGCGTCGGGGAGAACCTGCTCGACCACCCCGAGTCGGTCATCGTGTGGGAGACCCACGGCCCGATCCCGGAGAACTCCGCGATGGACTCCGACGCCGGTCTCTTCGTCCGCCGGGACCCGGAGTCCGATGGACCGGACCTGATGTTCCACTTCTACCAGATCCCCTTCACCGACAACCCGCAGCGGCTGGGCTACGAACGGCCCGCGCACGGCGTGTCGATGACACCGAACATCCCCAAGCCGCGCAGCCGCGGCCGGCTGTACCTCACGAGCGCCGACCCCGAGGTCAAGCCCGCGCTGGACTTCCGGTACTTCACCGACGAGGACGACCACGACGGCCGGACCCTCGTCGACGGGATCCGCATCGCCCGGCAGATCGCGGCGAGCGAACCCCTGGCCGGCTGGCTGAAGCGCGAAGTGTGCCCGGGGCCGGAGGTCACCTCGGACGAGGAGCTCAGCGCCTACGCCCGGCACGTCGCGCACACCGTCTACCACCCGGCCGGCACCTGCCGGATGGGTGCAGTCGACGACGAACTCGCCGTCGTCGCACCCGACCTGAGGATCCGAGGCCTCGACGGCATCCGGATCGCCGACGCGTCCGTCTTCCCGACCATGACCGCCGTCAACCCCATGATCGGCGTGCTCATGGTCGGCGAGAAATGCGCCGACCTGCTGGGAGGTACGACCCGATGAGCTCTCCGTACGCCCCGATTCGCACCACCACGCCGTCCCCGACGGCCGACGGGTCCGTCTTCTCCGTACGCGGTCTGTGGAAGGTCTTCGGACCCAGAGCCGAGCGCGTGCCCCGCGACCAGGACCTCGCGCGGCTCGACGCGGCCGAGCTGCGTGAGCGCACCGGGTGCACCGCCGCCGTCCGCGACGTCTCCTTCGACGTCGCGAAGGGTGAGGTCTTCGTCGTCATGGGCCTGTCGGGCTCGGGCAAGTCGACGCTCGTGCGCTGCCTGACCAGACTGATCGAGCCGACGTCGGGCACGGTCTCCATCGACGGCGAGGACGTCCTGTCCATGGACCCCCGCCGGCTCCGCGAACTGCGCCGGCACCGGGCCTCGATGGTCTTCCAGCACTTCGGTCTGCTGCCGCACCGCACCGTGCTCGACAACGTCGCGTACGGCCTGGAGATCCAGGGCGTGGGTCGCGGCGAACGGCGCGAGCGGGCGGCGGAGTTCGTCGCCAAGGTCGGCCTCGCGGGCATGGAGCGGCGCAGGCCGGGCCAGTTGTCCGGCGGTCAGCAGCAGCGGGTCGGTCTGGCCCGTGCGCTGGCCGTGGACCCGGAAGTACTGCTGTTCGACGAGCCGTTCAGCGCGCTGGACCCGCTCATCCGCCGGGACATGCAGGAGGAGGTGGTGCGCCTGCACCGGGAGGAGGGGCGCACGATGGTCTTCATCACGCACGACCTGAGCGAGGCGCTGAGGCTCGGCGACCGCATCGCGCTGATGCGCGACGGCCGGATCGTGCAGCTCGGTACGCCGGAGGAGATCGTGGGCTCCCCCGCCGACGACTACGTCCGGGACTTCGTCCGTGACGTGCCGCGCGAGCAGGTGCTGACCGTGCGCTCGGCGATGCGTCCCGCGTCCGCGGAGGAACACGGGGCCGGCCCGGCGCTCGCCCCCGACGCCACCGTCCAGGAGGCCATCGAAGCGGTCGCCCGGACGGGCGAGAACGCGCGGGTGGTCGAGGACGGCCGGTGCCTCGGCGTGGTGGACCACGCGGCACTCCTGGGCGTCGTCGCCGGCGTACCGGCCGCGGCGGGGAAGGCGGTGGCCTGATGTACTCCCCTACGACCTGGCCGCCGCCGTGCGGCACGACCCGTACCGGCGCCCAGGGAGCCGGCACGACCGGTACCGGCGCCCGGGAAGCCGGCATGACCCGTACCGGCGCCCGGGGAGAGCGCCGCGGCACCGGACGCTCCTTCGGCATCCCCCGTTCCGCCCGCGACGCCGGACGCGCCGGCGCCGCTCCGGCCCGCGGGGACGCTTCTGGCCGCCGCCCCGTCCGGCCCGCGGGCCGGACGGGCGGCCTGGGGCGGTGGGTGCGATGACCGTGACCGTCACCCCCGCCCCTTCCGGCCGGACGACCGCCGGCGCTGCCGGCACCGGCGGCGCCCCGACCGGTGACATCCGGACCGGCGCGCCGCGCGCGCTCGCGCGGCACCGCGGCCGCCTGATCGGCGTCGGCACGGCCCTCGGCCTGCTCCTCGGCGCCGTCCTCCTGGGCGGCGGCGGCTGGCCGGCAGCACTCGCCGTCGACGTGTCCTCGCCGCTCGCGCGGGGCAGCGACTGGATCATCGACAACCGCGACAGCCACCCGCTGTTCCTCTACTTCCTCGGCCACGTGAGCGAACTGGTGGTCGTGTCGGTCCGCGCGGTGTACCTGGCGCTGCTGGCCGCCGGGTGGGCCGGCGTCGCCGCGGCCGCCGGCCTGGTGGCCTGGCGTGTCGCCGGTGTCCGGCTCGCGCTGGCCTCCGTCGCCGCCTTCGCCGTGTGCGGGCTTCTCGGCATGTGGGTGCCCACCATGCAGACGCTCGCGCTGATGGTGGTGGCCGTCGCCGCGTCGGTGGTGCTCGGTGGTCTCCTCGGCCTCGCCGGGGGCCTGTCGGACCGGATGCACCGGATCCTGCGGCCGGTCCTCGACACCATGCAGGTGCTGCCCGCCTTCGCGTACCTGCTGCCCGTCGTCCTGGTCTTCGGCATCGGCGTGCCGGCGGCCGTCCTGGCGACCGTCGTCTACGCCGCCCCGCCCATGGCCCGGCTCACCGCGCTCGGACTGCGCGGCGCGGACGCCGGTGTCATGGAGGCGGCCGCGTCCCTCGGCGCCACCGCAAGGCAGCGGCTGCTGACGGCCCGGCTGCCCCTGGCCCGCAGGGAGCTGATGCTCGGTGTCAACCAGTCGATCATGATGGCCCTCGGCATGGCCGTGATCGCGTCCGTCATCGGCGCGGGCGGCCTCGGCGACCGCGTGTATCAGGCGCTGGCCTCGGTCGATGTCGGTGCCGCGCTCACCGCCGGTGTGCCGGTCGTGCTGCTCGCCGTCGTCCTGGACCGCGTCACCGCCGCGGTGGGAGCGCGGATCGGTGCGCCGCCGGTCCCCCGCGCCGGCCTCGGCTGGGCCGCCGCCCTCGTGACGACCGTCGTCGTCGCGATCGTCGGCCGCTTCTTCGGCCGTCTGTCCTGGCCCGCCGCGTGGACGGTGGACGTCGCCGAGCCCGTCAACCGGGCCGTGGACTGGATGACCGCCCACCTCTACTCCGGCGTGCCTGTCGTCGGGGGCACCGCCGACTGGGCGGGGCGGTTCACCACCTGGGTCCTCAACCCGCTGCGGGACGGTCTGCAGTGGCTCCCCTGGTGGGCGGTCCTCCTGGCCGTCGGCGCGCTCGCCCTGCTCATCGGTACCTGGCGCACCGCGGCGACCGCCGTCCTCGCGATGAGCGTGATCGGTGTGCTCGGGGTCTGGACTCCGGCGCTCGACACGCTGTCCCAGGTCCTGGCGGCCGTCGCCGTGACCCTGGTGCTCGGCGTCGCCCTCGGGGTCGCCGCGGCCCGTGGCACTCGGCTGGGGCGCGTGCTCCGTCCGGTGCTCGACGTCTTCCAGACGCTGCCTCAGTTCGTGTACCTGATCCCCGTGGTCGCACTGTTCGGAGTGGGCCGCGCCCCGGCGGCCGCGGCCGCCGTGGTCTACGCGCTGCCCGCGGTGGTGCGGATCACGGCCCAGGGCATACGCGCCGTGGACCCGGCGGCCCTGGAGTCCGCCCGGTCGCTCGGGGCGACCGGCCGTCAGCAGCTCTTTCAGGTCCAGCTGCCACTGGCCCGGCCCGCGCTGCTGCTCGCCGTGAACCAGGGGGTCGTGCTCGTCCTCGCCGTGGTCGTCATCGGCGGCCTCGTGGGCGGCGGCGCACTCGGCTACGACGCGGTCTTCGGTCTCGCCCGGGGCGACCTGGCGACCGGTCTGGTCGCCGGTGCGGCAATCGTCTGCCTCGGTCTGGCGCTGGACCGGATGACCCAGCCGACGGAACGCCGTGAGCTCGCCGGAAAGGGGGCCTGAGATGGCTCGCACACGTCTCGCCGTTCTCGCTGCCGCCGTCGCGCTGACGGCACTCACCGGCTGCGGCGCAGCGGACATGACCCGCCAGGGCTCCCCGTACGCCGCTGCCGAAGGCTCCCGCACGGTGACGCTTTCGGTGCAGTCATGGGTGGGCGCGCAGGCCAACGTCGCCGTCGCCCAGTACCTGCTGGAGCACGAGCTCGGTTACCGGGTCGACACCGTCCAGATCGACGAAGTGCCGGCCTGGGACGCGCTCAGCCAGGGCCGGGTCGACGCCATCCTGGAGGACTGGGGCCACCCGGACCAGGAGAAGCGGTACATCGACGACAAGGGGACGATCGAACGGGGCGGCGATCTCGGGGTGACCGGTCACATCGGCTGGTTCGTGCCCACGTACTTCGCCGAGCAGCACCCGGACGTCACCGACTGGAAGAACCTGAACAAGTACGCCGAGGCGTTCCGCACCGCGGAAAGCGGCGGCAAGGGTCAGCTGCTGGACGGCTCCCCGTCCTACGTCACGAACGACAAGGCGCTCGTGGACAACCTCGGCCTCGACTACCAGGTCGTGTTCGCGGGCTCGGAAGCGGCGCAGATCACCCAGATCAAGCAGTTCGCCAAGGAGCGCAAGCCGTTCCTGACCTACTGGTACAAACCCCAGTGGCTGTTCGAGAAGGTCCCGATGACGGAGGTGAAGCTGCCGGCCCACAGGGAGGGCTGTGACGCCGACCCGGAGCAGGTGTCGTGCGCGTACCCGCACACGCCGCTGCAGAAGTTCTTCAACGCCCGCTTCGCCGAGGGCGGGGGCGACGCCGCCGCCTTCCTGAAGAAGTTCCGTTGGACGACCGACATGCAGAACGACGTCGCCTTGATGATCGCCGAACAGAAGCTGTCGCCGCAGGAGGCGGCCGGCCGATGGGTGAAGGACAACGAGTCCACCTGGCGGGCATGGCTCCCGTCCTGACGTGGACGGGGGGTACGGCCGCGAAGCCCTCGGACATCGCGGCGGAACGGTCTGCAGCAGGCGGTGCCCGCGGCGCACACCCCGTCCGGGGGGTGCGCCGCGGTCCAGCGGCGCATGACGAAAGCGAGGAGCCGGCCGGCACCGGCTGTCCGCGACACACATCAACCAACGATCGGATGATCCGAAGGAACCGTCGCAGCCGCAGGCGACGACCGTCTTCGGGGCGGTGACGAAGTAGCAGGGCACGTACGCGTTCGACAGGGCGGAAGGTAAGGTTCACCGCCGGCGGAGGCGGGCGATGCCCCGGAGGGAGCCGGGATCCGGGCCCGGATCTCCTGGCGGCGCCTTCGGGCCGGGGTGCGGGGTCGATGAGATGCGGGCGTCGTGCCTTCCGGGCAGAGTGGGGAAGGAACTGTCCACATCGAAGTGGTCCCCTGTGGTCCTGCGCGCTGGAGGCGGAACGGACTGATGCGAGGATTCTCGTGACGGCGGAGTGACCGATGTTCCGCAGACGGCCGACCGACAGCAGCGAGGACCTTCTGGTCCGCCTCGGGTGGCTGACTGCCAGGACGCGGGAGCTGGCCGAGACGCAGCGTTCCCGTGTCGAGCTCGCCGTGGCCCTGCAGCGCGACATGCTGCCCTCGGACCTGCCCAGTTTTCCGGGCGCCCGGCTGGCCGTCCGCTATGAGCCCGCCAACCACGGTCTCAACGTCGGCGGTGACTGGTACGACGCCTTTCCCCTGCCCGGTGGGCAGATCGGCATGTCCATCGGTGACGTGCAGGGGCACAACATCGAGGCCGCCGCTTTCATGGGACAGGTCCGCGTGGCACTGCGCGCACTGGCCTCCGTCTCCGGAGACCCGGGAGAACTGCTCGGCCGCACCAACGACCTGTTGATCTCTTTGGGCGCCGACCTCTTCGCCACCTGCACCTTCCTGCGGCTCGACCCCGTTGCCGGCACCCTGGAGTGCGCCCGGGCCGGTCACATCCCCTACATCTGGGCCACCACCGACGGCCGCTCCGGCATCGACGACAGCGAGGGCGGGCCTCCGCTCGGTGTGCTCCCCGGCATCGACTACCCCGCCACGCGCCACCGGCTCACCACCAGCGGTGTCTTCGTCCTCCTGACCGACGGGGTGGTGGAGGGGCCCTCACTCCACGTCGACGAGGGTCTGGACCGGGTGATACGGCTCGCCGGGATCACCGCCGTCGCCGGGCTGGACGTCAACGCGCTCGCCACCGCCGTCATGAAGCTGGCGGCCACCGTGGGGCACGAGGACGACGCAGCCGTCCTGGTCGTCGGCCATGACGGCGGACCGGCCCGGTCGACGGTCGAGGGGTGAAGGGGGCTCGCCCCGGGCCGGGCCGCACCCCCTGCCGTACGACGGCGCCCGACACGCGGGGGTCCTTGCCCGGTCGTGACGGCCCGGCCGGTGTCTGATTGCTGGAGTGTTGGCTATTCGGCAGTTCCGGCCCTCTACCGAGGCGGCTCTGATTTCGCTGGCCGTGGCGGTCTGCTACTACGCGGCCGGACGGCTCGGCCTGCTGGGCCGCCTCGTCGTCGAAGGCGTGGTGGCCACCCCCATCTGGCCGCCCACCGGCGTCGCCGTCGCTGCCCTGCTGCTGTTCGGCGCGCGGGTCTGGCCCGGGATCGCCCTCGGCTCCTTCCTCGTCATCGCCTCCCTCACCACTCCGGGGCCCACCACGGTGGTGACCGTGGTGAGCAACACCGTCGCGCCGCTCTGCGCCTTCCTGCTGCTGAGACGGGTCGGCTTCCGGCTCGACATGGCACGGCTGCGGGACGGACTCTCGCTGGTCTTCCTCGGCGGGTTCGGCGCCATGCTGATCAGTGCGACCGCGGGGGTCGGACTGCAGGTGGCGAAGGGCTCCCTGGACAAGAGCGAGTTCTGGCCCGTCTGGCTGGCCTGGTGGGCGGGCGACACGATGGGGGTGCTGCTCGTCGCCCCGCTCCTGCTCGTCCTCGCGGGGCCGGACGGACGGTTCCGGGTACGGCGCTGGAAGGAGGCGGCCTTTCTGGGGCTGACGACCCTGGTCCTCATGCCCATGGCCGTGCTCAGCCCGATGAGCATGCTGTTCCTCGTCTTCCCCCTGCTGATCTGGGCAGCGCTCCGCTTCCAGCTCGCCGGAAGCATGCTGTGCGCGCTCTTCGCCTCCGTGCTCACCACCTTCGAGGCGACCTCCGGGCGGGGCGCGTTCCTCCACCTGTCGGACGTCGAGATCATGGTCAAGCTCCAGACGTTCAACGGTTCCGCCGCCCTGACCGCCCTGCTCCTCGCCTCCGTCATCACCGAGCAGCGTGCGACCCGCCGGTCGGTGCGCCGCGCCTGCGAGGAACTGGCGGAGGTCCTGGAGCACCTCGCGGCGGGCGAGCCCTCGCCGGGTCCGCCGGCCGGGCCCCCGCCCGACCCCACCGAGAGCCGGGCAGCGCCACCCGACGGACACCGGGATCCGTGACCCCCGCGTCTGCGGCGGATCCGCTCAGCGGTGGCTGCGGCACTCACGGTCGGGTTGTCGGTCCGGAGGCGGCAGGGGCGGCCACAGGGCTGCCGCCTCCGTGGCCCCGCCGGTCATGACCGGGCAAGGCGAGGGCGATACGTTCCGCGCCGGCAAAGGGGCGTACGGCGGCTCTGGCGGCCCGGCGCAACGTCTCGGCGTCGTAGTCGTCACCGTCGTCGGTCACGGAGCCGGGGCCGACCGCGAGGAGCAGGCCGTCCGCACACCGGCGGGCGCGGACACCGCGAGGGCCGGGATGCCCTTGCCGACGGTGACGGCTCATGAACAGGAAACCGACCGCGTAACCGGCCCCCACGGCGACGACAGCGAGGGCTTTCCCACCGCCCGACTCGCCGGCCTGCCACGGCGCGAAGATGCGTACCCCCCGGCGAATCCCAGCAGGAGGCCGACCGCCCGTGTCGGCCGCAGACCGCCTTCGGGCCGACGGCCGCGCCGAGGAGCAGGGACCACGGAGGGGTCGTTGCTTTCAGGACGTCGGCGACTTTCCTCGGCCACTTCGAACGGCGCAAGCTCTCCGTGGGCACCTGCGAACGCGCGTTCGGCACCGCGTGCGTCCACGAGCACGCCTGCGTGCGGTGCGCATTGCTGCGCCCCGATCCCGCGCAACGGACGAGGCTGGAGGAGATCCGGGACAACAACCTCGTGGTGCGCATGGCGAAGGCTGAACGCGAGGGCCGGCTCGGTGAGATCGAGGGCTGCGCGTCAGCCTGGCCGGCGCCGAGCACAAGCTGAGCCACCTCGACGACCACGAACACCGCCCCAGCCGCATGGTCGATCTAGGTACGCCCGGATTCAGGGATGTCATCGGCCGGTCCCCCAGGGCCGGCACCGGCAGCTGACAGCGCGCTCCGCCCTGCACGCACGGGTAGCACGGCGTGGCGTTGGTCGCCGGATTGGGCAGGCCAACACCAACGGCTTGGGCACGTCGGCTGTCACGTGGCCGATGCACCATCTTCGTACCGGCCAACCTCTGGCCTGGAAAGAAAGATCCGGCGGGCTGGCAGCTCGACTTGGGCCTCAATGCTTTCAAGGACAGGCTGGCCTCCGCATGGAAGGTGTTGATCCCAAGGACCGCGCACGAGACACGCTGCCCCACCTGGACAACGTCGGTGGGAGCATCGATGTGCCGCCAGGACAGTTCAGGGATGTTGATGAACCCGACACCAGGCAGGGTGGGATGAGCGGGCCCGTCGACCAGGACCACGAAGACCCCGAACCGCTCGATCGCCGCGACGGTGCCCGACAGGATCTCGCCGCGGTGCAGGGACTCCATAAACGCCCAAAGTTCCGGGCTCTCAGGCTGCCGATCCATACCGCCACCCTGGCACACGACATCGTGGGCCCGACCATGCCCTCGTCATGCATCGGCGGCCGGGATCATGATCGGCCGGAGATCTCCCAGACCCGTCCGGCCGATCATCGGAAAGGGCTAGGGCGTGTTGCGAAAGTAGCGCCGGCCGCCCGAAGGGCGGGCCCGACGGCGTCTGGTGCGTGCGATCGCAAGGCGGAGGGTCGCCCCGATACTGGATGTATCGGGGTGATCCCGACAACGCGGCGAGCGTGCGTGCCAGGCGCCGTCGGGCAGGCGGGACTTTCGCAACACGCCCTAGGGCCGGCGGAACCTTCTCAATCGGGCTGCCGGCTTGGTGTGGTGGGTACTGAGCCGGTCCATCAGCCTGATCGCCAAGTCGTGGTGGAGCTTGCGGGCCCAGTCGTAGGCAGTTTCGCCGTCGACCGCGAGATGTGGATCAGCACCGTATGCCAGGAGGATCGCGGTCAGTGCGCTGTCGATCGGCTCCCCCGACTGGTTCGCGACATCGACCTCTGTATCGACGGCGTGCATCAGCAGGGTCATCCGGCAGCAGATCTCGTCAGCGTCGGCGCCCTCGTCGAGGATGCGCGTGAGCGTGGCGTGGTCGCTCAACTCCACCGCTTGGTGAGCGGGCGTCCAGGGGCTCTCTGGATTCAAGGCATCCACCATGGTCAGGGCATCCACCCAGGGCATTCTGCCCGATGGAACGCGACCTTGATCGGCCGGACGGGTCCTCGTTCGGAGAAGTGCCCGCGAGCGCCTCGGACTCCTGCACCCCAAGGTGAATTGACGGACGTGGCCTGGGATCGGAGAGCGCCCCTGTTGCCGCAGATGGACGGACTCGGCCGTCCGTGGCGGGACCACCGTCAGGTGGTCCGCGGCGTGCTGGTCGTGGACGGGCGCAGTACGCGTCAGCTGGCCCGAAGACCGACCGCCAGCGTCAGTTCAAGGACCCGGTGCGGCGATGCGAGATCCGGAATCAGCTCCCGCAGCTGCGCCATCCGGTACCGGACTGTCTGGGGATGGACGAACAACGCCGCAGCCGTCTCGTCCCGCCTGCCCTGGTGCAGCAGCCACGCCCGCAACGTTTCCTCCAGCCGCCGTGCGGTCGCGACAGGCAAGGTCCTCAGCGGTGCGAGGGCTCGGGCACGCAGGTCTGCGAACGCGTCCACGTCGGCGCTCAATACCAGCTCGGGCAGATGGTCCTCGGTGTCGCGAATATCAGCGGAGAGGGAGCGTGCGCGTACGGCTCGTGCGTACGAGGCCGACGCACGAGTCCATGGCCGGGCCGGGCCGACTACGGCGGTGCGGTCGGTCAGCTGCCGCAAGAGGTGTGATCGGTCGGCGTCGGGGACGAGCAGCACACCGGTGGCGTCCGGCAGATCGTCGAGGACGAGGGTGCTCGGGTCGAGCGCGCGGTAGGCAGGCCGGGCCTGGGCGGCGGGCAGCAGGACCGCGGTCAGCGAAACCGGAGGCTGCCATCCGGCCCGTTGGACTGAGGCCAGCAGCACGTCCGGGCTCGCGCCGGCGAGGAGGTCGCGGGCCAGGTGTTCCAGGTGGCGCTCGTGCGCCCTGCCCTGGGCGGCCAGTTCGTCGGCGTGGCCCGCGGCGCTCGCGGCGGAGAGCTCGTCGATGTAGGCGAAGGTCAGCTCCGCGAACTTGGCGACCTCGGCGGCGGGCAGACCTGCGGGTACGGCACCCGCTGCCAGGCATCGCCAGGCCACGCGGGCACCGACGCGGTATGCGCCGAGCAGGGCGTCCATCGAACGGCCGGAGCGCACCTCGCCGCGGCCCAGCTCGTAGGCTGCGTCACCCGCGTCGCCGCCTGTGGCGTTCCCGCTCGCGAGGTCCAGGTAGTGCCCCAGGGCGGTGCGGACGGCTCGGCGGATGGTGCCGCCCATACGGCCCGAAAGGGCGTTGGCGTAGGGAGGGACCTCGTCGATGATCGCCTGGACGACCTCGTCGGCGGTGGTCTTCAGGGCGGCCCGAAGCGCTGTGACCGTCGTCTCATCCAGTGCCAGTTCGGCAACCCTCCGGAAAGGATGGCTCATGTTTTATTCCCCGTGAACAATTCTGCCGACCAGATTTACGTCTTACGGTCAGGACTTTACGCCTTGCGACGCAGCAAGCTGGAGTCATGACGAGTGCAGCCCTCCGCAGCAGGGCATGGAAACTGCTGGAGATGATCACGACGCCACTGCTGCCGTCGGACTACCTCGACCTGGTCAGCCCGCTGCGCGCGGGCGCTGACCTGCGTGGGCGCATCGAGGCCGTACACCCCGAGACGGGTGACGCCGCGACGATCGTGATCAGGCCGGGACGGGGCTGGCGCGGCCACACAGCCGGTCAGTACATGCGGATCGGGGTCGACGTCGACGGGGTGCGTCTGTGGCGTGCCTACTCCATCACCTCACCGACAAACCGCCAGGACGGCCGCGTCACCATCACCGTCAAGGCGATCCCGGACGGCAAGGTCAGCAATCATCTGGTCCGCAGGGCGAAACGGGGCACGCTGATCCAGCTCGACCAGGCGACCGGTGACTTCGTGCTGCCGCAAGCCAAGCCCGCCAGGGTGCTCTACCTGACGGCCGGCAGCGGCATCACGCCCGTGATGGGCATGCTGCGCGACACCGAGTTCGACGACGTCGTCATGGTCCACTGCGCGCCACAGCCGCACGACGTGATCTTCCGCAACGAACTGCACGACCTGGTCGCGGACAGGAAGCTGCGGCTCACCGAGGTGCACACCGACACAGACGGCATGCTCGACATCGCCCGTCTCGACGAACTCGTGCCCGACTGGGCCGAGCGCGAGACCTGGGCCTGCGGGCCCGCGGGCCTGCTCGACGCCGCTGAAGAGCACTGGGCCGAGCACGGCGTACGAGCGCGCCTGCACACCGAACGCTTCCGGTCCGACGTCGTCGTCGCAGGCGAGGGCGGCGAGGTCACGTTCAGCGCCACCGGCAAGACCGTCGACGCGGACGGCGCCACGCCGTTGTTGGACGTCGGCGAGGAGGCCGGCGTGCTCATGCCTTCCGGGTGCCGCATGGGCATCTGCTTCGGCTGCGTCACGCCGCTCAAGGCCGGCGCCGTCCGCGACCTGCGCACCGGCGAGATCACCGAGGCCGGTCCGGGCGCCCTCATCCAGACCTGCGTGTCCGCCGCGGCGGGCCCCTGCGACATCGAACGGTAGGAGCACCTTGACCGCCATCGACCCCACCGCCCACCTGACCGCGGAGCAGATCGAGGAGCTCGGCCGCGAGCTGGACGCGATCCGCGACGAGGTGATCGCCAGCCGGGGCGAGAAGGACGCCGCCTACATCCGTAAGGTCATCTCGGCGCAGCGCAAGCTCGAGCTGGCCAGCAGGGGTGTGCTGTTGTTCTCGATCTTCCCGCCCGCGTGGCTGATCGGCACCGCCGGGCTGTCCGTGGCGAAGATCATGGACAACATGGAGATCGGCCACAACATCCTGCACGGCCAGTGGGACTGGATGCGGGACCCGAAGATCCACTCCACCACCTGGGAGTGGGATCACGTTTCGCCGTCCGATCAGTGGCGGCACTCGCACAACGAGCTGCACCATACGTACACCAACGTGATCGGCAAGGACAACGACCTCGGCTACGGCATCATGCGCGTCGACGAGGACCAGAAGTGGCACCCGTTCCACCTCGGCCAGCCGCTGTGGAACTTCATCAACGCCTGCTTCTTCGAGTACGGCATCGCGGCGTACGACCTGGAGCTCGGCAAGAACCTGCACAAGCGCCGCCGCAAGAACCCGGAGTTCCGCGCGCGGGCCAAGGCCGTGGGCCGCAAGATCCGCAAGCAGGTGCTCAAGGACTACGTGATACACCCGCTGCTGTCGGGCCCGTCGTTCCTCCCCACGCTCGCCGCCACGTTCACCGCGAACCTGGTCCGCAACATCTGGTCCCACTCGGTGATCATGTGCGGGCACTTCCCCGAGGGCGTGCAGGTCTTCGAGCGCCGGTCGATCAAGGGCGAGACGCGCGGCCAGTGGTACCTGCGCCAGATGATGGGCTCGGCGAACATCGACGGCAGCAGGGCCATGCACTTCATGACCGGCAACCTGTCGCACCAGATCGAGCACCACCTGTTCCCGGACCTGCCGAGCAACCGGTACGCCGAGGTCGCGGTGAAGGTGCGCGCGCTGTTCGAGAAGTACGAGCTGGAGTACGTCACCGGGCCGCTGCCCAAGCAGGTGTTCTCCGCGTGGCGCAAGGTCTTCCGGCTCTCGCTGCCGAACAAGAAGCCCAAGGTCAAGACGCCGGACCGCGAGCAGGAGCTCGTCGCGGCCTGATACCCACGATTCGTCGAGATCCTTCGGCCGTACCGGCGGCCCCGCCGGGTTCGGTGAGATCGCGTTGTGGATGGGGGGCCGGGATGTCCGGCCCCGCTGCCTGATGTACGCCGGGAGCCCAGCACACAGCTCCGGCGAGGTGTCGTCTTGCACTGGACCTGCCGTGGTCGAGCCGGTAGCCGGTAGCCGGGTGCGCACGCGCACTCGGTCTGTCGACGAGCGGGGTGGGTGGAAGGGGATAGATCCCCTGCCGATCTGGAGACGCAAAGCGCCCCCCTCCCCCGCGCCTGAGAGGGACGAAGCGACTGTCCATGAGCCCACCAGTCTGTCCATTCGCCCCTTTCAGGTCGGTGCCGAACACCTGCGGGTACTCGGCACCGACCTGGAAAACGCGAACGCGATCACGTCGCTCTGCTCCCGCTGGTCCCCCACCTCCCGCCCCGCCTTGGAGTGCGGTCCGGCGGCAACGGCTCGATCCCCGTCTATTGGGCGCCAGTCGACGAGACACATGGTCCGATGATCCGAAGGAAGCTCCCCGCTCGGATACGGGAGGCCGGAGTCCCCGATATCAGCTCTTGGGCCCGGGGAATGCTGTCGACCGTCCATCCGCTCGGAAAGTTCCGTGGCCATGAAGTCGTCGACCAGGTGCCCTGCGTTTCACACCTGTTCACGGACACCGGCCTGTCTGGGTGAGCGGAAATGTCAGGGCATCGGTCGAACCGTTCACGGCCGGGCTGCACCAGTGGCGGAATGTTGGGTCGTGAGAAGGCCTGACCCTTCTGCGGTGCTGACCGAGGCGGGATCCAGCAGCACGTCGATCACGTCGACGAGCCTGCTCAGCTTGTACTGTGCGCGCGGGGCGTCGGAGCGCGGTACGCGCACGACGGCCGTCGCTGAGGCCGGTGATGAGATGGTGTACGCAAGGTCGAGCACCTGGTGGTTGTTGAGGGTGGCGGCAAGACGTGCGAGCGTTCCGGGGCCTGGCCGGAGGGTGACGTTGAGCCGGGCGTGTTCCATGGTGGTGGTCCTGTTCTATGGGGGCCGTGGTCGGCCCCGGAAAACGGAAAAGACCCCTCGCGAGGCGCGAGAGGTCTGCGTGCGGGCGGTGAACCAGGGAGGGTTACTCCTCGGGGCTCGCTGCCGGCACGCTGCCGTTGATAATCAGCGGCTGCTGCATGCGGGCCATGCTGGCAGAACCCGGCTGCCGCCCGGAAAGCCATCTCATACTGCGGACTACGGGACGGGGCAGGCGCCCCGCGGTGCTGGGACACGTCCCCGGGCCTGTGGACGTCGGAGGATCAGCGTGTTGTTGCCGCCTGAATGCGGGCGGCAATCAGCGGGCCGACGATGCCGATGGCTACGCCCCCAAGGCGCCGCCGCCGGCAATCAGCGCGGATAGGCTTCGGGCTGCACAGCAGTGTTCCTCCACGGTCAATCCCAGAGCTGCTGTCTCTGCCACGCACATGCTTCCTCCCTCCACCGTGAGATCCAGGCCGATTCCCTTGAGGCCCGTCTGAAGAGCACCCCAGGTGGCTGATAGGTGACTACCTGTCAGTGGTGCTCGCTAGATTGGTCCGTTGCGCGAGGTTCGCGCCGTAACCTGGGGAGGGACGGATTTGCCGTTGGTGAGCGGATACATCAGGCGGAACGGGACCGTGGTCGGGTCGTACTGGAGAGCGCCCGCCGGCACGAGGAAGCAGACCGCGTCGGCCATCGGGATCGTGGCAGCCGTGTTCCTGTTCGGCAGCTCGCCCGCATCGACGGGCAGCGTGACGGGAGCTGAACGGGCGCCGGCGCCTCGTTCGTCATCGGTGGTGACCTATCCGATCAAGTGGCCGAGCTCGGGCAGGGCGGCGCCCCATCCGGCGCCGGCCGTGTCCTACCCGATCAAGTGGCCTGGGTGGAAGGAAAGCGCTCCGCGGCCGGCTCCGACCGTGTCGTACCCGATCAAGTGGGACCGAAGCGGGGGTGGCAGGTGAGCCGGCGCCCTGCTCGGCGGCGTCCGGCGAGGCGACGCTCACGTAGGAACGCCGGTGGTGAGCAGCTGGTTCTGATCGGTGGCGGGGTGCTTTTGGTGTGGCTGCTCCTGACTGGCCTGGTCAGGTTCCTGGCCGCCCATCCGTGGATCCCGGTCGTCCTCTTGCTGGGCGCAGGCGGGTTGGTGGCGGTCTGGCTGGTCCGGCGGCAGCGGGCAGTCCAGTGGGAACGGGTGCGGTCCCAGGGTTTGCGGTACGCGCTGGCGCAGCTGGATGCGCTGCATCATCGGCAGTTCGAACACGCTGTGCGGGATTTGATGCACCGCGATGGATGCGTGGATGCCGTGCAGGTCGGCGGTGCCGGTGACAATGGCGCGGATGTGAAGGCGACCGATCCCTTCGGGCGGCGGTGGGTCATCCAGTGCAAGCACCGGCGGGACGGGCTGGCGGGGGCCGCGATCGGTACCCCGGAGCTGCACGTCCTCAACGGAACCGGCCGCCCCGTCCACGGAGGCGACGTCGTTGTCCTCGTCACCAACGGCAGGTTCACCAAGCCGGCGGTGGAGTTTGCCCGTGACCAGCGGCTGCATCTGGTCAATCGCGCGGTGCTCGCCGAGTGGGCCAGCGGGTCCAGCCCCCTGTGGGAGCTGTTGCGGGCTGTACCTCCCCCTCGGCGGCCCACGCCCTTGTCCTAGATATCGGAGCGCTCCGACTTCGCCGAGGGCTGGCTGCCCGCATGTAGCAATGCCCCGACATCGCTGTGGCTCGGCACAAAGCAGCATTTCCGCCGCCGCGGAACCCCCGCCCTTCGCACCCGCGCCGACAATTCGGGTGAGCGTCGGGCGGGCCGGAGTCCGGTCGGCGGACCGGCGTGATGGTGTTGGCGGTGTCATCCCGCAAGCACATCGCAGCAGACAGGAACCGGACCGTGCCCGAGCAAGCCACCGCCACCATGACCGACACAGCCAAGCAGCGCATCTTCGCCATGCTCGACCGGGACGGCGACGGCGCCATCACCCGCTCGGAATACCTCGCGCGGGTCGACCGTGCGGCGGCCGCCATGGGCCGAGGAGCCGACGACCCCGTGGTGCACACGGCACGCGCCGCGCACGGGGAGGTCTTCGCGGACATGGACGCCGACCACGACGGACGGGTCACGTTCGAGGAATACCGGTCCTGGGCCGGACACGACTCCTTCGAACGGTCCTGCCGGCCCGCCCTCGGCTCGCTCTTCGACATCGCCGACCACGACGGTGACGGCCGGCTCACCCGCGAGGAGTTCACCCGGCTGCGCATGGCATCCAGCAACACCGAGGGCGACGCCGCCCAAGCCTTCGACGACCTCGACACCGACGGCGACGGTCTCGTCGACCGCGACGACTACCTCGCCGGCATCCACGACTACGTCACCACCGGTTCTTCCCCCATGGCTGCCGCCTACCGAACCCTCCCGGCCCTCTGACCCGCCGCCCTGGTCCGGCCCGGCCCCCTCGATACTCGGCGGGCCTGCGGCGGGCAGGAGTGCGCCTCGGAACAAGGCGGCGACCGCCCCAACCCCGGCCACCGTTTCCGGCGTTGCTGCCGGCCGGGCCGGAACGTCGACTGAGACCCGTCCTCAACAATGCGCCTGCCAGTCACGGGGCTTGCGCCTCGCTCGGTGTTCAGCGGATGGCTGCGGCATGCAGGTCCCTGAGTCAGAGCGGTGGGTCTTCGCTTCGCTGCATCCGCCTGTGCAGGTACCAGCGTCGACGCCCCATCCCTCTTTACGGGCACAAGCCCACGGTCGGCCTCCCTCCATCACCCTTCACCGGCCGGCAAGTAGACCGCCCACGATCAATCTCCGGTATGTCAGGAGGTGGGCATGTTCATTCACCCGTACGTGACTGGGCGCGTTCACGCGTATGCCGACAGGCGAGGGTGCGGCGGGTCGGTCCTGTGGAGCAAGCAGGTCCGGTCGAACGCGAAGGCCCTGACGGTTCCCTCGGCTCCGCTACCGCGCGGAGCCCCCTTCGCTGTGTCCGGGCGGCAGGACGGAGCGCGGGCAGTGCCGGATCACCTGTGACCTGCCCGGCCGGTCCGCGTGGCGCAGAAAGGGTTCAGACGGGGGCGGGGGGTCAGCATCGGCCCATGTTCCTAAGTGCCGGCGGACAGGAGAAGGGTGTCGGCACCGGTCAGGGTGAGCACCCGCATCGGCGCTCCGTGCACGCCGGTGAGCACGAGCCGGCTGCCGCCATCCGCCAAGCGGCGGCGCAGTATCAGCAGGAAGTTCAGGCCGGAGGAGTCCATGAAGGTCACTTTGGACATGTCGATACGCAGCGGCGCACCGTCGGCCAGAGCCGCCTGGTATGTGGCGACTTCCAGGGTGGGGCAGGATGTGAGGTCCAGATCTCCGGCCACGGTGATGGTCGTGCCGTCGGAGTCTTGGTGGGTGGTGAGGATGAGATCGCTCATGGTTCGCCCCTCTCTTCAGGGGTCGAGCCCAACGCACCCCGGCTGTGGGGTGCCAGGAGCGTGACGTGGGGTCACGCACAGACCAGCAAGACCACCCGAACCGCGTCCCGGCCCTCCGGTGAGAGCCTGCGCGGGCGGCTCGGGGTCTCCTACCAGACCAGGCTGGTGTCTTGCGACCATCCCACACCACCCCCTCACACGGAAAGCCCGCTATCCGCCCACCGTCCGCAACAAGACGCCGCAGGTCCCCACTTCGTGGTCCGCACCGTCCCGCCCCGCGCCGCGGATCGACAGCCGCCGAGGTGGCCACTTCCGTCAGAGCCGGCAGCCGGTATCAGTGCCGTCGGCCAGGGAGATGACCGTGGTGATGCGCTTTCCGACAAGTTCGCAGTGGATGGAGAAACTCTGCCCGAGGGCCATCACGATCTCCAGCCCATGCCGGCCGATCCGGGTCGGATCGGGATCGATAGGGACCGGGAGAGTGGGACCGCTGTCCCAGACCGTCACCTCGAGCGCACCGCCAGCGATCTCCAGAGTCAGCAGGCACGGGCCCGGCGCGTACTTTCGAGCATGGGTGACCAGCTCACTGACCACCAGCTCGGCCGCGCCTCTGGCGCTTTCGGACACCGGCATCCCGTGCACGGTTTGCGCATCAGCCAGGAAGACACTGCCCCTGGCCACCGGTGTGGGCGAGCTCGATGGCCAGGGCAGCAAGAGCCTCCCGCAAGTGTTCCGGCCGGTCGACCGTGGGCAGCCGTTCCTGGGACTCTGCCGGCCCGATGGCGGTTGCCCCCAGAGAACCGGCATCGCCTTGAGAAGTCTTGACGGCGTGTGGTCACGTCTGGGGTCAGTGTCGGAACAGCCAGACCACGCGGTCCCACGACAGGGCGTGGTAGACGATCAGCACGCCGGCGAGCGTGATGGCCAGAACATGGGATCCCGCCGCGTACAGTGCCGCTGCGCCGCCGAAGAAGACAGCCAACTCCAGGAGGAACCGCAGCGCGCCGGGGGTCGCCACCACCGTTCCGCCGGACCGGGACTTGTCGCCGGGGGTGGCGAACACGCCCCACAGCACGGCCACAAGGACCGGGGCCACGACTACAAGGACGTACCGCAGAGGTCCTGGCGTGGTTGTCCAGGCCCAGACCGCGAAGCATGCGAGCGACACCAGTTCCAGAACGAACCGTACAGCGAGCGTGGACGCGTGAAACCCGAATCCTGACGACATGCGCGAGATCCCCTCCCCTATAGCCCTCCGCGGATGTGAGCCGCCGGCGGCCGAGAGCGGACAGGAGAGCAGACCACCGGCACCCCGGCTCCGGGTCTACCCTTCCCTCGATATGCCGGGCAGGGCCGCTGACCTCGCCCCCCCCAACCACGCGGGCCACCCTCGACCAAGGTGTCACTGTACCCGGCCAGACCACCGCGTCCTCAGGAAATGCCACCGCCGTTACCCTGGCCGGTAGGCCACCGAACCGCAGCCGGAACCGGAGCCGAGGGCGTGGGGTCAGGTGCCGTTTCGGGAGGCGGTGGCGCGGCGGCGGGTCCAGACCAGAGCGCCGGCGGCGGAGCCGCCGAGGAGCAAGGCGCTCAGGGCGTAGAGGCTGTCGCTGCCGCCCCCGTCCGCCTCCTCGCCTGCGCCTGCGGCCCAGCCGAAGCCCGCTTCCACCGCACCGACCGGCTGGCCGGTGATCTGGTAGGTGACGGTCTGCTTGATGCGAGGCGGGCACTTGAGGGTCACCGTGTCCGTGCCGGAGACGGCGTCCAGCGGGAGCGTGAACTTGCCCACCAGCACGCCCTCCCGGTCGCCGGGCAGGAAGTGGAACTTCCCGCCCGCCTCCGACTCGCCCTTGCCGTACGTCTCCTTGCCGCAGGCGGTCGTGCTCACGGTGACGGTGGTCCCGGGGGCCGCATTCTCCGGATTGACCCGGACGTCGCCGTCGGGCGCCGCGACGGCGGGGGACGCGGACAGGACGAGGGCGCTCAGGACCAGGGCGAGCTGGGGACCCGTACGTGCCAGACGCATGCTTCTTCTCTCCTTCGGCGGAGCTTTCCCGGCCGGCTGGGCAGCGCGGCTCCTGTGCTGTGCTCCGTGCACGAGCAGAACCCCGACCGGTGAGCACCGCAACGGGAGATTCGCGCGCGCTGTCCCCCGGTTGGGGTCTTGATCCGCCCTACTGGTGATCATTTCCGCAGGTCACAGCTGCTCGTTCGGTACTCGGGACCGGACGGCGTCCTGCGCGCGAACGGGCTAGGGCACGCCCTAGCACTCAGGATCACGAGCAGCGCTGGTGCTGCCTGGTCCGGTGCGACGCGAGGCTTCAAGACCTGTCGTGCCCGGCCACGAGGGAGCGGTCAGTCCCGGCCCAGGATGGCCGTGAGGGCTTTCCGCAACACCGCTCCGGGATCCGCCGTCGCTCCTTCGGACCGCCACGCGACGAACCCGTCCGGGCGGACCAGCACGGCGCCGTCCCTCGTGACGCCGTGGACCTCCGCCCAGTCCGTGTCGCTCGCGGAGGAGAGCTCCGCGTCGGGCCGGGCGCCGATCCGGTACGAGTCGAGCGGCACCGACAGCTGCTGCGCGACGCGTGTCGCCGCGGTGTGCCAGTGGCCGGCTCCGTCCTCGGAGCTGAGGAGTACCAGGGACCGCTCGTACAGGTCGAGGGTGGAGACTCGGGTACCGGCGCGGTTCAGCCACATGTGGGGGGCCCGGCTTCCGGGTTCGCCCGTCAGGCGCAGTCCGTCGGACACGACCGGCATCGTCCGGTCGGTGCCCACGACGGCTCCCTGTGGATAGCGGTAGCCGAGCACCTCGTTGAGGATGCCGGCCTTCTTCCCCTTGGGGCCGCCGGCTCCGGGGCCGGGGCCGGGGACGTACCCGGGGTGGCTGTGTTCGACCGATCGCGCCGCGGCCCGGGCGCTCGTCACCTCGGCGACCGGGCGGCGCTCCGCGTCGTAGGACGCGAGGAGGCCGGGACCGGCCCAGCCGTCCAGTACGGCCGCGAGCTTCCAGGCGAGGTTGTGCGCGTCCTGGATACCGGTGTTGGAGCCGAACGCCCCGGTGGGCGGCATCTCGTGGGCGGAGTCGCCGACGAGGAACACCCGTCCGTCGGCGTACCGCTCGGCGATCCTCTCGGCCGCGTGCCAGGGAGCCCTGCCCGTGATCTCCACGTCGAGGTCCGGCACGCCCACGGCCCGCCGGATGTGTTCCCTGCACCGCTCGTCGGTGAACTCCTCGAGTGTCTCGCCGCGTTCGGGGTGCCACGGGGCGTGGAACACCCAGCGCTCGCCGTTGTCGACGGGCAGCAGGGCCCCGTCCGCGTCAGGGTTCGTCAGGTAGCAGACGATGAAGTGCCGGTCACCGACGACGTCCGCGAGGCCGCGGGAGACGAAGGTGATGCTCACGTTGTGGAACAGGTCGCCCTGGCCGTTCTGCCCGATGCCGAGCCGCTCGCGGACCGGGCTGCGCGGGCCGTCCGCCGCGACGAGGTAGTCCGCGCGGATGGTGGTGTGCTCACCGGATTCGCGGCTCTTGACCTGTGCGGTCACCCCTTCGGCGTCCTGCTCGAAGGACATCAGCTCCGTCGAGAACCGCAGATCTCCGCCGAGCTCCCCAGCGTGCTTCAGCAGCACCGGTTCAAGGTCGTTCTGGCTGCACAGACACCACCCGGAGGGGCTGAAGCGGGCGATGCCGCCGCCGGGGTCGATCTCCTTGAACAGCCACTCGCCGACATCGCCCACCAGGCTCGGCGTCTGCAGGATCCCGTTGTTGGCTGCCAGGACCGACGCGGCCTCCTGGATGGGCCGTGTCACTCCGGCGCTGCGGAACACCTCCATCGTGCGCACGTTGTTGCCGCGGCCGCGCGGGTGGATCGAGGTGCCGGCATGGCGCTCGACCAGCGTGTGCGGCACTCCGAGACGCCCGAGGAACAGCGAGGTGGACAGGCCCACCAGCGAGCCGCCGACGATGAGTACGGGCGTGCGGTGGCCGGTTGCTTCCCCGGCCGAGTCGAATCGGGTCATTGCTCGTCTCCGGCGTCGCCTGCGACGCGAGTTGGGGATGGGATGCAGATTCATTCCCTTCGGGGACGGGTTCACGTGCCCCGGGCACCCGGATGACACGCGGTTCACTCGTCCGCTTCATGCGGCTCGCGCGCTGTCGGCGCTCCTGTCAAGGATCGACGCATGTCAGCCTCGGCGTTTCGGCCAGGTAGGTCGTCTCTCCACCCCCACCGAGAAGAGAGAGGTGTGCCGGATGGCCCCCTCGGGACGTATCTCGCAGTCCGTGTTCGACGGCTCCAGGCTGCGGGTGATCCTCCTGCTCGACCTGTACGAAGGAGCGCAGCAGCAGTTCCTGGACGCGTACGAGCTCATGCGCAAGCAGGTCGCGTCCGTGCCCGGCCACATCAGTGACCAGCTGTGCCAGTCCATCGAGAACCCCTCGCAGTGGCTCATCACCAGCGAGTGGGAGAGCGCGCCGCCGTTCCTCGCATGGGTGAACAGCGAGGAGCACGTCGAAACCGTCAAGCCGATGCACAGCTGCGTCCGGGACACCCGGTCGATGCGCTACAGCATCCTCCGGGAGACGAACCCCGGTCAGCGGACCGCGGCATCGGCCGACGTCCAGGTGGAGCCCCGCGTGGGCGACGGTGTGGCACGCCATGCCCTCACCTTCACCGTCAAGCCGGGTTCCGAGTCGAAGGTGGCGGAGATCCTGGCCGGGTACGAGTCACCCCAGGCCCAGGTCGACGAGAACACCCGGCTGCGCCGCACCTCCCTCTTCATGCACGGCAACCGCGTCGTGCGTGCCGTGGAGGTGGAGGGCGACCTGCTCGTAGCGCTGCGGCACGTCGCCCGGCAGCCCCAGGTGCGAGCGGTCGAGGAGGCCATCAACCCGTACCTCGAGCAGGACCGGGACCTGACCGACCCCGAGTCGGCACGGTTGTTCTTCACCCGGGCCGCGCTGCCGGCCGTCCACCACGTGGTGTCCGACCGGCCTGCTCCGGCCGGCCTGCGACGGCACGCGCTGTACTACCCGGCCAAGGAGGGCCAGGGGATGGCGCTCGCCCGGCTGCTCTCCCATCAGGACCGGGCCGCCGCGGACGATCCGGACAACCCGGTGCACAGCAGCACCGTGTTCCAGCGCGACGACATCGTGGTGCGCCTCGTCGACGTCACGGGCGACCTCGACCTCGACCCCGTCGCCTCCCTCGGGCTCAAGGGCCCCGGGAAGGCAGCGGAGTTGGAACGACTCCTCGACGGCGCCGCGGTCGGCGTCGAGGGCTCCCTGGAGACGGAGCGCAACATCAACCGGCTTCTGTCGCACGCGGACATGCTGCCCGTCACGGACCGTTCGGCGCACTCCTGACGGCCGGCCGCGGCTCGCGCCGCGGCCGCTCCCCAGCACGTCACTGTCACATCTGGAGGTAGCAACCATGCTCAAGCAGCGTCCACGCATCGTGAACCTGAGCGACACGGAACCCAACCGCAGGCGGGGAGGCGACCTGCGGGCCATGCTCACGCCGGCCACCGTGGGTTCCACCAGCGGCTTCATGGGCCTGGCCATCGTCCAGCCCGGCGAGCGCATCGGCGAGCACTACCACCCGTACTCCGAGGAGTTCGTGTACGTGGTCTCGGGCGCGCTGGAGGTGGACCTGGATGGCGACACGTACGCGCTCCAGTCCGATCAGGGCCTCCTGATCCCGATCGACGTACGGCACCGCTTCCGCAACGTGGGCGATGTCGAGGCCCGCATGGTCTTCCACCTGGGCCCGCTCGCCCCCCGGCCGAGCCTCGGTCACGTCGACACGGAGGTCACCGACGAGGCCGAGCTCGCCGCCGCGGGCCCGCACCTGACCGTGCACGACCCTGGACGGGTGTCCGAGCGAAGCGGGGCCATCGAGTGACCCGGCGAGTGGCCGTCACGGGCATCGGTGTGGTCGCTCCGGGCGGCACCGGGGCGAAGGCCTTCTGGGACCTGCTCGCCGACGGCCGAACCGCGACCCGTGGCATCACCCTGTTCGACCCGGTCGGGCTGCGCTCCCGCATAGCCGCCGAGTGCGACTTCGACCCGGCGGACCACGGACTGGATCCGGACCTGAGCCGCCACGCCGACCGGTACATCCAGTTCGCCGTCGTCGCCGCCGGAGAAGCCGTCCGCGACTCCGGACTCGACACCGACGCCGAGGACCCCTGGCGCGTCGCCGTCTCCCTCGGCAGCGCCGTCGGCGGCACCACCCGGCTGGAGCACGACTACGTGCTGGTCAGCGCGGGCGGGCAGCGGTGGGACGTGGACCACCACGCGGCCGATCCGAAGCTGCACATGGCGTTCTCGCCGAGCACGCTCTCCTCCGTCGTGGCCGAGCAGTTCGGCGCCCGCGGCCCGGTGCAGACCGTCTCCACGGGCTGCACCTCCGGCCTCGACGCCGTGGGCTACGCCTTCCACACCATCGCGGAGGGCCGTGCGGACGTCTGCATCGCGGGGGCGTCGGACTCCCCGATATCCCCGATCACCATGGCCTGCTTCGACGCCATCAAGGCCACGTCGCCCGACAACGACGACCCGGAGCACGCCTCCCGGCCCTTCGACAACAACCGCAACGGTTTCGTCATGGGCGAAGGGGCGGCCGTCCTGGTCCTGGAGGACTACGAGCACGCCAGGGCCCGCGGTGCGCACATCTACTGCGAGATCGGCGGCTACGCCACCTTCGGCAACGCGTACCACATGACCGGTCTGACCAGCGAAGGGCTGGAGATGTCCCGGGCGATCGACTCCACGCTCGACCAGGCCCGCATCGACCCCACGCTGATCGACTACGTCAACGCGCACGGCTCGGGCACCCGGCAGAACGACCGGCACGAGACCGCCGCAGTGAAACGGTCCCTGGGCGCGCACGCCTACGACACGCCCATGAGCTCCATCAAATCCATGGTGGGGCACTCGCTGGGCGCGATCGGTGCGATCGAGGTGGCCGCCTGCGTGCTCGCGCTGAAGCACCAGGTGGTGCCTCCGACGGCGAACTACGAGACCCCGGACCCCGAGTGCGACCTGGACTACGTGCCGCGAACCGCCCGCCCCCGGAAGCTCAGGAACGTGCTCTCCGTGGGCAGCGGATTCGGCGGCTTCCAGTCCGCGGTGCTGCTGACGACGCCGGGTGGGAGGACACGATGAGCAGTGAGCGCCCGCGGCGCGCGGTCGTCACCGGAATCGGTGTGATCGCCCCCAACGGACTGCGTGCCGACGCGTACTGGAAGTCGGTCCGGGAAGGGCTCGGCGTACTGGACCGGATCACCCGTGAGGGCTGCGGGGACATGCCCCTGAAGGTCGCGGGCGAGGTCCGCGGTTTTGACGCCTCCGATCTGATCGAGGACAGATTCCTCGTCCAGACCGACCGCTTCAGCCACTACGCCATGGCCGCGGCCCAACTCGCCCTCGACGACGCCGGCTTCGCCCGGGAGGACCCCGAGGAGCCCTTCGAGATCGGCGTGGTCACCGCGGCCGGGTCCGGAGGCGGCGAGTTCGGCCAGCGAGAGCTCCAGAAGCTCTGGGGCCAGGGATCCAAGTTCGTCGGCCCGTACCAGTCGATCGCCTGGTTCTACGCCGCGAGCACCGGCCAGATCTCCATCCGCAGCGGCCTCAAGGGGCCGTGCGGCGTGGTCGCGAGCGACGAGGCCGGCGGTCTGGACGCCCTCGCCCACGCCGCCCGCGGTGTACGACGCGGTACGGGGGCGGTGCTCGTCGGCGCCGCGGAGGCGCCCCTCGCCCCGTACTCGATGGTGTGCCAGCTCGGCTACCCCGAGCTCAGCACCGTCGAGGACCCGGACCGCGCCTACCGGCCCTTCACCGCCGGAGCCTGCGGCTTCGTCCCGGCGGAGGGCGGCGCGATGCTCGTCGTGGAGGACGAGTCCCGCGCCCGCGACCGGGGGGCGGCCGTCCGGGCCGTGGTGGCCGGCCACGGCGCCACGTTCACCGGCGCCTCCCGATGGGAGGAGTCCCGGGAGGGACTCGCCCGCGCCGTCCGTGTCGCCCTCGACGAGGCCGGGTGCGCCCCCGAGGAGGTCGACGTCGTCTTCGCCGACGCCATGGGCGTACCGGAGGCGGACCGTGCCGAGGCGCTGGCGATCGCCGACGCCCTCGGAGCGCATGCCACCCGCGTCCCCGTCACGGCACCGAAGACGGGCATCGGCCGCGCCTACTGCGGAGCGCCCGTCCTGGACACCGCCGCCGCGGTGTTCGCGATGGAGCACGGCGTGGTGCCGCCCACTCCCCACGTGTTCGACATCTGCCACGACCTCGATCTGGTGATGTCCCGCGCTCGGCCCGCCGAGCTGCGCACGGCCCTCGTCCTCAGCCGGGGACTCATGGGATCCAACGCGGCGCTGGTCGTGCGCCGCGGCGACGACTCCGCCCGGTAGGACCGGGCGGGAAGGAGAGCACACATGATCACCACCGCACTGACCTTCGACGAACTCTCCACGCTGATGAAGCAGGCGGCCGGCGTCACCGTCGACGCCCGGGAGCTGGAGAAGGCGCCGGACGCCCCGTTCACCACCCTCGGCCTCGACTCTCTCGGCCTGCTCGGCATCGTCGGGGAGCTGGAGAACCGGTACAGCGTGGCGCTGCCGACCGACGCCGAGCGCTGCAAGACGCCGGGCGAGTTCGTCGGCCTGGTGAACAACGCCCTCAGGACGGGAGTCTGACGTGGCCGGTCACACCGACAACAGCATCACGGTCGACGCCCCGCTCGACCTCGTCTGGGACATCACCAACGACATCGAGAAGTGGCCCGACCTCTTCAGCGAGTACGCCTCCCTGGAGGTCCTCTCCCGCGAGGGCGACTCCACCACCTTCCGCCTGACCATGCACCCGGACGAGTCCGGGAAGGTCTGGAGCTGGGTGTCGGAGCGCACCGTCGACCGACCCGGGCGGACCGTTCGCGCCCGCCGCGTCGAGACCGGCCCGTTCGACCACATGAACATCCGGTGGGAGTACGAGGAGACCCCGGCCGGCGTCCACATGCGCTGGGTCCAGGACTTCGCGATGAAGCCCGACGCTCCGGTCGACGACGCCTGGATGACCGACAACATCAACCGCAACTCCCGCACGCAGATGGCCCTGATCCGGGACCGCATCGAGCAGGTCGCCCGCGACCGCCGGAGCGCCCCGGTCCTGCCCGGCTGACCGAACCCTGCCGCGGACACCCGCACACCCGCACTCCTGGAAGGACGCTCGATGCACCACGCCCTGATCGTCGCCCGCATGGCGCCCGGCTCGGCCCCGGCGATCGCCGACGTGTTCGCCGCCTCCGACCGTGGGGAACTCCCCCACCTGGTCGGCGTCACCCGGCGTCGCCTGTTCCAGTTCGGCGACGTGTACCTCCACCTCATCGAGTCGGACCAGGACCCGGGGCCGGCCATCGCGAAGCTGACCGGACACCCCGAGTTCCGTGACGCCAGCGAGAAGCTGTCGGCGTACGTCAGCGCGTACGACCCGCAGACGTGGCGGAGCCCCAAGGACGCCATGGCGCAGTGCTTCTACCGCTGGGAGCGCGACGCCGGCTCCTGATCCCCCGAGGTCGGTACGGCAGGAGATCCCGAGGCCGCCCGCCCCGCGAACGACGCGGAGCGGGCGGCCTCGGGATCTCCTCCTTCCTGCCCCGTCAGGCGGGCACGGTGCACTCGAACGCGTGGAGGTACGCGTTGACCGGGCGGATCTCGCCGATGACGAGCCCCGCGTCGGTCAGCCGGTCGACCATGCTCTGCCGCGTGTGCTTCGCTCCGCCGACGTTGAGGAGCAGCAGCAGGTCCATGGCGGTCGTGAACCTCATCGAGGGCGTGTCGTCGACGAGGTTCTCGATCACGACGACCCGGGCGCCGGGGGGCGCCGCCCTGCGCACGTTGGCGAGCGCCCGACGGGTGCTGTCGTCGTCCCACTCCAGGATGTTCTTGATGATGTACACGTCCGCCCGGATCGGGATGTCCTCGCGGCAGTCGCCGGCCACCACACGGACCCGCGGACCGAGCGCGCCGCCGTCCCGCAGGCGCGGGTCGGCGTTCTCCACCACTCCCGGCAGGTCGAGCAGCGCGCCGTTCAGGGAGGGGTGCTTCTCCAGGAGACTCGCCAGGACGTGCCCCTGTCCGCCGCCGATGTCCGCGACGGAGGACACGTCGCCGAGGTCGAGGAGGTCCGCGACGTCCTGTGCCGACTGCTTGCTCGACGTGGTCATGGCCCGGTTGAAGACGTGCGCGGACTCGGGTGCGTCTTCGTTGAGGTAGGTGAAGAACTCCCGCTCGTACACGTCCTCGAAGACGTTCCGTCCGGAGCGCACCGCCTCGTCGAGCTTCGGCCAGACGTCCCACGTCCACGGTTCGGTGCACCACAGTGCGATGTACCGCAGGCTGTGCGGATCGTCCTCGCGCAGCAGCCGGGACATCTCCGTGTGGGCGAAGGTGCCGTCGGGCTGCTCGGTGAAGACCCCTTGGCAGGACAGCGCGCGCAGCAGTCTGCGCAGTGTCCGCGGCTGGGTCTTCACCGCGGCCGCGAGGTCTTCCACGGTCATGGGCGTGTCGCCCAGGGCGTCGGCCACGCCCAGGCGGGCGGCCGCGCGTACGGCGGCGGCGCACGCCGCCCCGAAGACGAGCTCCCTCAACCGCATCGGCGGGGCGGGAGCCGGATCAACCGTTGTCATGTGTTCGCCTTGTCCTTGCTGCGTGCCGTCGGAGATGTGCGGAACCCGGTGGGTCAGCACATTCCGGCGGGTTCCGAGAGGGTGCAGGTGTTGCGGGTGAAGGTGTTTCCCTGACCGGTGTCCCGGTCGGCCAGATCGGCGGGGCTGTTGCGCATCACCACGTTGTCGCGGATCGCGTTCTGCTCGTTCGGAGCACCCACGAAGCTCTTGAACAGCACGATGCCGCCCGAGAGCGGCGAGGCTCCCACATTGCCGACGACCCGGTTCTTCTCCACCACCGTCTCTTCGGCGCCGGTGAGGACGATGCCGGAGCCTTGCAGGAAGGGCAGACGGGGCGTCTTCGGGCAGTACTTGTTGTTGGCATGGATGTCGTTCCGGCGCAGGGTCATGGCTCCGGCACGCGGTTGGGACTCGTCGCCCACCACGAACACCGCGGCGCAGTTCGCGGTCGCCTCGTTGTGGTCGACGGTCACGTTCCGCAGGCGCCGTACGGTGAGGCCGATCCGGTTGCCGGTCAGGCTGTTGTGGGTGACCCGCGTCCCCTCGGCGTCCGTGGCGCCTGCCTCCGTGTCGATGGTGTTGGCCAGGAACAGACCGGCGTCGGCGTTGTTCCGGGCCGTGTTGTGGCTGAAGACGCCACGCGTGGACCTCTCCTGGGCGATCCCCCACTTCCCGTTCTTCTCGGCGAGCACCTTGCGGACCGTCAGCCGGTCGGTGCGGGTGGCCCACAGGCCGTTGGCGGTGAAGCCCCTGAGCGCGAGCGAGCGCACGGTGACGCCCTCGACGGGGTCGCTGTCCGTCCCGGTCACGCAGATGCCGTGACCGGCCTTGGCGCACGCGTCGGCAGCGGTGGCGTCACCGGGCACGAGGACGGTGGAAGCGAAGCCCGAGCCTCGTAGGGTCAGGCCCGAGGTGGTGATGCGGACGCTCTCGCGGTAGGTGCCGGGTGTCAGGACGATGGTGTCCCCCGGCTTCGCGGCGTCCACGGCCTTCTGGATCGATTCGCCGGGCTTCACCAGGTGCACCGTCCGGCTCACGGCACCGGGTGCGGCCGCGCCCAACCCCGAGGCCGTGAGGGCCACGGTGCAGGCCAGCAGGGCGATCTGTCGTTTGGTCATGTGCCGAAGCTAAGAGCGCGTGTTCCGGCCTGCCACCGGTGATCCCCCAGGCGGACCTAGGCATACCTCCCTGGGGTCCACGCCCGGGCGTGGCGGGCGGGTCCTCACGGGAATCGCCGCTCCTCCGTGGACCATGGGGGCCGCCGGGGGCACGTCTCCGGTGCGGCGGGCGGCGAAGGGGTTCGGATGCGCAAGTGGTGGCCCTTGGCCTCGATCTGTCTGGGCACGTTCATGCTCCTGCTGGACGTCACGATCGTGACGGTGGCGCTGCCCGCCATGGCGACGGACCTCGGCACCACGCTCTCCGAGCTGGAGTGGGTGGTCGACACGTACGCGTTGGCGCTGGCGTCGCTGCTGCTCGGTGTCGGTTCCCGCGCCGACCGCATCGGCCGCCGGAAGGTCTACCTGGTCGGGCTGATCGTCTTCACCGCGGCATCGGTGGCGTGCGCGGTCGCCCCGAGCGCGGGTGTGCTGATCGGTGCCCGCACGGTGCAGGGGATCGGCGCCGCCGGGATGTTCGGCACGACGATCGCCCTGCTCGGCATGCACTACAGCGGCCGGGACCGGGGGGTGGCCTTCGCCGTGTGGGGTGCCACGAACTCGGTCGCCGCGGCGGCCGGCCCGGTGGTCGGCGGACTCCTCACCCAGTACCTGGACTGGCGATGGATCTTCTTCGTCAACCTGCCGGTCTGTCTGGCCGCGGTCGTGATGACCCTGCGCTCCGTGCGGGAGGCCAGGGTCCAGGGCCGGCAGCGTGCGGACGTCCTCGGCACGGTCGCCTTCACGGTGGCGAGCGGCACCCTCACGTTCGGGCTGATCCGCGCCCATTCCGACGGCTGGGCGACACCTCTCACCCTCGGCATGTTCACCACTGCGGCCGTCGCCCTCGCCCTGTTCGTCGTGGCCGAGACGAGGCACGAGCACCCGGTGCTCGACCTGTCGCTGTTCCGCAGTCCGTCGTTCACCGGCATCATGATCAGCGCCCTGTTCCTGCAAGGAGCCGCGTTCGCGTACCTGTTGTACGAGTCGCTGTGGATGCAGTCCGTCCTGGGGTACGAGCCCGTCGAAGCAGGTCTGTACATCCTGCCCATGTGCGCCGCCGCGTTCCTCGCGTCCGTACTCGCGGGCCGCTTCGGCCCCTGGCCGCCACGGGCGGCCATCGGCGGCGGGCTGGCGCTCATCGCCGTGGGCTCCGCGATGCAGGCCACCCTCGACGCGGGATCCTCGGGAAGCAGCCTCGTGGCGGGCCTCGTCGTCGCCGGCCTGGGCGTCGGCCTCGTGACACCCAGTCTGCCGGCGGCTGCCCTGGCCACGGTTCCGCCGGAGCGCGGAGGCATGGTGGGCGGTGCTGTCAACACCTTCCGCCAGTTGGGCTTCGCCCTGGGGATCGCCGCGTTCGGCGTGATCTTCCAGTCGCGGATCGAGCGTGTGCTGACGACCGACGGCGCCATCCCCGACCCGCGCGAGGCGGCCGCCGTTCTGAGCGGCGGACACGCCCGGTCGTTCGTCGCCGGCTGGCCGGAGGACGAACGAGCGGAGGTGACGCACCTGGTGCGCGAGGCGTTCGCGTCGGGCCTGAACACGGTGCTGATCGTGGCGGCGGCCCTGGGGGCGGCGGCCTCACTGATCACCGTCGCGACGGTACGCGTACCCAAGGCCGGCACCGGCCGGCGGCCGGATGCGGCCGCGATCCCGGGCGGACAGGAGACGCGAGCGGACGCCGCCTTGTAGCGCCGGGCGGAGAAGCAAGCGCTGCAGCGCCGACGGCGGCCATGGCGTGAGGCGTCGCTGCCGGCAACGTCCTCGACGAGGCGGTGGTGACGAGCTTCAGGCAGAGCCGACCGCGGCGCAGCAGTACGTTCGCGGACCCGGCCATGGCGAAGGCGCCGGACCTGATCGGACGTGGCTTCACCGCGGCCGTGTGCATTCGAACGACGTCGGCGACGACATCACGTTCATGCCGGTCAGCGGCGCGAAGCCCTCCGTCTCGCGACGGTGATCGACCCTGCCTCACGCCGGCCGGTTGGGCGATCGCCGATCGCCGACCACCTGCGGACCGAACTGGTCACAGACGCCCTTCCGGCCGCCGAACCCTCGCGCGGGTTCATCCGACCCCGTACGAGGGCGGCGCCCTCCCCCGGCCCTACCTGCGCGCCGCGCTCAGTACATGACGGGCAGCTCCTGAAGGGTTCGACGTGCTGTGGAAAGGCAGCCGGTGAACCTGCGCGGAGAGGCCCGCCACCCCGGCTCACGGTGGCGGGCCCTTCTTCGATTCCGAGTGGAGCGGTGGGTGCACGGAGCCCGTGTGTCCCTCTTCATGTGCGAGTGATCCGGTGGAGCCCCGACCGGGCTGAATCCCGGCACCCTCTTGCGGATCGATCGGCCTCTACGCGTGCAGGCGTCAGCGCGGGAGTGGTGGCGTGGGCATGCGGAGTCGATGAATGCGCAGGGGGTGTCACTTGGGTTCCAGGTGGGCGAAGACGACGAGGTTCCCGGTGTAGTCCTTGGCCGCGCGGTCATAGGGGCCTGCGCAGGTGATGAGCCGGACAAGGGCGTCGGGGGTGTCGTCGTAGACGCGCTGGTTCGGGAAGTCGTCCTTGCGGAAGCTTTCCACGGAGTCGATGCGGAAGACGGCGGTGGTGCCGTCGGCACGCGCGACCTCGAAAGAGTCCCCGGCCTCGAGTTCGCCGAGCCGGGCGAAGACGGCCGGTGCGGTGGCCGTGTCCAGATGTCCGGCGATGAGCGCGGTTCCCCGCTGGCCGGGAGCGATACCGGCGGCGTGCCATCCGACGAGATTGGTGTCGTCGGCCGGGGGCGGGTCCAGAGCTCCGGAAGGTCCGATCTTCAGGCCGGTGAACGGGGCGTCGACACCGATCTTGGCGATCCTCAGACGGGTGGGGATCGCCCTGGGCATCGCGAGGCCGGGGCTGGGGTCGGTCTTCGGCGAGGCCCGGTGGGGTGCGAGGGGAGATGCCGAGGGGCCGGCCGCCGGTTTCGACACGGCCGTGGAGGATGCGGGGCGGGGGGTGTCGGTCTCGTCCTGCGTGAACATTCCCGGTCCGGCAAGGATCAGGAGCGCGGCGAGCGCCGTCGTCCAGAACACAGCGGGCGCGACCCATCGTGCCGGACGGGATACTTCTCGGTCGTTCGCGGGGTCGGGTGGGGGTTCCATCACAGACGTCTTCTCAACGGGCATGGCGGGTCCGGGGTCGCGTGGCGAGCAGAGACTACGGCCGCGGCTCGGGGGCTGCCTCAGGGCGGCAGCCCCCGAGCCGGGTGGGCTATCACGCGGACGCGCCGGCGGTCTTCTTGCGGCGGTAGAGGACGAACGCAGCCGCCCCGCCCGCCAGCACCAGCGCGCCGGTCAGGTTCAACCCGGGCCCTGCGAGGCCGCCGCCACCGGTGTGCATGCCGCCCTTGGGCTTCTGGTGCTTGTCGCTGTCCTGCTTCTGGTACTTGTCGCTCTCCTGCTTCTGCTGCTCGGGCTTGCCCCAGTCGTCAGCGTTGACCGCGGACAGAGCGCCCGAACCCGTGTGCATCCCGCCGTACGGCTTGCTGTGCTCCTTCTCGTGCTTACCGCCCTTCTCGTGCTCCTTCGACCACTCGTCACCACTCACCGCGGTGAGCGCACCGCCACCGGTGTGCATCCCGCCGTGCGGCTTGCCGTGCTCCTTCTCGTGCTTACCGCCCTTCTCGTGCTCCTTCGACCACTCGTCACCACTCACCGCGGTGAGCGCACCGCCACCGGTGTGCATCCCGCCGTGCGGCTTGCCGTGCTCCTTCTCGTGCTTGCCGCCCTTCTCGTGCTCCTTCTTGTCGCTCTTGTCCTTGGACCAGTCGTCGCCGCTGATCAGCGACAGGGCGCCGGAGCCGGTGTGCATGCCGCCGTGCGGCTTGTCGTGGTCACGCTTCTGGCTGTGGGCGGAGTCGTCCTTGTCCCAGTCACCGGCCGTGAGCGCGTAGGCCCCGGGCGTGGTGAGGGCCAGCGCGGCGGCGGTGGCGGTGGCGGCGAAGAGAATGCGGGCAGAGCGCATCAATGGCTTCCTTCCATCCGCTGCGTCAGCTGACCGTTGTCTGCTTTCATACGCAGCGACATGGTCCACCGTCAGCTCTGGCATGACGGCCCGCCACCTGAGCTAGTGCATCAGGGAACCAGGGGTAGCGGAATCAGCCGAGCGTACGGAGCCGGCCGCACATGTCCCGATGAAACCGGACCGTGTGTCAGATGTGTCATGCCCTCAGCGCAGCACTCCAGAAGGCTTACGCGGCTGCGCCGGTGATCCGGCGAAGGGCATGCTGCCACGCACCGGATACGGACACTCCGGAGTCCGGGTGCAGCGGGGCGGGCGGGAGTTCGTTCCGTGTCAGTCGCCACGAGAAAACCCGTTCAGGTTGCTTGAGTTGGAGAACGGTTGCCACCACGGTCAGGAACTCGGTGCTCGTACTGGCGAGGCGGCCGTTCTCGAACCGGTTGCACGTGCCCTGGGTCCCGGCGAGGAGCTCTTCCATCTGCTCCTGACTCACCCCGGCCGCCCTTCTGCCGTGTCCGGGCCGACGGGCAGGCAACCCCACACTCACGGGGTCGAGCGCGGCCCGCCGCTCCATCAGAAGCCTCTTCAGGCAGTCTCGGTCACTTGCAGAGGGCGGCATCCTGTGGGTGCCTTTCGGTCAGGGCGTGTACAGCGACGACGGTCATGGTGATCCAATCATCTGCACTCGCACGCCCTGGAAATCACCCGCCGGCAGCGCAAGGATCTTCCTGCAGTCACTCCGCAGCTAGCCTCTGACCTGCTGGAAGGCGTCGGCGAGGTCGCTGTTGGTCCGGGAGGGGTGGCGACCGGCGGCCCAGGATGTGGCCTGTCCAGCGGATCAACACCGCTGCCGTGGGCAAGAACCCCGACGCCTGATTGAGCGCCCCCTCAGGTGATCAGCGCACCACCCACGGATGACCATGTTCTGTGTGTGAGGGAGCACTCCCCGTCGTGCAGGATCCTTGACGGCCGGTCGGCTGAAGCCGTTCTCATGGCTGGGCGGGCCCGTCGAGGCGTTCCGTGGGCCCGGCGAAGGAGAGGAAGAGAGTCCGCGTGGTGAGCAGCCAGGTGTCGTCCACCTTGCGGAAGGTGTCCTCGTAGTGCCCCACCTGAACCGGGGGCCGCGGTGGCACGAGACCCTCGCTGTAGCCGTCGACACGGTATGTGGTGAAGTAGGTGGTGGCGGTGGCCGTGTCCGCGGAGGTCACCGTGACCAGGATGTTGGTGCATATACGGCGTGACAGTCGGTCTGCCGGCCGGTTGCCGAAGTAGGTGCGCAGGGCGTCGTGACCCGCGATGCGGCGGTCGCCGGCGGGCCATTCCCAGGTGCCGTCCTGCGTGAAGAGCTCCGCCACCGAGCCCGGGTCGCCGAGGTCGAGCCGGTGGACGAAGTCCACGATCAGCCGCTCACAAGCCCGCTCTGCGAGCAGGCGCTCCATCGGGTCAAGAGTTTCTGCATTCATGATCAACTCATATCAGGTCGCCCCGCGCTCGGGCAGCCCACCCGCACCGGGCGCCGATTCCGGTCGTGCGGACGAAAAACACGCTGGCTGGTCTACCGCGGAGCTGCGATGATGCCCCCGTTTCTCTAGCGGAGGATATTTGTTCGTCTTCGTGTGTGCCGGGTGTGGCGCCCGGCTGACCAACCCGCTGACTCAGGTAGAGCTGCCGGCTCACGCCCATCAGAAGTACGGGAACGGGATTCAGCTCCCGGTTCTCATGGAGTCGGGCACGTTTGCCGTGGAACTGCAGCCCTGGGGGCTCCCGTGGCGGAGGTGGGAGGAGATCGATCCGGACGAGGCGGCGGCCCGCGGCATCTATGCTCCCGTCTACGCCGTGTCCGGCGGACCTCCCGGCTCCGTCGTCATCGCACCCGGGGATGTTCGCGGCACCGTGCTCGTTCCGGAGCATGCGGGCGGCTACTGCTGCGGCCTCGACTGGAGTGACGGCCTCAACATGGCGTGCGAGGCGTGCGGCCTACCGGTGGCGAACCGCGTCGACGACTGCTCACTGTGGCAGGCGGTCTGGCTCATGCCGGACGCCGTGCACCGCCTGCCCGACGGCAACGCCGACACCGACGCCGTAGTCCTCACCTGGGCGGAACTACGGGAGCAGGGGGCGGCCACGCCTCCGGGCGTGCCGATCACCAGATGGGGTGCGCTGTGCGGGACGGACCACTGGTGGTCGTGGAACCCGCAATGGGAGGCGGCAGCCGGCCGGGCGCTGGCCCACCTGCTGGCCGCCTCGGAGGGGCGGCAGGTGGCCGTCCCGCGGGGCCTGGCCGCGGAAGTGTTCCAGCGCGCCCTCGACACCCTGCTGCCCGCGGAACAGCCGACGCGGCGCGCCGTCCTGGACGGACCCGGGCTGCCCGCCCCCGATACGGACGCCGACATCGTCATCGTGCCCACCCACCCACAGACGGGGGAACTCTGGAGCCCGTCCGGCCCGGCAACTTCGGCATACCCGGTGCCGCTGCCGTTCGGGGTGTGGATGTCGATGGCCTTCCCCCAGCCGCACCTCCGCCTACCCGTGTCAGGAACCATGCCCGATGGCGTTCTCCGCGACGACCCACCCCCGCCCCGCCCCCACCACCCGTTCCGGGCCGACCCGGGAACCTTCCAGCACACGCTGGTCCGATTGCCGGCCGTCCGCAGCCCATGGCTGCGCGAGATCCTGGAAAACCTCACCCATCACATACACACCGGCCTCTTCTGAGGCGCGTTCCGGAAGTGCACTGCTGGGCACCTGAACCCTGTGGGTCGGTACAGTCACGTGCATGCTGAAGCCAGTGCTGCGTGCAGTCGAAGCGAGCGGTCGTACCGTGGACAATCCGACAGAGGAGGCCCTGGGTGACCTACTGTCCGAGATGAACCTGTCGCACCCGTTTGTGATCCTGGAAAGGCTCGATCTGAAGCCTGTGGATCAGCACTACATTCAGGTGTACCTGAACGACGACCTCAGCTACCAGGTCGAGTACCGCGAAGGCAGCGCCGACAAGCACTACGAGGCCCACGTTCCAAGGCTCCATGAAGCGTTCGGTCCGGAAGCGTCGACCGCCAAGGTGATGATGGACTGGGCTCACGATCGCCAGGAATGGCGGGAGGCATTGCCGTGGACCCCCATGCCTTGTCGGTGAAGGATTACAGCCACTCGTTGATCGCCTCGACCAGGACTGTCGCCTCGTAACGGACGGCGAGCTCGTCGAAGCGCGAGGCGACCGCACGGTTCCTCTTGAGGCGGTTGATTCTCACCCGACCGCATGACACTCGCGGTGGTCGACCCGGTCGAAACGCGGCGGCCGGCCGCCGCGAGAGCCGAGCTTTCGGCGCTTGCAAGCCTGGTCGGCCTTGCCCGGGATGGTGTAGCGGATTCCACGCCTCGTTCGGATTCCCCATGCCAAGAATCGGGCCTCCTGCGCTGCAGACGCTGCATGCTCCACCCAGAAGAACCTGATCCCGAAGCCGCCTTCTGGGACTCCCTGTTCTGAGCAAATGAGTCGTGCAAGACGGGTTGATGTGGCGCCTCGTCGTGATGCCGGCCGGGTTGTCAGTGGGGGAACGTAGGATCTGCCGAACCTCACGCGAGGCGCCGGAACCCTGCGCCCGCGTGGAGGAAGCGGGGCGGCAAGGTCGGGGAGCGCGGGGAGGAGTATCGGTGGAGACAGATCTTGAGGAAGCGGTGGCATGGGGGCGGCAAAGCCTGGAGGAGATGGGGGTGTTCGCTACCGCTGATGGTCTGCGATGGGCTGCGGCTCATGGACTGGTTCTGTCTGTGTGGCGCAACGGTCCCATCGAGGACGCGCACGCCGCTCGGCCGACCAACCGGCGCAAGGGGATGCCCGACGGGGTGATGTTCGCCCGCAATACCTGGCTCACCCGGCAGGCGTTCGATGTTCTGGGATCGACACGGAAGTACCGCCTGTACGGCCTGGAGCGGCTGATCCTGGACCGCGACACCGAGTGGCCGGGGTGCGCAGGTAGGCTCACGGACTTCGGCTGGGGATTCCTCGGAGAGATCCAGAAGCACGTGAAGAAGCGGATCGACCAGTTCGCCCACGTCGACCAGATGCTGGGGCCGGACGACTTCCTCGTCTTCGCCGGGGCCCCTCAGATCGGCACTCACATCGATCACTACGGCATGCCGCAGTGGCCCTCCTGCGTGGAAGCGGCCATGCGCCGGCTGCGCGGCGAAGATGAGGAGTTCCATGGCAAGTGGGGAGAGTTGATGGAACGCATCGGTCCGGCGCCCGCACGCGTCACCGCCGACATCGATGCGGCGGGTCGGCTTCTGTTGGAGTCGCCCTGGGAACTGGGCGCCGACGTCCTTGAGTGGTTCGCCTGGAACCCGGTCCTGAGTCGGCCAGACACTCGCGCGTAGCCCTGTCCTACCGCCTGTGCACCGCGGGCAGTACCGCGGACGACTGTGGCAGGGCGAGCAGCAGACGAGGTCCGATCCGGCGTTCGAACCGAAGGTGGCTCTATAGCGGCGCACGGCCTCAGCGGTGTTTCGCACGGGAGGTGCAGACCGCCGGGATACACGAGTGGCGCCACCATGCGGTGCCGTCGTGCCATCGCGCGACTGCCCGGACGGCGCCTGCCACCGGGTCGGCGAGCTGGAGGGAGGGGTGGTCCACCGAACGGCCGCGGACCACGCTCAGGCGCGCTGGAGGATCCGGCGCTACCAGGACTGCCGTGCAGGGGGCGCCGGAGTCTCGGTGGTGACGGGGCCGAGGCCGCTCTGGACCGGGATGTCCCACTCGATCAGAGCGCCAGGGAACCAGGTGACTGGCTCGGTGTCTCCACGGGTGTTCGACCAGGCGGCGACTCGTAGGGCGGCCTGCCGGTCGGGCAGCAGACCGCGTTCATCGGTATCCACTCCGAGGTCGAGTCTGCCCTCCTCGTACAGGTCGTTGCAGAGCCAGGTGTGGAGCAGGCCACAGTCGTGGCCGAGTACCTCCCAGCCGAGCTTGTGCCCGGCCTCGGCGACCCGCCGGGCGGGCTCGCCGTCGCCCTGACCATCGAGGTGGGCGAGCAGTACCGGTTCGTCCGTCCCCCGCGACGCGGATGTCGGCGGCGAATCCGCCGACGTGTTCGGACGGCACCAGCAGGGCGTCCAGACGTGCCTCCACTGGCAGCCGGAGAGGGCAGGGCGTGTCAGCTGTGATCGTGGGAATGCGCATGCGGCGCAGGAGGTCACGAGTGGTGCGCAGGCGCAGCGTGGTGCGCCAGGCGAGGCCGGGGTGGCGGGAGCGCACATGCGAAAGTGCCCGGGTTCCTGGCCCGGTGCTGTGGAAGCGTTCGTTGATGGTGATGACGGTGATGACGCCTTGGGCGCAGTCGGTGCAGATCCGGTAGTGGACCTGGCCGACGACCGGGCGGACGTGGACGAGGAGCAGGCGTTCCTCGCCCGGTCCGGCACGGTCCGGAATGTGCGTGGAGAGGAACTCGATCGCCCTGTAGGCGAGGATCCGGCGGCGCAGGCGGCCGGTGGTCCGGCCGCGGCGGGAGTGCCTGGCGCGGCCGTGGGCCGGTGGAGGTGTCTGGGCTGGGGTGTCTGGGCCGAACTGAGTGCTCGTCGGACGCGCATGTTGTCCGTGGATGAGGTCTCGCGTGCCCCCGGCAAAGGGTGATACCGCCCCGGAGGTGCCAGCACGATGTTGTCGGTCCCTCCGTTGCCGCGGTGACGCCCATCCGACCAGCGCGACTCGATGGACGGACTGCCGAGAACGCTCACTTGTGCCGACGTTCGCCGTCGCGATGCGGGTACCGGGCGTGAGATCGTTCCGGTACTGCGCGAGGTGAGCGTCGGTCTCTCGCAGAGCCGGGCCCGGGAACGAGGCACACAGCTCGGCCCCGGGGCCGGGGCCAACTCCTCACCGGCTGGTGGGGGCGCTGCGATGTCGAGTGGGAACGGTTGCGCCCGTTCCTGCCGGTCAGCAATGGGCGTTGCGGCAGGTGGCGGAGCCACCGGCAGGTGATCGACGGGATTCTGCACCGGGTGCGGACCGGGGTGCAGTGGCGTGACCTGCCCGAACGGTCCGGGCCCTGGACGACGGTCTACGAAGCGCCATCGGCTGTGGTCCGCGGCGGAACGTGGGAGCGTCTGCTCCAGCAGATCCAAGCCGTGGCGGACGCGGCTGGTGAGATCGACGAAGACATCTCGGTCGACTCCACCATCGTCCGTGCGCATCAGCACGCAGCCGGCGCCCGGACCGACCCGCCGCCGGCAGCCGTTTCAAAGGGAGCCGAGCAGGCAGAACACCAGAACGAGGAACCGTGGCAGGTCTTGCCGCCCGCCTGGTGGACGTGGTGCTGGAGGTGAGGGCCTGGGTCGCTCGCATGGCGGGTTCACCAGCAAGCTTCACCTGAGCGCGGACGCCCTGCCGCCCGTTGTCGATCGTTACGCCAGGTCAGCGAGCGGACTGAACGGCGTGCAAGCCGGTCCTGGAGAAGATCCGAGTGCTCAGGCGTGGCCCGGGCAGGCCGCGGCACAGGGCCAGACAGCCTTGCGTCCGGCACGGCGGCCCACCGGCATCCCGCCGGAGGCCGTGATGCGAGCCGGGCCGGCAGCGTCCGGGGAGCGGAGGCCGCGCAGCATCACCGCCAAGTTCGGGAGTCCGCGAACGGCTTCCTGCCGCCGACCTCCGGTTCGGCCCGGTGGGCCTGTCCACCTGAACGAATGGCGAAGTCCGGGTGGCGGCCCGCTACACCGCCCCCGCCTTCGTACAAGCGTCCGTACCGTCCCGGCCATGGAATGGATAACCGCCGAGAACGTCATCGCCGTGGGTACGGCCCTCATCGGTGTCCTGGTCACGCTCGCCGTCGTCTGGATCGACCGGTTCTCGCCGCAGCGCAAGCGCCTGGCCTACCGCGTGCAGCTGAACACTCCGCTCCACCGGGAGGGCACCGACCAGGACGGCGAGATCCAGACCGTACGGGCGGGCGACATGAGCGGCGTGAGCGGCGTGAGCAGCCCCGCCGACGGCTCCACCCTCGTCCTGCTGCGGATCGAGAACCACGGGGACCTCGACATCGAGACCGAGGCCTACGGGCACGCCATCGACCCGAACGGGCTGCGCGTCACCTTCGGTACGTACACGGACCCGCCAGACGGCGAGAACGTGGATGTCCAGGGCGTCGTCGCCACGATCCCGCCCGGCCAAGGCCACATCCGGACCGCCCTGGAAGGCGGCGGCCAGGCGGACGATCCAAAGCTGAGGTTCGAGCGGAACATGGTCGTCGTACCCAAGGTTCCGCTCGCCCGCGGCCAGTACTTCAAGCTGCTCGTCCAGCTCTCCCGGCCCGTGACCGACGGGAACATCAAGATCATCGGCGGACTCACGAACGGTGACCCGCAGAGGAACCGCTCCACCACTTTCGACGACAAGCAGCCCCGGTTCAGCTCCACCGTCCGGAGCGTCACCATCGTCCTCGCCACCTGTGTGGTGGCGCTGGCCGCGATCATCGTCCGGGAGCAGACCCCGCCCCCCATCGGCTGTGCCACCGGCACGCTCACCGTCACCGGATCGACGGCCTTCGCCCCAGCCCTGCGGGACATTGAGAAGGCGTACGAGAAGGACTGCGAGGGCTCTGACGTCATCGTGGACGTGCACGGTTCAACCGCCGGGATACGGAAGCTGGCCGAGATCGGGGCGAAGACCTCCAAGGGCACGCCGGCCGTCGTCGCCCTCTCCGACGGGCGTAAGCCTGGCGGCTACCCGGAGCTGCGGGAGAACATGGTCGCCGCCTCCCTTTTCACACTCGTCCTCAACGACGGGATCCCCCTCGACGACCTCAGCTTGGACGAGGTCCGCCGTATCTACCAGGGCGAGATCACCAACTGGAAGCAACTGGTCCCCGGCCTCGACCGGCCGGTGCTGCTGGTCAGCCGGGACGCCAACTCCGGTACCCGGCAGGTGTTCCAGCGCCGGGTCCTCGACCGCAACGAACCCGCGAACTCCTCGCAGAACTGCCAGACCCTCGACGATCACCGGGCGAAGGTCATCCGCTGCGAACTCGACTCCACCGAACAGGTCCTGACCACCGTCGCCAAGCTCCCCGGGGCCATCGGCTACTCCGAACTCCGCGCGAGCGAGGGACGCAAGGGCATGCACAAGGTGGCCGTCGACGGGCGGCTGGCCGTCGTGGAGGAGCTGGGCGAGTCCAGCTATCCGTACCGGGAGATCGAGTACGCCTACACCTGGGGCGTACCCCCCGCCGGCTCGCTGACCGCCAGCTTCCTCACCTACCTCAGCCGGGGCGGCGGCCAGGACGTCATCCGCACCCACGGCCACCTGCCCTGCGCCACCCCGAAGGGGCTGAGGATCTGCGGGGACGCCTGACGCGCCGGGGCCGCTCCACGGGCCGCCCGCGGAGGCCGGCTCCGGCCGGAGTCGAGCCGTGCTTCCCTGCGTGAGCACGCCGGTCGTCAGCGGTCATGCTTTTCGACCGTCCCCACAGCTTTGAGATTGCCTGATGACCAGCAGTCAGGCGCCGCTACCACGACCCCGGCTTCCCATCGCCGGACGACAAGTTGTCCAGTGGGGCACGACCGACGTACAGATGGAGATCGGGGTGATGGGTTCAGCCATCTGGGACGGCATCAAGGCGGCCGGAGGTGCTGGCAAGCCACAACCGAACCCGAAGCCGCAGTCAGGTGGAGATGAACGGACCCTGCTGCTCATGGGCAGCGACAGGACACGGCCTATGCGTGGTTCCGCCCCTGGCCTCTCTGTAGAACTGTTGACACGCCTGCGGCCTCCCGTGGGGAGCCGGGAGGCGGGCGCGGCCCCGTCCGTGCGGTCGGGGCCGACGGCGTGGCCCGCCGGGGTGAGGACGGGTGAGCCGCGTGCCGTCACCCTGCCACCGGGCTGCGCACTTACGCCAGAGGCGTGCACGAATCAGCCTTTGGCATATGCAGACTGGTGTTCGGCGGCGGCCGGGGAGCCGCTGGTCGGCGTACGAGCCGGTGCCGGTGGTGGCGGCCAGGCCGGCGAGCTCGGCCAGAGCGTGCACGAGTGTGTTCATCCGGTCGGGGGGAGTTCACGCCTGGGGTCCACGTGACAATTGGCTCTCCAGGCGGGGTGTTCGCCGACGTGGTGGACGAGGCGTAGAGCTGCGCGATCGGCTCCACCCGGAGCCTCTTGCCCTGCTAGGGCGTGTTGCGAAAGTCCCGCCTGCCCGACGGCGCCTGGCACGCACGCTCGCCGCGTTGTCGGGATCACCCCGATACATCCAGTATCGGGGCGACCCTCCGCCTTGCGATCGCACGCACCAGACGCCGTCGGGCCCGCCCTTCGGGCGGCCGGCGCTACTTTCGCAACACGCCCTAGGTGTGGACCTCGATGATCGCGGGCATGATCCAATCCGCGTTCTCGCCCTGGTCGGCGCGTCGCCGGAGCCAGATCACGACGCCGACGGGCTGCCGTCCGCTTGATCGAGATCGAGCGACGCGCCCGAAGTCAGCCGCTCGACGAACGCCTGAAAGTCCGCAGCCAGCGGGAGTTCCGTGCCGTGGTCCACGTCGAACCAGGTCACGGACGGCTCCTCGTCCTTCCCGCAGGCCCGGTAGTCGAGAGCAATCCAGCAGTGGCCATCCCCGGACAGCAGGACCAGGGGCGAAGGCAGACCCCACTCCTCAACCAAGTAATACGTGTCCAGCAACGACAACCGGCTGCCGTGCCCGTCCCGTCTGCTCGGGTACGGGGAGACCTACGTCAAACGGAATCAGCGCCACGTCGGTCGGGCGTTTGCCGCGGCCGGCATGGCGGGCGAGGACAAGGACGAGGTCGAAGCTCTCGGGAGCCGGGCTGGGCCAGGTGCGCAGCCGCCCGGACCTGACCGTGCCCGGCCCGCGCAACCCGCAGAGCGAGGGGGTGCCGGTCGGGAGGTGACGCCGCGGTGCCGTTCCAGGAGTACGCAGATGCCACCTTGCGCCGCACGGCCTGACGGACGGGTGGGCGCCGGCGAGTACGAGTGGGCGCCGGCAAGCGCGAGCAACATCAGGCGCGCGAACGTATCAAGCGATTGCAATAGCTAGCGTCTGCAAGTATTGTCTTCACATGTAAGACGCGCATGCATCAAGATGCGGCGTTCACGCGAGGCCGCTCCGGCCCCTCCCCCAGATCTCGCAAAGGCACTCCTCATGTCTCTCAAGAACGTCCTTCCCGGCCACCTCGGCTTCGGCACCGCCCCGCTCGGCAACATGTTCCGTGCGATCCCCGACGACGAGGCCCGCGCCACCGTCGAGGCCGCCTGGGACCACGGCATCCGCTTCTACGACACCGCCCCCTTCTACGGCGCCGGTCTTGCCGAGGAGCGGCTCGGCGAGGTCCTGGCGACCAAGCCGCGCGACTCCTACGTCCTGTCCAGCAAGGTCGGGCGTGTCGTTCTCGACGAGCACGAGACGGACGTCCCCGACTTCGGCGAGAAGGGCGGCCTGTTCGAGCACGGCAACCCCAACAAGGTCGTCCACGAGTGGACCGCCGAGGCCACCGAACGCTCCATCGAGGACAGTCTCAGGCGCCTGGGCACCGACCGCCTGGACATCGTCTGGGTCCATGACATTGCCCAGGACTTCCACGGCGACGCGTGGATCGGCAAGTTCGAGGAGGCCCGCACCGGTGCCTTCCGCGTCCTGTCCCGGCTGCGCGACGAGGGCGTGATCAGGGCCTGGGGCCTGGGCGTCAACAAGACCGAGCCGATCGAGTTGACCCTCGCTCTCGACGAGCCGCAGCCCGACGGCTTCCTCCTCGCCGGCCGCTACACCCTCCTCGACCACGGGCACGCCCTCCAGCGCCTGCTGCCCATGGCGCAGGAGCAGGGCGTCGACATGGTCGTCGGCGGCCCGTACAGCTCGGGAATCCTCGCCGGCGGCACCCACTTCGAGTACCAGCAGGCCCCCGCCGAGATCATCGAGCGCGTCGGCAAGCTGAAGGCGCTGGCCGCCGAACACGGCGTGAGCATCAAGGCCGCCGCCCTGCAGTTCTCCCTCGCCCACCCGGCGTCCGCCGCCGTCATCCCGGGCGCCACCCGCCCCAGCCGCATCGCCGAGGACACCGCGGCGCTGAACGAGACGATCCCCGCCGCGTTCTGGACCGACCTGCGCGCCGCCGGCCTGGTCAGCCCGGCCGCCCCGCTCCCGGACAACGCCTGACCCCCACACCCCACCACCTTCTCCCCCCACACACACAGCAACAGGAGCACCACCATGGCTTCCACGTCCGTCTCCCGCGTCGTCCCCGCCTCCCCCCAGGAGGTCTGGAACCTCATGGGCGGCTTCGACGCCCTCCCGGACTGGCTCCCGTACATCCCCGAGAGCACCGCCCTCGAAGGCGGCCGCGTCCGCCGCCTCACCAACCCCGACGGCGACGTCATCATCGAGCGCCTGGTCGGCTTCGACGAGGCGGAGCGCCACTACAGCTACGCCATCCTCGAAGCGCCGTTCCCCGTCAGCGGATACGTCTCCACTCTCCGCGTCCACACGGTCCCCGGCCGCGACGACGTCGCTGAGGTCCAGTGGTCCGGCCGCTTCAACCCCGAGGGCGCCACCGAGCAGGAAGTCGTCGAGCTCTTCACCGGCATCTACGCCGACGGCCTCGAGGCCCTCCACCAAACCCTCGCCGCCTGAGAACCCGGCCCCACCCCGGGACTCGTCCGGCGGATCACGGCCGAGGCCGCAGCCTCTGGCGCGGCACCCCGCCGCGTTGCCGAAACGTCGACAGTCGACAGTGATGTTCTCGCGGATGCCGCGGGCGGTCCGGGCACAAAAGAACTGGCCGCTGTCGGTCGACTCGACGATCGTGCGAGCCCACCAGCACGTCATGGAGGCCTTCCGAGGGCACCTCGGATCGGTCACCATGGACGTCCGCCGGAGATCCGAGGGTGGGGATGAGCGAGGGTGGGAACGTTGCGGGCGGGCCACGGAACAGGCCGAAGCAGGTCGGGCCCGCCCCGTGGCTGGCGCCGGCCTGTCTGGTCGGGCTGTTTCTGGCCTACGCCGTACTGACGAACTTCACCGCAGAGCTGCGGGCGGCGCTGTGGGGCGAGCCCGGCACCGTGACCGAAGCCGACTGCCGGACGTACGACAACACCGTGGCCAACGCGGGAACGTCGACGTCCTGCTCAGGCACCTTCACCCCCGACGACGGCGGCTCGTCGTTCGACGTCCTCGTCGCGGGCGACATCGATTCGCAACCGGTCCGCGCGTGGCTGGTGGACGGTACATCCGGTACCGCGTACATCTCGCCAACGGTGTGGGCCGGGGTGCTCCCGGTGGGACTGGCCTTCCTCCTGGCCGGCCTCCCCGCGGCGGTGACGGTGACGCGTGTGCGTCGCGTCCACGCAACGTCCTGGAGAGCCCCTTCACGGATCAGTCCCAGATTCGAGTGCGTGATCGGCGACGAACACGACGGGTACAGCGAGCAGTCACCTGGCTCGACATCGACAGGCCGGGCCTGTGGCCGTGGAGGCTGGCCGCGACCGGGGGCCCAGCTCCCTCCGTGCGCTCCGCAGCGGCGCCGCCTGCCACAAGTCGTCCGCCATCTACGCTGCTCAGCCCCCCAAGTAGGGCACTCAGCCATCAACTGACAGCGCTCAGTCACCTCACGCCCAGCGCCGGGGCGAGTCTTCGACTGGCCGGAGAAATCGAACACATGTTTTACTGAAGGGGTGGAGCGCACCCCCTTCCCTCATGACCTCATCCGCACCCAGACGGCATGGGCGGAGACCTACGCCGCGCTGGCGAGGGCGGGCACCGGCAGCACGACGGCCCTGCGACGGCGGCTCTTGCAGCTGTCCGTACGGCTGTGGTGGCACCCGTACTGGGACACGCCGTCCGTCGGCCCGGCGGACCGGGTCGCGCTGCGCGAGCTGGTCCACACCGACCGCGGGAAAAGGGTGCGAGCAGCATGGCCGAGAGCGTGATCATGCTCGTGCGATGCCGTCCGGACGTCGAGTCTGAGGAGTACCAGACCGTCCTCGACCTTCTTACGAACGTCACCCCCCCGTCGCCCAGCCCCTCCCGCCCACGGCGCTCCTCGCGCAGATCAGCGGCGTGCTCCGGCTCCATGACGCGGCGCCGGACGAGATCACCCGGTGGATGCGGGGGCGCACCCTCCTTCACGGGGTGGATGTCCCGATCGCTCCGCGCAGCCGCCGACGCCGCACGATGCGGAGCCAGAGGGCTCGGGCCGGGCCCGGGGCTCCTACCCGATGACCTGGACCTTGTCGGCCTGCAACCCCTTCTGCCCCTGGACAGCCTCGAAGGTGACCTTCTGGCCCTCTCGCAGGGACTTGAAGCCGTTCACTTCGACCGCCCGGAAGTGGACGAAGAGGTCGGCGGCCTGCAGCCTCATATGCCTTCGCCGCTTCCGAACTTCGTTCTGAAAGATCAGGGGTGACACGCCGGAGTCGTCGGCAGGGTGACGAAGTCGGTCTTTTGCCCTTGCGAGCTGCCCTCAGGTGAGGTCGAAGGTGACGTTCACGGAGCCGTCCCAGTCCGGTGCCTCTGTGAGCGTGAGGGTTCCATCCCCTGCCTCGACGACTCGCACCATGATCCCTCCGCGGTCCTCGCCGGGAAGCGCAATGGAGAAATGGGGATCCATCTCCATGAGAAAGTCCCAGCCTTCGCGTTGCGTCGCGTCAAGGGCGTTGGCATGCCGACCGGTTGCCCGCCACTGGCCGACCGCGTCGACAGCGACGGTGATGTCGACGTCGTACATCTCAAGGCAAATCGAGTGATTGGCCCACCATTCGAGGCGTCCCTGACCCACGAATCGATCCATGAGCACACTATGCCCGGTGCGCGGGCCGGCCGGGCAAGCCAGTACGACTGCCATGGCCGTCTTGGGTCAGGCCGCGAGACAGCACTGTACGGGGCAGACCCGATAGGTCCTCGCCTCGACCACCGGCGCCCCATACACCTTCGTCGCCTCGTGCCCTCATTCTGAAACGATCAGTGAGCCTCTTTCATCCTCTACTGGAGGGTGAAACGGGCTGGCCGACGGGTGTGGTGAAGAGGCAGGGCACCTCGTCGGCGTACAGGTTCCACTCATCGCACCGGCGCCCTAAGGAGCCCACTGCAGCCAATTCTGTGCGCGCGGAGAACACTTGGAAGGCGCTACCGGACAAGCATCGTTTTCACGGACCCGTAACTTCTACGCGTAAGGGGCCTGTCCACAACTGACGGTTCCGCGCGCTGTATCAAGGGAGTGAGTCATGAGTTCTCAGGTGAAGGCATTCGGGTTCGGCATGCCGTGGGAGTCGTTGTACGGGTACAGTCAGGCCACTCAGGTCGGTGACACGGTTTATGTGTCCGGGCAGCTGTCTCATGACCGTCACGGCGACTTCGTGGGTGCCGGCGACTTCGAACTGCAGGTCCGCACCACGCTGGAGAATCTGGACCTGGTGCTGAGGCAGTTCGGGGCCGAGCGTAGCCAGATAGTGGAAACCACGGTTCTGGTGAGGAACCTGCGGGAGAACTTCGACACGACAGCACGCCTCCACGCCGAGTACTTCGGGGAGCACCGGCCCGCCAGCACGGTCATGGGCGTTTCCGACCTGGCACTGCCGGACCAACTCGTGGAGATCGGCGCGCTCGTGCGTCTCGATGTGAAGCCATAGGCGAGGAGGCCAGCCTGATTCCTTCGGCTTCTCTCCTCCTGAATAGTTGCAGGTCAGCAGCGTGCGGATAGCCTGGACGATGCCATGGGCGCGGGCCGCGGTCAGGCCTCGTGCAGACCTGACGCCCAGGCCACGAGGACGTCCAGAGCTTCGTCCACGTAGCGCCAGGCTGCGGCCTGTGATACGGCGAACCCGGCACCGAGCTGGGCGAACGTCTCGTTCTTACGCAGGTGGACCAGGGTGAGCGGTGCCTGGTCGAATCAGCCGAGCTTGCGCCAGCGGGTGTTGCGGGTCCGGCGGTGCTCGTACAGCAGCCAGGCAACATGCTCGACGAGCTCTTGCGGGACGTCGAGCATGGCAGGACACGGAACCAACAGGGCCCTTCGGTCGCCGGTGTGATGAGTGGGATCACCACGCCAACGACGAGGGGCCCTGCCTCGTCACCGGACCCGCTGACCAGCCCATTTCACCCACCAGCACAGGATGAGAGAGGTTCAGTAAGAGGCCTGGCCATGACTGGCAGCGACGAACAGGCCATGGCGGTCACCACGCCGGTTTTCGACGGCGTGTACGAGTACGACGGACGTGCCGACTTGCCGGGCCGCGAGCCCGCCTGAGTCGAGAAGAGGCGTCTTCTCGCCGTCCGGCAGATGCCAGTCCGGAAAGTCGCATTCCCGCACAGAGCAGGGCAGTTGTCGGTCATGCTGGTCCAGCCATGCCGATCTTCCGCGCGTTCGACCATCACTGCTCGGCCCGTACCGAACATCCTCCCGCGTGTCTGCGTCGTCTGGTCGCTCGTCCTCGCCCTGCCCGGAACGGCCCTCGCAGCGGGACTGCACCACTCCTCGACGGACTCCACTGTTTCCTGGCCCGCGTTGGGAATGGCGGCAGCTCTTCTCGTCGGCTGCGCCTACCCGACCGTACGCTCCGGAGCCTCTCGCACCGGAGTCCTCGCCCTTGCCGCCGCGCATGCCCTCCTCCCCGCCTGGTCGGCCCTGACGGGAACGCACGTCCCCGCGGCTCGGCTGGACGGGCATCACCGTCTTCCGGCGTCCTGGCACCACCAGCCTCTGGCCATGGCGGCGTTGCACCTCCTGGCAGGGCTCACGCTGAGCCTGCTCCTCCGCAGCACGCTCGCCCTGCCCGCCCGGCCGGCGTGGGCGGCGGTCGGAGCCGCCCGCCGCTGGTGGACACGCCTGCCGTACGCGGTACGCCTCCTCACGCGCCGCAGAGACGCCGACCTGCCCCAGTCACGAGGGTCGGCCCGCCCGGCCGGCGGGCTGCCCCGACCCCGGTCGCTCCTGGCACTGCTCCATCGCGCGCAGCCCTGCGCCCCGTAACTCCCAGGCGGCACCCTGCCGCCATGCCCTCACGCACGCCTGTGACTTCGCATGCCCTCAGCGACCCCGGAGTAGCCGCTGTGCCTGCCCTGACGGCCACGACCGCCTCACCGAAACCCTCGCAGCCGCGCCCGGAATTGTCACCACCCGACGTGTGCACCAACCCTGCCGCTGGTCCCACGTCCCGCCTTGCACCCGGAGCCGCGTTTGCGCGCACCGGACACGGAAACGACCTGGGAGGTACATCCGCATGAGGGGTGCATTGAAGTCGAGCCTCAGGAGGCTCCTGGCGCGCACCGGATACGACATCGTGCGCAGCGTCAACAACCGGGGCGGGGTGGACGACTTCCTCCCGTTCGAGGCCACCATGCGGGCCGCGCGATCGGCCGGACTGTCGGTCGGCGACTACCTCGACGAGGTCATGAACGGCACGCCCGGCGCCACCCAGTCCACCATCGACGAACTACGCGCCCTCGGCGTCTTCGCCGCTTCCCCGGAGACGGTGCTGGAGATCGGCCCCGGATCTGGTCGGTACCTGGAGCGGACGCTGAAGGAGTGCTCGCCGGGCCGCTATGAGATCTACGAGACGGCGGCGCCCTGGGCCGACTACCTGGTGGACACGTTCAAGGTGGTCGCCCAGCCCACCTCGGGCAGCAGCCTCGCCCCTACGCCCGACGGAAGCGTCGACCTCGTCCAGGCCCACAAGGTGTTCAACACCGTGACGTTCCTCAGTGCCTCCCGCTACTTCTTCGAGATGGCACGCGTCGTCCGCCCCGGGGGCCGAATCGTCTTCGACGTCATGACGGAGCGCTGCCTGGAACCGGCGGCGATGCGCGCGTGGGCGGAGAAGGGCGGGGTGGGGCACGACTCCTACCCTGCCGCCATGCCCCGCCAGGCGTGCGTGGATCTCTTCGCGAGCCTCGGCTGCAGGCTGGAGGCCGACTTCCCGGCCCCGATGGGTTTCGCTTCCACCGAGGTCCTGGTCTTCGGGAAGGGGGCCTGACGACCGGAGGCCCCAGACGCACTGTTCCTGCGCGGCGCAGGTCCACCTGTGGGTCGTTGCCTGAAAGGTGAACAAGTCAAGGTCCCGGGGCACAGAACCCGGCGTCGAGCCCGACTCGTCTGCTGGCCTACGTGGGAAGGGGTCCGTGATCAGGCTGATGCCTGGTCAGGGGCCCTTCCCGCGTGCCGGCCGCCGGCGCGAGGCGGTTTCAGCGGCGGCAGAGGGCCGTGTCCACGACGGTCTCGACGCGCCTCGTGCCCGAGATGTCGGCCGGGATGCTCGTCACCGCGACGTTCGCGGCGTGGCCGTCGTCGGTCGCTCCGCCGCGGGTCTCGTATCCCACGATGTCGCCGCCGTGGCCCCAGTAGACGCCGCCGCACGACAGCTTCCTGCTCATGAGACCCAGGCCGTAGTGGGCACCGGTGTCGCCGACCGGAACGGTGGTGCGCATCTGGGCGAGCTGGGCGGCCCGGAGGAGGCCGCCGTCGAGGAGCGCGGTGAAGAAGCGGTTGAGGTCGGAGTTGGTGGAGATCATCTGGCCCGCCGCCCAGCCTGCCGACGGGTCGATCTCGGTGTACTCGCGCAGCGGCTCGCCCGCCGGCATCACGCGGTAGCCCTTCGGGTGGGGTTCCCTGATGGTCCTGTCGCCGGGGGCGGGGAAGTAGGTGTGGCGCAGCCCGAGGTGCTGGACGATACGCCGGTCGATCTCCTCGGCGAGGGGCCGGCCGGTGACCTTCTGGACGATGAGGCCGGCCAGGACGTAGTTCGTGTTGCTGTAGCTCCACTTCGCCCCGGGCCGGAACTCGGCCTTGTTCTTGAGGGCGATGTCGACGAGGTCGCGAGGCTCGAAGTACCGGTACGCGATCTCGTCGTCGCTGATGTGCGCCCCGTACTCGGGAAGCCCGCTGGTGTGCTGCAGGAGCTGACGGACGGTGATGCGGCGGCCGTCGTTCCCCTTCCCGCGTACGAGGCCCGGGAGGTAGGTGTCGACGGAGGCGTCGAGGGCGATCTTCCCCTCGCCGACCAGTTGCAGCACGACGACCGCGACGAACGTCTTGGTGTTGCTGCCCATCCGCACCTGGCCGTCCCTCGGCACCTTCGCACCGGTGGCCAGGTCGCCGACGCCCGCAGTGTACGTACGGGTGCGGCCGTCAGGACCCTGGACGGTCGCCAGCGCGGCGGGCCGGCCGTCGCGCACCAGTCCGTTCAGGCCCTGCTGGACGGTGTCCGGGCGGGCGGCGGCGGATGCCGTGGGCGGAGCCACGGCGCCCGTGGTCATGACGGAGACGGCCACGGCGGCCACAGCCGCCAGCACTCCGCGGCGCCTCGTCGAGGAGGTGAGGGCCCCGTGCCAGGTCTGCTTATGCATAAGTCAACTCCAGGGAAATCATGGGGTGCTGTCGGCTGAGCCGCCCGTCGACCGGGCAGGGCACGATCATGGATTCCCGGGCTCCGGCGCACATCGCGGGAAAGCGGGAGAACGCCCTCCCCCGATCGGGGGAGGACGCGCGGGTGCCGCCCGTACATACTGGCCGATCATGATCAAGGGACTTCGGCCGCTGCTGCGCCGCTCCACGTACTCAGGTGCGCTGTTCGCCTACGGCGCCGTCCTGGCGAGCCTTCCCCTGCTGTCCTTCGCGCTGCTGCCGGCGCTGGCGTGGCGCTCCGCTCCCGAGGGTGTACAGATCGTGGTGGTCCTGCTCGGCTGGGCGGCGCTGATCGGCCTGGTCGGTCTCGCACGCCCCACGCGGCGGGTGCTGGTCGTGTCCGCCCGCCGGCTGCTGAAGGTGTCGTTGCCCGAGCCTGTCTCCGTCCGTACGCCCACGAGCCGGCCCGACGACAGGCCAGCCGCCGCTGTGGCGTCCCGCGTCGACCGCTGGCGGACGCCTCTCTGGCTGCTGCTGCACGTGGCGCTCGGATGGACGGGAGCACTGGCGAGCGGCGTGCTGCTCTTCGCGGCGCTGACCCTTCCGGGGGGGTTGGCTCGACGCCGAGCTGGGGCTGAGCCTGTTCGGCCGGACGGTACGGGTGGAGGACGGCTGGCGGAGCTGGGCGGTCGCTCTCGGCTGCCTGCTGCTCGCGGCGAGCGTGTGCGTGGTGGTGACGAAGGCACTGCGCTGGTCGGCGCCCCGGCTGCTCGGGCCGTCCTCGGCCGAGCGGCTCGCGCTGGCGGCCGAGCGCGAACTCCGGCTGGCCGAACGCAACCGACTGGCCCACGAACTGCACGACTCGATCGGGCACACGCTCACGACGACCACGATCCAGGCGGCGGTGGCGGGCGAGGTGCTCTCCGCCGACCCGGTGGCGGCGCGGGCAGCCCTGCGCAGCATCGAGGAGTCGTCCCGGGCCGCGCTGGAGGACCTGGACTACGTGCTCGGCGTCCTGCGCGAACGAGCGGCCGAGACGGCGCCGACCCGCACCCTGGCCGATCTGCCCGAGCTGCTCGACCGGTTGCGGCACGCGGGCGCGGTGGTGGAGCTGGAGCTCTCGGGGGACCCGGCGCAGGTGCGGGGGACCGTCTCCCGCGCGGCCTACCGGATCCTGCAGGAGGGGCTGACGAACGCGATGCGGCACGGAGCGGGCGGTCCTATCCAGGTCCGCGTGGCGGCCATGCCGGACAGGCTGGAGCTCGGTGTGGTCAACCGGACCGGGGACGGGCCGCGTGCGAGCACGGGGCCGGGCGCCTTCCCCAGGTCCGGGCACGGCCTGCCCGGCCTCGCCGAGCGCGTGCGGCTGCTGCACGGCGAGATCGACGCGGGCCCGGACGGGCCGCGGCACTGGCGGTTGGCCGTCCGGCTCCCCGTACGGTTGTCGCCATGACCGGCGCCGGCAGCACACCTGTCACCCTCCTGATCGCGGACGATGACGAGGTGACCCGCAGCGGTCTTCGCACCTTGCTCTCGGCGCAGCCGGGGCTCTCGGTGGTCGGCGAGGCCGCCGACGGCGTCGAGGCGGTCGAAGAGGCACGGCGGCTGCGTCCGGACGTGGTCCTGATGGACGTACGGATGCCGCGCCGCAACGGGATCGAGGCCACCCGGCACCTCCTCGCCGGGTCGGCCGAACCGCCGAAGGTCGTGGTGATCACCACCTTCGAGAACGACGACCACGTCACCGCAGCGCTCAGCGCGGGCGCCAGCGGGTTCGTGCTGAAGCGGCTTCCGGTCCGGCAGATCGCGGAGGCGGTGCGGGTGGTGGCGGCTGGGGAAGCGATCCTGTTCCCGACGACCCTGCGCCGGATGGTCGCACCCCGGCCGCTGCACTCCGCCGAGGCCCTGCCGAGGGCGGCGCTGACGGGGCGGGAGGAGGCTGTCCAACCCGGAGATCGCGGAGTCGCTCACGGTGAGCCTGGAGACGGTGAAGACGCACGTCGGGAACGTGCTGACCAAGCTCGGTGCACAGAACCGGACCCACGCGGTGGTGATCGCGTACGAATCAGGCCTGGTGGTCCCGGGGTTCACCGGCTGAGCGCCGGAAACGTCCGCCGATCCCGCCGGTGGCCTGGCACGCACTCCAGGAGTACGTCGGCGACCACCTCGACGGGCGGACCACCGGCCGTCCCTCACGGCCCTCCCCCTGACCGTCCTCCCCGCCCACGGCGCCGGCACCGACCCTGGGTGCTTGCCTGCCGCAGACTCCTCATTCCGGAACACCATCGACGGTCGATCATTCGACATACGATTCGAGCGAGCCACGGCGCCGGATGTCGAGCGTGGCGCAGTGAGTTGAGCCGCCGAACGGCGCGTAGTGCAGCAGGTCGCAGGGGATGGGCTCGTCTCGTCGCCGATCACGATCATTCTGTCCCTTGGGCAGGGGCTGCCGAAGCCGCACGACGACCAGTCGAGGGTGGCGAACGTCGCTCGTGGTCGACCGGATGCGGGCGTCTGACGGTGACACCGAGAGACCGCAGCAGAGTGACGAACCGATCGAGCTCCTCCCGTGCGGGTTCGATCAGCCGCTGCGGATAGGTGAGGCCCCGACGAACCCCTGCAACCGCGCCGCCCACGGCGGAAGGTTGCAAGGCTCGCACGGCGGCCACACGGGATCCGCGGTTCCTGTATGGCGAAACCGGTATCAGGAATCGTATAATTCCGGGCATGGAACCGGTGGAGCCTCGCACCAGCTGGACGTTCGTCACACAGCACGCCCGGATCCTCGCCATGATCCTGGGCGACCCGGAAATCCGACTGCGTGACCTGGCCGAGAACTGTCGGATCACCGAACGGGCAGCGCAGGCCATCGTCACGGATCTGGAGATGGCCGGATACCTGACGCGGGTACGCCACGGCCGTCGGAACCACTACGAGGTCACGCCCGGCACACTTTTCCGCCACCCGGCCGAGGGCAACCACGAGATCGCCGACCTGCTGCGACTTCTCGTCGACCTCGACCAGCCGACCGAAGCAACCCCACGTCCGGCCGCGGACGGTGAGCACCGGAAGCACCCGTAGACCTCACGGGCCCGGACTCGTCCTGCCAGGCCGCCGGACTTTCGAGACAGCGGAGGGACAGGCCATGACCAATCAACCCCGCCGCCCGCCCGCCCGCGGGGGAGACATCAGCGAGGGCGCGTCGCCGCCCGTAGTCGCCGTGGCCATCGAACCGGGACCCGAACGGGTGCTGGCGCGCGTGTGCGGCGAGATCGACATGGACGACGCCGACGAGCTGGGGCAGGAGCTCACCGCGGCCCTGGAAGCCAGCGCCTCCGGCCTGGACGTCGACCTGTCGGGCGTCACCTTCTGCGACAGTTCAGGTCTGCACATGCTGCTCCGCCTGAACCAGAGAGCCAGAACAGTCGGGAAATCCCTCGTGCTGACCGCGCTCACCCCTCGGATCACCCGCCTGCTGCGTCTGACCGGATCCGAGCACCGGTTCACCACCCGCGCTCGGTCGGCAGGGCCTGCCTGAGCCAGGCCCGCAACCCCGTCCGGCCGAGCCGGACCGCGGTCGACCCTCTCGACGGGACGCCGCCCTAACACCGGAACAGTGCTCGCCCTGACCCTGAGTCCCGAGAGCAGCCGTCAGAGCTCCGATTCCTCGTCTTCCTGGAAGAGCTGGGTGGTGCCGGTGAGGCTGAACAGCTGGCGCAGCTGGTCGGGTACGGGACCCCGGAGGACGAGTCGGCCGGGTGCCCTGATGGCTGCGACCAAGGCGTGGAGGAACGAGGAGTCACCGAACGCAACTTCGGAGACGTCGAGCACCACGAGGGAGGCGCCTTCGTAGCGGGCGTCCGCCACGGCCTGGCGCAGGCAGCCGACGCTGTCCAGGTCGAACTCCCCGGCCGCCTGGAGCAGCGCCGTGCCGTCGGTTCGCGTGTGCTGCCGGTACACGCGAGCTTCGGGCGAACGGTAGAGGTGCTCGCCGGCCAGGAGGGTGTGCTCGACCTGCTCGAAGGAGAGGTGGTCGACGCGGTCGGATGTCATGAGGATGCACCTCGATGTCCTCCAAGGGCGGGACTCACGGCAGCCGATTGACCGTCCGCGCCGCCGTGACCGTGCACGGGGGTCGCGGGGGGCCCGGTGAGCGTCAGGGGGATGCCGAGGCTTTCGCACAGGCGGCGGAGGCGGGCGAGGACGCTGAGCGCCGCCGTGTTCGGCGGGCCGGGCGGGATGTGCAGGCGTACGAGCGCAGGTCGGTAGGCCAGGACCAGGGCCTGTACGCGTGCGGCCGCTGCCGCGCGGCCGGGGATGTCGAGATCGGGTGCCAGAGTCAAGGCCAGGATGTCCCCGTCGGCCGGCTCCGGCGCCGAGTGGGTGGGGCTGCAGGGCGTGCCGTCAGGAATGCCGACACGCTCGGCTCCGGCCGGCCTGTCAGATGCCCGGGGGCCTGGAGGAGCGCGAGGCCCCGTCCCCGGTGGTCCGGAGCTGTGCGTGCGTGTCGGGCTGCCCGGCCCGAGCCTTCAGTTCCGCGCCGTGCGCACGCGGCGTCTCACCCTCTCGGAATTGGCGGTTCCCGCTGCGGGGCCGACGCGACATCGCGGCGGGCAGGTGGGTCACCGGTGGCCGCTTCTGCTGGTCAGGAGCCGCACGAGCGACCAGGTCGTGATGAGCCGGTCCGCTCCGAGGCCGATGCGTGCCGCGCGGGCGTAGCCCGTGCTCTGCCAGCGGAGCTGATGGGGGGCGTGGGCGTCGGTGTCCACCGCGAAGCGGCAACCGGCGGCCGCGGCCTGCAGGAGCAGGTCGTCCGGCGGGTCGCGCCGTTCGGGACGGCAGTTGATCTCCACTGCGGTGCGGGACTCTGCGCATGCTGCGAACACGGCTTCGGCGTCGAAGCGGGACGGTGGGCGTCCCCGGCCGGTGATGATCCGGCCGGTGCAGTGTCCCAGGACGTCGACGTGTATGTTGCGTACCGCGGCCAGTAGCCGGGCGGTCATCGGTTCGGGTTCTGAGCGGAGCTTGGAGTGGACGGATGCCACGACGATGTCGAGTCGGCCGAGCAGGTCTTCGTCCTGGTCGAGTGAGCCGTCCTCGAGGATGTCGCACTCGATGCCGGTGAGGAGCCGGAACTCTGGGCTCAGCCTGGAATTGACGGCGGCCACGGCCTCCAGTTGCCTTTCGAGCCGGTCCGGGCTCAGCCCGTGAGCGATCGTCAGCCGCGGCGAGTGGTCGGTCAGAACCGCCCACTGGCGGCCCAGGACGTGTGCTGCGTCGGCCATGTCCTCGAGCGGGCTGCCGCCGTCCGACCAGTCGGAGTGCAGGTGGCAGTCCCCGGTGCTCGCGGTCGCGAGGTCCCAGCCGGCCAGAGCCTTCGGGTCGGCAGCGGCCTGCAGGGTGGCAAGGTAGCTCGGCACCGCTCCCGTGGATGCCTGGGCGATCACCTCGGCGGTGACCGGGCCTATCCCGCGCAGGCGTTCGGCCTGCGCGGCGTCCACCGGGCCCGACGGCAGGTCGCGGACGGCGTCGGCAGCCGTGTGGAAGGCCCGCACGCGGTAGGGGGACGCCTCGCGCCATTCGAGGAGGAAGGCGATCCGACGCAGAGCTTCGTCCGGGGTCACGGCAGGGGCGTTCCGCCGGTGGCGTTGACGATCTCGCCGGTGATGTAGGTGGCCTGGTCGGAGGCGAGGAAGACGTACGCGGGTGCCATCTCCGCAGGCTGCGCGGGCCGGCCCAGGGGCGACTGCTCGCCGAACGTCGTCGGGTCGGGCATCGTCGCGGGGATCAGGGGGGTCCAGACCGGTCCGGGTGCCACGGCGTTGGCCCGGATACCGCGTTCGGCAAGCATCTGGGCCAGGCTGTGGGTGAAGGAGATGATCGCGGACTTGGTCATGGCGTAGTCGAGGAGGTGCGGGCTGGGCTGGTAGCCCTGCACGGAGGCGGTGTTGATCACGGATCCGCCGCGCGGCATGTGGGCGAGCGCGGCCTTGGTCAGCCAGAACATTCCGTACAGGTTGGTCTTCATCACCCGGTCGAACTGCTCCGTGGTGATCGCCTCGATCCCGTCCGGCTGGGCCATCTGGTACGCGGCATTGTTGACGAGCAGGTCGATGCCTCCCAGCTCGCCCACCGCCTTCTCGACGAGGGCGGTGCACTCGCCTTCGTTCCGGATGTCGCAGGCGACGGCTACCGCTGTGCGGCCGGCCTGCCGGATCAGGCGGGTGGTCTCCTCGGCCTCAGCGGCTTCCTCGGGCAGATGGGTGAAGACGACGTCGGCGCCCTCCCGTGCAAAGGACACGCAGACGGCCCGGCCGATGCCTGAGTCCCCTCCTGTGACCAGCGCCCTGCGGCCCTTCAGCAGGCCGTGGCCCTCGTAGGTGTCCTCACCGTGGTCGGGCCGGGGATCCATCGCCTCCGTCGAGCCAGGGTGATCCTGATCCTGCTCGGGGAACGGGGGCCGGGGGTGGAGTTCCACAGGATCGGTGAGGTGGGCCTGGTCGCGGGAGGGCATGGGGTTTCCTTCCGGCTGGATCGGGAGGGGTGATGGTCGGGACGCGGCGGTCTTCCCGGGGGTCTGGTCGAGGTCCAGGTGATCGGGACCCGCGCGGGCAGATGCCGGGCTTGTGCCCTCAATGGCCGAGGGCGTTCTTGAGTTGCTGCTTCGTCATGCTGGAGCGCCCCTCGATGTTGCGCTTCTTGGCTTCCTGGTACAGGTCGTCCTTGGTGCGCTCGGACGACCTGCCACCGCCCGACTTTTCTCCACCGCGCCGGGAAGCGGACTTGCCCTGGGTGGAGCTGCGGCTGGCCGACTTACTCTCCCCCGACCGCGCGCGCTCCTTGTTCACGGTGCGGGAGGCCATCTCCTTCGCTCGGTCCTCGGACATGCCACGCTTCTCGCCGGACTCCTTGATGTGCTCGTACTGGCGCTCTCGCTTGGGACTACTTCCTCTAGGCATGACTGATGCACTTCCTTCATCCGGGGCTCGGGGTTCCCGGCCCAGCCCCACACGGCATCGCATCTCACCGGGACCGGTCTTCCATCCGCTACGCATCGCTCACAAGCCCAGACTCCTTACGCAGAAGCAGTCCGCGACTCCGCCACCGCGGTCTACGCAGTCCGGCTGCCGGCTCGGGTCTTGCTGTGCTGGCAAGCAACTACCCCGTCCCGGCTCCCCCAGACCTCCGTCAAAGGACCGGCCCGGCGTGCCGGCCTGAGGCGGCAGGCACGGAGCGATCCCGGCCTCCAGGCCAGCCGCCTGCCGCCAGCCGCCTGCCGCCTGCCGCCTGCCGCCTGCCGCCTGCCGAGACAGGCATACGCCGCGCGTGCCGGGACGCTGCAGAGGCGATCAAGAGCCGACGGACCATCCTGCCCAAACCTCTGGAGCCCGGCTTCGATCTCTGGGGTGAGCGGCGCACCTCTGGGTAGCAGCCGTACCTGAGCCATACGCTCGGTCAGGAGGCACGTCATGACCACTCCGAGCAACCCCGACCCCGACCCCCGCTCTGTCACGGGGCTCGAGCCCGGCGGGGGCGTTCCCCCGGGCCGGACTCCGCCCGCCGAATCGGGAACGGGCACCGGCACGGGACCGTACCGGCCGCTGCGACGTGGCTGGGCACGCGGCCCGCTGGTCGCCGTGCTTCTCCTCGCACTCGTCGTCGCCTTGTTCTTCTTGGCGTACGCGATATCCCTCGGCACTCGGTGAGGCGGTGGGCGGCCGTTTCGCCGGCGGGGCCACGGGACCTCGGCATGCCGAGGAAGGCCCAGCAGTGTCCGGCCGCCGGAAGCAAGCGTCACCACACAGCGGTGGCCACCCGGAGAGCCGAACCCATGCATCGGCGGCTCGAGCGGCATCGTCAGTTGATCAATGGTTCTCGCCCTGAGCGGGGCTCACAACGGTGAAGACGAAGCCACTCCGTGGGCGGGTGGGAATCCTGGAGAGGGGAATCGACAGGTCCTGTGCGGGCACCGCGTAGTCGAGGCCGGCGAGCTGCTGCACCAGGGCGGCCAGTACGGCCACGGTGATGTCCTCGCCGGGGCAGCGGTGGCCACGGCCCGGATCTCCGCCGCCCTGCGGGATGAGCTCGTCGGCGCTCGGTTCGTGTGCGGTGAAGCGCTGCGGGTCGAAGCGGTACGGGTCCTTCCACAGCTCGGGGTCGTGGTTGTGTCCGTAGAGGTCCAGGAGGACCAGTGTGTTCTCGGCGATCACCTCACCCCGCCAGGCCAGCTCGGTGGCGGCCAGTCCGCCGACGAACGGGGCGAACGGATAGAAGCGCCGCACCTCGTGGGCGAAGGCCCGCGCGTACCGCCGCTCGTCGTCGTTCCGCAGCAGTTCCCGGTGGTTCGGCCACCGGTGCAGGGCGTGGGCCGCGAAGGCGACGAACCATGCGATGGCGATGGTGGGCCGGATGATGTTGAGCAGTTCGACGGCGGCCGTCTGCGGGTCGATGAGTGCGCCGTCGACATCACGGTGCCAGGCCACGGTCTCGAAGGCCGTTCCGTTGTCCGCAGTCAGTTCCTCGCCCTCGTGGACGGTACGGATCAGGCCGGCGAGCACGTCCTCCTGGCGGGCGCGAGCACGTCGGGCGCGAAGGTGTCGCGGGCCTGGTGCCGCGAATCCGTCGACCATGGCCTGGCAGTCGACGGCCATCCGCCGGACGGCCTCGTCGGACAGCTGGATCCCCGCCCATGCGCAGACGGAACGGGCCAGGATCAGCGCTGCCGCGTCGAAGAGTACGACGCGCCGGCCGTCGCGCCAGTCGTCCACTGCCTCGGACCAGCTCCGGGTCACGTGGTCGGCGAGGGCAGCCACGCCCGCCCCGTCCTTGAGGATCGCCAGGAACATGGCCTTCCGGACTCTGTGAGCTGCGCCGTCCAGGGTGTGCACGGCTCCCCGTCCGAACAGGGTGTCGAGCACGGGTCCGGGGAGCGCCGATGCGCGCCTGACGTTCTGTTCGTCGTAGAAGAAGTCGATGGCGTCCTGTCCGCGCAGGGCGACCGTTGGCCGTCCCAGCAGCCTGGTCCTCACGGGGCCGCCGTTCGTGGCACGCATCAGGTCGGGCAGCCAGGCGTAGCCGCGGGCAAGGAGGGGGAGGGTGCTGTCGCTCCACGGCGCGATGGCGGTGTCGAGTCGGTACATGACGGTCGGCTACCCGGCCTGCCCGCCCGCACTCCGGGGCTTCGGCTGACCGGCGGAGCACCGGCGAGGTCGAGGTGAGAGCGATGAAGGTTCGCTCGCCCCACGGCTCGGACGCCGGTGCGGGCCCGGGCGCCTGTGATGAGGGCGGACTGTCGAGGGGCAACGTGTCGGGCTGGGCGGAGCGGGCAGCCGAACAGTAGTTGACCCGACCATCAATTCGGATCATCAGTCTCAGGAGGTGACGGCCGTGAACGCCGTCCACAGCTCCATCCAGTCTGGAAAGACTGAGGCGGCGGTCGCGGGACACGTCAGGACCTACCGCCCCGCCCTCGCGAGTCGGACGTCGATACCGCCCCGGACACCGAGGGCCCGGATGCCGACCCGGAGCCCCAGATCGTCCGTGGCGAGGACTGATCCACAGGTCCCGCCCCGTCGACAGAAGCGGTACGCCGCCGCCAGGCGAGCGGCGTACCGCGAGCGGGAACGTGGTCCGCTCCCGTCGGACCACGCTCCCGAGTTTGCCTCATGCGGACGCGTCGGCCCCGGTCACCAGGTCGATCAGCCCCGGCAGCCCCGTCCCGTTCCAAGCACGGCGCTGGCGCTCGGCGGCCGTGCCGTGCTGCAGGAGCCGGTGGACGAGGCCGCTCACTCCGCGAAGGTCGCCCGCCTCCTCCAGGGCGGGCGTGATGTGTCGCAGGAGGGCGTGCAGCGCGTCTCCGCTGCTGAGCGGGCGACCACAGGGATCCAGCAGGGTCCCGTCCAGGCCGTGCCGGGCGGCGTGCCAGTTCGCTGCCTGCGCCAACTCCGGCTCCACCACCCGCAGGGGCGCGCCCGCCTTCTCCTGGGCGATCGCCGTGGCAACCAGCCCTCGAACGATCCCGGCGAACATGACGGCGTCGTCGGCGCGGAGTGGGACGTCGAGACAGCGCACCTCGACGGTGGGGTAACGGTCGGAGAGCCGGGCCTGCCAGTAGGCCTGGCCCCGGTCGGCGATCACCCCCGACTCCACCAGCTGCTCCAGACGCTCTTCGTAGTCGCCGAGCCCGTCGAAGTGCGGCGGCAGGCCGCTGACGGGCCACCGGCCGAACAGGACGGTGCGCCAACTCGCGAACCCGGTGTCCCGACCGTCCCACAGGGGTGAGTTCGCGGACATGGCCAGCAGCGTGGGGAGCCATCCCCGGATCCGGTTCAGCACCGCCACGCCCGTCTCCGGATCGGGGACCCCCACGTGCACGTGCATCCCGCAGATCAACTGCTCGTCGACGAGCCGGCGAGCCTCGCCCTCCATCCTCAGATAGCGCGCGCTGGGGGTCACGGGAACGGGCAGGTCGCCGCGCAAGGGCGCCGCACCCGTCGCGGCGACCCTGCAGCCGCTCGTCTCGGCGGCAGTGGCGACCGCGTGGCGCAGCCGCAGCAGGTGGCCTCCCACTTCGTCGAGGGTCCAGCACACGGGCGTGGCCACCTCGATCTGGGCCTGCAGCAGCTCGTCCTGGATCTCGGCGCCTTCCGCGAAGGGGCCCAGCCCTGCCGCGCGGCGCACCTCCTCCACCACCGGGGCCGGGACAGCTGTCACCGGGTCCACCAGCAGGTATTCCTCTTCCACGCCCACGGTGATCACAGAGTGCGCCTACCCAGGCACGTCATGATCACCCGTTTCGAGTTCGTCTCCCCGACGCATGCAGCGCAGGGGGCCGAGACCTGCGGCGCGAACGGCCGTTGACGAACACATGGACGCCGTCCGGGCCGGACGGCCGGCCTGCCGTCCGACCGGCAGGCCGGTGCGCCGGTCGGTTGCCACCCCTCAGTCCAGAGGGCGGCGCAACGCACTGCCTTCCCCGTCCCACGCCTTCCGGATGTGATCAGCGAGGCGGTCCTCCAGAAGGACGGTCGCGGCGCAGCCGAAGGCGACATCGGCCTCCAGTGCGGGCTCGTCCGCCAGGAGTCCGCCGACGACGCCGTGGCGCACCACCTGTTCGTGGACGGCGTCGGCCTCGACGTGTTCGGCGTAGAAGTGCTCGGCCGCGGCTCCCGCGCCGCACCGCCGCATCGCCTTGGCCAGGCGCCTGGATCCGGGCGGCGACGTGATCTCGACACAGGCGAAGTGGCCGACGAGGGCCCCGCGCAGAGCGCGGTGGAGCCCGAAGAGGGACATCAGGTTCACGGTCGCCAGCAGCGGGGCGGGCGCGTGGTCCACGTACCGGCCGTAGGAACGGTCGAGACCGAGGTCGTCCATCAGGCGCGCGAAGAGCCGCGCGTGGATGCGGTCGGCACGGCCGGCGCCGAACTCGTCGTACTCGATGGCGACCATGGAGGCTTTGGCCTGTCCGGTGAGCCGGGGAACCACCCAGATGTGGGGGTCGGCTTCCTTGAGGTGGTACAGGGAACGCAGGGCTGCGTACTCGCGCAGCTGCCACAACTCCCCGTCCGCTTCGAGACGGTGGCTGAGGCTGCCGGTGAGGTCGACGGGCTCCACGAGAAGCGGTGCGAAGGCCTCTTCCACCGTCTTTGGCATGTCGGGCAGTTCGGCGCGCAGGGCATCGGTGAATCGTGCTTCCAGCGCCCTGCGCAGCCGCAGGAGATCGGGATCCCACTCGCAGGCGGCGTCCACTCCCTCGAAGCCTCGGTAGTGCAGTTCGTACAGGAGATAGAGCGCGAGGTGCAGGTCCTCGCCCCAGGGGTCGGCACTCGGGACAGCCCCGGCCGCGTATCGCGGCGCGTCGCACGACCGGAGGGCCTCCGTCACGGCGCGGGACAACTCGCCCCGCTCCTCGGCGAGGCGGGGAGCGGTCTCGGCGGCCGTTGCGCCTGGGCTCCGAGGGGGCATCAAGGCTTCCTTTCCACGGCCGGCCGGCCGGCTCGCTCGCGTCGGCGGTGGCTGGTGTCGCACCAGGGGTACGCGCGACTGCGCCGACACGTACAGATGGCGACGGAGAAGCGGTCGGAACGGGCGACCGTCCCGTCGTCCATGACGATCTCGACGGGACCCTCCACGACGACCGGTCCCTGAGGGTCCACGAACACCCGGCGCGCGGGCGTCGGGACGGGGGGTTCGTCAGGGGTTTCGGGCACGGATGACCACCAGTTCCTCCCGCTGCTCGTCTGCGTCCGCCAGGCCCCGCCGTTCCAGCCAGGCTCGTCGCGAACGCAGGACCGGGCCCCACGGAACGGATGCGCGCGCCGTGACTCCGGCAGCCATTCCCTCCCCGGTCAGCCGGTCCACGGTCGTCTGCGCCCCGCACATGCCCGAGTGCACCATCAGCAGAACGCCGCCGGGGCGCAGCAGAGCGGCGGCTGCCGCGCAGATACGGTCGATCACCATGCGTCCGTCGGGGCCCGCGTCCCAAGCCCGTTCCGCGCCCCGCGGGGGCAACCGGGTGCCTGGAGCCGGAACGTACGGAGGGTTGGTCACGACCAGGTCGAAGCGTCGCCCGCAGGTCCGTTCGGCGAAGTCGCCGTGGAGAACGCGCAGGGGCAACCGGTGGAGCAGGGCGTTCATACGTGCCGTCGCCACTGCTGGCCAGGAGACGTCGACCGCCGTCACCGTGGCGGCGCCCCTGCGCGCGGCGTAGAGGGCGAGTGCGCCTGTCCCGGTGCCGATTTCCAGGACGTCCGTGAGGGGGCCGATCTCCTCCTGAGCGAGGGCTGCGGCGAGCAGACGCGTGTCCGCCTGAGGCCGGTAGACGCTCGGGAGGGCGACCAGGCCACCGGGGAGCGTCCTCGGGATCAGGGCCGTACTTGTCGGATCACTCATCGCGCACCACCCGGACACTCGTGACCTCGGTGTCGACGGCGTCCGGCACGACCATGCCCGCCCCCACCCCGGTCCGCAGGTAGCGCAGGACGTCGCCGTTCAGGCGCTCCCCCGGGACCGCCGCCGGGATGCCCGGGGGGTAGGGGGTCAGCATCTCGGCGGCGATCCGGCCGTCCGCCTTGTCCCAGGCGACCTGCTCCGTCCGGCCGAAGAAGGCATCCCGCGGAAGCATCACCTGGTCCAGCCGCAGCGTCGGCGGTGGCGGGATCTCGACGGGTTGGCCCGAGCGCAGCTCCGCCCGGCGCGCGGACAGGTCCGTCAGTCCCGCCACGAGTGCCTCCACCGTGTCGGTGTCGTCGGCGTGGGTGAGCTGGGCGCTGATGCGGCGGTGGTCGGCGACGTGGAGGTTGATCCGGTGGTTCGCACGCAGCCAGTCGGCGGCCCGATAGCCGGTGATCTTCCACTCGCTGATGTCGATGATGATCTGGAGGGGGTCCATGTCCGCTGCCCGACCCGGCCCGCAGAAGTCGCCGCGGTCGTTCACATGGATGCCGTCGATTCGCGAGATGCGTTCGCGGGTCTTACGGGCGAGGGCCAGTGCGTGGTCGTACAGGGCCTCGCCGTGTTCGACCATCTGCCGACGCCAGCCGACCAGAGCGGCGTACATGAGCACGTTGGGACTGGTGGTGCCCAACAGGTCCTCGCGGCTTCGGAGCACCTCGGGCCGGACCAGATCGCCCTGGAGGTGGAAGACGGAGCTCTGTTCCAGGCCGGAGCCCATCTTGTGGACGGACGTGACGCACACGTCGGCCCCGGCGTCCACGGCCCAGGTGGGAAGGTCGGGGTGGAACGGCAAATGGGCGCCCCACGCCTCGTCGACGATGAGGGGCTGGTCCCGCCGGTGACAGACCTCGGCGATCGCGGCCAGGTCCGAGCAGGTGCCGTAGGGGGTCGGCGTCGTCACCAGCGCGCCCCGCGCGTCGGGGTGGTTCGCGAACGCCGCCTCGAACGCCTCCGCCGTCGGCGGGTGGGCCAGGTGGCGCTCGGCATCCCACTGGGGATCCACCCAGGCGGGCTCGATCCCCGACAGGATCAGACCCGACACCACGGACTTGTGGGCGTCCCGTCCCACCAGCAGCTTCTCGTGCGGCCCCGCGACGGACAGCATCGCCGACTTCACCGAGAGGGAGCTGCCGCAGGTGGAGAAGAAGGCATGGTCCGCGCCGACGGCTTCGGCCATCAGTGCCTGGGCCTCCTCCAGCACGCCCTGGGAGGACGTCCGGTCGTCCAGGCCACTGGCGGCGAGGACATCGGCTCGGAACACCGCGTCGCCGAGCACGGCCGACACCCTGGGGTCGGCGCCCCTTCCCTGTTTGTGCCCAGGCGGCGTGAACGGCGTCTGCCCCTTCTCGCGGTAGTCCGCCAATGCGTCGAGCACGGGTGCCTTCGACTGATCCATAGCGCGCGCCTGCCCCGGGACCGAACACGAAAACAGGCATCCGGGAGGATTCGGTACGCGGCGCACCGCGCTGACGGACCCGGCCGGGGCTCCTCTCGGCCCGCGGTCGGCGGGCGGGCGACGTGTCAGTGACGGTCCCGGAGACGGCCGGGTCGCTCAGCGACGGTTTCGGGTACGGCCGGGACGCTCAGCAACGGTCTCGGAGACGGCCGGGGGACGCTCAGCTACGGTTTCAGAGACGGCCGGGGGCTCAGCAACGGTCTCGGAGACGGCCGGGGGACGCTCAGCTACGGTTTCAGAGACGGCCGGGGGCTCAGCAACGTTCTCGGAGACGGCCGGGGCCCACAACCGCGAGGACTCCGCGTAAGGTCCGCGCCTCCCGCAGAAGACGTGCCGCGCCGTCTACCCGCCCGGAGGGCCCGCGTTCCCCCGCGCCGCGGGACCCGGCCTGCCCACGCTGTCGCGCTGCTCGTCGGCGCGGCCCCCCGCACCGAGCAGCCCGGTCGCTTCGAAGCGCTCCTCCCGTTCCAGGCCAGGCAACCAGGCACGGGCGTCACGCGTGACCACCGGCGGGACACAAGCACGCACGGCTTGGACGGCACGAAGCCACGCCGGCACGTAGACGGAGGTCTGGCGCCGGTCCACGGCAGTGGTCAGCCGCTCCGCGACCCGTGCCGCGGAGGACACCCTGCGGGCCGGCGGCGGCATATGGGCGCGCAGAGCCCGCAGCACGGCATGGCGGTCCGCGTCCCGGACCATATCGGTGTCGATCCAGTTGAGGTAGCCGATCCCGACGGTGACGCCGCGAGGCGAGAGCTCCGCGCGCAAGGACTGGGCGAAGGACTCGACACCTGCTTTGGAGGCGCAGTAGGCACTCATGAGCGGGGTTGCTCCCAGCGCCGCCAGGGAGGCCACTTGCAGGTAGTAGCCGCGCGTGTGGAGGAGGTCGGGCAGGAAGGACCGTGCCGTGACCGCGCTGCCGATGAGGTTGACCTCGACGACACGGCGCCACACGTACGGATCGGTGTCGGCGAACAGGCCTCCTTGGGCGACACCGGCGTTGCCCACCACCACGGACACCGGTCCGAATCGGGAACGGACCTCTCGGGCCGCGTCGGCCATGGCCGCGTCGTCGGTCACGTCGACCTCCCAGGAGGCGGCCTCGGCGCCCGACGCGGCGGCCAACGCTTCCAGACGCTCTCCCTCCAGGCCCAGAAGGGCCAAGCGCGCTCCCCGCTCGCCGAAGGACCAGGCCAGCGCCGCTCCGAGTCCTCGCGCCGCCCCTGTCACCACGGCGGTGCGGCCTTGCAGGGCCCGGCCGTGTGTCCGCGTCCTCACCTGGCGCCTCCCACGCGTTCCGTCTCGGACCGACCGCAGCGGCGCCGTACGCCCCGAGGGCGGGCCCTTCCTTCCAGGATGCTCCTGACCAGCGGTCACCCGCAGGCGGGAGCAAGTGGCACAGGGGGACGACCGACCTTGTCCGGGTCGGCGCGGGCAACAAGCTCGTCCGGCCTCCACCGCTTGAGGCATGCCCACCGGGGTAGGCGCGCCACGACCGTGGCATCACTCCGGCGAGGAGATGATCCGGCCGGCGCCGGCCGAGCCCCGGTCACGTCCGGGGAGGCCGGCGCAGGAACTCCCGCCGCGAAAGCCTCCGATTTCAGTGGTTTCCCCCGGGCGGGCACCTCACCGGGTCGTACGGGGCTGCACCCCCGTCGTTCGCTAGGAGGATCCGTCGTGGCCGTCCGTCACCAGCTCGTCCGACGTCCCCCACTCGCGGTGTGGGCCGTCCTCGCCGATCCGACCGGCTACGGAGAGTGGGTGGCCGGCCCGTCCGAGTCCGTCCCGCTCGACGACACCTGGCCCGCACCAGGCTCCCGGTTGCGCTACACGATTCGGCTGGGGCCCTGGGCCGTCGAGGGTGTGACGACCGTTCGCCACCGGGAGACCGGCAGGGAACTGGAGCTGGAGGCCTCGTTCAAGCCCCTCGGCACGGCGAGGATCTTTCTCCAGCTCAGGCCTTGGGGCGAGGAGACCCTCGTCGTCTGCGACGAGCATCCGCTGCGCGGCCTCGGAGGGACCCTGCACAACCCCGTGAGCGAGGCGGCCCTCCAGCTGAGACACCGCGGCATGCTGGCCCGCCTGGCCACGGTGGTGGAACGACGGCCCGAAGAGGTGTTCCGTGCCTGACGCGGTGGTGATCGGAGCCGGGCCCAACGGGCTGGTGGCCGCGAACCTGCTCGTCGACGCCGGGTGGAGCGTGGAGGTCCTCGAAGCGCAGGACGAGCCGGGCGGGGCCGTCAGGAGTGATCGCGGGGTGCATCCGGACTACGTCTCGGACCTCTTCAGTGCCTTCTACCCGCTCGCCGCCGCCTCCCCCGTCCTGGCCGGGCTCGACCTGGCCGCCGAGGGGCTGCGCTGGAGCCACGCCCCCCGTGTGCTGGCGCACCCGCTGCCCGACGGGCGCTGCGCCGTACTCGAACGCCGCGTGGAGGACACGAGTACCGGACTGAGGCGGTTCGCAGCCGTCGACGGCCCCTCCTGGGAGGCCCTGTACCGGACGTGGCTGCGGTTGGAACCGGACCTCCTGCGAGCCCTCTTCACGCCCTTCCCACCGATCCGCCCGGGACTGCGGCTGGCCGCGAAGCTCAGGGGCCCCGCGGGGCTGCGGCTGGCCCGGAGTCTGGCACTGCCCGTACGACGCCTGGGTGAGGAGGAGTTCGCCGGAGAAGGCGGCCGACTCCTGCTCGCGGGCAACGCCCTCCACGCCGATCTGGCTCCCGAGGCGGCAGGCAGCGGCGGCTTCGGCTGGCTGATGTCGATGCTCGGCCAGAGTCACGGGTTCCCCGTTCCCGTCGGGGGAGCCGGAGCGCTCACGGCGGCGCTCGTGAGCCGCCTCCGGCGCCGAGGTGGAGTCCTGCGGTGCGGGCAGCGCGTCACGTCCGTCGTCATCCGCGGTGGCATCGCCGTGGGCGTCGGAACGGCGGGCGGGGAGACGGTCGACGCACGTCGGGCCGTCCTGGCCGACACCTCGGCGCCCGCCCTCTACCGGGATCTCGTCGGCGAGCAGCACCTTCCGCCTCGCCTCCTGCGTGACCTGGAACGCTTCCAGTGGGACTTCGCGACCTTCAAGGTGGACTGGGCGCTGACGGGACCCGTGCCCTGGGCTGCGTCCGGAGCGGTCGGCGCGGGCACCGTCCACCTCTCCGACGGGGTGGACGGCCTCACCCGCTTCGCCGCGCAGATCGCCAGGGAGCTCATCCCTGACGAGCCGTTCGTCCTGTTCGGTCAGATGACCACCGCGGACCCCACCCGGTCCCCCGCCGGTACGGAATCGGCGTGGGCCTACACTCACCTCCCGCAGCACGTCACCGCGGACGCGGGCCCCGACGGCATCACCGGCCGGTGGGACCGCCGAGAGCGAGAAGTCATGGCCGACCGCGTCGAGAACCAGGTCGAACGGCTCGCTCCCGGCTTCCGCTCCCTGATCGCCGCACGCCGTATCCTCGCCCCTCCGACCCTCCAGGCCATGGACGAGAACCTCCACGGCGGCGCCATCAACAACGGCACCACGGCTCTCCACCAGCAGACGGTCTTCCGGCCGACTCCCGGCACCGGCCGTCCCGAGACACCGGTCAAGCACCTCTACCTCGCCTCCGCAGCCGCCCATCCGGGTGGCGGCGTCCACGGCGCGCCGGGCGCCAACGCGGCCCGTGCCGCCCTGCGCCCCCGTGCCCTGCACGCGACGCTCCACCGCGCCCAGCGTCTGTGACGGACTCCGTACGACGCACGAAGACGTTCCCGCCACAGAGGCGTCGATGCGCCCTCGCTCCCGTGCGCCGCCCGCTGAGCCGCCGCTCCGGTTGCCGCAGTCACCCGCGTGGGTGAGCTTGGAGAGGGGGTCCGGACGGGACCGGCCCCTCAACGATCTGTCTTGTCCCCAGGAGGAGAAATGGCGCACCCCGAGCAGGACCCGAAGCGGCAGGAAGGTCCGGAGGACGGCGGCGCGGAGGGCACGCCCGACGTCCACGACGGCGGAGCAGACGGCGGCGCGGACGCAGGCGCAGACAGCGGCGCAGACGGGGGAGCCGACGGAGGCGCGGACAGCGGCGCAGACGGTGGAGCCGACGGAGGCGCAGACGGAGGCGCAGACAGCGGCGCGGACGGAGGCGCAGACAGCGGCGCAGACGGTGGAGCCGACGGAGGCGCAGACGGGGGCGCGGACAGCGGCGCGGACGGTGGAGCCCATGAGGCTGGCGGCCCCGCTTGAGCACCGTTCCCAAGACGCTTCGGGACACGGCCGCGGATGTCGGGAGCCGTGTCCTGGAAACACGCCTGATCGGCCTGACCTACGAGGAGTTCGCTCGAGACATCTGGGGCCGTGCCCCGCTGCTCACCCGCGGAGTCGATGACTTCTCCGACCTCTTCTCAGCATCTGCTGTGGACGAGCTGGTCTCCCGACGCGGGTTGCGCACGCCGTTCCTCCGCGTCGCCAAGGGCGGCTCCACCGCCCCCGACTCGTCGTTCACCTCGCCGGGAGGAGTGGGCGCGTCGGTCGCGGACCAGCTGGACGACACCGCCCTGTGGCGGAGCTTCGCCGGCGGCAGCACCCTGGTTCTGCAGGCGCTGCAGCGTACCTGGCAGCCGGTCACGAACTTCGCGGGGCGGCTCGGCACGGAGCTCGGCCACCCCGTCCAAGTGAATGCCTACGTCACCCCGCCGCAGAACCGCGGCTTCGACGATCACTACGACGTCCACGACGTGTTCGTGCTGCAGGTCACCGGCACCAAGCGCTGGATCGTCCACGAGCCCGTGTTCCCGGCTCCGCTGCGCGACCAGCCCTGGACTGACCACCGCGCCGCGGTCGCCGATGCCGCGCGGAGAAGGGCGTACATCGACGCCGTGCTCGAACCCGGCGACGTCCTCTATCTGCCACGCGGCTGGCTGCACGCCGCCGAAGCGCTGGGCGCGGTGTCGATCCATCTGACACTCGGCGTCCACACCTGGACTCGGCACGCGCTGGCGCAACAACTCGCCGAGGCCGCAGTGGCGTTGCTGCGCGAGGATGTGGAGATGCGCGGGTCCCTCCCCCTGGGTGTGGATGGTCCGGACGACGAAATCGACTGGGTCCGCCGACGTCTCGTCGCCGCGCTCACCGAGGCCGACCCCACCCCCCTGTTCCATCGCACCCGCCGCGGCCAGGCGCGCCCGGCGCCGATGGGGCCCCTGGCGCAGCTCGCGGCTCTGGCCGGCCTCGCGCCCGACTTGCCGGTGCGGCTTCGGGAGGCGTTGGAGGCGAGGCTGGTGGGCCGGCGCCTCGCCACCCGCGTCGGGTGGCTCGATCTGTCGGAGGCAGAACTCGCATCGACGCCGAAGCTCCTCGACGGCGGCACTCACACTGCCTCCGAACTGGGGCTTGCCTTCGTCGAACGGCTGCTCCGCGCCGGCGTACTCGTCCCCGTCGAGTCATGAGACAGACCCGATGACGACTCCAGCACGGTTCCTCTGCTCCGACGCCGCCCGCCTGCGCGGAGACCCGATCGCGGGCACAGCACCGTACGGTTCGGCCTGGATCCTCATCGAGTACCGGGCCGGCTGGCCGCCCAACGGTTTCGCCGGAATCGCTCTCGATCCCGGCGTCAAGGCACGGGTGAGCGCAGCCGCACGGGCGATGCGCGCCCGCATCCTGCTGATCCGCCGACATGGCCGCAGTCGTTCCGACGAACGGCCGCTGTGGGCGGTCCTCCGCTACGACGCGGGAAGCGCCCACACTCAGAAATGGGGTACGTGGGGCGACGACAGGGACTTGGTGGAAATCGTCGCCGCCATGGACACGCCCGGAGAACAGGGGCACCCATCTGTCATCCTCGTCTGCACCCACGGTCTGCGCGACACCTGCTGCGCTCTCCGCGGCCGTCCCGTGGCAGGCGCGCTCAGTGATGTCTGGCCACAGCTCGTGTGGGAGTGCACACACGTGGGTGGCGATCGGTTCGCCGCGAACGTCGCCGTCGTACCCGACGGCGTCTACTACGGCAATCTCGACGCCCTCTCGGCAGTGACGGTGGTCGAAGAACACCTGTCGGACCACATCCACCCGAACCACCTGCGCGGCTACACGGACCTCACCCCGCCCCAGCAGGCGGCCCTGTCGGCCGTCCTCCACCACGCGGGTCCATCGCGTCGGCACGACTACGTCATCGAGGAGACAGTCAGGGACGACGACCGCTGGCGGGTCCGCGTCACCGGCCGACTCGCCGGACTGTCGACCTTCCAGGTCGAGATCCACGCCCGCAGAGCACGCATGCACCAACTGACCTGCCGCGCCCTGTCTCCCAGCTCAGCGGTGTACTACGACGTCACGTCGCTGCATGCCGGTTGATCGAATTCTCGTCCCTTCGTGAGCGGTCGTGCGGCGTCTCATTCAGGCCGGTCCACCTCAGGTGCTGCGTAGGTTGCCAGATGGGCGGTCATCATGCGCGCCGGCCACCGATCCCACTCCGGTCATCCTGTGTGACGACGTCGACGGGGGCTGATCGCGCCTGAGGCCGGATTGTCGGCCGGTCGCCGAGATCGTGCCGCTGCTCCGCGCAGCCGCCGACGCCGCACTCTCGGCTTCACGGCCGCCGACCTCGTCGAGCAGGCGCAGGCGATCAGCAGCGGCGCCCAGTACGAGCTCCGGGTCCGCGTCACCGGCCCCTGACTCCGAGATGCCGTGCGCTGTTCCGGTCGGCCGGATGTACCGGGCGACCGCGTGATGAGCCGGAGGGAACGGCTTTCAACGCTTGGCCTTGACTGTCTCGGGGGAGATGAGGCGGTGAACGGCCCAGTCGTCGCCGACGCTGATGGCGGAGGTCCGTGCCAGGCCGGCCGTGACGACGGCTTCGGCGATGCCGGAGGGCTCGACGTACCCGTCGCGGCCAGTCTTGGGGGCGAGTACCAAGAAGCAGCTCGCAGAGTGGGGCATCCCGTTCCCCCCGCCGCAAGGGTGACGCAAGCACCTGGAGACGAAATGGCGGGGCGAGGACGTCGCCGACCTGCCTCGGCCGGAGCCCGACCAGGACGCCCTCTTCTGACCACCTGGCCCGCAGCAGCGGGCCGCCGACGTCACGGCGCCTCTTGGCGATGCAAGAGCCCAGCACGGCGGGAACGATCCAGCCGCTCCCGCGGTGGGTCCTTGCTCTGAGGCCTCACTGTGGCGAGGATCGGCCAGGACGGCGGCACGTGCGAAGTGCAGCGCGAACGTGCCGAGGACCAGAAGCACGCACAGGATGCCGTCCTTCGGCACCTGCTTGAGGAACACCCGCTTCGCCGGCCCGCCCTTCTTCCTCACTTCCGTCCAGACCACGCGCTCAACGCCACGACGCCTCGCCGGTCCTGTCGGGGCCATCGACGTCGCCGTGCCGTCCGTTCACCACGGGGTCAGGCTCATGCCCCGCTCGACCCACTCGGCGAAGGAAACGGGCCGGCCGCCCCACCTCAGGGGGAGGATCCGGTCGCAGGTGGCTCGGCCGTCGAACCACATCTCGCCTCGGTGCGGGCCCGTGACGACGAGGAGCGTGGAGAAGCCGCAACCGCCCTCCTGGATGTACACCGCACCGGCCGTCTTCCGTTCCTCCAGCACCCCGCCCTCGCAGTCCCACTCTTCCCAGGCCTCCGCGTCCTCACGGGGCGGCTCGCGCTCATGCAGCTCCTCGTCGTAAGCGCGGTACGAGTCGGGGTGCGGGAACGGCTCGGTCAGCAGGTCGTAGTTGGTGTGGGTGTCGTCGTACCAGCCCCAGCCCCGCGGGCCGCGCCACAGCTGCTTGCACCCCCTCCCGGGGTTTCCCTGCCGCAGGAGATACTCGCGGTACTCGGCCGGGAATGAGATCCCGAGCTCCCCTTCCGCCGATGCCAGGTCCGCCTCGGTCAGCCTCCGGTCCACCGGAAGACCGTCCTGCCGCATGACCTCAGGGTCCAGGAACCCACGACGACGGCCATCCAACAGGCGCAAGTACTCCGCCCTCCAGTCGATCTTCATACCGCGAGATTAGACATCATCCGCGAGGGCGGGTGGTCCCGCCCGGCCGGCCCCCGGCCGGCCGCTCCTCGTCCCGACACCCCCCACGCTCGACGCATCCGCGTCCTCCGGAGCGGCCGTTCTGGCGCGTGACGACGCACCCTCTGTCCACCTTCGGGGCATGGGGGCCTCGGCGACGCGCCCGGCGGCGGCACCGAGATGCGAGCGCAGTCTCTCCAGCTCTTCGTCGAGGCAAATTCGCTGGTGAAGGCAGTTCTCGATCTGCAGAATCGGCAGAATGCCGCGCTTCTTGTGTGACCACTGCCGACTTCCCCTCACCGGACCGCTCACCAAGGTGAGGCTGCCGCCGCCGGTCCCGATGTCGGAGATACCGGGCATCCGGACACGGCCGGCCCGGATGCCCCGCGGCACCTACGCCAGGAATCTTCAGGCAAGCGATTTCGGCATCGAGGTCCCGGGCTTCACCGTGCACCCTGACGACGTGATCGGCACAGAACAACACCCCGACGTCATGCGATCGATCGGCTGCTGCCAGGGCTCTTCTGGCACCGATGGCCCGAACCTCGTCTGCATGGGCTGTGCGAGCGAGGTCGGCACCCGGCAGGCAGATTGCTATACCGATAACCAGGTGATCCTGGATCCGCGCGCAGTGTGTCTCTCCTTTGCCGAGGACTGATCACCCACCCCAGCAGGGCTGAAACCGTCCTGTTTCGCCGCTGCCTGGCACAGGTTCGCCGAAACATGTGCGCTCCGGATACTTCTACGGGACCAACCGACCGTAATCCGGCTGTTCGGCGGGCCGCGCGACCCACGCTTCCGCGTGCATGGGAACGCAACTCGGCGGGAAGCGCGTTTCCTGGAAGCAGGACCGGTAGGGCCGGCCAGGCCTTCGGCTGATGCGTGTTCGAGATTCGGGGGATGTCATGCAGGCGGAAGAGCAGTTAGCAGGAAGATACGAGCTGGTCGAGCTCATAGGCCGGGGTGGCATGGGCGAGGTGTGGAAGGCCCTCGACCTGGACACGCAACGGCTCGTCGCCGTGAAGCTGATGCGGTCCGAAGGAGAGGACGACGAGGCCGTGGCCCGGTTTCGCCGCGAGGCGGTCATCGGCGGCCGGGTGTCCCATCCGGGAGTCGTGACCGTCCACGACGCGGGGCAGGACGCCGGCCAGCTGTACATCGTCATGGAACTGTTGGAGGGCGCGGATCTGAGCGCCGCCCTTGCCACGATGCCCTCAGGACTCCCCCTGGACGAGGCGGTGGACCTGGCCCTGCAGAGCGCCGAGGTACTCGCCGCTGCGCATGACCACGGCATCGTCCATCGGGACCTCAAGCCCGCGAACCTCTTTCGTCAGCACGACGGTCGCGTGAGGATCTGCGACTTCGGGATCGCCCGTACCGCTGATTCGACCAGCGGCCTGACGGTGACGGGACGTCCGTTCGGCACGCCGGCGTACATGGCACCCGAGCAGTGGCGCGGGGCCCACGTCGACTTCCGGTGCGACCTGTACGCCCTCGGCTGCGTGTTGTACGCGTTGCTCGTCGGCACCCCTCCCTTCAACGGGGACTACTACGTCCTGATGCGTCGGCACTGCGAGGAGACCCCTGCCCCGCTGCACAGCCTGCGGCCCGACCTGCCCTTCGAACTGGTCCGGCTCGTGGCCGCGCTGCTGGAGAAGCATCCCGCGCGCCGGCCGCGATCGGCGCGTGACGTGGCCGCCGTACTGGCCCGGGTGCGAGACCTGCCCGGCGGGGTGCTGCCCGTGGCTCGCGGGGGCGACGGTCGCCCCGTCGAGGGACCGGTGGTGGCCTGGCTCCTGGCACGGCTCAGAACCTCGACCGACTGCTTCGAACTCGCCCAGGCGGCCGAGCTCGCAGCCCTGGTGAGCCCTGCACTCGCACTGGAACTGGTCGAGACGGCCGAGGCCCGCCTGTGGGACGAACTCCCCCGTCCAGGCTGGTTCATGATGGGCCTCAGTCAACTGGTCGCGTGCTTGTGGGCCTTGGCGCCCAGACGCGTCGCAAGCCTGCTGGCGGCCGCCGAGCACCACCTCGGCCACGATGGCGACGCCATGTCGCAACTGGTGGGGCACCTGGCCCGTACCGACAACCTGGCACGCGCCGTCGCCCTCGCGCGGCGACTGCCTCCCGGCAAACACGCGGACAGCGCATGGGTCTCCCTGACCATTTCCGCCAGGGATCCTGCTCTCGCCCTGTCCCACCTCGATCACATCACCGACCCACGCAAGCGCGACCAGGCACTCGGCCATGCCGCGGTAACTGTGTCGGACTCGGACATCAACGAGGCCATGCGGATCCTCTCGCGGATCACCATGCGCGCGGTGCACATCGAATCACTCGCCCGTCTGGCCGAGCACCTGGCGCTCCGTCACCGCGACTTGACCGCTGCGCGGCATCTCATACACCAGGCCCATGAGGAACTCGCCAGCTATCTCGCCGCCCACGATTCCTCAAGAGATTTCGACGCCGCCACGCTGCCTTCCATCCTCCGATCGGCCCAGGACCGCGTCGAGACCGGCGTGAACCGGCCCCGCAGCCCGCACCGATCACCCATCGACGGAATGACAGCGCGCAGACGGGGATCCGCGATCCCTGACGGCCCTCACGGCCACCACCAACTTCTCGAGCTGGCACGCGAATACATCGGTATCTACTCACCGCCCCCACTCGGCATCGAACTGCTCGACCTCGTGAGCCCCCGCGCACCCCTACCGCCCGAACCTGCAAATGCCAGCAGCCCCTGAATTTGGGGGGCGTATAAATGACCTTTCGGAGGTGAGCGTGACCGACCGCTCCGGTCGGCGCTTGGCCAGATGTGTCGGCGCCTTGGCGTCTGGCCATGTGCCCGGCCTGAAATCTGGTCGCTCCCCCGCTGCGGAGTCGACAAGATGCGGTCATGACCGACGATCTCCTGTTCATGCACGCCCGCGAGCTGTGGGAGGACCTGGCGGGCACACCAGTCGCGTTCGGACCTGCGGGTGGGGCAAGAGTTGTGGTCGCGCCCGAATCGCTGTTGTGCCCGCCGGCGTGGACCGGGATCGTGCGGATCGGCGCCACCACACTCGTCACTGCGCCGAGCGTGCAGGCCGCCAGAATGGTGGACGACGCCGCACGGAAAATGACCCACGAAGAGGTCCTCGACATCGCTCGCCTGCGTGCGGTGCTGCCTGTTCTCGAGGTTCTCGGGCCGGCTTCGCTCTTCTACCTCGACCGGGACGGCTTTCTTCCTGCGCACGAGGGAACCAACGTCGAGCAGCTGCCGATCGGTGATGGAGGGCTGGCCAGGATGCTGGCACTGACCGGGGAGGCCGAGGCCGGCGAGAGCGGTCTGGAGAGCATCTCTTCTCCCTCGTTCTGTCTTCGCCAGGGCGATGAAGTGGTGGCCGCAGCCGGGTACCAGTCCTGGCCGCGTTCGGTAGCCCACCTGAGCGTGCTGGTCGCCCGGCACCATCGGGGCCGGCACCTGGCCCGGGCCGTGGCATCCGCAGCGGTGGCCCATGCTCTCGATGCCGGGTTGCGCCCACAGTGGAGAGCACGACTTCTTCCATCACAGCGTGTGGCTGTGGCTCTGGGATTTCACGAGGTGGGCGCCCAGCTCAGTGTTCGGCTTGACGACGTCCCCCTCGCGTAGGACTGGTAGGGAAGGAGTCTCTTCCGCGACTGCCGTGGCGGTTGAAGATGCACGCAGCAGGGGTGCCGCAGCGGGGCGCCGAGGGTGGGGGCGGCGTAACCCCCGTGCCCTGTCGCCGCCGGAGTCGTTGAGTCCGGCATGACGATCTTCAACCGCCGTGTCCTCACCGCCGCCGCTGTCGCCGCCACCGCCGTCCTCGCCTCCGCCGGAGCAGCGACCGCCGACAGCGTCGGCAACAACCTCCCCGGGGTCGGGCTCCTGTCCCAGACCTTCGGGAACGGTGACCAGCAGGACAAGGCCGCCGCCGGTAACCTGCCCACCCACGATGCCCTCAACAACGTCACTCTCCCCTGAACTGGCCAGTTTCGTTTGGATCAAGGTGGGGGTGAGTGATGGCGTCGGTTCTCGGATGGCACTCTGGAGCGATGCGATCCGAAACCGACGTCACCGAGAACGGCCTTCGGCATCTCCTCAACGAGTGGGATCCGATCGGTGTCGCCGACGATGTGCAGGACGAGTACGACTGCATGCTCGCCCCTCTGCTCCAGAGGCTCCGGCGTGGCACTGACCAGGCGGAGATCGGCGAGTTCCTGCGGCACGAGCTGGAAGATCACTTCGGTCTCACCCCTCTTCCATCAGAGCCAGAAGCGATGGCGGTCCGGCTGATGTCCTGGTGGACAACAGTCGGCGAGGCCGATGGCACCGGCTGGGTCCAGGCCGGGGCGGCCGCCCGTCTGGCTGTGAACCTCTCATCCGCTCCGCACGCTAGCGACGGTTCTTTCGGACGCCGCGCCGGATCTGCTCGAAGGTGGCACGCAGGTTGAGGTAGTCGAGGGCGAGCATCACGCCTCGACCAGCCCACTTGACTGCCGCCACCAGGACCTCTTCCACCGCATCCCTCTTTCTGCTGCCTGCCTTTCCCCTTCGGACTCCGCTACATGCCGGGAGGTTGAGCGGTTGCGCACGACAAGGCAGCCCCCTCCACGCTTCCCCCGAGCGGACGGCACTCGGGGCCCCTTGGTCGACCAGGTCTTGGTCCGTGACAACTCCGCCGGAGCCGTGGAGTGGACCCTGTTGGTCGACTGCACGTTCAGCCGGAGCCATCAGTACGCCGTCGGCGCCCTCTCGGACAGTGAACTGGGCGAGCGTCTCGACACGCCGTAGGAAGGCCGTCGGCAGCTTTCCGGCAGCCGCGGGCGTGACCTGGCGTCAGAGGGAGTCACCCGCAGCTTCGTCATGCAGGGCCTGTGCCGCGTGCTTCTCGACCACGCGGGCGAGGGCCCAGCAGACCGCCGCGTCGAGCTTCTTGTACGTGGCTTCCGGACGCGCTTCCACGACGGCAGCCGTCTCGTTCGGTCCGGTGGTGACGCGGACACTCACGAAGACCGTCGCGTCCGACGGTCCGCGCAGGGTCAGGTCCAGGACGCCGTGCCCGAACGAGGTGATCTCCTGCACCCGCAGGACGGGGTCCTTCTCAATGACGTGTCGCACGCTGTCCGTCAGCTGGAAGGCGGTTCTGCCCGCGACGGCGGGGATCCTCACTTCACGAACGCAGGGCAGGGCAGGGCCACGGCTTCGGGTCCGAGCGCCATCCCGTACCGGCGAGCCGTGCGGGCGGCGCCCACCGCTGCGGTGAGGGCCAGTACGAAGGTGAAGACGAAGGCGACCGCCGCACCTGCGGCCAGGGCATCGGGAGCGGCTTCGCTCCACGGCGTGCCGTCGTCCAGGACCGGCACGGCAGTCGCGGCCGCCGCGAACACCACACCGATCGCCAGCGCGGGCAGGGCCGGCCGGCGAACGAGCGCCAGGCAGTAGCCGAGCATCACGTCGCTCCTCTCACAGGGGGTCGAACCATGGACGCGGTCGCTGCAGCCGCGTCCACACCTGCGGACGACCCGGCTTGATGCTCCAGGGCAACAGCGACATGAGCCGCGACCACCGGTCGTTCGTCCGAGCCTCACACCCCACAGGAAGCGATCATGAACGAACAAGATCCACTCTTCCAACAGGACCTGTCCACAAGCTGACTCGCGCCAATTGGCCTGCGGATTCACCTCGCCGGGCTCTCACCGCAGGGCGAGCGGTGGGCATGGGGTCGGTCGATCGAACGAGAGTCCGTTCGGGTGATCGCGAGCCCTGCCCTGCAGAGGAGCCGAGCCTGGCCGTATGACGGGGGAAATACAGGGGAGCGGACGGCTGCGCGCTGCTACCGTCGGGCTCCATGAGCTGGCTTCCTGATGACTTCGTCCATCCCGTCCTGGTGCCGTTGCCGGGCGGTGGCCATCACCTGCGGCCGATCCGGGAGGCGGACACCCCGCTCGACTATCCGGCTGTGATGGGTTCGCGCGAGCGGCTGTGGACGATCTTCGGCCCGGCCTGGGGCTGGCCTGCGGCCACCATGACCTACGAGGCCGACCAGGCCGACCTGTTGCGGCACGAGCTGGAGATCGCCGCACACGAGTCCTTCAACTACGCGCTGTTCGACGCGGCGGAGACGGCTCTGCTCGGCTGCGTCTACATCGACCCACCGGAGAGGGCCGGCGCGGACGGCGAGATCTCCTGGTGGGTGGTGGACGAGCTGGTGGACAGCAAGGTCGAGCAGGCCCTCGATGAGCTCGTGCCGCAGTGGATCGCCGCCGACTGGCCGTTCGAGCAGCCGCGATTCCTCGGCCGAGAGATCTCCTGGTCGGACTGGCTCGCCCTGCCGGAGCACCCCGACGCGTGAGCAGCTCTTGTCGTCCTGCTCCCGGGTCCGGAAGCGTGCCCCACCGGGCGATGCCGGACGCGATCGGCTGTCTCGTCGACAACGGCATCGAAGCGGTGCAAGCGGCGCGTCGTGGTCGACACCCTCGGCCTGCTGCTTGGCGCCGCCCTCGCGTGGTCAGTCGGACTTCGCGTCGTCCAAGCAGGTGAGCAGGAACTCCTTCACCTCTGTGGCGTGGAAGCGGTCCCGTGTGTGCATGGGGCGGGAGCAGAGGAGTACGGGCGTGTCCTCAGGATTGTCCGGGAGGCGGCCGTGGCTGCCCCGGACGCAGGACGGGTCGGTCGGGACGACGGACAGGGTGCCCCTGATGCCCAGCTTGAGCTTCGCGACGCTCATGGCGGCCCTGGCCATGACCAGCGGGTCGGCCGGGTCGAAGAACAGCTCCGCCGGGTCGTATCCGGGCTTGCGGTGGATCTCCACGCCCCGGGCGAAGTCCGGGGCACGGTCGTCGTCCAGCCAGTAGTAGTACGTGAACCAGCTGTCGGCCGCGGCGACCGCGACGAGCTCCCCGGTCCGGGGGTGGTCGAGCCCGGCCTTCGCCTGGTCGTCCCGGTCGAGCACCTGGTCGATGCCCTCGACCTTCAGGAGCAGCTCCCGTACGCGCTCCACGTCGTCGGGGTCGGCCACGTACACGTGCGAGAGCTGGTGGTCCGGGGTCGCGAAGGCTCGCGAGGTCCAGGGGTCGAGGTACTCCATCCCCTGCTGGGTGTAGACGTTCAGGAGGCCCTCGCGGCGCAGCGCCCGGTTGATGTCGACGGGCCGCCGGACCTCGGTGATGCCGTACTCGCTCAGGGCGACGACCGTGCTCCCCCGGGCCGCCAGGGTGTCCAGGAGCGGGGCGAGGACGGTGTCGAGCTCGCGGGCGGCCGTGCGGGCCTGCGGGGAGTCCGGGCCGAAGCGCTGGAGGTCGTAGTCCAGGTGCGGGAGGTAGACGAACGTGAGGTCCGGGTCGTGGTCGGCGAGGACCCGGCGAGTGGCGTCGGCGATCCATCGGGAGGAGGCGAGGCCGGCCTTGGGGCCCCAGTAGTCGAAGAGGGGGAAGGGGCCGAGCTCCTCGGTGAGGGTGTCGCGCAGCTCGGCCGGGACGGTGTAGCAGTCGGGGGACTTGCGGCCGTCGTAGCGGTAGACGGGGCGTGGGGTGACGGTGATGTCGACGTCCGCGCCCATCGCGTACCACCAGCAGATGTTGGCGACCTTGAGGCCGGGGCGGGTGCGGCGGGCGGTCTGCCAGACCTTCTCACCCTGCACCAGGGCGTTGTGCTGACGCCAGAAGGCGAACTCGCCCATGTCGCGGTCGTACCAGCCGTTGCCGACGATGCCGTGTTGGGCGGGCATCAGGCCGGTCAGGAAGGTGGACTGGACGGAGCAGGTGACCGCGGGCAGGACCGTGTCGAGGGTGGCGGTGAAGCCCGTCCCGGCGGTGGCGCGCAGGCTGGGCATGTGGGTGAGCGTGCGTGGGGTGAGGCCCACGACGTCCAGGACGACGACACTCATCGGTTGTGGGTGCTCCTGTTCGGTTCGGGGGCCAGGGCCTGTCCGGTCAGGCCGAGTGCGAGCAGTTCGCGGCGGGTCCAGTCCAGTTCGGCGGCGATCCCGTCGGCGAGCCCGGCCGTGTCGCGCGGGGGCTCGGGCAGCACCGACCAGGTGTAGGTCTCGGTCTCGAGGTGGCGGGCGACGGGGTGGTCGGCGCGCAGGAGCGCGGCGAGGGCGGCGCGCAGGACGGGTCGGGTGGAGGCGAGCGGGGGTGCGGGGTCGGTGTGCAGGGGGATGTGGACGTGTGTGCGCCAGGGGACGTCGGCGGCGAGGCCCGTGAGGGCGGCCGGCAGGTCGTCGGTGCCGGTGGCGGGGTGTCCCGCCCTGCGCGTCTGGTGGAGGAAGCGGGGCTCGTCGAAGGCGGCGAGCGCGGCGCGGGTGGCGGGGTCGGACGGGTCGTCGGCGTGCAGGGCGCAGGAGACCTGGACCTTCGTCACGGGGATCCCGGCTCCGGCGAGCCGCCGCAGGGCCTCGTCGGGAGTCTCGAAGGCGACGGCGAGGTGGCAGACGTCGAGGCAGAGTCCGAAGTGGCGCGGGTCGAGTCCGGAGAGGTGTCGTACGGCGTCGTCGGTGGTCTCGACGACGCAGCCCGGCTCCGGCTCGAACGCGATGCGGATCGTCCGTCCCGTCGCCCTCCGGATCGCGTCGAGTTCGTCCCCGAGCAGCTTGATCTGGCGGTTCGCCAGATCGGAGTCGTACGGGTGCTGCCAGTCGTCGCGCCAGCCGAGCGGGAGCGTGGAGATGCTGCCCTCCTCGACGTCGTCGGGGAGCAGTCCGGCGAGGACGCACGCCAGGTTCTCGGTGTGGAGCCGCCGTTCGGGTGTGGTCCAGTCCGGGCGGTAGACGGCGTGCTTGACGACGGGCTGATGGAAACCGCCGTACGGGAAGCCGTTCAGGGTCACCACTTCGAGGCCGCGCACGGCGAGTTCGGCCCGGAGGCGCCGTGTCAGGCCGGGGTCGGCTGCGAGCGCGGCGGCCGGCTCGTGGGCGAGCCACAGGCCCAGGCCCAGGACCGGTTCGTCCAGGCGGGCGCGGACGGGCAGGGCGTAGGCGTCGAGTTGGGCGAGGATGCCGTCCAGGTCCTCGGCCGGGTGCACGTTGGTGCAGTAGCCGAGGTGGACGAGCTCGCCGCCGGGGTGGCGCAGCCGCATCAGCAGCCGCCCCGGCGGATCGAGTTCCCGGCGAACAGTTCGTCGAGCGGCTGGAGTTCGGGTTCGTCCAGGAGGAGACGGCCGCTCTGTCCGTAGAACTCCACGGGGTTGCGCCACAGCACCTGGTCGACGTCGTCCTCGGTGAAACCGGTGCCGAGCATGGCGAGGGCGGTCGCGTGGGTGAGCAGCGGGTCGCTGTGGCCCCAGTCGGCGGCCGAGTTGACCAGGACGCGGCGCGTGCCGTGTTCCTTGAGGATCGCGACCGTCCTGTCCGGGTCCATCTTGGTGTCGGGGTAGACGGAGAAGCCCATCCAGCAGCCGGAGGCGGCGACGAGCGGCGCGGTGACCTCGTTGAGGTGGTCGACGACGACGAGCGAGGGGTCGATGCCGTCGGCGCGGACGATCTCCAGAGTGCGGGCGGTGCCGACGGCCTTGTCGCGGTGCGGGGTGTGGACGAGGGCGGGCAGGCCGTGCTCGCGGGCCAGCGCCAGCTGCACGGTGAAGGCGTGCTCCTCCGCCTCGGTCATCGAGTCGAAGCCGATCTCGCCGACGGCGACGACGTTGTCCTTCAGCAGGTAGCGGGGCAGGTCGTCGAGGACCGGGAGGCACCGCGGGTCGTTGGCCTCCTTGGGGTTGAGGGCGAGTGCACAGAAGTGCCGGACGCCGTACTGGGCGGCGCGGTACGGCTCCCAGCCGAGCAGCGCGTCGAAGTAGTCGTGGAAGCTGCCCGGGCTGGTGCGCGGCTGCCCGAGCCAGAACGCGGGCTCGACGAGGGCACGGACGCCCGCGGCGGCCATGGCCCGGTAGTCGTCGGTGGTGCGGGAGGTCATGTGGATGTGGGGGTCAAAGATGCGCATGGCGCTCTCCCGTCTCGTGGAGGTCGAGCCGTTCCCGCAGGTCGTCGGGGACGGGCCTGCCGGCGGCGGTGCGCTCGGCGGCGAACGCCCGGAACATGCGGACGAGTTCGGGGTCCGCGCGGCGGGCGAGACCCGCGACGGCGTCGAGCGGGATGCCCATGAAGACGCACTTGAGGACGGCCTGGCGCCAGTCCGCCCGGTCGAGGTGCCGGGCCGCGTACGGGCCGACGGCGGCCGTGACGAGCCGGACGTCGTTGGTGCGCAGCGCGTCGGCGACCAGCGGCAGCGCCCCGGCGCCGAGCTCCCCGTCGCGGTCGAGGAGGGGCAGGGCCCGGAGGACGGCGAGCCGTTCGGCCGCGTCCCCCTGCTCGTACAACTCCACGAGGAAATTCACCTGTTCGGGGCCGGGAACTGCCTGGAGGAGCTGGGCGCGGACGGCGTCCCCGGTGCCGGGGTCGGTGTGCCGGGCTGCGACGGGGAAGAGCGTCGCGAGAGATTCGGGTTCGGTGCGGACGCGGTGGACCGCCTCGGTGGTCCAGGGGTGGGCAGAGGCGGCGCGCAGGGCGTCGAGCGAGCGGGCGGCGGTGCGCGGGCCGCTGTGTCCGTGGCGCGGGAGCTCGACGGAGACGAGACCGCCGTATCCGGACTCGGCGAGCGCGGCGAGGACGGGCGGGAAGTCGATCTCGCCGTCCCCGAACTCCAGGTGCTCGTGGGTGCCCCGGCGCATGTCCTCGATCTGTACGTTGACGAGCCAGGGCGCGGCACGGCGTACGCAGTCGGCGGGCGGGGCCTTCTCCAGGCACTGGCAGTGGCCGATGTCGAGGGTGAGGCCGAAGGTCTCCGGGTCGCCGAGGGCCTCGCGCAGCCGCTCGTACCCGTCGAGGTCCTCGACGAGCATGCCGGGCTCGGGTTCGAACCCGAGCCGCACTCCGGCCGGTCGCGCGGTCTCGACGAGCGCCGCGCAGCCCTCGGTGAGGTGCCGGAACGCCTCCTCGTCGGACAGCCCGGGTTCGGGGGTGCCGCTCCAGAAGGAGACCGCCTCGGCCCCCAGGTCGGCGGCGATCCCGACGGCCCGCCTTAGGTGGCCGAGTCGGCGCGCGCGGCCCTCGGGGTCGCTGTCGAGGAGGGTGGGGGCGTGTTTGCGCCAGGGGTCGAGGAGGTAGCGGGCGCCGGTCTCCACGACGACCGAGAGGCCGAGCGCGGCGAGCCTGCGGCGGGTGCGGGCGAGGCGGCGCCCGAGGTCGGCGGTGTACGGGTCCAGGTGGCCGCGGTCGAGGGTGAGGGCGACACCGCTGTACCCGAGTCCGGCGATCACCTCCAGGGCCTCGTCGAGGCGGTGGTCGCCGAGGCCGTTGGTGCCGTAGCCGAAGCGGAGCGCTCTCGGCGCAAGAGGCGCGGGGGCCGCGGGGGGCCCGGGCCGTGGGGTCATGTCGGGGACACCTTCCGGGACAGGCTCCTGGCCAGCGGGTAGGCGGCCAGGAGGGAGAGCGCGGTACGGACGGAGCCGCCCCGCGCGGTCAGGGCCGCCTGGAGCGGGATCATGGCGTGGATCCCGGCCCCGACCGCGCGCTTCAGGTGGGTGGCGTCGGGGCGGACGGTCGCGGCCAGCTGGGCGGAGCCGGCGGCGAGGGCGTAGCCGCCGATGAGGGCGGTCGAGACGACGCGGTGGGCGCGGGCGGTGGCCGGCGGGGTGAGCGCGGCGGTGACCAGGCCGACCGCGCCGGTGGCGGCGAGCGCCCCGGCCGGCAGGGAGGCGCCCGCCCCGAGGGTCTCGCGGCGGCTGACCGCCGTGATGGCGTACGTGTGACCGGCGAGGAGGGCGGCCGGGGCGAGGGCGCGCCGGGCCCGGCGGGCGCCGGCGCCCATGAGGACGTCGAGGCCCCGGGCGGCGGCCATGGCGGCCGGCCCGTACCGGGTGTTCTTCACCCCCAGGTCGTAGGCCCAGACGGTGGCGGCGAGCGGGACGGCGACCGCGAGGGTGTCGCGGCCCCCGGCGGCGGCCGCGGCGGTGAGTCCGGCCGCCGTGAGCGCGGTGGCGGTGGCGAGCGCGGCGCGCGGGCTGACCCGGCCGGAGGGCACGGGGCGGGCGGGGCGTTCCTCGGCGTCCTCCTCGCGGTCGGCGTAGTCGTTGAGCGCCATGCCCGCCCAGTACAGGCAGGTGGAGGCGGCCGCGAGGCGCCCGGTCGGCGCGGCGGGACGGCCGCTCGCGGCGGCGCCGGCGAGGGTGTCGCCGAGGACGGTGAGCGCGGCCGGTGCCCGTACGAGCTCCGCGAAGGCGCGGGCCTTGGCGCCGATCACCGGGCCTCCCCCGCGTACCAGCTCCGCAGCGCCTCGAACTGGGTGACCAGGCGGTGTTCGGCGGGTGCGCCCTCCGTCCGTACCGGGTCCTTGAAGAAGAAGGAGAGCTGCTCCTGCGGTCCGGTGGCGCCGTGCTCGCGGGCGCGGGCGAGGAAGCGGGCGAGGTCGAGGACGAGGGGCGCGGCGAGCGCCGAGTCGACGCCCTGCCAGGTGAACTGGAGGGTCATCGGGGTGCCGAGGAAGCCGTCGAAGGCGATGTGGTCCCATGCCGTCTTCCGCTCGCCCAGGCTCGGCACGTAGTCGATGTGGGTGAGGCCCTCGACGCCGTCGCCGAGCATGGCGGTGAGGCCGCTGCGCTTGGAGGTGTTCTTGCTGAGGGCGGCCTCGGGGTCGGCGAGGGTGGCGCCGTCGCCGCCGCCGAGCAGGTTGGTGCCCGACCAGGACCGTACGCGCAGGGCCCGGTGGGCGAACATCGGCCCCAGGGCCGTACGGACCAGGGTCTCGCCGGTCTTCCCGTCGCAGCCCGCGTACGGCAGCCGGCGCAGTGCGGCGAGGGCGCGGAGGGCGGGGACGCGGAGGCCCTGGGAGGGCGTGAACTCGACGTGGGCGCAGTCGGCGCGCAGGGCCGCGTAGGCGTAGAGGGAGCTGGCGGGGAGGACGTCGGGCTCGTGGTCGAGGGCGGCTTCGAGGCCGGCGAGGTCGCTGTGGGCGGGGTGGGCGGCGGCCGGGGGTTCGGTGGAGGAGACGTCGACGACGACGACCTGGTCGAGGCCGTGGCGCTCGCGGAAGGAGACGATGTCGTCGGTGAGGGCGGTGGCGGGCTCGCGCTGGGGCCGGTCGGACGGCATGCGGGCGCCGGGTCGGATCTCGCGGTCGGCGGCGAGCAGCGCGGCCTCGACGGCGGGCAGCAGCATCGCGGGGAACACTCCCCCGGCGGCGAGTTGTTCGGCCCGCTTGGGCAGCGGGGTGTCGGTGACGTCGTGGCCGCCGAAGACGAGCCGGTCGAGCGCGGGGAGCCCGGCGGCGGCGAAGTCGTCGAGGGCGGTGACGAGGCCGGTGGGCGGGACGAGGCCCGCGGCGAGGGCGGCGGCGCCGACGACGGCGGTCGTGGCGACAGAGCCGCGGGCGCCGACGAACCAGACGCCGAGGCGCCCGGTCGCGCCTGCCGTTTCCCGCGTGGTCGTCTCACTCATGGCGGGTTCCTTCCTTCTGGTCCTTCAGGTCCTTCAGGTCCTTCTGGTCCATCGGTTCGGCGGTGGCGAACGCGGCGTCGAAGGACGCGGTGGGGGGCCGGGTGGAGGCGAGGCGGCGGATGAGGCCGACGGCTTCGGCCGCGCCGTCGAGGCGGTCCATCCCGGCGTCCTCCCACTCGATGGAGACGGGGCCCTCGTAGCCGATGAAGTTCAGCGCGCGGAAGCAGTCCTCCCAGGGCACGTCCCCGCGCCCGGTGGAGACGAAGTCCCAGCCGCGCCGGGGGTCGCCCCAGGGCAGGTGGGAGGAGAGCCGGCCGCGGCGGCCGTCGCCGACGCGGACGCGGGTGTCCTTGCAGTCGACGTGGTAGATGCGGTCCGCGAAGTCGAGGAGGAAGCCGGCCGGGTCGATGTCCTGCCAGACCATGTGGGACGGGTCCCAGTTGAGCCCGAAGGAGGGGCGGTGGCCGATGGCTTCGAGGGTGCGGCGGGTGGTCCAGTAGTCGTAGGCGATCTCGCTGGGGTGGACTTCGAGGGCGAAGCGGACGCCGTGCTCCTCGAAGACGTCGAGGACGGGGTTCCACCGGTCGGCGAAGTCGCGGTAGCCGGCCTCGATCATGCCGGGGGTGGCCGGCGGAAACATGGCGACGGTGTGCCAGATCGACGAGCCGGTGAAGCCGACGACGGTGTCGACGCCGAGGAGCGCCGCCGCGCGCGCGGTGTCCGCCATCTCGCGGGCCGCGTTGCGGCGTACGGTCTCGGGGTCGTCGTCCCAGAGGCGCGCGGGCAGGATGGCCCGGTGCCGCTCGTCGATGGGGTCGTCGCAGACGGCCTGGCCGACGAGGTGGTTGGAGATCGCCCAGACCGAGAGGCCGTGGGCGTCGAGGACGTCTCTCTTGCGGCGTACGTACGCCGGATCGGCGAGGGCCCGGTCGACCTCGAAGTGGTCTCCCCAGCAGGCGATCTCCAGGCCGTCGTAGCCCCATTGGGAGGCGAGCCTGCAGACCTCGTCGAACGGGAGGTCGGCCCACTGACCGGTGAAGAGGGTGATCGGACGGGTCATGGCGTCTCCACTTCCGGCATCAGGAACAGGGGGTGTGCGCTGCGGGAGGGGTGGGTCCCGGTGCCCGCCCGCGGTCAGGGTGCGGGCGGGCACCGGGTGTCGGGTGGGGCTCAGCCGATCAGGCCGAACCTCCACAGCTGGCTGGTCGCGCCGGTGGAGCAGCGCGCCGTGGTGAGTTGGATGTCGTTGTCGGCCGAGCTCCGGGGGATGTCCAGGCACTTGCGGCTGGAGAGCGAGACGACCTGGTAGGCGCCGGTCGAGACCTCGACGAGCTTCCACCGCTGGTCGGTGGCCGTGGCGGAGCAGGTCCACTGCTGGACGCTCACGCTGCCCTTGCCGTCCGGCAGGTCGAGGCACTTGCCGCTGTGGACCGCGGCGAGGGTGAAGGCGTCGGTGCCGGCCGCGGTCAGCCGCCACTGCTGGTTGGTGCCGCCGTTCGCCTCGTACTGGATGACGGCGGCGCCGTCGGCGTGCGACACCGCGCGCACGTCCATCCGCTTGGCGCTGTGCGCGCTGGTCACGGTGTAGGTGTGGCCGCTCTCCGGCGGGGTCGGTACACCGGTTCCGGCGCCGTCGAAGACGATCGCGTCCACGTCGTACGAGCGGGCCGTGGGCGCCTTGAACACCGCGTACACCGTCTGCGTGCCACCCGGATCGGTGATCGGGACGGGCACGGTGTTGACATAGGTGTCCCAGTCCCCGGTGGCCGGGACGGGGGTGGAGGAGATCAGGGCGCCGGTCGGCGAACCGGCCCTGAGCTCGATGGCGCCGCCGGTCGCGGTCGGGGCGGAGAAGCGGAAGGTGACGGTCTCCACGCCGGCCAGGTTCAGCGGCGAGAAGGAGATCCAGTCGTTGTCGTCAATGTCGCCGATGCGCTTGCCGTTCTCGGCGCCGCTCTGCTCGACCACCCGGATGCCGGACTGTCCGGTGAAGTACTCGGCCTGCTTGTGGCGGGGCTGGAGCTTCACCGTCGTGGTGCCCTGGAGGCCGCCGTCGTCGACGTAGTCGGCGGAGAGGACGACGGAGGTGTCGGCGGTGGCGTCGTGGCCCGAGGCACTGGTGGTGATCGAGCCGGTGCAGCCGGTGTACTGGCCGGTGTCGTGGCTGTGGCTGTCGTGGCCGAGCGCGGCGGTGACGACGACCTTCGAGCAGTCGACGGTGCCGTCCTCGGGGTCGGTCACGGAGACCGTGTAGGAGAGCGTGTCGCCGTAGTTGACCACACTGCCGTTGGCGGGGGTGGTGAAGGTGACCTTGGGACGGGTGTTGCCGACGGTGATCGTGGTGCTGGCGATGCCTGCCTTGCCGGCGGTGTCGGTGGCCGTCACGCGGGCCGTGTAGGTGCCGTTGACGGTGTAGGTGTGCGTGGGGTCCGGTCCCGTCCCGGTGGCGCCGTCGCCGAAGTCCCAGGCGTAGGTGAGGGCGTCGCCGTCGGGGTCGGCGGAGCCGGCCGCGGAGAAGGTGACCTGGAGCGGGCCCTGGCCGGAGTCGGGCGTGGCGGCGATCTTGGCGAGCGGGGTGCGGTTGCCGGCCACGTAGTCGACGCGGTAGATGCCGTCGTCGGTGTTCGAGTGGCCGAAGCCGTTGCCCCATTCGGCGATGTACAGGGCGCCGTCGGGGCCGAACTTCATGTCGATCGGGGCGCGCGGGGCGAGCTCGGCGACGAAGGGGCTGATCTTCAGGAGGCCGCCGCCCCCGTCGAGACGGAACTCCTTGACGAAGTTGCGGCTCCACTCGTAGAAGAACGGCGTCTTGTCGTAGTACGCGGGGAACTTCCGCTCCGAGGTGCTGGCCGCGTCGTAGTGGTAGAACGGGCCGCCCATCGGGGCCGCGCCGCCGGTGACCTCGATCTCGGGGAACTCCTCCGAGGCGTGGTAGTCGTACCAGACGGTGGCGGCCTTGGCCGGGGGCAGGGTGGTCAGACCGGTGTTGTTCGGCGAGTTGTTGACGGGCGCCGCGCAGTCGAACTTCGCGCCGGAGGCACCGGTGGCGAAGTCGTAGTCGTTGAACGGGGTGTTGTCGCCCACGCAGTACGGCCAGCCGTAGAAGCCGGGCTGCTTGATGAGGTTCCACTCGACGGTGCCCTCGGGGCCGCGGTTCGGGTTGGCCGAGCCCGCGTCGGGGCCGTACTCGCCGGCGGAGATCCAGCCGGTGACCGGGTCGACCCCGAAGCGGAAGGCGTTGCGGAAGCCCATCGCGTAGATCTCGGGGCGGGTCTTGGCGGTGCCGGGGGCGAACATGTTGCCCGCGGGGATCGTGTAGCCGCCGCCCGCCTCGGGGTGGACGCGGAGGATCTTGCCGCGCAGGTCGTCGGTGTTCGCGGAGGAGCGCTGGGCGTCGTACTTCTCGCGGCCCGGGCGCTCGTCGATCGGCGTGTAGCCGTCGGAGGCGAAGGGGTTGGTGTCGTCGCCGACGCCGATGTAGAGGTTGCCGCCGGGGCCGAAGTCGAGGCCGCCGCCGGTGTGGCCGGGCTCGTCGGTCTGGCGGTAGGCCGGGACCTCGATGACGGTCTTCTCGCTGGCCATGTCGAGCGTGTCGTCGCTCTTCACGGTGAACCGCGAGACCCGGTTGATCTCGGCGGTCCCGGCCGGCGAGTGGTTCACGTACACCCAGCGGTTGGTGGCGAAGTCCGGATCGAGGGCGAGGCCGATGCCGCCGTCCTCACCGCCGTCGTACACACCGAGGCGTCCGGCCACATGGGTCTCGGGCACGTTGTCGTGGGTGTGGATGACGTTGACGGCGCCGGAGCGGGAGACGTACCAGACGTCGCCGTCGTCGGCCACGTCCAGCTGCATGGGCTGGTCGGGCGCGCTGTCGAGCGTCACCTTCTGGTAGCGGTCGGCGACGGTGCCGCCGCAGTCGCCCTCGGCGGCACCCGCGGCCCACTTGAGGCCGCCGAGCAGGTGCTGCCGGAACAGCGGTTCGCTGTAGGAGGCGGTCTCGTGGCCCATGGCGGTGACCCACACCTTGCCGCCCTCGGCGTTGCGGCACCAGGAGATGGGGTGGTCGGCGCCCATCTTCGCGCCGCCCGCGTCGTACGTGGTCTCGTCGGCCGTGACGAGGACGTGCACGTCACCGCGGGCGTTCTTGTCGAAGTTGTACCACTCCTCGGCCCGCGTCCAGCGGTCCGGGAGCCCCTTCGTCGACGGGTGCGTCCGGTCGGCGACCTTGGCGGTGCCCTGCACGATGCTGGAGTGCGCGGTCATGTGGGCGCCGGCCATGACGACCTCGTCCCACCAGGGGAACTCGGACTCGATGTTCATGTCCGTGGCGTTGTGGACGGCCACGATGCCGTGTCCGCTGCGCACGTACTCCTGGGCGGCGGCGCGCTGGGCGTCGGTGTCCCACACCATGCCCGAGGTCTGGAGCATGACCACGGCGTCGTAGGTGTTCAGGGCGGCGGTGTTGAAGACGTCGGCGTCCTCGCTCCGGTCCACCTGGATGTCGTTCTCGGCGCCGAGCTGGGTGAAGGTCTGGACGGCGGCGTCGATCGAGGAGTGCCGGTAGGCACCGGCCGCCGTCTTCGTGAAGAGCAGGACCTTGTGGGTGGCGGCGGCGTCCTCGACGGGCTGGGCCTGGGCGAAACCGCCCGGTATGAGGAAGGCCGTGAGGACGGTACCGGTGAGAGCCGCCAGAGCGCGGCTCACGCGTGATGCTTGCACTGGGATCTCCGTGATGAGGAAGGGAGAGACGTGAGGTGCGGTACGTCGGTAGTGCGGTGGTGGTGGGTCGCTACGGAAGTGACGGAGGGGTCAGAGGGTGCGGAGGAACGCGAGTCCGTTCGTGGCCAGGTCGTCCTGACTGGCGGCCAGGGGGCGCCAGACGGAGGCCGCCGTCGCGATCGTGGTGTTGTCCGGTGTGAAGGACTCGATGACCCACGGGCCGGTGTATTCCGCGTCCTTGACCGCCGAGGCGAAGGCGGTCCAGTCGAAGTGGTCGGCGCCGGGGGCGCCGCGGTCCGTGCCGCAGACCTGGATGAGCGCGATACGGGATCCCGCGTCCCGGATCGCCTGGGCGGGACTCCTCTCCTCGATGTTCAGGTGGTAGGTGTCGAGCGCGATGCCGCACTCGTCGGGGAGGGCGTCGAGGGCCTGTTCGACGGTGTTGATCAGGCTGGTCTCGTACCGGTTGAGGGGCTCGACCCCGATCCGTACACCGCGCTCGCCGGCGTACGCGAGGACGGGCGCGAGGTTCTCGCGGAGCTCGGCGAGGACGGCGCGACGCTCGTCCGCGTCGAGCTTCCAGATGCGGCCCACGGAGGCGTAGGCCGGGCCGCTGACCGTCGGGGAGCCGACGGCGACGGCGACGTCCACGCAGTGCCGCAGGTATTCCTGGGTGTCGCGGACCGTCTCGGGCGAGGCCGCCACGAGCTCTCTGCCGGGGGGCATGACGAGGACCACCGAGGCGGCGAGTCCGTGCTCGTGGAGGAGGGCGGCGGCCCGCTCGGGTGACCAGTCGCCCGGCTGCTCGACGGGGAGTTCGATGGCGTCGAAGCCCCATCCGGCGACCTTGGGGACGAGCCGGCCGAGCGTCCCGTCGGTGGAGGGCGAGTCCCAGACCCAGGTGTTGACTCCGATCGCCGCCACTACTTGCCGCCCCACTTCTGCGGGTAGCCGGCCATCTTCTCGCAGCCGCAGAGCGCGTAGTGCAGCGGCGGCATGCCGGGCTTGAGGTAGGTGTCCAGGTTCTCCTGGGTGATGGTCGGCTGCGGCAGGTTCCAGACCTTGGGGACGCTCTCGCCCTTGAGGATCTTCAGCGCGGCGAGGACGGGCGTGCGCCACTGGTACGTCGGGTAGGTCGGCGCGATCGCGGTGAGCTTCGCGTCCTTCCACTTCTGGAGGAAGTCCTGCTGGTCCTCGCCGTTGATCGGCGGGACGGGCAGGCCGGCGTCCTCGAAGGCCTCGACGGCGGCGACGGCGGTGGCTCCGGCGTCCAGCCAGACGCCGTCGATCTTTCCGTGGCGCTGGATGTAGTTGGTGACGACGCTCTTCGTCCTGGCCGCGTCGCCGTCGGTGAACTCCACTCCGACGACGTCGAGTTCGCTCTTGTCGAAGGCGGCCTTCGCGGCCGACCAGCGGGTCTCCAGGACGTCGACGCCGGGCAGGATGCGCAGCGCGAGGATCTTCCCGCCGGGCTTGACCTTCTCGGTGAGGAACTCGGCGGCCTCGGCGCCGAAGGCGTAGCCGCCGATCGGCTTGATGAAGGTGACGGGGCAGTCGGTCCCGACACCGCGGTCGAAGACGATGACGGGGACCTTCGGGCAGGCGCCCTTGACGGCCGGGGTGAGGGTGGCGGTGGTGTTGGGCGAGACGATGAGGGCGTCACAGCCCTTGGCCTGGAGCTCGGCGATGTCCGAGATCTGCTTGTCGTCCTTGCCCTCGGCGTCGAGGACGGTGAACTTCGCGATCTCGGGGTGGGCGGCGACCTCGGCCTGCATGGTCTTCCAGCCGACCTGGCGCCAGGGGTTGTTGGTGGCCGCGTTGGAGAAGCAGAGGTGGTGCGGGCCGGCCTTCCTGTACTTCGCGGTGTCGACCGGCTTCGGGTCGATGGCCTGCTCCCACGGCTTGTCGGCGGGGCCGGTCGGCTGGGCGGCGCGCATGGCGAGCTGGGCTTCGTAGTCGGCCTGGACGAAGAAGGCGGACTGGTCGCCGGTCTTCTTCGGTCCCTCGGTGGTCGTCTCTGTGCCGGGGGTCTTCGCGGCGCCGGGGGCCGCGGAGTCCGAGGGCAGGTCGCTGGAGCAACCGGTCAGCGCCACGAGTGCGGCCACTGCGGAGGCGGCGAGGACACGTCTGGGGATGAGCTGCATGATGCTTCCTCTAGGCGGTGGTGGTGACGGGGTCGGAGGGGGTGGAGGAGGGCTTGGCGCGCCGCGGGATCCGGAGGTTCCCGAGGGCGACGGCGACGACGAGGATCAGGCCCTGGACGGTGTATTCGAGGGCGCCGGAGATCCCGTACAGGTTGAGCAGGGTGAAGAGGGCCTGGAGCGTGAAGGCTCCGGCGATGGCGGCGACGGCGGAGCCGCGCCCGCCGCCGAGGGCGACGCCGCCGAGGACGACCGCGGTGATCGCCTGGAACTCCAGGCCCTCGCCGACCTTGGCGGAGACCCCGGCGAAGCCGCCGAGGAGGACGGCGCAGACCGCCGCCGAGAGGCCGGAGAGGACGAAGGCCAGGGTCTTCACGCGGCGCACCCGCACGCCGGAGAGTCCGGCGGCGACCGGGTTGTCGCCCGAGGCGAGGAGCGTGCGGCCGAAGTCGGAGCGCATGAGGGCGAGTACGGCTCCGATGACGGCGAGGAGCACGAGCACCGACCACGGGACCGGGCCGAGGGTGCCGCGGCCGAAGCGGCGGAACTCCTCGGAGAGCGCGCCCTGCGGGGAGCCGTCGGTCCAGAGGAAGACGGCACCGGACAAGATGAGGAGCATGCCGAGGGTCACGATGAACGACGGCACCTTCAGGAGGGTGGTCACCGTCCCGTTGACGAGGCCCACGAGGGCCCCGAAGGCGAGGAGGAGGGCGACGACCGGCCAGGTGGCGCCGGAGTCGCCGTCGATGAGGCGGGCGGCGATGACGACCTCGGCGGTGACCAGGGAGCCGACGGAGAGGTCGAACTCGCCGGAGACGATGACGAAGTACTGGCCTGCGGCGAGGATCGCGAGCGGCGCGGCCCGCTTGACGAAGGCGAGGAAGCCCTCGGGTTCGAGGAAGAAGGGGTTGGCGATCGCGATCGCCACGAGGAGGACGGCCAGGACCCCGAGGATGGGCAGGTTGCGTCTCATCGTGCGCGCCTCCGGCGGGCGTAGAGCGCCAGGGCGGCGACGAGGACGACTCCTCGTACGACGTCCTTGGCGAAGGAATCGATCTCCAGCTGGTTGAAGACGCTGTCGAGGACGGCGAGGAGGAGGACTCCGCCGACGGTGCCGGCGACGCCGCCCTTGCCGCCGGCGAGGGCGGTGCCGCCGAGGACGACGGCCGCGATGGACTCCAGGTCGTAGCCGCCGTCGGTGCCGACGGTGGGTGCGCCCGCGCCGAGGCGGGCGGCGAGCAGCAGTCCCGCGGCGCCGGCGGTCAGGGAGCAGAGGACGTGGGTGGCGACGAGGACGCGGTCGGTCCGTACGCCGGAGAGGCGGGCGACCTCGGGGTCGCCGCCGACGGCGTGGATGCGGTAGCCGAGCGGGGTGCGGCGCAGCAGGAACCAGGCGGCGGCCGCGATGGCGAGCCAGAGCAGGGCCGAGACGGGCACGGGGCCGATGCGGTCGTAGCCGAGGTGCTGGAAGGACTCGGGGACACGGCCCGCGGGTCCGTCGTAGCGGTGTTCGAGGATGCCCTTGATGATGAGCGAGACGCCGAGGGTGGCGATGAAGGCGTGCACCTTGAGGGCGGTGATGACGAGACCGTTGACGAGTCCGGTGAGCGCGCTGACGAGGAGGACGGCGCCGATGGCGGGCAGGACGCCGTACTCGGCCATGGTCTCGGCGGCGACGAGCGAGCAGAGGCTCATCAGGAAGGCGACGGAGAGGTCGAGGGAGCCGGCGAGGATGGCCAGGGTCTGGCCTACGGCGACGATGCCGAGGGCGGCGGACCGCTGCTGGATGCCGACGATGTTGCTCTGGCCGAAGAACTCCCCGCCGTCGAGGACGAAGAGCAGCCAACCGATCATGATCATGACACCCAGGGCCACGAACACGGGCCTCGCCGGGCTGTCCACGGCGAAGCCCCGCAGGGCGGGCGGCTTGAGCGGGAGGGGGGTCTGGAGCTGCTGGCTCATGATCCGGCCGCCAGGTGCATCACGGCTTCCTCCGAGGAGTCTGCGGGCAGGTGTCCGGCGATCCGGCCGTCCCTGAGGACGACGATCCGGTCGCTCATGCCGATGAGTTCGGGGAGCTCGGAGGAGATCATCAGGACGGCCATGCCGTCCTCGGCGAGTTCCCTCACGAGCTCGTGGATGGCGGCCTTCGCCCCGACGTCCACCCCCCGGGTGGGCTCGTCGAAGAGGAGGACCTTCGGGGCGACCGTCAGCCACTTGGCGAGGACGACCTTCTGCTGGTTGCCGCCGGAGAGGTGGCGCACCTCCCGCTCCGGGCGCGGCGGGGCGAGGCGCACCCGCTCCAGGAGCTCCAGGACCGAGGTCCCGGCGCCCGCGCCGCCGCTCGCCCGGGCCACGAGCAGGGCGTTGTCCCGTACGGACTGGTGCAGGGCGAGGCCTTCGGCCTTGCGGTCCTCGGTGACGAGCCCGATGCCCGCGCGGATCGCGTCCTGCACGGAGCCGGGGCGCCGTGGCGTCATCTCGCCCCGGGTGAAGGGCTCGGCGCCGAAGAGCGCCTTGGCCAACTCCGTACGGCCCGCTCCCTGGAGCCCGGCGAGGCCGACGATCTCGCCCGCGCGCAGCTCCAGGTCGATCCCGTCCAGGACGTCGTTGCCGCCGCCGGTCACCGAGAGGAGGACGTCCCCGGCAGGGCGCGTGGCGCGTGCCGGGTAGTACTCGGTGAGCTCGCGGCCGACCATCAGCCGGACGAGCCCGGCGGTGGTGAGCTCCTCGATCGGCAGGGTGGCGACCTTGGCACCGTCCTTCAGGACGGTGACGCGGGCGGCGAGTTCGAAGATCTCCCGGAGCCGGTGGGAGATGTAGAGGACGGAGACCCCGCGTTCGCTGAGCCGGCGAACCAGGCGGTACAGCAGCTCGACCTCGCTCTCGGAAAGGGCGGCCGTCGGCTCGTCCATGACGACGATCCGGGCGTCCACCGAGAGCGCCTTGACGATCTCGACGACCTGCTGCTGCGCCACGGAGAGGCGGCGTACGAGATCGCGCGGGCCGAAGGAGGACTCGCCGAGCTCGTCGAGGAGGGTGGCGGTGGCCGTCTCCATCGCCGCCCGGTCGACCAGGCCGAAACGCTTCGGTTCGCGGCCGAGGAAGACGTTCTCGGCGACGGTCCGCTCGGGCAGGAGGGTGAGCTCCTGGTAGATGATCGCCACCCCGGCACGCTGGGCGTCCGTCGGATGCCTGAAGGAGACGGTCCGGCCGTCGAGTTCGATCGTTCCCTCGTCGGGGGTGTGCACCCCGGCGAGGATCTTCATCAGTGTCGACTTCCCCGCGCCGTTCTCGCCGATGAGGGCGTGCACCTCGCCGCGCTCGACGTCGAGGTCGACGTCGGTGAGGACGCGGGCTCCGGGGAAGCTCTTGCCGATGCCGGTCATTCTCAGCATGTGACCCACCCGCCGTCGTGTGCGGAGCGGAGGGCGGCGTCGGTGAGCTGCCCGGCGCGGGCGCCGTCGTCGAAGGTGGGCAGTCCGTCGCGGAGCTCCCCGCCGATGGCGGCGTAGGTGTCGGCGACGAAGGCTTCGAAGCAGTCGTGGAAGCCCTGCGGGTGGCCGGCGGGGAGCGGGGAGTACCGCCTGGCGGCCTCGGACAGGCTGAGCGGGTCGCGGACGAGCGCCTGGGAGCCGCTCCGGCCGCCGAGCCAGAGCTGTTCGGGGTTCTCCTGGTCGAAGGCGAGGCTGCCGGAGGCGGCGGACACCTCCAGGAAGAGGCGGTTCTTGCGGCCGGGGGCGACCTGGCTGACGGCCACGGAGCCGAGGGCCCCGGAGGCGGTGGCGAACTGCACGGTGGCGAGGTCCTCGGTGAGGACCGGTCCGCTGCCCACGCGGTGCGGGACGACGACGGAGGTCTGCGCGCACAGCCTGGTGATCCGGTCCCCCGTCACGAACTCGACGAGGTCGAACCAGTGCGAACCGATGTCGCCGATCGTGCGCCCGGGACCACCGAGTTCGGGGTCGACCCGCCAGTTGTCGTCGGTCGATTCCAGCAGCCAGTCCTGGAGGTAGCTGCCCTGGATGAGGCTGACGCGGCCGAGGTCGGCCAGGCGTGCCCGCGCCTCCCTGACCATCGGATGGAAGCGGTAGACGAAGGGGACGGCGCCGACCAGCTCCTTCTCCCTGGCCCGCTCGGCCATCTTCCGGGCCGTCGCGGAGTCGGTCGCGAGCGGCTTCTCGCAGATCACGGACAGGCCCGCGTCCATCGCCGCGAGCGCGAGCGGGGCGTGCAGGTGGTTGGGCGTGCAGACGTGGAGGACGTCGACGCAGCCGGAGGCGATCAGCTCGGCGGCCGACGCGAAGGCCCGCTCGGCGCCGAGTGCCTGCGCCCCCTCCTGGGCACTCGCCAGGTCAGCTCCCGCGACGCCCACCAACCGTGCGCCCACTTGTCGCGCGGCCCGGGCGTGGATCCGGCCGATGAAGCCAGTTCCGACGATCCCCACCCGTACTTCCGCCAACTGTCGTTGTATGTCGAGCATGTTTCGGATCGTAGGGATGACTTATGACGGGCGTCAACCATAAGTGCGACGGGAGTTATGATTAGTGCGTTCCCGGCAGTCCTGACCGCGACAGGGAAGGAAACAGCGAGTTGACCACCGAACCGGCAGGCGCCGGCGCCCTCCTGGCGATCCTCCGCGACGGCCGAGCCCGCACCCGTACCGAATTGGTGCAGCTCACCGGCCTGGCGCGGTCGACCGTGTCCCAGCGGCTCGACGCCCTCGCGGACCAGCACTGGATCCGGCCGACGGAGGACGCGATCTCCTCCGGCGGCAGGCCCGCCGTCGCCTTCTCCTTCAACTCCGAGGCGCGGACGGTCCTCGCCGCCGACCTGGGGGCCACTCACGCGCGGATCGCCCTCACCGACCTGTCCACCCGGGTCCTCGCCGAACGCAGCCGCGACCTGCGGATCACCGAGGGCCCCGAGTACGTCCTGGGCTGGCTCGTCGACGAGTTCACGGAGCTGCTCGCCGAGACCGGACGCACCCTCGCCGACGTGTGCGGCGTCGGCATCGGCCTCCCCGGCCCCGTCGAGCACACCTCGGGCCGGCCCGTGAACCCGCCGATCATGCCGGGCTGGGACGGCTTCGACGTACCCGGCTGGCTCGCGCCCCGCCTCGGCGCCCCCGTCCTGGTCGACAACGACGTCAACATCATGGCTCTCGGGGAGCACTGGGCCGCCAGCCCCGAGGTCGAGCACCTCCTCTTCGTCAAGGTCGGCACCGGCATCGGCTGCGGCATCATCACGGAACACCGTCTCCACCGCGGCGCCCAGGGCTCGGCCGGCGACATCGGCCACATCCGGGTGGCCGGGGCAGAGGACCGGCCCTGCCGCTGCGGCAACACCGGCTGCCTCGAAGCGGTCGCCGGCGGCGCCGCACTTGCCGCGCGCCTCCGGGAGGCGGGCGCGGACGCCCAGGACGGCCGGGACGTGGTCACCCTGGTCCGCGCCGGGAACCCGGCCGCGATCCAGATGATCCGTCAGGCGGGCCGCGACATCGGCGACGTCCTGGCCGCGCTGGTGAACTTCTTCAACCCCGGCGTGATCATCATCGGGGGAGACATCTCGGAGGCCGGGGAGCACCTGCTCGCCGGCGTACGCGAGGTCGTCTACAGCCGCTCCCTGCCCCTGGCCACCCAGCATCTCGCCATCCGGGGACGGGAACTCGCCGACCGCGCCGGCGTCATCGGCGCCTCCGTCATGGTCATCGAGCACACCCTCAGCCCTGCGGCAGTCGACCAGGCCATCGCGACGTCGGACGTGCAGGAGCTGACGTCTCCATGAGCGAGCGTCGCCCGCCTCGTGAGGCTCACGGCGGGCAGCGGGCAGCGGGCGGCAAACCGGCACTCGGAGGTGAACCCGCGCAGCAGTTCGGTGACATCGCAGGTTCGCTGTCGACCGCGCCACGGAGGTCCAGGCAAAGGCGCCGGCCAGGGGCGGAGGCTGCGGACTCGTCCATGTCTGGGTCGGCAGTGCTCTGCTTCCTGCCGGGCACCGCGGAACCAGCTCCTGCCCGTCGCATCCGCCAACGCGACGGACAGGAGCTGGTGTTCAGGGGGGCTGAGCGCTGTCGGCGACGACTGCTTCAGGAAGCGAGCGACACGCTGGGGGCGGCCTTGTTCCTGTCGGCAAGCGCGGCGAGGTGGCGCTCCGCGTCGAGTGCGGCCCGGCAGCCGGAGCCCGCGGCCGTGATGGCCTGCCGGTAGGTGTGGTCGACGACGTCACCGGCGGCGAAGACGCCCGGCAGGTTCGTACGGGTGGAGGACGCCTCCACCGTGATGTAGCCCTCGTCGTCGAGATCGACCTGGCCGGTGAACAGTTCGGTGCGCGGGTCGTGGCCGATGGCGATGAAGAGACCGGTGGCGTCGAGGTCGCGGGTCCTGCCGGTGAAGGTGTCGCGCAGCACGACGCCGGCGAGCATGCCGTTCTCGGCCTTGATCTCGGCGATCTCGCTGTCGAAGGCGAAGGAGATCTTGTCGTCCGCGAAGGCGCGGTTCTGCATGACCTGGGAGGCGCGCAGGGTCGAGCGGCGGTGGACGACGGTGACGGAGCGGGCGAAGCGGGTGAGGAAGGTGGCCTCCTCCATGGCGGTGTCACCGCCGCCGACCACGACGACGTCCCGGTCGCGGAAGAAGAAGCCGTCGCAGGTGGCGCACCACGAGACGCCGCGGCCCGAGAGCTCGTCCTCGTTCGGGAGGCCGAGCTTGCGGTAGCCGGAGCCGGTCGCGATGATCACGGCCTTGGCGCGGTGGACCGTGCCCTCGGAGTCGGTGACTTCCTTGATGTCGCCGGTCAGCTCGACGGAGACGATGTCGTCGTCGATCATCTCGGCGCCGAAGCGCTCGGCCTGGGCCCTCATGCTCTCCATGAGGACCGGCCCGTCGACACCCTCCGGGAAGCCCGGGAAGTTCTCGACCTCGGTCGTCGTGGTCAGCGAGCCGCCCACGAAGATCGAGCTGCCGAACAGCAGCGGCTTCAGCTGCGCGCGGGCGGTGTAGAGGGCGGCGGTGTATCCGGCAGGGCCGGAGCCTATGACGATGACCTCGCGGATGTCGTCGGGGGTGTGGTCGGTCACGCGTGTCACGCCTCCTGCTTCGCGTCGATCTCGGCGACGAGGCCCTCGATCAGGACCTTGATCTCGTCACGGATCGGGCGGACGGCCTCGACACCCTGGCCGGCCGGGTCCTCCAGCGCCCAGTCGAGGTACTTCTTGCCGGGGAAGATCGGGCAGGCGTCGCCGCAGCCCATGGTGATGACGTAGTCGGACGCCTGGACGGCCTCGGTGGTCAGCACCTTCGGCTTCCGGTCGGAGATGTCGACGCCGACCTCGGCCATGGCCTCGACGGCGGCCGGGTTGACCTGGTCGCCCGGAATCGAACCGGCGGAGCGGACCTCGACTCGATCGCCGGCCAGGTGGTTGAGGAATCCGGCGGCCATCTGGGAGCGGCCCGCGTTGTGGACGCAGACGAAGAGCACGGAGGCGAGCGGAGCGGTGGTCATCGGTTCTTCCTTAGGCGGGGATGGAGCGTGGCGCGGGGAGGGGAGGCTTCAGGCGCTGGGCAGGGTATCCAGCAGGGTGGTGATGCTGCCGCGAACCGCTCCGCCAGGACCACGAGGTGGGTGCTGACGTGCGCACTCTCGGCGAGTTGCTCGTAGGAGTCGGCGATCAGCCGCTGCACTGTCTCCAGCGAGTACCGGCCCTGGTGGCGTACGGCGAGGCGGGCGACACCGGCCGCGAGGCGTTCCTCGGGAAGGACCGGGTGCGAGGACGCGGTCATGGAGAGAACCCCCTGGGCTCAAAGAGGTCAGCCCAGGCTGGTATCAGCTCCGGGTGATGTGAGAGTATCAGCACATGATGACGTCAGTCGATACTGATCTGATTCGGGTTCTGGGTGATCCCCTGCGCCTCCAGATCGTGACCCTGCTCGCCCGAGAGACGCTGTGCACCTCTCATCTCGTGGAGGAGACCGGTGCCAAGCAGACCAACCTCTCGAACCACCTGAGAGTGCTGCGCGAGGCGGGGGTCGTGGAGACGGAGCCTTGCGGCCGGTTCACCTACTACCGCCTCAAGCCGGATGTCATCGAGCAGCTCGCCGGGCAGTTCGCCGCCCTCGCGCAGACCGCGCGCCTGACCGCCGAGGCGAACTTCAAGCGATCCTGCCCCTGACCCTGCCCCCTGTGCCTCACCTGCCGAGGAGTACCCGCCCGTGACCGCCACCGAGCCCGCTGCGAGCGACGCCATGGCCACCGACCCGTCGCCGCAGCCCGCGCCTGGCGCCACCCCGCCCCGTACCCCGTTGGTCGCCCGCGCCGCCGCCGAGCTGGTCGGTACGGCCGCGCTCGTCGCCGTCGTCGTCGGGTCCGGCATCCAGGCCACCCGGCTCACCGACGACGTGGCGCTGCAGCTCCTCGCCAACTCCACCGCCACCGTCTTCGGCCTCGGCGTCCTCATCGCACTCCTCGGACCGGTCTCCGGCGCGCACTTCAACCCCGCCGTCACCCTGGCGGAGTGGTGGACCGCCCGCCGTGGCGGCGCGGGCGTGAACGCCCGTGAACTCGCCGTCTACGCGCCCTCCCAGATCGTCGGCGCGATCGCGGGCGCGGTCCTGGCGGACGCGATGTTCGGCGAGCCGCTGGTGAAGTGGTCCACGCACGACCGCTCGGCCGGGAACCTGCTCCTCGGCGAGGTCGTCGCGACCGCCGGCCTGATCCTGCTGATCTTCGGTCTCGCCCGCACCGACCGGCTCCGCTTCGCACCCGTGGCCGTCGCCTCGTACATCGGCGCCGCCTACTGGTTCACCTCCTCGACCTCGTTCGCGAACCCGGCGGTCACGATCGGCCGAGCCTTCACCGACACCTTCGCCGGCATCGCGCCCGCCTCCGTTCCCGCCTTCGTCGGCATGCAGATCATCGGAGCAGCTGCGGGCCTGGCCCTGGTCGCGGTCATCTTCATGCGTGGGAAGACGGACGCGGAATGACCGAGGTCGTGGATGTGGTGGTGATCGGCGGCGGCCAGGCCGGGCTCGCCGCCGGCTACCACCTGCGCCGCCTCGGCGTGGACTTCGTCGTCCTCGATGCCCAGGCCACTCCGGGCGGAGCCTGGCGGCACACGTGGGACTCGCTCCACCTCTTCTCCCCGGCCGCGTACTCCTCCCTCCCGGGCCGGCTCATGCCACCACAGCCGGGCGAGACATACCCGGAGGCCGCACACGTCGTCGACTACCTGACCGACTACGAGCAGCGGTACGAGCTCCCCGTCGTGCGCCCCGTCCGCGTCGGAGCGGTCCACCGCGACGGCGAGTTCCTACGCGTCGAGGCCGATACCGCTACCTGGCACGCCCGTGCGGTCGTCAGTGCGACCGGCACCTGGTGGCGTCCGTTCATCCCCGCCGTCCCCGGCCGTACGGACTTCCAGGGCACCCAGCTCCACACGGTCGAATACCGACGCCCGGCCGACTTCGCCGGGCAGCGGGTCGTGGTGGTGGGCGGAGGGAACTCCGGCGCCCAGATCGCCGCCGATCTCGCGTACGACACCGAGCTGACCTGGGTCACCCTGCGCGAACCTCGGTATCTCGCCGACGACATCGACGGCCGAGCCCTCTTCGACCACGCCACCGCCCGCCGCCGCGCCCTCGACGAAGGCCACACGGACACGGGCGGCGTCGCCTCCCTGGGCGACATCGTGGCCGTCCCGCCCGTACGCGAGGCCCGCGACGCCGGACTGCTCAAAGCCCAGCCGATGTTCGACCGGATCACGGCAACTGGCATCGCCTGGGCCGACGGGACGACCGCAGACGCCGACGCGATCGTCTGGTGCACCGGCTTCCGCCCCGCCCTCGCCCACCTCTCACCCCTCGGCCTGCGCGGACCCCGGGGCCACATCCCCACGGCCGGCACCCAGGCGATCGGCGAGCCCCGCCTGCACCTCCTCGGTTACGGCGACTGGACCGGACCGGCGTCCGCCACCCTCATCGGCGTCGGCCGGCCCGCTCGCGAAGCCGCCCGCCGGATCGCCGGCCTGCTCGGCACCGCCTGAGCCGGCGGGACGCGTGTGGATGGTGCGGATGTCGCCGTCCATGCACGGGTCCGGGTCGGTCGCAGCGCCTTGGGCGTAGCGGACAAAGGATCCGGACAGCGGTCAGCTCGGCGTAGGCCGGTAACCGTCGGAGGTGCGCGGCTGCTCGGGCGGTGGACCCGACTCTTCGTCAAGCGGATCGCTCCCGTCGACGCCCTGAGGTCCGGCGTGCGGTTGCCCGCTTGGGGACCATGCCCAGGCTCGGAGGTCCAGCCGAATCCTGAGCGTATGCCCGGTGTCATTCCCCGAAGGTCTGGCTGCGCTCTCGCTGGGTGGGCGGTCACCAGCGAGGATGCCCCTGATGACCGCGGACCAAGACCTCGCCCCTGCCCGCTCGACACACCCGGCGCCTGTGGTGTTCGGCGCGGGAGCTGCCATCGGCGTTCTGGGCGGGATGATCGGTCTGGGCGGCGCGGAGTTCCGCCTGCCGCTGCTGATCGGGCTCTTCGCGTTCGCCGCGCTCTCGGCCGTCATCCTGAACAAGGCGATGAGCCTGATCGTGGTGCTGGTCGCACTGCCCGCCCGACTCGCGGCGGTCCCGGCCACCGAAGTGGCCGCACGCTGGCCCGTCGCGGTCAACCTGCTGGCCGGCAGCCTACTGGGCGCCTGGGCGGGAGCGACCTGGGCCGTGCCCATGCGGAGCGCCACCCTCTACAAAGTGCTGGCGGCTCTGATGGCGCTCATGGCAGCCGCCCTGGCTGTCACACGCACCACCGCCGTGGAGACTCTCGCGCTGCCGCCGTGGAGACGCTCGCGCTGCCGCCGTGGGCTCAGGTGCCCGCAGGTGTTGTGGCCGGCTTCGGAATCGGGGTGGTCGCGGCGATCATGCCCCGCCACCGGTCGCCCATGACGGTGGCGGCCTGCCTCCAGCAACTCGGCGACCTCGTCCAGCGTGAAGCCCAGCCACTGTGCGGCCTTGATCACCCGCAGCACGGTGATCACTTCTTCGTCGTACAGACGGTGCCCGCCGGGGCTGCGGTCGGGAGCGGGCAGCAGGCCACGCCGCTCGTAGGAGCGCAGGGTCTGGATGTTCACCCCAGCCGCGTCCGCGACCTGCCCGCTGCGCATCGCTTCGCCGGTCACGGCGTATCCCGGCGGGCGGCCGCCCTCTCCTCCAGGGCATCCAGCACGGCCTCGTGGGCGCAGTCGACAGAGATGTCCAGACGAATCAGCCCGGGGCCCGGGCTGACGGTGAACGTGAAGAACGAGCAGCAGCCGCTCTCACGCGCGACCAGGTCGCGCACCATTTCCTGCACGCCGTCCCCGCCGACGAGCGCGAGACACAGCCGGAGCCGGTCGGGCCGGGCCACTTCCGTCAGGCGCTCGGTGAACAGCATGTCGAACTCGGCCACCCGCAGCGGCTGCTCGGCGGTCGGCAGTGCGCACGAGTCCGGTACCCAGGCACTCATCGTGACCCCTTCCGTCCTCGTCGCTTCCACCCTCGTGGGCGGGCACATCTCCGACGGTAGACCTGTACCCGGGTACAGGTGGCAAGTCCGAGTTCCCGCCGGAACTACGCGATGGCCGCCTCGGTGAGGAGCGCGCCCATGGCTGCCAGGAAGGCCCGGTCGCGCCCGACGATCTCCACCTCCGGATGCTCCTCGAACCGGCGGGCGACGGTCTCGACGGTCCCCCGCTGCCGGCGTCTGCCCTTCTGCGGGGCCGTCCTGTCTCACCTGCCGGAGGCCGGGGGTCACGGGTGCGCGGACGAGCCGCTTCCTCGGTCGGTCAGGAGCGCTTCGGCAGCGGCCGTCGAAATCACCTGGGCAACGGTGGACAGGGCGGGCGAGTCCAGCTTCCACTGCTGCCAGTAGAGCGGGACGTCCATGGGTCGCGTCGGCGCCAGTTCCACCAGCCGGCCCGAGCGCAAGAGCGGCTCTGCCTGCGGTTCGGGCACCATGCCCCAGCCGAGGCCGAAGGCCACCGCATCCCGGAACCCGTCTGATGTGGGCACGAGGTGACGGATTCGCCCGGCGCCTGAACGGCCCTGGGTGAGCGCCCGCACGAAGGCGTCCTGGAGGCCGTCGCGTCGGTCGAAGACCACGGTCGGGGCCTCGCGCAGATCCTGTGACAGGGCCCCCGTGAAGTGGCGGGCGGCGAACTCGGGTGCTGCGACGGCGCGGTAGCGGGCAAGTCCGAGCCGGCGCACCGTGCAGCCGGCCACGGGGTCGGGCGACGAGGTGACGGCTGCCATCACCTGCCCCTCACGCAGCAGGGCAGTGGTGTGCGACTCGTCTTCCCGGTAGAGCTCGAAGGAGATCGGCGGGGCCTGCGGGACCCGGGTGAGCGCGGGCAGGAACCAGGTGGCCAGGGAGTCGGCGTTGACCGCGATCGGGATCCGGACCGGACCCGATTCGGACCCCAGGCCGAGTTCGGTGCGGGCGTCCCGTTCCAGCCGCGCCAGCTGGCGGGCGAACCGCACCACCACCTCGCCGGACTCGGTGGGGCGCACCGGTTTGGTGCGCAGCAGCAGGACCCGGCCGGTGCGCTGCTCCAGAGCCTTGACGCGCTGGCTGACGGCGGAGGGCGTCACGTGCAGGGCGACGGCCGCGGCGTCGAAGGTGCCCTCGTCGACCACCGCGAGCAGCGTCCGGACCTGGTCCAGGGGAAGCTCATCCATAAGTAGAGCTAAGGCTACTTAAGAATCTTTAGCTGTACTCATCAGGCCGGGTTTCCTACGGTCGGAACATGATCAGCCCGCTCTTCGCCGCCGTGCTCGCCGGATTCGGCACCGGCCTCTCCCTCATCGTGGCCATCGGCGCACAGAACGCGTTCGTCCTGCGTCAAGGCGCCCGCGGTCACGCCGTCCTCGCGGTTGTCGCGATCTGCGCTGTTTCGGACGCGGTGCTGATCGCGCTCGGCGTGGCGGGTGTCGGTGCGGTGGTCACGGCGTGGCCGGCGGCGCTGACCGTGGTGGGCCTGGCGGGCGGGGCGTTCCTGCTCGGCTACGGTCTCCTCGCGGCCCGTCGCGTCCTTCGTCCTGATCCGGCCGCGGCCCTGGCCACGGGCGGACCGGATGCGGGCTCGGCCCGGCGGGCGGTCCTGACCTGCCTGGCGATGACGTGGCTGAACCCGCACGTGTATCTGGACACCGTGCTGCTGCTGGGCTCACTCGCCTCCGACCGCGGCGACCTGCGATGGGCCTTCGGCGTGGGCGCAGCCGCAGCCAGCTTGGGCTGGTTCTTCGCGCTGGGCTTCGGTGCGCGGCTGCTGAGCGGCGTCCTGTCCCGGCCGAAGGCCTGGCGGGTACTGGACGGGCTGGTCGCGGCGACCATGCTGGCCATGGGCGGAATGCTGGTCGCCGGTGTCTAGGCCGGGCACTGTCCGGGCGATCATGCGTGTAGCTGGATGCAGCCGGGCAAGCCTCGATTCACACAAGGTCGGGCGGCTGGACGATGCCCTATCGTCCTCGCATGACAGGAATAGACGGTGCCGAGATCGCTGACGACGATCTCCTGGCTCTACTGGTCGAACGCGTTCCCGAGACCAGGCGCTTGGTCGAGGAGAAGTACGGGCTTCGGCGAGATGAAGCGCCGCCGACAGTCGACACGGGGGTCCATCTGTACGAGAACCTCCTCGACCTCTTGACGAGGGGGGTTCTCCAGCCGGCTCTGGAACGTGCGGAACCGGACAGCGACCTGCTCCAGCGATGTTTCGGCTTCGTGGAGGACGTCTACGCCGACACCAGCGCGCATCGGCGCGGCGCAGTCTACTTCCAGGTTCTGGAGTGCCTGCTCGAGGCGAGGCAGTATCTGGACAATGCCATTCCCTACCTGCAAGGGCCGGTTCGGGAAGCGGTCTCGCGCATGCTCACGGACTACGAGGTTGAAGGCTACGAGCACGGCCTGCCCTCGCCCTGAACGAACGATGAGGGACCAATCGCTCGGCCCCGGCCGATCACGTGCGGAGCCAGATGCCGTGTCGACCGCGGCCTGGACCTGCTGGAGCAGGCGTTCCCAGATGCCGTCGGCCGACCACAGGCGGTGGAGTTCGTAGCCGCCTTCCACGGCCCGAACCGTTCGGGCAGGTCACGCCACTGCACCCCGAGCCGCACCCTGCGCAGAATCCCGTCCGTCACCTGCCTCGCAGTCACACAGGCACGTCGGGCTCGCGGCCGGTACCACGAGCCCGAGAAGGCTCAGTCGGTCGGGCGCCGCGGGGCGCTCGCCACTCCTGAGTCCCGGCCGCTCAGTTCGGCGTCCAGCGTCTCCTGGGCCATGCGCATCGACGCGGCGTACTGCGGCTCGAACATACGCTCCCAGGCCTGGTCCGGTTCGACGTGCTCGACCCGGCTCACCACCCACCAGATGTTGCCGAACGGATCGCGTACCCGGCCACCGCGATCCCCCCACGCGCTGTCAGCGATCTCGGTGACCACCTGAGCCCCGTGCGCAACAGCGGCGGCCATGGCGGCGTCCGCGTCCGGGACGTAGACCCGCAGCAGCGAGGGCATCACCGGCCAGTCGGGCCGTCGGTCGAAGGCCAGCACCACCGTGTCGCCGACGCGGATCTCACCATGGCCGATGGTGCCGTCCTCGACCGGAACCCGCGCGATCTCCTCGCCGTCGAACGCGGCGGTGATGAAGTCGAGCAGCGCACCGGTGTCATCGGTGACCACCCACGGTGCGACGCTGGTGTAACCCTCGGGCGCAGTGTGCTTCATCGGTCTCGTCCTCTCCCACGGTCCCTCTCGATGCGACGACCCTAGGACCCAAGTAGGACAACTGCAGACCTAGAAAAGACGCGAGACCAGCACCACATTCATCGGCTTCCTGGCTGTGGACCTCTGGCCCGACGGGCCCCAGAGGGGAACGGCCGTCGGCGTCGGGAGATCGGGACGGGTTCCCGGGGGATCAAGCGGCATCAGGTGTTCTTCAGGCCGGGCAGTGGCGGCGGTCCGGGGTGTTGACCAGGTTTGTTTCACGGCCGGAAGGGGGCCGCGCAACAACATCACGGCGGCGAATCCTGGGTGTCGTGCCGAGAACACGGGCACCAAGGACATCACTCGTCGCCGCGCTTCGCGCCGGCTCCACGGAGGTCGGATCACCATGCAGAACACGCTTCGCGGATGGGGCGCACGCCTCGTCGGCTCCGCCCTGACGGCGGCCGTTCTCGTCGTCGCCCCAAGCGGCCCCTCGACGGCCCTTCCCGCCGGTGACACCGCCACCGGGACGGGTCAGGCGCCGTCGGCCGCCGGGGCTTCGGCCGACGCCACCGGTGCCACGGCCTTCGGATTCGGAAGTGTCAGCACACGCCGTCTCAAGAGCGTGGCCACCCAGCAGTGCGTGGACGACAGCAACATCGGACTCCGCCACTGGACGTGCCAGGACCGGTACGGCAAGTACGCCGACTTCCAGAAGTTCGATCTGATCCAGTACATCGGCGACAGCTACTCGATAAGGAACCGCGCCACCGGTCTGTGCATGGACGACAGCAATGCCGGGCTGCGGCACTTCGACTGCCACAACCCGTCCGGCGACTACGCCGACTTCCAGCGGTGGACCCGCTGGAAGAACAGCGACGGCACATACGGGTTCAAGAACTGGGCCACCGGCAAGTGCCTGGACGACAGTCACGGGGGGAACCTGCGCACCTGGCCGTGCCACTTCCCCGACGGTGACTTCGGGCACTTCCAGAAGTTCCGCCTCGACTCGTACTAGGGCGTGTTGCGAAAGTAGCGCCGGCCGCCCGAAGGGCGGGCCCGACGGCGTCTGGTGCGTGCGATCGCAAGGCGGAGGGTCGCCCCGATACTGGATGTATCGGGGTGATCCCGACAACGCGGCGAGCGTGCGTGCCAGACGCCGTCGGGCAGGCGGGACTTTCGCAACACGCCCTAGGAGTTCGCTGGGGCGCGCCCCCCGGTCGACGGTATGCGCCAGGCTTCTTCCGCTGTGAGCAGGGAGGTGCCTGGTGCGATCACGGCTTGTGGGTCGTGGTACGTGCGGGTCGGGTGGGGTGATGCCGGGGGTCCGGTGCGGGCCGGGCGGGATGTGTGGGGGTGTGTGCGGCGTCAGGAGAAGCCGCTCGATCCTGAGCAGGGCCCGGTGGCGCGGCACCGAGCGCCGCTGGAGGTGCTGGGAGGCCGAGTTCACCTGCCTGTGCTGTGGTGAGGGCTGGGCTCGGGACAAGCTGCAAGAAGCTCTGCTCATGCTGCCGTCGAGCGCCGCTGCCGAGCTCCAGGTACAGGTCGAGAGTCTGGATGAGGTGCTGCTCAGGCGAACTCATCACGAGCCCGTGGCAGATCCGGAGTTGGCGTGGTGGCATCGCCGATGCTGACCATGCTGATCGGTGGTGGCGCATCCGGGAGGAACCGAACCGCCGAAGAAGTAGCGGGAGCCCCCACGCGAAGGAGCATGACCATGGAACTCGTCCGAGCCGGAGTCCTCGTGGTCGGCGCGACCGGTGCCATCGGCGGGCAGGCCGCGGGGCAGCTGGCCGAGAGCGGCATCGCGACCGCTCTTGCCGGCCGTGACCGAGACCGGCTCGCGGAACGGGCTTCGGCGCTCGACGGGCGCCCCTGGCGCACCTTCGAGGCGTACGACCTGGACGGCTGCGCCCGGCTGGCCCCGTGGGCCAAGGCCGCGCTGGGCGGGCTCGACGGGCTGGTGGTGGCCATCGGCGTGGCCGGCTTCGGATCAGCCACTGAGGTGTCGGACGCATCGGCCGAGCACCTGTTCACCGTCAACGCCCTGGCGCCGATGGCTGTCGTCAGGGGCGCCCTGGGGGTGTTGTCCCCGGGTGGCGTCGTGGCCGTGGTGACGGGCGAGATCGTGGACCGCCCCGCGCGGGGCATGGCCGACTACGCGGCAGCGAAGACGGCTCTCGCCACCTGGCTCGGCGTCGCCGGACGCGAGGCCCGTCGTGCCCGCCTCGAGGTCATGGACGTGCGGATGCCGCACCTGGACACCTCTTTCGCCGCCCACCCTGCGGTGGGTACCGCCCCGCCCTTCGGCCCTGGCGCAGACCCGGTACACGCCGTACGCGAGCACCTGGTCCACCCGCTCCTCAACGCACTCAGCAGCTGAACCGGAGAAGCGGCACCGCGGAACATCGCATGTCTACCTGAATTCCGGGACCGTCAATGGAACGTGTGGACCCGCTGGGTCGGACCTGGAGGGTCGAAGCTCACCCCGTTCTCGTCGAGTGCGTTGAAGACGGTCACGCGACCCGTCTCGAACGCGAAGCTGATGTCGACGTTTCCCTGCGCTACGTCCCCGCCCGTCCATTCGAGCAGTTCGGCGCCCTTGAGGGGCAGCCCCTGCAGAGCCTGCAGCCCGGGGAGGGGTTCAGGGCGCCATTGCAGGTCGAAGCCGGGCCACCGGACTTGCTGGGTGGGGTCGATCGTGTTCCACGTCAGAGAGAGATCGTCCAGTTTGTGATGGTTGATCTCGACCTGCTCGCCACCGAAGTCGAGCAGCACCGGGCAGTCACAGAACCACTCGTCATCCCTGAGGTCCCAGACCATCCAGACCCTCGTGAGCGTCCGGCCGCCAAGACCACGCAGCCGATTCCCATGCGCCTGCGCGACTTCACGACGGCTGTCCAACCACGCCGGCTGGTAGCCCGCAATGCCGAAATCGAGCATGTCGTCATCCTGCCAGAGGCGCCCTTCCTCGACTCAAGGCGCTCCCGAGCGGCGACGAACCGTCGACATCTCCATCACACCTGCCCGGACAAGACGCTCTTCCAGCGGTCCACGTCACGCCGCACCACGGCCCGATGATGACCACGCACCGCCCTGTGTCAGAGGCAGGCGCAAGGATGGGCGGCATGACGAAGACCGGAGCGGACTACGCGTGGTTCGAGGACGATTTCCCCGACATCGCCGAGGCGTACTGCATCACCCTGGTGCGGGGCCTTTCGCCTGTTGAGCTGACGTCCCGGCTCGAAGGACGACCGGAGGGATCCGTGCAGGGCATTGCCGCCGTCGTCGACGCCGCCTTCGCCCAGTACGAACTGGGCATAGGAGACCGGCAGCTGGTCGCCATGACGACTGTGGGTACCTGGACCCTGCTGATCGAGCCCAACGGCTACGTCGGGGTCACGGAAGAACGAGCGCTGTCGGCCTCCGCCGGGACGAGCTGGATCTCCCACTTCAGCAACATCAATGCCGTCGGCACGTTCCTGTGGGCAGAGGATCAGGTGCTGCGGCTGTGCTTCGACCCCATGTTGCCGAGTGACCGGTGGGGCACCGCAGCGGACGAACTTCGCGACGTCATACGGCAGATCGGATTCCCTCGCGATATAGAGGACCCGGAACCGGACTTTCATCACCTAGCGGCGTTCGCTCTGGCGGAACACCTGACCGGCGTCGCCGTCACTCCGGAGCTGCTGCAGGACACCACGTTCACCTGTGCCACCGTACGCATCCACTGACCGCCCGCCCCCTGAGCCGGCCCTGCCCCGCGCCGCCTGTGGTCACAGGCCACCATGATCGTGCGAGCAACAGGTCCCTTCCGGCATGTCCGAGGACGTCCCGCGAGCCGCACACGACCTGTCCTTTTCATGATCCTTCTCGGCGTGCCGGGCTGCAGGCGGGCTGCCGAACCACACCGCATGCGCTTGGTGTCCGCTGTGGCGCACCGTCCTGTTACCTTCACCCGTCGGCGCGCGTCATGGGTGTGACGGCCGGATACGAGCGGTCGGAACACCGGCAAGTGCATCGAGAGCAGGATGCTGACCAACATCATGTACGTGTCGGTCTACGTCACCGATCAGGACCGTGCGCTGGACTTCTACACCGAGGGACTCGGACTGGAGAAGCGGCTCGACCACCCGGGCCCCGCCGGACGGTTCCTCACCGTCGGTGTTCCCGGCAGCCCGGTGCAGATCATCCTGTGGTCGCATCCGGCGGCCGCAGGGCAGCCAGGCGGAGCGGGCGCGCCTGGTCCGTTGCTCCTCGAATCCGAGGACTTGCGCAAGGACTTCGAGGCCATGCGCCGGCGCGGCGTCGTCTTCGAAGAGGCCGAACCCGTGGACTATCCGTTCGGGGTCCGCATCGAGGCGATGGACCCCGATGGCAACCGGATCTCGCTCCGTCAGCAGCTCAAGCCGTGACCGCGCACCCGCCTGGTCTCCTGGTCGAGACGTTCGAAGCGCAGCGTGATCGGCTGCGTGCCGTCGCGTACCGAGTGCCGGCCTCGCATGCCGATGCCGAGGACGTGGTCCAGGAAGCCTGGATACGTCTCGCTCGGCGGGACGCGGCGACCGTCGGCAATCTGGCCGGCTGGCTGACCACCGTGGTCGGCCGCCTCAGCCTGGATCTCCTGAGATCCCGCCGCGCTCGGCCCGAAAGCGCCTATGGGAAGATTTCGCGCAGCTCGTGGTGACGCCCCACGATGCCCCCGCGCCGGACGAGCTGGTGGCGCTGGCCGATTCGGTCGGCCTCGCACTCATCCACATCGTTGTCGACCCGACAAAACTCGCCTCGATATCCACTGCCCACCCCGGACGCTTCGAGTGGCGGCCGGGCGGAGCGCAATTCCTCGGCAGCCGCGCACAGTCCGCGGAACCGATCGTCGTACACCGCCGTGATGAGCGCCTGCCGCGTGGGGAAGTGCCGGTACAAGGTGGCATTGGCCACGCCGGCAGCGCGCGCGATGTCGTCCAGTGAGGCACCGGTGCCTTCGTCGTTGAAGGCCAGCGCCGCCGCGTCGAGGAGCTTCTGGCGATTGCGCCTGGCGTCGGAGCGTGACGGCCCCTGCGCTCCGGGCGGTTGTGCGGAATGCGCGGAGGCTGGCATCACAAGGCTCCCATCGTCTAACCGGGGACAGTCCCCGTATGGCATCCCACCCAAACGGGGACAGTCCCCGGTTGGACTGGAAGGAGCAGTCCATGTCCGAACACCTCGGGCCGGCCGCCGTGGTCCAGGCGATCAACAGCGCCCGTCGCGCCGGTGACTTCGACTCCGCACTGGCGTACGTCGCACCCGAAGCGCTCGATCAGGGGCGCCCGGTCAACCGGGAGAACTGGCAGCGGAAGTGGGAGCATCTGGTGACTGCCATCCCCGACATAGAGATCATCACCGAGGCAAGTGTGGAGAACGGTGACTGGGTCGCCAACCGCTACACCGTCCGCGGCACCCACGCAGGCGACCTCTTCGGCAAGCCGCCCACCGGCCGGCGCTTCGAGATCGTCCTGATGGACATGGTCCGCGTGGCGGACGGCCTCCTCGACGAACACTGGATAACCGCAGAACCCATCTGATGTACGCGGTTGCGACCCGGCGTGCCGGAGCGTCCGGGTCCTGAGTCCACGACTGGTGGCGTGTGAGCCCACCGCCCCCACACGCGGCAGCGACCTCGCCAGCAATCCGATCACGAAATCGCGGTTCGGCAGCCGGTTCTGGACGGGCGACGTTGACGGGTTGCGGGGCGACTCCCCCGCAACCCGTCAATGAACAAGCCACGCCTCACCGAATCTCTCGCAGGGCGGTGGTGCCGCTGAGATGGCGCTGCGGAGCTTCACGGACGCCTGGATCGCACTGCCTCCCACTGAGGGCTGTCAGCCGCGTACCGGCCCCATTTTCTCGCTGGCTCCGGCCCGTAGCACCGCCCCAAGACGCCCCCCGCCGCTGACCACGCGCGCCCATCTGTCAGGCGTCGAAGCGGTGGCGCGACGCCTCGATGTGACCGAGGTACCGGTGGGTCCAGTCGCACAGTCCGTCGATCGTCACCCGCAAAGCCTGACCAGGCTGGGTGAGGGTGTACTCGACCCTTGGCGGCACGACAGGGTGCACCATCCGCTCGACCAGACCGTAGCGCTCCAGCATGCGCAGGTTCTGGGTGAGCATCTTGTGGCTGATGCCCTCGATCTCGCTCCGCACCTCACCGAAGCGCAGGGTGCGATCCCCCAGGGCCTCGATGATCAGGAGCGCCCACTTGTTGGCGACGTCGGAGAAGATCTCCCGCGCCAGGGAGTCCGCGCGCCTGAGGTCTGCTTCGTCGGGCGAGCCCGTGAACTGCTTGGTCACCATCAGGTTCCCCAGTCACCGAAAAGTGCGTTCTTCCATGTCAGCGGCCACTCTCCTACGGTTCCTGAGTAACCACAAGAGAGCGCTCGTGTCGTGGTCTTGATGTCAACGGACTCACGGGCGCTCACAACAAGGGAGGCACGCAGCATGGCCGTCATCCTGGTGAACCCGAGCGCATTGCCGGAAGTCGACGCCTACCGGCAGGTGTCGATCGCGACCGGCTCGAAGCTGGTCTTCATCGCCGGGCAGGTCGCCTGGGACGTCAACGGGGCCACCGTTGGCAGAGGCGACCTGGCTGCCCAGGTCGAGCAGTGCTACCTCAACGTCAGCACCGCCCTTGCGGAGGTCGGCGCTTCCTTCGACGACGTGGCGAAACTGACCATCTACGTCGTCGACTGGACGCCTGACAAGATGTCCCAGCTCATGGACGGGATCGCCAGGGCGGCCACGAAGCTCGGGGTCACCCCGGTACCGCCGGGCACACTGTTGGGCGTCGCGGCCCTGGACATCCCCGAGCACCTGGTCGAGATCGAAGCCACCGCCGTGATCGACTGAGCGGAGGCGCCCGCCCGTGCCACGGAACCGGCAATACTTCGTCGGGATCGAGCCGCCCTTTGCCCCGTCGCTCGCGAAGAGTCCTGTCCTACCGGCTCAAGGCGCGGCCAACCGCCCCCTGCTACGTCCTACTTCTCCTCCGGCTCCCAGGCGCGGAGCAGGTCGAGCAGCCCTGCGTCTCCGTTAACGTGCAAGGAGTCGGCCTGGATCCGGTCGTACAGGTAGAGGACCAGCTCACTGGCCGTTCCGTGGACGGAGGCGCCGGCTGCGTCCGAGTCCTCGCCGGTCGCGGCGGTGGGAACGGGGATGCGGGTGATGCGTGCGCCGTCGCCGTCGACGGTGAGGCGCCAGGAGCGGCCCTCGGCGGCGTGGAAGTCGAAGGCCGTCGGCTTGTGCGGCCACGCACTCGGCGTTGCGCAGACGGTGAACAGGAACTCCTCCACACCGTCGAGTGCCAGCTCGACCGGCAGCGGCTGCGGAAAGCCCCCGGCGAGCTGGGCGTCGTAGGTGTGCACCGCGGTCTCCTGGACCCGGTGCCGGGCGGTGCCGCCGGCGGTCTGCGGTGACTGCGACGCGGGCCACCACGTCCAGCAACCACTCTCCGGTCCCGCCGCGCGCAGGGCGCCCAGCAGAAGCCGCGTCGACGCGTCCAGCCAGGCCAGCAGGGCCTCACGCTCCTGCGGCACTTCCAGCGCGGCGCGCGCGGCGACGGCCTCGGCGGGTGGAGCGTCGGCGGACCCCGCGCCGACGATGGCGGCCCAGAAACGGTCTCCCCCACCCAGGTGCTTCACCAGATCGAACAGCGTCCACCCGGGGCAGGTCGGCACCTGCGCGTCGAGACCGGGCGCGGCGGCGACCACGGCGCGGAAGGCGGTCGACCGTTCATCGATCAGTCGCAACAGGTCAGGGAACTCAAGATTCTTTTCCACGCCGGGTGTCTATCACCGTGCTGCGGTGATCGGACAGCGATTTTCACAGTCGCCGCCGGGCGGAGGTCACGATGGCGGGGGGGAGGACCGGTCGGGTCGGGAGGTCAGGTGACTCCGGTTCGGCCTGGAGTCCTCAAGTCGGGAACGGTAACGGTCACTGAGAGGTCGTCTCCCTTGGCGCGAACCTCACATGCCGCGCTCTGGCCCGTACGCCTCGCGGGTGCGTTCTCCCGGTCCTGTGGGCAGGTAGTCGAGCCGGACGGGGCCGGGGTACGAGGTCGCGCTGTCCCAGCCGGCCATCTCCTCACCGATCAGATAGCGGTACAGCCACTCGGCGAAGGTCATGGGGTGGCCGGCCCATTCCCCCTCTTCCCCCAGCACCACCACACCGTCGGGAAATCCGTGGACCTCCGGGGCAAGGAAGATGACGGCTCCTTGGTCCGTGCTGGCGAGTGGGATGAGCCCGTCGGGGGTGCCGAAGGTGACCTGTGGGCGGTTGCAGATCACGCGGGGATCCTCGTCGGGCTCCAGGTCGTAGGACTCCCACAGGCTCTCCGCCCAGACCTTCGACGTCGACCGGATCTCCTCGCCCAGCTCCCGCCATGCGCAAGCCGGATGAGATGAGAGGTAGAGGTGGCTGTTGAGTTGGACGGGTGCGTACACGTCGACGATCGCCTTGTAGTCCGTGGGGAGCTCTCTGCCGAGTTCCTGCTCCAGACGAAGCCACGCGGCAGGATCGGCATATCGGCTCTCCGCCGGGCCGAGCATGTCGAAGACGGCCTGCAGGTGGTCGGTCATGGTTCCTCGAAGATGCTGTCGGGCCACGTATCCGACAGCATCTACCACAGCTCATGGCCTTCGTCGGCCGGGGCCCTCGTTGTGAGCAGATGAAGCGCCGGACCCTCCCTCCTCAGTGCTCACGGATCCTTGACCACCACCACCCGCCCACCGTGGCGGCGTTCACCGGCACAGGGTTCGGCAGAGTGCGACGCTCGAACTCCTCGTCGATACGATCCATCAGCCGGCCGAGATCACGCCGGGCACCGCGAGGGAGGTAAAGCATGGCCTCCTCCAGATCATCGCGGGCATACTCCACCTCCAGCCCGGGCTGCCAGACCGGGGGAGCATTGAGATAACGGCCGGGTTGCCTGAACGCCCACTCGAAACGGTCGAGCGCGTCCGAGACGGCTCCAGACCACATCCGCTCACCCTCGACGCGGCGGACAGCTGCACGAGTCCTCGCAGACACGCCCCGGATCCGCCGAACTACAACGTGTCTGCGAGGCCGCCACTGCTCGTCACGGACGGCCTTCGGGCGCCTACGAGGCATCGCCCTTTCTGATCAACATGCCGTCATCCTGTCACGAACACAGCCGTGCCGAAGCAGGTGGGGGGTGGCTCGGGGCAGGCGTTCACCGGGATGTCGCAGCCTCGCCGCTCGCTCTCGGATCGGGGCACGGATGCGCGTCGCACTCCTTGGGGAGGAGGGCCAGGGACCGAGCGCGGAAGGCCGCCGGCGTGATGCCGTAGGCATCCCGGAAACACCGGCTGAAGGCGGAGGCGTGGGTGAAGCCGCGCTGGGCGGCGATCACGTACACGGGCAGCCCCTGGTGCAGGGGGTCCGCCAGGTCCTGGCGTGCTCGCGCGAGTCGCTGCTGCTGCAGGAACCCTGCCACCGTCGCCCCGTTGCCTTCCTGTTGGAACAGGCGGTGGAGGTAGCTGACGGAGATGTGGTGGGCGGCGGCGATCGTGGCGATGTCCAACCGCGGGTCGTCGGCGTTGTTTCGTATGAAGGCCATGACGCGGAGCGTCAGGGTGCGTCGGTGGGTCTCCGGGGTCAGGGACCGGTCGGCGTCGAGGACTCCGGTGAAGAGCGAAGCGACGAGGTCTGCCAGCACGGTGCTCAGGCGCGGGCCGTCGGCCGGCTGGTAGGTGTGGCTGTCCCTGGTTATCTGGTCGAGGAAGGTGGCCAGCAGGGCCCCCATGCCGCCTCGGGACGATATGCGCTTGCCGACGACCTGGGTGGCGATACGCGGGGGTAAGGGAAGAAGAGCTTTGGGGATTTCCACTCCTATGACCTCGAATGAATCCCGGATGGAAGTGATCTCGAACGCGCGCGAGGTGTCGCTGGTGTGGTACTCGAAAGCTTTGTGCGCGATGCTGTCCTTCCCCCGCGTGACGACTCCGGCCCCGCGTTTGATGAGCGAGAGATGGAAGGCCTCGGGGTCTGACTGTCTTATCAGTTTCGGCGTGCGTCGCCACGCGAGGGGATTGCATTCCAGAGGGTAGACGGTTATCTCGCCCAGAGAAATCGTGCGCTGGTTCACCCAGAAGTCATCCGCATAATCGCTCTGCAGGTCCAGGGGCGCGTGGGTCTTCGACATGAGCTCTCGCCAGAAATCGAACCGTTCGGCGGGCGGCAAGTCGGAACTGCGAAACGTCATCTCGGGCAGCATGCCCACGTGTCTACAGCAGCGAAAGCCATCCGGACAAGGAGTTCCGTGGCGCGGCGCGCACGGGAGAGGCGGCGGCCGGCGCCTGAATCAGGCATTCCCCTCTCCGGCCAGTAATCCGGAATTAAACCTTCAGGGGTTCGGGCGGAACGCCGGTGTCGACTGCCCGTCAAGACACTGTGCACCCTCCGTCAATGCGTTCCCCGTCGAGAATTGGGAGAGTGAGTCGCGGATCGAGGGCGGAGATGACGACCGCCGAGGAGCAGGCCTCCCTCTTTCGGAAGGCTTCCTTCACATCCCTATCGACGACCGCTTCGGTGCATTCACCCGAACCGATGACGAGGACAGCCCCTTGAAGACACGCAAGACGATGCTCCGCACCGCCGGCGCGGCCCTGGCCGCGGGCGCCCTGGCCTGGCTCGCCGTCGGTGGCGGGACCTCGCTCGTATCCAGGCAGGAGCCCCCGGCCGCGATGGCGGTGGTCGCCGAGGAGGGGCCCGGTTACGCGATCGAGGACTTCGGCTATCCGGACGCCGACCGGATCCTGACGGAGCGGGGCATCACGCTGAAGCGCGGGGACGGTCACATCACACTGGCCGACTGCGGGAGCGCTACCGACCTGCTGGAGCTCTGGTCCCGCGCCGACGACAAGAAGATCTGTTTCCGGGTCACCGGCGTCTCCGGCTACCTGAGTCTGGAGATTCCCGCGGTGTTCGCCATGAGGGGCAACAGCTACGCGACGACGGTGGACATGACCACCGGGACCGAGGAGAAGTCCTTCGACCTGAACAAGAACGCCTGGACCACCATCGGGGAGAGCGCCGACGACCAGGGTCGCGACTTCATGCTCATGGAGATCCGCACGTCCAAGTAGCACCGCAGGGCGCCCCCTGCCGCGCCCTTCACACCGCATCCCATGAACCTGCCGGCCGATGCGTCGGCCCGCGCGCCGGCGTCCGCATCGCCGTGCCTCCACGCCCGCGCCCTGTCTTCGAAGGAACAGACGTGTCCGCACTCCGTCCGCGTGCCTCGCGGATCTCCGGCCTCCTGGCCACCACCGCCCTGTTGTCGACGGCCCTCCTCTCCGCCACCCCGGCCGGCGCCGTCCCCGGCCCCGAGGCCGCCACAGGCACGCACCCGGCCGTGCTCCGGCTCGACCTCGGCGACGAGGCGAACTCCCGCGCCTGCACCGGAACCCTGGTCGACAGATTCTGGGTCCTGACCGCCGCGAGTTGCTTCGCCGCCACCCCGGGAACCACTGTCCCCGCCGGCAAGCCGGCTCTCAAGACCACCGCCACGCTCAGCGACGGCAAGAGGATCGAGGTCATCGAGGTAGCCCCCCGTGCGGACCGGGACGCCGCCCTCGTCCGCCTTGCCACGCCCGTCACCACGATCACACCGGCTCGCCTCTCGACCACCGTCTCGGCAGCCGCCGCCTCGGCGGACGGTACCGAACTGACGGCCGTCGGCTTCGGCCGTACCAAGACCGAGTGGGTACCGGACAAACCTCACACCGGCACCTTCACCATCGACCCCGCCGCCACCACGGCCACCAACCTCGCTGTGACCGGCAAGAACGGCGGGGCGATCTGCAAGGGCGACGCCGGCGGTCCGCTCCTCAACGCCGACGGTGCGATCGTGGGGATCAACTCCCGCTCCTGGCAGGGAGGATGCCTCGGAACCCCCGCCACCGAGACCCGCACCGGCGCCCTCTCCGTCCGCACCGACCCCCTCGCCGGCTGGCTGCAGGAGGTCCGCCTCACCACCGCGTCCCTCCAGAACAGCCTGAGCAACCGCTGCGCGTACGTGAGCTGGCGCACCCCCGAGAACAACGCACCGGCCCAGCAGGTGGACTGCGACCCGCAGTACGCCGACCAGGTCTGGAAGTTCGAGCGGGTCGAGGGCGGTTACCAGATCCGCAACCGCCAGACCGACCGCTGCCTCGTGGTGTCGTGGAGGACTCCCCAGGACGGTGCCCCCGTCACCCAGTACGACTGCCACCCGGAGTTCGGCGACCAGGTGTGGAGGCTGGATCCGGTCGCCGGCGGCTACTCCCTTCGCAACTCGGTGACCGACAAGTGCATGTACGTCTCGTGGACCACTCCGGAGTGGGGGGCTCCCCTGCTCCAGGTCGGCTGTGACCCGCAGTACGCCGATCAGGTCTGGAAGATCTGATCCGGCCGCGCGCCCGCGTCCCTGCCTCCCCGGGGGGCCAGGGACGCGGGCGCACCCCTTTCCCTCTTTCTCCGTCCGGTGCGTGCCGCGCGGCACGCACCGGACGCTGATCCCGAAGGACCTTTGTGGACAGCACCTATTGGAGCCGACGCCGTGTGCTGGAGGCCATCGCGGCCACCGCGGCCGTCGCCGCCACCTCCAGTCTCGTACTCAATCCCCTGGCTGCCCGGGCGGCGGATGCCCCGCCCGCCGGCGACGATCCCTTCCGGCTTCCGGAGACCGAGCGGGCGAAGGTCGTCAGGGCGTGGTTGATGGGCGGACGGGCCGTCCGCGCCGCCGCCGCGGCCGCGCTCATCGGATCCGACGCCGACGTACGGGTCTTCCTCGACGTCCATCTGGCCCGTGAGACGGCGCAGGACAACCGGGTCGCCGTCATGCGGGGCCTTGCGTCAGCCGGCAAGGGCACTCGCCGTGAGGCCACCGCTGCGCTCGACAACGGGGACTCGGCCATCGCCGCGTTTCTGGGCGGCGGCTTCAAGGCCGCGGTGACGGAGGACCTGCGGGTCACGACGGCCACGGTGATGGGCGTGGGCGGCAAGGCCGTGAACCGGGCCGGCAGCGCGGCGCTGGACGACGGCGGCCAGGCCGCCCTGGAGGCCTTCCTCCTCGACGGCCAGTACACAGCGCGGCTGCAGGACCTGCGGGTCGAGACCTCCAAGCTGATGTTCCAGGCCGGGCCCGAGGTGCAGAAGTACGCCGACCGGGCCCTTTCCGGCACCGGCGACGATGTCGTGTGGTTCCTGGAGACCGGGCAGCACATCGCCCGTGCCCGCGACCAGGAGCGCGCGAAGATCGAGGAGCTCGTCGCCGTCGTCCAGCGCGAGGGCAGGAACGCCGAGACCAGGACCCGGCAGGCGGAGGAGGCCGCCGCCCGCGCGGTGAGCGCCGCCGCCAAGGCGAAGGAGGCCGCAGAGAACGCCGCCGCCGAGGCGCAGGCGGCCCAGGACGACGTGGCCGCCGCGGGCCGGGCCGCACGCAAGGCCGGTGACGCCGCCAAGGGCGCCGCCGATGCCTCCCGCCTCGCGATCGACGCCTCCCACGCGGCCGTCGAGGCCTCCCGCCGCGCCTCCTACGCATCCGCGGCCGCGGGCCAGGCGGCGGCCAGCGCGGGTTCGGCCGCTGCCGTCGCGTACAGGGCCGCGATCGCCGCGTCCAAGGACGCCTCTCAGACGGCCGCCGCCAAGGACGCCGCCGTTGCCGCACGTAATGCCGCTTCGAAGGCCCGCAGCGCGGCGCAGGCCGCCGACCATGCGGCGGCCGCCTCCGCTCAGGCCGCCGGTGCCGGGGAATCCGCCGCGTCCGCGGCGCGCAACGCCGCCGCCGCCGCGTCGGCCTCCGCCCGGGCCTCGGCCTCCGCCGGTGCCGCGCGCAATGCCGCCGCCGAGGCCAAGCAGCAGGCGGAGATCGCCGGTTCCAACGCGACGATCGCCACCAACGCCGCCGGCACCGCACAGGCCCTCGCGCATGCTTCCGCCGCCGCCGCGCGAACCGCCCGCGACACCGCGAACAGCGCCGCCGCACACGCCGACAAGGCCGCCGCGGCCGCCGAATGGGCCGTCCAGTACGCCGGCCAGGCGGTCGAGTACGCCCACAAGTCGACCGAGTTCGCCGACGAGGCCACCAAGGCGGCGAACACCGCCACCGAAGCGGTCGCCCAGGCCGTCGCGGTCGAGAAGGCGGCCCGCGAGGCCGAGTGGCAGCGCCTGGACGAGGACACACAGCGGGCGGTCACGGAGATGCGCCTGCTCGCCCAGGCGGAAGCCGAGGAGCGGGCCGCGTACGACCTCAAGCGGACCCAGGCCGAGCAGACCGACCAGGCCACCAAGGACCTCATCGCCCAGGCCGAAGCGGCCCTGCGCGCAGGGAACGCCACGAGCGCCACCGACCTCGGCCGCAAGGCCGCCCTGGCTCTGCTGAACGCCACGGGCAGCTGGTCCCAGGAGGCCGCCCGCTACGCCCTGGCCGGGACGGACGCGGAGGTCCACGCCTGGATCGACGTCGACCGGCGTATCGCCCAGCGGCAGGACGACCGGGAGTCCGTCCTCTTCCTCGCCAGGATCACTCCGCCCGACGTCGCCTTCGCCGCCGCGGCAGCCCTTGAGAGCAACGACCCGGACGCGGCCGGAACCTTCCTCCGCGAGGGCGCCGTCCGGGCCGCCGCCATGGACAACCGCGTCGCGGTCGCCCGCGTCCTGAACGAGAACCCCGGCCGGGCGGTGACCCAGGCGGCGAACGCCGCCCTGGACTCCGGTACCCCCGAGGCGCTGTCCGCGTTCCTCACCACGGGTCTCCAGAAGGCGCAGGAAGAGGACGACGCGGTGGCCACCGCGACGCTCCTACGGACCGGCGGCCCCTACGTGAAGGCCCACGCCCAGGCCGCGATGGACGGCCCGGCGTGGATGCGCCGCAACTTCATCGCCTCGGTGCAGTTCGAGAGCGCGCAGCTCGACTTCGACTCGGCCACCCACATCGCCGCCATGCAGGGCGCGATCGCCGCCGCCGCGAAGATCGCCCACAAGGCACAGGAGGACGCCGCCCGCGCCCAGGAAGCGGCGGCCACGGCACGCTCCGCCGCCGCCGAGGCACTCCAGTGGGCGGACCGGGCCAGGGCTTCGGCCGAGCAGGCCGCCACCTCCGCCCAGCAGGCGAACACCCTTGCGGCCGACGCCGAGCAGTCGGCCAAAGACGCGCAGGCCTCGGCCGAACGGGCCGGTCAGGCAGCCGCCGGCGCCCGGCTCGCCGAGCGGTCGGCGAACTACTCCGCCAATCGGGCCATCCAATCGGCCCGCAGCGCTGTCGCCTCCGCCAACGCCGCACAGAACTCCGCCGTCTCCGCTCGTGCCTCAGCGCTCCAGGCCAGCCAGGACAAGGCTGCCGCCGCGGCCGCCGCCAGCCACGCGTGGCAGATCGAGGGCGAAAAGCGCCGCGCGGAGGTCGCGGCAGCGGCAAAGCAGGCCGCGGAGGCGGCCCAGGCGTCCAAGGACGCCGGCACCAACCCGTGCGACACGACCGCCAGCGACACCGTCAAGGTCGACCCTCCTGCGGCCGGGGACTCCGACGTCAAGTGGTGGGCGGACGTTCTCAGCCAGGCCGGCACGGTCGCCGGGCTGCTGGGCACTGGCGTCGGAATCGCCGGGATCGCGGCCGGGGTCGTCTTCCCACCCGCCGCTGCGCTCCTCGTCACCATCGGAACCACCCTCCGCGTCGGTGCCGCCGCGTTCAATTCCGCGAGCGCGATCCTGTACGGAATCGAATACGGCTGGACGAGCCGTGAGTTCCTCGTGCAGGCGGGCCAGGCGGCGTACAGCCTCAAATCGATCGTCCCCTCCGCAATAGTGACCCGCCTCACGGAGAAAGCCACCACGAAGGGCGTCGAGGCCGTCAACAAGATCTCGCAACTGGGACGCGAAGGCGTCTCACCGATCGTCAGACGAATCGGCCGATTCATCCGCCGCTGATGGACGCCGGAAACGTTTCCCGGACACCGGGAATGCCCCGAGCAAGCTCGGTACGACCGCTTACGCCGACGCGTACACGACGTACAGTCCGCTCTCGACCTAGGGCAGTCGTTTCATAACATCTGGTCGTCGGTCTGGTGTGTCGTTGAGTGATGCCCAGTGAGCTCGGATCGAGCCGTTGTCGCCGGACCGGACGTCTCGGCGGGGCGGGCGGTGGCGATCACCGGCAGGTGATCGACGCGATCGCCTTCACGTACCGGACCGGGTCGCCTCAGTCGACACCACCGTCGTCCGTGCTCACCGGCACGCCGCCGGGGCCCGTCAAAGGGGGCTCCGGCCGGCGAGCCGGATGATCACGCTCTCAAGCGATCCCGTGCCGGTCTGACCACGAAGGTCCACCTCGCGTCCGACGACAGCTGCCGACCGCACGCCACCTCCGGCGGCGCGGGATCCGGGCGGTCATCCCGTAGCCCGCCGACCAGATTGCCAACCGCAAACAGCTGTGCCGCGCCGGCGGCCGCTCGTCGGCCTTCGACCGCGAGACATACGAGCGGCGCAACACCGTCGAGCGCTGCATCAAGACAGTCGAGCCGTGGCGCGATCTGGCCATCCGGCACCACAGGACCGCCACCATCTACCTTGTGGGAGATACGGGCGCGCATACGAGCAGAGCGCGGACGGACTTGGTTGATCCTTCTTCGTTTGTCGGGGAAATAGTTGACCGCGATCGAATCGCATCCCGGATGCCCGCCCACTGCGCCCGGACGAGAATGGGATCGGACAGAGAAGTCCTCTTGCGAAGGGAGGCAGGACAGTGAGTCTCCACACCGAACTGACCGAAGCTCAGAAGCGGGCGCTCCAGGAGAACGCGGACGACCTGGACCATTTTCAGCGTCAATTTGATGATGTGCAGAAAAGGGCCCGGTCTCGCCTGGAGAGCGCGGGGCTGGTGACCGGCCTGGACACGATCAACTGTCTGAGATGTGTCGTATGCGAGGGGTGGAAGAGAGGCAATGACGGCAATTGCGCCAACTGCCCCCACACGCTCTTCGCGCACAACGTCAAATAGGTGTCCAACGGATCCGTGAGCGTCACTCGGCACGAAAGCTGAGCCAGAACCACTTCACGTGAACGAAGCTGGCCTCCTCGGCCAGGGGCCACACGAGCGATCTCGTTGTCAGGCGGGGTCGTCACCCTCCGGCTCGTCGAAGTGGACGGTGCCGTACTCGTCGAGGCGCGGGTGGAGCGCTGCGGGGGCGTGGGTGCTGGTGTCGGACGGCCGCGGGCCTTCCGGTCCGTCGGGGCCCCAGCGCAGGAGGCGTCGGGAGCGGGCGATCCGGTAGACGGTGCCGTGGGCCTCGGTCTCGTCGCAGCGACCGGCGCGCAATCTGTCCGCGGCCTCCGCGAACTCCTTGAGCTCGGCGGCTGCCGCGTCGGTGGTTCCGGCGGCGGGGCCGCGCGCGTCGACCGTGCGGTCGGCGTTGTGGGGGATCAGGCCGCGGGTGCGTGGTTCCATCCAGGTCAGGGCGAAATCCAGGGTGCGGCGGGCGTCGTGGGCGGTGGCTTGCAGCCCGCTGCCCGGGGACCAGGGGCCGTCGCCGGTCCGCTCGACGATCAGGAACGCCGCCGGCATCAGCAGGACGTCCGGGTGGCTTTCCAGGGCCCGTGCGGAGTCGGCCACAACGGGGGCGGGGAAGCCGGTCCCGCTGTAGGCCTGGGGGCGCAGGGCGACTCGCTCCGCCGCCTGGAGCGGGGACAGCGGTGCGTCCGGATCCAGGACGAGGCCGTCGTCGACCCTCGGGCTGCGAGCACCTGCGCCGGGGCTCCAGTCGAGGGTCAGGGGTTCGGGGTCGGTGGGGCGGGGCGTTTCGATGCCGCCGTGCTCGTCGAGGGCCGCGTACTCCTCGGCCCGCACCACGCGGTAGCGGGTGCCGAGCACGGTGATCTCGTCGACGTACTCGGTCTCCAGGCGGGCGACCGCTTCCAACAGTGCTCGGCGTTCCGCCGGGCTCTTCGCCTCGTCCTTCGCCTGGAACCACAACCGGGAGTTCAGCGCGTCGCGGGCCTGCTGCGGACAGCCGTGGGTGACCTCGACGACCACCCGCCACCGCCGCCCGCCGCCCTTGCCCTGTGTGGCGACACCGAACAGCGGGCCCCGTACCGCCAGGGCACTGTGACGTACCGCCGCGTCGGCGGCATCAGCCTCCATCGCAGCCTCTACCGGCTCCACCGGAACCACCACCACCGGCCACTCCCCCGGCCCCGCATCCTCTTCGCTCATGCCGCCATCGTGGCGGCACCAGTGCGCTCACATCACCGTTTCACCGGATCTCCGCTGCGGGTCCGGCGGAGAGGGCAGCCACCGCGTCCGGGTGGCTCGTCGCCCTGGCCGCCACAGTCGGCGGGGTGGCCCGCATGTCGTGGCGCAGCGGTGGGCCAGTGGTGGCTACGTCGATGCGCGAGCAGGCCACGCCCGGTCCCGGACAATCAGGCCGGCGTGGGGCGGTGGACTCGGTCGCCGCGTCCGCCCAGGTGCCGCCTACCGCCCGTCGGGAGCGGCGTCGGGGCCGGTCCTGTTCGCCCACGCCTGCGCGGCCGCAAGATCCGGCGCGGTCCCGGCCGGGACGTAGTTGAAGCCGTCCCATTCCTCCAGGATCCGTGGCTCGTCGGGCCGAAGGTGGCCGGCGCCACCGTGGACGGGCCGGTGCCGGCGGGAGATGTCGAGCGGCGGACGGCGACGCTTGTCGTACGCCGCGAGCGGGTCGTCCGGGTTTACGCGTGGGAAGGCGCGGGACGGCTGGTTCGGGGGGCCGGGTCGGCGGTGCTTGCCCATGCGCTCGATGGTCGCAGGCTGTGATCACGGTCAGGCGTGCGTCGGCCGAGTTCCCCCGTACGGGTCCGGACCTCGTCGACCGCAGCGCAGCGACCAGGCGGTCACCCCCGCCAAATCGCGAGAGCGCGCCGCTCCGTGAGCCCGAGTAAGTTGCCTTCCACAGGAGGATTCAGCGCTTTGCACGTGCTCCGCACCCTTGAGTGCATTGGGCTCCGGCAGACCTTCAGCGCCTTCTCGGATGCCGCCACATAGACACCACCACCGTCGCCCCGTATCCGGGAACCGACCCGGGATAACCGGTCATCGAGGTGACTGGCCGGCTTTCCACCTGCGCGGGAACCAGCGGAGGCGGCGAGCCTCACGTCGGATGGCACGTGCCTCGAGGCGCAGGCCGGCCGCTTTCTGGCGGGCCGCCAGCATGGAGAGGCGGTCGATGAGGTGGTCGCGGTATCGTCCCGGGTCCGAGGCCGCAAGGTGCCGGTCGACCTCCACGGCGCGTTCCAGCGCTCGGATGGCCTCCAGACGGCGGTCCGCCTGCCAGAGTCCCAGACCGATCGACACGTATGTGTCGCTGAGCAGGGACCGGTGCACCCCGTTGTGGGGGGCCATGCGGCGGTGGAGATCGGCGATCTCCACCAGCAAGGGAATCTCCGCCGCGCCGTCCTGGCGAAGGGCGGCATGGAGGCGAGGCAGGAGATGGTCGCCATATCCGCGCACGTCGTGCCGGGCCATGTGCCGGAACACGGCCAGCTCGACGGCGTCCACCACCTCCTCGGTCTCTCGACGGTCGTACTCGACGTAAGGGAGATGGCGGTTGGACGAAGGCGGCGCGTAGGAGAGCTGCTCCGCCTCGTCCCGTACCGTACGGGCGGCCGAGCGACGGCCTGCCGCCTCCAGCGCGGCGGCGTGAACACGCAGCGACTGGACGAGATCCTCCGTCAACGGGAAGGGATTCGCTTTGGCCCGGCGCCGGTTGATGTCCACCGCGCGGGCACTCGCCCGCAGCGCCCACCTCCGCTGGTCGACCCCGGTCAGCAGTTCCGGGTTGATCCGCAGCAGGAGGCGCGCCAGGTTGGTCAGGGCGGTCGACAGGGGGCCGTCGCGTACGGGAAGCCCGTCGCGTGCTTCGCGGTCGAGGAGGAGGACCGCTGCGTGCGTCGCGGCGAGGGCGGCGGGTTCCCGTAACGCCGCCGTCAGGGTGACGCCGACCTCGAGGAACCGGAGGCCCAGGGTGTCCTCGTGCGCCTCGGGATGCTCACGGACGAGTTCTTTGACCAGTTCCAGCGCCTCGGTCTGTGCTCGCAAGGCCTCGATGTCCCGCCCGCACTGGCGCAGTAGGGCCGCGTGGCCGGCCAGTGCGCCGGACAGCGGAAGGCGCTGGTCGTCCAGGTGAATCCGTGTCAGCCTGCGTCTGAGCTCGACCGCGCGGCGGCCCGCCTCCTCGGCCTCCGGCAGCCGGTCGAGGTGGTTGAGTACACCGCACAGGTTGGCCAGCGCCCTCGCGAGGTCGGGCGTGCGCGCCACCGGATGCCGCGCCGCGAGGACCTCGTACAGTGCGACGGATTTCTCGGTGTCGTCGAGCGCCTCCAGGAGCCGTCCGGAACCCGTCAGCGCGAACGCGCGGGACTCGTACGCCGCCGCCTGCCGGGCCGGGTCGTCAGTGGTGTCCGTCCAGTGGGGGAACAGCCGTTCCACGAGGACGGTACGCGACGGGTCGAACTCAGGGCTCTCGTGTCCGGGCAGCTTCGCATGGATGTCCTCCAGCAGAGCGGGCTCGATGTCGTCGAGGGCCAGCAGGGTGCTGAGTGCCGGGCCCCCGGCGGCCACGGCGAGCCAGGGGGCCTGCCGTAGCAGCGGGTACAGGTGCCCGTGACGCAGGTGCGGCCAGCGCGCGGCCGAGGCGGCCAGGAAGGTGAGTGCCCGTGGCGCCCAGGGCGCCGGCCGCTCGTCCGCCCCGTACGGCAACAGCGCACCGAGGACCGCGGGGGCCCACGGCGCGGACGGGTAGGCGGTCTCCGCTGTGTGGCCGGGGAGGGTGAGGGCGAGGAAGTCCTCGGCGAGCCGGTCGGGAAGGAGCGGTTCGAGCGCGGTGCCCCGACGGGGCCCGTCAGGCGGGTAACACGCGGCGTGATCCGTGACGGTCCGGTCGACGGGGTGCGCCACGGCCGGAGCGTTCGCAGCCACAAGGCCGACGACGTCGAGAGCGGCCTGCCGGGGAACCGGTCCGGTGAGAGCGGCGGCGAACACCGTCCGGTTCATGACCTCGGGCGGCGTCGTCCAGACCCGCCCGGCCGCGGCCGAACGGCGGCCCGCGTCCTGCGTGTGGAGCCGGGCCCAGTGCGACCTCTCCCGGTTGAGAAGGTACGTGACCAGGAACGCGGCGTCCGTGGGCGGGGGTTCGCCCCTCACCAGCGCGTCGACCGCCACCAGGGCGGCCATGTGGACGCTGAGCGTCAGGCCGAAGTCCCCGTCGTCCAGAGGCATCGATGGCCCCGCCTTCGCGGCAAAGGCCGGACCGTGCACCGGTTCGTAGGCGGCTGCGAAGGCGTCCCGGGCGGCGCGGAACATCTCGGCCCGCGGTCCGCTGCCGTCGTCCCCGCCCGGCAGCGGGCCAAGGATCTGGACGGAGGTGGCGGCCTGGACGTCGTTGAGCGTGGCCTGCACGGCCGGCCACATGTCGGAGGAACGGGCGAGCAGCAGCACACGCGTCGGGAGAGTCGGCCGGTGAAGCAACCGGTTGCTCAACAGCCAGGTCAGGTGCGGCAAAGGCCAGTGGTCGGCGTAGTCGACGACGAGGAGGAGCCCGGACGCGCCACCGGTCCGCAGGTCGACGCTTTCACCGCCGGCCGGCGGCGCCAGCACGTTCCCGGGGCCGTGGACCGCCCTGACCACCTTCCAACCATCGGCGGCGGCCTCCCGGGCGAAGGCTGCCGCGAGACGGCTCTTGCCCTGCCCCCCGGGGCCCTGGAGCCATCGGACGGCCAGTCTGCGCGTCGAGTCGCGCCAGGCGCGCAGATCGGCAAGCTCCTCGGCCCGCCCCGTGAACGGCACGATCTCGTGCCGGGCGCTGAGCATGCGGCTGGGCAGCTCGCGCAGCCACTCCGCGTCCGATTCGAAGGCAGGGCGCCAGTTCTCCAGAACGTAGACGGGCAGTCCGTCCACGTAGACATGGATGTCACCGTCGACCACTGCGTACGCGAAGCCGCCCTCGGCTCTGACGTGTTGGCGTGCGATCGGGTCCCGCTCGCTCATGCCGGGGCGTCACCGGAGGCCGGCCGGTGGTGGTGAACGTGGACGCTGCTGCCCGGGCCTTGTGCCCCGAACGCGGCGCCGCCCGCGCGCGCGACGACGTGCTGGGACCACGTGCCCCCGTCCCTGGGCGCGGCACTGTCCTCGACCAGAGCCCGCAGTTCCTCGGCGGCCTCGGGATGGTCCCGCAGCAGTACGGCGAGCCGACGCGCCCAGGGCCGTACCAAGTCATCCCGTACACCGTCGGTGTCGTCCCCCTCCCCCAGGACGAGTTCGGCGTCACCGTCCAGCTGGGCCCGCACCACCTCACCCCGGTCTTCGTCACGGCGCCGGAACAGGTCCACGACCCGGTCCCGTGTGCCTTCCCAAACACTGGTGGCCATCGCGGCTACGACAGTGGTCGCACCCGTCATGGCCAGGACTGTCATCGGGTCGGACATCAGAGCCTCCGTCACTGGCTGTACATGCTCGTATCAGCTTAGTGAACTGCCTTCATTTCTGTGGGGCTGAGCGAGATCGGCTCGTCACCTGGCCATGCGCCCGGCTCGGATGATCATTCTCGTTCGCTCTGGGGTGCAGCGGCGCATCCACCGGCGCTCCCCCGCCCGAAGGGGAAGGGCAGGGGACGGTACGAGAGGCGAGGTGGCAGGGCCATGGCGACAGGTCGGGCAGGCGCGGACCGCAGGGGACCCGTCGCGGGCAGCGAGGCGTCATGGACGGTGGCGCCAGACCCCGGGCGCCCGTACGAACGCCGCTGTGAGCACCTCACCGGCATCGCGCGACCGGCCGGTCCCGTCGGCGAGGGTTGCGCGGAGTGCCTCGTCCTGGGCTGGACCTGGTCCAGGCTGCGGTGGTGCACCACGTGCGGGCACGTCGGGTGCTGCGACAGCTCCCGAGGGCGCCACAGCCACGCGCACCACGCGGCGACGGGGCATCCGGTGGTGCTCTCCCTCGACCCCGGCGAGGACTGGGGCTGGTGCTACGTGGACGAGCTGTTTCTGGCCGAGTCCCCACCGCCCGAGGACGGCTCTCCTCGAGGACCGTCCGAGCTGCCCGGTCGACTGCGCACCGGGTGTGACATCAAGCGTGGCAGCGGAGCCGGACGATGACGGTGTCGCCGGGGAGGTTCGCGAGGTACGCCTCGCTGCCGTGCCACACGGGGGGCCTTGGAGAGTCGTGAGGGCAGGAGTCGGGATCACAGGAGGCGTGGATGGCGTTCGTGCCGCCCTCCAACCACCAGCCGTCCTCTGTGAGCACGTCCGTGCTCGGTGGTTCCGAATCAGTGAACTCACGGATGTACTCGGCACGTGTTCCCGCGTAGCCGATGACAGGGTGTTCGTCGGGACCGATGGATCCCACGAACCCGAGATACCCCATGCCCAGGCTGAAGGGGTGGTCGAGGTAGGCCTTGATCAACGGCTGGCCCCGGTAAGCGGCAAGCATCTCGTCTCCCCACCGGTCACCGGGGAAAGCGTCAGGGTCGTTCCGCCAGCGGTCGACGAACACCGCGAGCGGTGTGGCCGGAGGATGGAGGTCCGACAGGCTGTGCCACAGATCCCAGGACGCGGCGACCGCACGCTCGGAAGCGAGAACCGGCTGCGAGAAGTCGAGCAGGGCACGCGGTCCTCCGGCACAGACACCCGGGACGCTGGGGAGCGGTGAGCCGTTGTGTTGAGGATCATCGTGGATGAGCCGGGGATCTTCCCAGTGCCCAGGGGCAACTGCGAAGCCCCTGCCGTCGCTGCCTCCGTAGACACGCCGCGCGTCCCACATGCCGCGGTCCACGGGATTCTCATCCGTGTCTATGTAGAAGGGCGCAAGAGCCGTTTCCAGCGCCCCTTCGACATCGCCTGCGGCCTCACCCGGCAGACAGACCGTCACCCAAACACCCGCCATTCACCCCTCCTTGGCACATCGGCGAGCAGCATGATCGCATGTGGGGGGGGCTCATGTGCAGTCGGGTGGCGGCCCGGCCGAAGTGGAGTTCCTCGGCGACGGCCGCGGAACAGCGCAAGGTCCGTAGCTCCACGCTGGAACGACACTCACGGGGTATCGGCGCTCCGGGATGGGTCTTGGAGCGCCGACAGGCGCCCGGCGGTGCGATGAGCCGCTACGCGACCGAGCCTGCCACAGACCGCGGCCGAAGGAGCCGACGGTCTCCGTGAACCCCCGCCCTCCCCCTCGTGGCATGCCCACCTTCCCGTGTCGACGACCCCGTGCTCCGAGTGGAGTCCTTGAGTGGTGGGCCTCCCGCCGCGGACGCAGGCTGACGTACGCCGACCTCGCCGGACATGCGAGAGGCGGCCACGCCCACGCGCCCCGGCCCCGAGTGACCGGGGACGTCCGAGAGACGGGAAGACATGGCGGAACAGATCACCGGTCCGGACGACCTGCCGTCCGGTCACGGGACCGGCAGGACGGTTCGGCGCCGGACGGCGCGACACACCCTTCGACCAGGGCGCCCCCACCGCACACGCACCAGGACGGCGCTCGTCGCGGCCGGGCTGGCCGTGGTCGGCGCGCTCGGCCCCACACCGACCAGCGCCCTGGCACCCTCCACGGAAGGCCCCCGGCCGGGACACCCGGCCCGGTTCGTGCCCGGTCCGTGCCCGGAGACCGCGGAGCCGATCCCCGGGCGGTGCGGGTTCCTGGAGGTGCCGGAGAACCGCACCCTCAAGCACACCCGGACCATCCGGACGACCGTCGCGATCATCCCGGCCACGTCGGCGAAGCCCGCCGGGGACCCGGTGGTCTTCATGGAGGGCGGCCCCGGCGGCGACGCGATCGGGACCATCCCCTTCCTGATCGCCTCCCAGGTGAACCGGGACCGCGACCTGATCGTCATGACCCAGCGCGGAGCCCTCCACTCGCAGCCGAACCTCGCCTGCCCGGAGATGGACCGGTTCAACGCCTCCGCCGTCGGCATGCCCTACGACGCGCCGTCCACCGGGCGAGGGCTGGTGCGCGCGGCGAAGGAGTGCCGGGACCGCCTGACAGCCGAGGGAGCCGACCTCAGCGCCTACAACACCACCGAGAACGCCGCGGACTTCGCCGCCCTGCGCAAGGCGCTGGGCATCAAGAAATGGAACGTCTACGGCTACTCCTACGGCACCGACCTGGGCCTCACCTACCTGCGGCGCCACCCCCACGGCATCCGCTCGCTGGCGATCGACTCGGTCGTCCCGCCGCAGATCGTGAGCCTGCCGTGGGCGTGGGACAGCGCCCGGGAGGGGATCAACGCGATCTTCGCGGCCTGCGAGGCCCAGCCCGCCTGCAAGGCCCGCTACCCGGACCTCTCCCGGACGCTCACGGAGCAGGTCCGGCGGCTGGAGGCCAACCCCCTGAGGCTGACCGTGCCGCCGCCCGGTGGCGGCACCCCGGTGAACGTCGTCCTCGACGGGGGCACGCTGGTGAACCTGCTGGTCACCAACGGCCAACTGGTCCCGTCCGCCGACGTCCCCGCGGCGCTCTACGAACTGGCCGCCGGGAATCCGGAACGCCTCGCCCGGGCCCAGGCCGCCGGGGCTACGCCCGCCATCGGCGAGTTCGCCCACGGACTGACGCACTCGGTGGCCTGCGCCGAGTGGGCCCCGGGCTACTCGAAGCGCGATGTGCTGCAGGCGGGCCGGCGGGCCTTCCCCGGCTGGCCGGACTCCGTGCTGGCCCACGCCCCGCAGCTGCCCTTCGAGCACGACCTGTGCCGCGCCTGGAACGTCCCGGACCGCACCGGGGTCCAGCGGGTGGCCACCCACAGCAAGGTCCCCGCGCTCATCATCAGCGGGACCTTCGACGCGAAGACCGGCGCGAGCTGGGGGCCGTTCGCCGGCCGTACGCTCCCCCGCTCCACCGCCGTGGTGGTCCCCGGGATCACCCACTGGGTGGTTCCCCAGGAGCCCTGCGCCGCGTCGGTCCTGCGCTCCTTCCTGAACAGGCCCACCGAGCCCGACACCCGTTGCGTGGCAGATGTCGTGCCCAAGCCGTTCACCATCATCCCCTGACCAGGAGGACGCACGATGTCCCCACGTAAGACCCCGCGCCGGAGCACCGCGCGGCGGCTCCCGGCAACACTGGCCGGAGCCACGGCCGGAGCCCTCGTCATCGGCCTGGCCGCGTTGCCCGCACACGCGGAGACCGGCACCGGCCCCGGCACCGGCACCGGAGGCCCGATCGGCACGGTCGCCCGTACGGTGGGTGACGCCCACTTCGAACCGGGCCCCTGTCCGAGGACGGCGGACCCGATCCCCGATCTCGCGCGCGCCCGCTGCGGCACCCTCACCGTGCCCGAGAAGCACCGGCCCAAGGGACCCAAGGGGCCGAAGGAGCCCAGAAGCCACGGGGGACGCAAGATCACCCTCGCTGTCGCGATCATGCCCGCGGAGAGCAGCAAGCCGTCACCCGACCCGATCGTGTGGCTCGCCGGCGGTCCCGGCGACGACGCGGTCTCCGAGATCCCGATGGCGCTGGCCGGCGACCTGAACCGGGACCGCGACGTGATCTTCATGTCCCAGCGCGGCACCTACTCTGCCGACCCGGTGCTCACCTGTCCCGACATCGACGAGTTCAACGCCCGCGCCCTGAGTCTCGTCTCCAACGCACCGTCGACCGGTCGCCTGCACGTCCAGGCGACCCGGGCCTGCCGGGACCGCGTGGACGGTACGGGCGCCGACCGCAGCGCCTACAACGACATCGAGAGCTCGGCCGACTACGACGCCCTGCGCAAGACGCTCGGGGTCAAGAAGTGGAACGTCTTCGGCATCTCCTACGGCACCCACCTGGCGCTCAACTACATGCGCCTGCACCCGAAGGGCATCCGGTCGGTCGGCATCGACGGCGTCCTGCCACCCTCACTGGGCGGCGGGGCCGTGACCTGGAAGGCCGCGCGAGAAGGTTTCGACGGTCTGTTCAAGGCCTGCGCGGAGCAGCCCGCCTGCAACACCCGCTACCCGAACCTGAAGGCCACCTTCCTCCGCCTCGTCAGCGAGCTGGAGGCCAAGCCGCTCACCGTCACGGTCACGGTCCCGGTCCCGGTCCATCCGGAGCCGGTGAAGGTCGTGCTGGACGGGAGCCAGCTCGTCACCTGGCTGACGTTCGCCAGCCACCTGGCGGAGGGAGTGCCGCGCTCCATCGACGAACTGGCCCACGGCAACGGGCAGCGGATCGCCGAGCAGCTCGCGGGCGGCAAGTACAGCCCGCAGGCCATGGGAAGGGTCGCCCATGGGCTGGTCTACGGCATCTTCTGCAGCCAGTGGACCCCGTACGAGAGCCGGGCCGACATCATCCGGGGCGGGCACCGCGCGTTCCCGTCGTTCCCCCGCTCGATGCTGGCCAACGCGCCGCAGCTCGCCTGGCTCCACGACGACTGCCGCGCCTGGGACGTCCCCCCTGCACCCCCCTGGATCAGGGACGTGACACACAGCGACATCCCGACCCTCGCCCTGTCCGGCGGCTTCGACGCCCAGACCGCACCCAGCAACGGGGCCTACGTGGCCCGTACGCTGAGCCGGTCCCACGCCGTCACGGTCCCCTACGTGGCCCACGTCGTCTTCGCCGACTCGCGATGCGCCCAGACGATCACCACCTCGTTCTTCGCAGACCCTGCCCGTCCGGACACCCGCTGCCTGGCGGGCCTCCAGCCGCCGCAGTTCGAGATCGCGCCGTAGACACGCTCGACCGCATCGCTCGACCGCGCATCAGAGACACCCACCGCCCGGCCCCCGCTCGCACCGGAGCGGGGGCCGGGCGGTCGATGGCGCGACCTCCGCGGCCGCGGCCTCGGCCGATGAACGGGATCAGGCCGCGTCGGGCATCCGGCGGTCCATTCGTTCGGCCATGTGGCCGAAGAACTCCTCGGGCGGGGTCACACCCGCCGTCACCCTGGCGAACTCGTCGCAGGCCGAAGGGCTCTGCGTCACGGCGAGGAGCAGTTGCTGCATCTCGGGAGGCGGCGGTTCCATCGTCGCGAAGTCCGCCGTGAACTCGTACATGCTCGTGACCTGCTGGTCCCTCGCCTCCTGCGTGTCCCGCATCGCTTCGTCGAACGGCCGGCGGCCGGCGAGTACGTCGTCGAGTGCGCGGGTGCACCGCTCCGCGTCCCGGAAGGCGTCCTGGATGCCCTGCGCGGTGATGGGGTCCTTCAGGTACCCGGCATCGCCGACCAGGACCCAGCCGGGCCCGTAGGACTCGCGGAAGTAGTTGGGTACGGCCATGCCGACGAACCGCTCGGCACGGGTCGCCTGTGCGACCCGCTCGGCGAACCCCGGCGCCCGGGCCAGCGTGGCGTGGTAGTTGCCTTCGACGTCGCCGCGCTTGGCCTCGAAGTCGCGCATGGGCCAGCCGCAGATGACCAGCGTCAGGTCCTCGTTGGTGGGCCACGCGGCGAAGGCGCAGTCGCCGCGGTCGTACGCCTCGAAGACACCGTTCATGGGCAGGCCTGCCCAGTACGTGTAGTAGTACGCGTTGATCTTCGGCTTCTCCGCGTACTCCGCGGCACCCGTCGCCCTCGCGACGGACGAGTGGACCCCGTCCGCGCCCACGACGACTCGGGCCTCGTCCACGGCGGTGCCGCCGTCCTTGCTGTGACCCTTGACGCCCGTCACCGCCGCCCCGTCGAAGAGGACCTCGTCGACCGTGAACCCCTCGCGTACCTCGACGCCGGATTCCGCGGCGGCGTCGACGAGGATCTTGTCCAGGACCGTGCGGCGCGGGGCGTAGGACGCGTCGAATCCCTCGCCGGCCGGGGATCCGGCGATGGTGAACGGCCCGAGGTCGAACGCATAGGTGTCAATGGGCGGACACCCGGTGGCCACGACCCGCTCCAGGAGTCCCCACCGGTCGAGCGCGGCCAGCCCGGGCGGATGGATGAGATGCGTCGAGATCGTGTCGCTCGGGAACGTCGCCCGGTCGACCAGGAGGACCCGGTGCCCGAGGCGGGCCAGGAGCATCGCGGTCGGTGCTCCGGCACACCGTGCGCCGACGACGATCACGTCATATCGGTGGTTTCCGTCGCCGGTCGAGCCGGCTGCGCCGCTCATGGACCTCACCTGCCGAACGGACCCTTGCCCGAGGGCGGCCGACGGACGACGGGAAGCCCCGGCCGTCGCCGCTGCCCGGTGCGTGTCTCCTTCCACGCTAGAACACCCGCGCGCTCCGGTCTCGCCGGGGCGCGGCAGCGCCGTGGGCCGGTCGGCGTCCAAGGCTCCGGCCGTCAGTCTCGGGGCGTCTCGGGGATCACCTGAGACCGCGCGTGACGGGAGCCGATGGCAGGCGCGCCTACACCGGCTCCCCGAGGAGGCCCGGCAGCTCCCGCATGTCGTCGAAGACGACCGTCCGCGGGCCCATCAGCCGGTCCGCCCTGGTCAGGCCGCCGCAGTAGCCGAAGGCGCGCATGCCGGCAGCTCGGGCGGCCTGGACGCCGTAAGGGCTGTCCTCGACGACCGCGCAGCGCTCCGGAGCGACGCCCATCGCGGCCGCCGCGTGCAGGAAGAGGTCCGGGGCGGGCTTGCCGCGCGCCACGTCACGGGCGCTGAACATCCGGCCCTCGAAGCGGTCGAGCAGCCCGGCCCGGCCCAGGTTCTTGCGGATGCTCGTGTGGCTGCCGTTGGAGGCGAGACAGTACGGGACGGCCAGCGCGTCCAGGACTCCGGTGACGCCCTCGACGGCCGTCAGCTCCGCGTCCAGGGCGTCCTCGTACCGCTGCTTGAAGGGCACCTGCCAGCCGGGCTCCAGGGATCCGCCCCTGCGCTCCTCCACGATCGTCGTGAGCATCTCGTGCGAGGCGCCGACGAAGAGCTCCGCCATCTCCGCCTCGGTGAACACCGCCCCGAGCGAGGCGAACACCTCGCGGTCCACCCGGCAGTAGATCCGCTCGCTGTCCACCAGGACGCCATCACAGTCGAAGATCACCAGTTCGACAGGTTCGTGAGTCATGATCGAGAGCGTAGAGGTACGTGGTCCGCCGGCGGCCACGAGTCCCGGTCCCGTGACGGTCTCCAGGCTTCAACTCAGTCGTCGGCCGCGACAAGGAGAGTGATCCGTCCAGCCGAGCGGTCGAAGAGCACGAACCCGTGGGAGTGCTCGTGCACACGCCCGCAGGACGTACGCGCTCCTCTCCGGGCTGACACCTTCGTGGACGTCGGGGTCGACCAGCCTCAGCCAGTACGGGCCGTGCCTGGCCCCCTCCGCCCGCGAGCCCGGCAGAACCCGAACGAGAGGGCCCAGGAATCTCAGGACAACCAAAGGGAGCCCTGCCTGGAACTTCCGGCCGGGCTCCCTTCCGTCAGGGCGGGCGCGTCAGGACGCGGAGGCGCTGTTCGCCGCGGGTGTGCCGGCCAGAATCGTCTCCTCCACCGCTTCGTACCGCATGCGCTGGTCGGCCGGGTCGCGCTCGCGGAGCACCGTGCCGAGCCAGCCCGCGAGGAAGCCCAGCGGGGCCGAGAGGATGCCCGATGTGGTGAACGGGAACCAGTTGAAGTCCTGGTCCGGGAAGATCGCCTGGGGCGTTCCGGACACCAGGTTGCTGCCGGTCATGAGGACGATCGCGGAGGCGCTGCCCACGATGAGGGTGCAGAGCAGTCCCGTACGGGAGTAGCGCCGCCAGAAGAGGCTGTAGATGAGGGCCGGCGCGACCGCGGACGCGCCGATGCAGAACGACAGGGTGAGCAGTGCCTGAAGGTTCAGATGCCGTGCACCGGCGGCGATCGCGATCGCCACGAACCCGACGACCGCCGCGGCGGTCCGTGCGATGGCCATCTCTGCGGAGGCCTTCAGTCGCGCCTTGCGCCGCAACCCGTGCGTGATGAGGTCGTGCGCCAGGGTGTTGGCGCAGGCGAGGGTGATCCCGGCGACCGAGGCCAGCAGGGTGAGGAAGATGGCTGTCGCCACGGCCGTGAACAGCAGCGTCTCGACGGTCGTCTGGTCCGCGCCCATGACGGCCTGGCTGACCATGAGGAACGCCGTCTTGCCCTGCGGGTCACCGGTGACGATCCCCTTGTGGCCGACGATCGCCGCCGCGCCGAAGCCGATGACGGCGATCAGCAGACAGGTCACGACGACGACCGACACGGCCCAGGACATCGAGCGCCGCACGGCTGCCGCGCTGCGCGCGGTGAACATGCGCATGGTGATCTGCGGCAGCACCGCGGCGCCGAGCACGACCGTCAACTGAGTGCTGATCATGTCGAGTTCGTTGCCGCCGAACTGAAGGCCGGAGGCGAGATAGGCGTCTCCCGCCCCGCTGCCGCGCTTGGCGGCGTCCAGCAGGGAGGGCAGGCTGAAGTCGAAGCGGTTGAGGATGAGCGCGGCGATCGCGAGGGACGCGCCGAGCAGGACGACGGTCTTGACGATCTGGATGAAGGCGGTGCCCTTCATGCCGCCGATCGCCGCGTACGCGATCATCAGCAGGCCCAGGAACACGATCGCCCCGGTCTTGAACCCGTCGGAGTCGAAGCCGAGGACGACGGACAGGAGATCGCCGGCGCCCGCGAGCTGGAAGATCACCAGCGGCAGCAGTGCGGTCAGGGTGACCGCGGCCGTGGTGATCCGCACGGCGGGGCCCGGGAGGCGGCGGGTGAAGACGTCGCCGATCGTGAACCGGCCGGCGTTACGGAGCGGTTCGGCGAGCAGGAACATCATCAGGACCAGCGAGAGCGCGGTGCTCAGGGCGAGGGTGACGCCGTCGTAGCCGACGAGCGCGATGATGCCGATGGTGCCGAGCACGGTGCCGGCGGAGATGTAGTCGCCCGCGATCGCGAGGCCGCTCTGCACGGGGGAGAGCGAGCGGTAGCCGGTGTAGAAATCGCCCAGGTCGTCACGATCGGGGCTGGTCATCACGGACAGCAGCAGCGTGACGGTGATGACCGCGATGAACGCCATCAGCGACATGGTCTGGGCCTCGGGGCTGAAGCTGGTCATGCGCGCGCACCTCCGGTGGGCTGCTGCCACGCGGGACGTCCGGAGCGGCTCTGGCGTTCCGTCCTGGGCGCGGCTGCCGCGGCTGCCTGCTCGGCGCGTTCGCGGATCGCCGCGGCGAGCGGGTCGACGTTGTTGCGCGCGATCCGCTCGTACACCGCGATCGCAGCCAGCGCCACGGGCAGCTGGAGGAGACCCAGGACCAGACCGATGGTGAGACCACCGGTGATGTTGCCGGTCATCAGCGAGGGGGCGTAGCCGGACAGGAAGAGGAAGATGACGAAGTAGCCGAGGGCGGTGAAGGTGGCGACGCGGCGGAGCCTGCGGTAGGCCGATCCGAGCCGGTGCAGATCATCACGATCACCGGTGGCGGCGGGCGGTTGCGGCTGCGGGGGCGCGCCCCAGGTCTGCGGCGCGGAGTCCCGGCCCTGCGGCGCGGAGTCCCACGCTCGCGGGGACGAGTCCCAGGCCGCCTGTGGATCGGCGTTCCAGGACGGCGATCCGTCCTCCCAGGAATGCGACGCCGCCTCTTGGTGGTGCCGCCCGGCGTTCCGGTGCTGGGGTACGGGCGGTGGGCCGGGGAAAGGCTGGTGGTACGACATCGATCTTGCTCCTTGCGGCCCCGGGGGACGGGCGGGTGGCGCTGGTGGTCCGCGTACGTTACTCATGGGTATAGCTCCTACGTAAGGGGGTTCCGACCGTTCGGTATGTCGGTTCGGTGACGATCCTGTGCGCGTGGCGACGAAACCGGTGGAAACCCCCTTGGTGGATCTTTCCGCAGGTCACGGGTGTGTCTCGGGCCACATCCGGGGTCGGGCGGTTCGCTCGGCACGACCGGTCCGGCGAACGCGCCGGGGTGGGCCGACGACGCGCTCGGGCGGCGTCCGTCCCGGACCGGCCCGACCTGCCGCCGACGACCCGGCCGTCACCTGCTCGGAACGCTCCTGGTCCGGACGGCACGACAGCCCTGCACGCCATCGCGAGGAGGCCGGGGGCCTGCGGCATCCGTGCAGGTCAGAAGGCGGGGTTCAGGCCCCAGCACTCGTCGGCCTTCGCAGAAGGCGCTGAACCACCTGGACGCGCTCGGCACCCGACGAGCGGCGGCGGGTCCGGGGTCGGCCGCAGACCCGCCGCATTCGTCGGTCCGGCTTCAGGCCACGGAGCCGGACGCGTGGTCGTTCGGGTCGGCAGGCACACGATTGCGTCCGTGTGCAGCCGACTGCGCACGCGCGGCCCGCCGCGCAGCGCCAGGGAGGGCTACGGGTGCCAGACCTCCTTGACGGTCTTCACGTTGCCCTCGCCGTCCAGCGTGATGTCGTAGACGTTCCCGGAGCAGCTGTACGGCGACTTCACCGCAGCCTGGTTCGTCATGCAGTCACCGGCATGCGCCCACAACTCGCCGACGGGAACCGTCTTCGTGGAGCCGGGACCGGCGGACAGCTCCGCCTGCACCTCTTGCGCGAACAGGTAGTACTTCGCCTCGCCCTCACCCTGGTAGATCCAGTCGTTGGGCGTGCAGGTCGGCTGGGCGTCCTTCGCGGACATCGAACCCTTCGACGGCGGCTCGACGATCTCCACCATCTTGTGGCCGGCCGGCAGCATGGGCGCCTTCCCGCAGTCGTCGGCAGGCCCGCCCGAGGAGTTCTCGCCTGCGGACGGATTCCCCGACGGCTGGGCGGAGGCCGTAGAGCCGCCGGACGCGCCGTCGGCAGTGGTGCCCTCCGGGCCGCACGCGGCGACTGCCGCAAGCTGGCAGCGATCGTTCGGGTGCCAAGAGGCCGGGAGTCTTGCAGGCGCGCCAGGATCGTTCGGCAGGTGCGTTCGATCTCAAGGTCGAAAGCGACGGCGCCGATCCAGCGCTGTTCGTAGAGGGCGTTCGCCGCGGCTGTCCGGAGGGCTGCGTCGTGCGCCTCGGTGAGGGGGCGGACCGTCTCCAGTGCGAATACGGCGTGGAGGCCGAACGAGGCGAGCGCTTCGAGAACGGCCTCTGCGATGTGCCTCTGGTCGTGCTCGACGGCGACCCGCAATGCCTCGGTGAGTACGGGCACGGCCGCCGGGTCGCCGAGCCTGGAGAGGGCGATGGTGAAGGATGTGAAACCGAAACCGGGCCCTTCCCGGGCGTAGTCGATGGCAGCGAAGCGACGGATGAGCCGGGGCCCGAGTTCGGCGGCGGCCCGGGGCAGGCGGTCGGCCGCGTCCACCGCGCGCCAGGCATCGGTGCCGGTGTCCAGCGCGATGAGCAAGCTGGGCAGGGCCCGTTCGTCTCCGAGGCCGGCCAGCACCACGACGGCCTGGGTGGTGGGGGCGTGGACACGGCCACGGCGTTCGAGGTCTTCGAAGGCTGCGGCGATGTGCCCGGGGACACCAGGGTCGGGCTCCGGCTCGGTCTCACACGTACACAGGCGCAAGGATTCCCGGCTTCCTCGCGCCTGGGCGTGCTCGGGCGGGGGTGCGGGGTGACCCGGCGGAGCAGCTCGTCTACCCGAGTTCACCGAGACGGAGGGCATCCCTTGTCTCGCTGAGTTTCGCGGTCGTGGCCGGGGGCCGCTCCTGTGCTTGTTCAGCGAGTCGGAGGGCGTCGTCGATCTCGCTGAGCTTCACGGAGGACAGCACGGCCGCCCGCTCTATCAGGTCGTCCCGGGACACCGTGGTCAGCCACGTGCACGGGGTGAAGCCTGGACGCGGGAACGCGAGCCGCAGCACGCCTTCGAACGGCAGTCCTTCACCGGCGCCGACAGTCACCTCGATGCCCAGACCGCCGATGTCGACGCCCGCCGGAGCGACGACCTGCATCACCCGGATCCCGGACGTGTCGTCTCCCGACAGCAGTACGACCAACCTCCGCTCGTCGAACTGGACCCACCAGACTTCGCCACGTTGCACAAGTCCTCCAGACACATGACGGAAGGCAGACGCTGCGCGCCCCTGACGCGCTGCGGAGACAGGTGCGGCCACCGTTGATCATCGGTGTGTGACGACTGAGGGTCATGCGGCGGCAGCACGTCACAGCGTAGACACTGCCCGCCGGGCAAGAGGCGTTCGAGGGCTGACGGCCTGGAGCTCGATCGGTTCACACGGGCCGAACCCCGACGACGTACGTGCCTACGTGATGGAGCGTCTGCGGTTACGGTGTGGGGTCCCGGTTCCTTCCGATCGACCGATCGAAACCAGCGCCCATCCGCTCAGCGCCAACCGGTGTACCCGTCGGGGTGCCCTCCGCCGGTCTCGCCCCGCGTGAGGCCGTACAGGAACAGCCCCAGTACGATCAGCGCGAGCAGCACGGTCCAGAACCTGTCTGGGAAACCTGAGGAACTCGGGCGCCGTGGCGAACCCTCGCCCCGGCTCTCAGTGTCGCGATCCCCGTTGCTCATCCCGCCCCCGTCCATCCGTACCCATGGCACTGCGCCATGCGGCCGGAGTCAAGCCTCCCGGCGTCCCGGCGCAGCACGTGGGGCGCGGAGTCGCCGGTGCCGCGTACGCGACCTGAGAGGCACCGGGAGACGGCTTCCCCTCCCAGTCCGGGAGGGGAATCAGCCGAGGCAGAACTCGTTGCCCTCGATGTCCTGCATCGTGATGCACGACTCGTTGACGTCATCGGCGCGCTGCGTCAGCACGTGCTTCCCGCCGAGCGCCATCAGCCGTGCGCATTCGGCCTCGAGTGTGGCCAGGCGCTCGTCGCCCACGAGCCCCGTGCCGACCCGCACGTCAAGATGCACCCGGTTCTTGACGACCTTGCTTTCGGGAACTCGCTGGAAGAGCACGCGCGGGCCCACACCCGAGGGATCAGTGCACGCGAAATAGACCTCGTCCTCGGGCGGCAGCGTGTGGTGGTACTCCTCCCACGTGGCAAAGCCCTCCGGGACTGCCGGTACGACGTATCCCAGCACCTCGCACCAGAAGGCGGCGAGGCGCGCAGGCTCCGCGCAGTCGAAGGTCACTTGGAACTGCTTGATCGTTGACATCGGCGCACGATAACAGGGGGCCCTGCTCATCTCCCCGGGCGGGTGGATCCACACCTTGACGGGAGGACGGCCCCTGCCATCCGCTGCTGTGTCGTGCGGCCACAGGGGTGAACCCCCCGGCCTCGTCCTCGTCCTCGTCCTCGTACCCGCACTCGCACTCCCACTCGCACTCGTCGGAGACGTTCCGGCATGCGCCCGGCGGAAGCATGACCCCCCTGGCCCCACACCGTGTGCGCACAATACGTTCGTGCAGAGTTGGATGCCGCCGGAGCGCGGAGTGTTCGTAGGGCGGCAGAGTGAAGTCGCAGCGCTGACGGCAGGGTTGGCAGAACACCGCCTGGTGACGCTGGTCGGTACGGGTGGGGTCGGGAAGTCCCGCCTGGCCGCGCGGGCTGCCGGTCTTCTCCCGCCCGAGGCATTCGACAGCATCCACTGGGCTCCCTTGTGGTCGCTGGGGAGCAGGACCCTGCTGACCGCGCTGGTCGCCGATGCCTGTGAGCTGTCCGACCACTCGGCGCGCGATCCCGTCGACGCGCTGACCGCGCGGATCGGAACGCGCCGCGTCCTGCTGGTCCTGGACTCCTGTGAGCATCTGGTCGCGGAGTGCGCCGAGCTGCTGGAGGTACTGCTCGCCCGTTGCCCCTCGTTGGTGGTGCTCGCGACCAGCCGGGAGCAGTTGGGGGTGGCCGGTGAGTGCCTGTTCCGTGTCGATCCGCTGGCGCCCGACACCGACGGGCTGGAGCTCCTCACCGAGCGGGCACGTGCAGTCGGGGTGCGGTGGGAGCAGCCGGAGGACCGGGTCGCGGCCGCCGAGGTGTGTCACTGGCTCGAAGGACTCCCGCTGGCACTGGAGTTGGCCGCCGCGCAGCTACCGGATCGGCCGGTTCGCACCATGGCTCGGCTGCTGCGCGCAGACTCGCGCTCGCGGCGCAGACCGGGACCACCGTCCAGCCGTCGCGCCAGCGGGTGCTTCGCACCACAATCGGATGGAGCCATGAACTGTGCGAGCCGCATGAGCGGCTCCTTTGGGCACGGTTGTCGGTGTTCCGCTCGGACGCGTCCCTGGACGAGGTCGTACGGGTGTGCCGCGGCGGGCCGCTGACCGACGGGGTGCTCGCGGAGGCCGTTTCGGGGTTGCGGCGCAAGAGTCTGGTCGCACTGCACGGCGATCGCCTGCGGATGCTGGACACCGTCCGCGAGTACGGGGCGATGTGGCTGGCGGAGCTCGGCGAGACGAGGGCCCTGGCCGACCGGCACGCACGACACTTCCATGACGTGGCCGCAGCTGCCGAGCGAGACTGGTGGGGGCCGGGCCAGGCGGCCGCGTACAGCCGGCTTTCGGCGAGCCACACGGACCTGTGCTCAGCGCTGGAACATCTCCTGGCCACGGATCCGCCACGGGCGGCGGATATGGCAGGGAAGCTCGGCTTCTTCTGGGCGTGCTGCGGCTACCTGCACGAGGCAGGGCACTACCTGGAAGAGTGCATGCAGTCGGCGGAGGCGTCGGCTGACGTCATGGCGAAGCTGTGCTGGTCTCTCGGAGTGGTCCGCTGCTTACGGGGCGAGTACCGGGCAGCGGCCGGGCTGGGTGAGAGGACGCGGACGGAGGCCCTGCGCGCGGCGAACGAGTCGCTCCTCCTGGACGCCGCCTATCTGCAGGGCCTGGTGATGCTGCTACGCGGCGACCCTCTGCACGCCCTCCATGCCGCGGAGCGAGCGCTGGCGGATCTGCAGGGCGCCGCGGCCGCGAGGGCACGGTGCCGGCTTGTCCGTGTGTTCGCCCTCACGGCGTCCGGGGCCCTGGGAGAAGCACGCGCCGAGGCCGAGGCCCTCCGCGAGCATTCCGCCGCGGCGGGGGAACGCTGGACCCGGTCGTACACCGAGTACCAACTCGCCTTGATAGCGCTGCACGAGGAGAGGCCGGCCGACGCTGCCGCCCACGCCCGGTCGATGCTGCGGGACAAACGGGCGATCGGCGACGCCTTCGGGCTCGGGCTGGGCCTCGACCTCCTTGCAGCCGCTCTGGCCGCCCTGAACCGCGCCGACGAGTCCGCTTCGGCGTACGGGGCGGGCCAGGCGTTCTGGGAAACGGTCGGGCATCCCCAGCGGGGCACCCCTGAGCTGGGCCCTCTGCGCGAACGGTCACAGCGCTCGGCACGACAGCAGATCGGCGACAGCGCGTACGACAGGGCCTACCTCCTGGCGACGCTCACGGACCCGTTCACGACCCTGAACGACGCCCTCAAGGCCCCATGAACGACGGGCGACGCGGCTGACGAGCGCATGCGCACGAGGCGGTGGTGCGTCGAGAGCCGCGGCCGGCCCGTCGGGTTCACGACTTGGGATCGCCGGGCAGGGTGGGGTACCGGGCCGTCAGTGGGTCAGGTGGGGTGCGGCCGCCGGGTCGGTCGGTGTCTCGGTGCGGTGGCCGACGTGGTTGAAGGCCAGGTTGAGCAGGACGGCCACCACGCACCCGGTGCTGATGCCGGAGTCGAGGACGATGCCCACTCCACCCAGCACGGGCTGCGGGATCAGAGCCACGAGCGACGCGAGCATGGGGCAGAGGCCGAGCAGGATCAGGATGCCGCCCGCCGCGGCCACGACGAAGCGGCTGCGGACCTTGGTGATGGCGACGAGGCCGAGTCCTGGGCGAACGCGCTCGCCGCGAAGCCGTTGAAGAAGGGGCTGACGGCGGTGCCGAGACCGTCCGCGCGCAGGGCGGCGGCGAGCGTCTTCTCGTCGGCCTTGCGGTCGAGCACGAACACGCGGGTACTGGGGTACGCGGGTACTCGGGTACTCGGTCTGGACCGGCCCGAGGGAGCCTGGATGCGAAGGTCACGGAACCGCGGCAGGGAACTGCCTGTCCGGCGTCGTGATGATCGAGCAGGGTGAAGCGGGTGAAGGTGCACGGGCGCCGAGTCGGTGCGTGCGGGCCTCTGAACGGCTGGGGCACGTGACGGTTCCGGCGCGAGCCGGCGTGCGGTGACCTTCGGGCCGGGATCGTGTCCCGGGTGGTCCGACGTCACTCCGGTGGACCCGCGCCACTTCGCATCCACTGACGAAGTGCGGCTCCGGTCCCACCGGACCGGGCAAGTTCCTCACGCATTCACCCTGCTGTCAAGCGTTGTTCAAGGAAGAACGGTTCGGATTTCGGGGAGTGGCCGGTCAGCCGGTGGAGCCGCGCAGGGCGTCCCACAGGTGCTGGTCGATCCGGTCCAGGAAGGCCGCGGCACGGAGTTCGGCGTCGTGCGGAGCCTGCCCGTGCCCGGCATCCGCCAGGTTGTCGAGGCGCTGGTAGGTGCGATGGAGCTGGTCCAGCGCGCGTTCGAGGTCGGCGGCCCGGACGGGGACGATCCGGCCCAGTGGTCCCAGGTAGTTGGGCCACCAGCTGGTCACCGCCTCGCGCAGGGTGACACGGAGCCGTCCGGTGAGTCCGCAGGCGGCCACGTACACCGCCGGGGGCGGCCGGAGCGCGGCGACCATGCCGGCGGTCTGCTCGGGCGAGCCCCGCCACCGGCCGCGCGCCTCGGACTCCGCGTACCGGTCGCGCGGCATCCGGGCCTCGGCGGCCGCCTGTTCGAGGGTGAGCCGCGCGAGCGTACGGCACTGGAGCAGCGTGCGGGGCTCGCCGACGAGGTCGGCGGGTTCGCACCACAACGCCGCGGCGAGGGCACGGACTCCGTCCGTGTCGGGAAGCGCCTCGCCGACTTCCCACGCCATGACCACTCCGGGGTGCAGCGGGCGGCCCCAGAAGGCTCCGACCGCCCAGGCGACCTGACCGACGGTGAGTCCGAGCTGTTCTCGCACGGCGACGAGACGGTGTGGATCGAGAGGAGGGAAGGGCTCTGCGTTCGGTTCTCTGGAGGGCATGAGCGGACACCCTAGAGAGGCGCACCGTGGTCGCCAAGTAGCGCGCGGTACGGGACGAGGCCGACACGGCGGTCCGAGGGCGCGGCGGCTGAGCCTGCGGGCTGCCCGGCCATACCTGCACGTACTCCCGGTAGGTCGCCTCCGAGCTGCGGCTCCGCGCGGACGTCGGCGCCTGTGGGCTGTCCGGCGGGTGAAGGCTCTTGGCGGATCCTCCGAAATATCGGGCTGCCCATGTCCTCCGCTTGGGGGAGTTGACGGTTGCGCGCCGGACTTCCTAGAGTCCCGACGTCCACATCGGAAAAGTTTTTCCGCAGAACGAAAAGACCTGTGCGATCGCGGCGCCCACCCTCATGCCGCACCGCGCACGGGCCTCCCTCGGTTCGGTGACGCGGGCCCGTCCACCCGCGTCACCACCACCGCACCTCAAGCGTCACTGCCCAGGACTCACCGCCCCGCCTGCTCTCCGACAGCCCGTCCCCACCCCGGTTCAGCCAGGCCAAGCGGATACCCGAAGGATCCCCATGCGCTCCCGCGCCCACCGCGGCACCCACCGCACCGAAGACCCGGCCACCGGCCCCGACCCCGGCCACCCGCACCCGCACCCGCACCCGGTCGACGAGAGGCTGCCGGGCCGCCGTCTGCTGCCCGCCGCCCTCCAACACGTGGCCAGCATGTACGCGGGTCTCGCCGCCCCTCCGCTGGTCATCGGCGGGGCCCTGGGCATGAGCCCCGCCCAGCTCGCGACGCTGCTCTCGGCCGGCCTGCTGGTCGCCGGACTCGCGACCATCGCCCAGACGATCGGCGTGTGGGGCTTCGGTTCCCGGCTGCCGCTGACCAACGGCGTGTCGTTCGCGGTCGTTTCTCCGGCGCTCGCTCTCGTCGCCGTCGACCGCGACGACGCACTGCCGGTCATCCTGGGCTCGTCGCTCGTCGCCGGTCTGGCCTGCCTGCTGCTCGCCCCCGTGTTCACCCGCCTCGTGAGATTCTTTCCACCTCTGGTCAGCGGCTGTGTGATCACGCTCGTGGGCATCTCACTGCTGCCCGTGGCCAGCTCCTGGGCCCGGGGCGGGAACGCAGGCGCCGACGGCTTCGGCTCCGGCGCGAACCTCGCCCTGGCCGGAGGCACCCTCGCCGTCACCCTGCTGCTGCACCGACTGCTCAGTGGCAGGTTCCTCGGCCGCATCGCCGTCCTCCTCGGGATGGCCGTCGGCACCCTGTGCGCCGTCCCGCTGGGGATGGTCGATCTCGAACAGCTGGGTCAGGCACCGCTGTTCGCCCTTCCCGAGCCCTTCGCGTTCGGCGCCCCACAGTTCCAGGCCACCGCGATCGCCACCGCCTTCGTCGTGATGCTGGTGTCGATGACCGAGTCCACCGCATCACTCATCGCCCTCGGCGCCGTGGTGGACCGCGCGGCCGACGGCCGCACCATCACCGGGAGTCTGCGCGCCCAGGGCGCGGCCACCGCGCTGGGCTCCGTGTTCGGCGCCTTCATGACCACCGCGTACGCCCAGAACGTCGGCCTGGTCGCGCTCAGCCGGATCCGCAGCCGTCACGTCGTCGCCTGCTGCGGCGCGATCCTGGTGCTCATGGGCCTGGTGCCGGTGCTCGGCTCCCTCGTCGCACTGGTTCCGATGCCCGTCCTCGGAGGCGCGGGGGTGGTGTTCTTCGGGTCGGTGGCCGTCACCGGCATCCGCACCCTCGCCAAGGCGTCGCTCGGTACCGGACACAACGGGCTCATCGTCTCGGTGACGTTCGCCTTCGGCCTCTTCCCCATCACGCAGCCGGACTTCTACGCCGGGCTGCCCGAGCCGCTCTCCACCGTCCTGGGCTCCGGCATCACCGCGGGCTGCCTGGTGGCCGTGCTGCTCAACTACCTCCTCAACCATCTCGGCAGGGGGACCGAGGCCGACGAGGACCGGATACCGACCGGAATGGAGCCGGCCGACGGTCCGTCCGCGCTTCCCGGCAGGCGCTCCGAGCAACAGCCCGCCGGCTGGTCGGCGTTCACCCCGCGCAGCGCCGCCGGAACGCGCGCGGAGCCGTACGCCGGTCAGCGGGCCGAGGCGTACGCCACACCTCACGCCGACCCGGGCTCCGCACCGCACGCCGGGCCGCCCCCGGAGGCCACCCGTGGGGCTCCCCCACCGCCTCGCGGCTACCTCACGGTGGATCCCGAGGCCGTACGCGCCGCCCTCGATCCCCGCCAGGACGGGACCCCGCCCTCCACACAGGCCTGGTGAAGCCCGGCACGACCGGGCCCCGAAACGGCCGGCTCCGACAGGCCGGCCCCGCGGCGCCTCCGCCCGACTCGCCAAGGGCGGAGGCGCCGCTCCGGACGATGCGGCCACGGCACCCGTGCTGACTGCATCCGGAACACGGGACACACCCGAAGCATGGGTGAAGTGGCGCCACGATCGAGGCGCCTCCTGCGTGAGACCGCGAGCCCCCCGGGCCACGGTCCTCTTTGTTCGATCTGAGGTGAGTCATGGGTACCCACGGATTCGAAGCGAGTTCTCTGACGACCACGGCCGGCGTCTGGCAATCAGGGCTCGCGCAGGTTCTCGGAGGGCTCGTCCTCGTGGCTGTCATCATCGGAGCCTTCGTCCTCGGCATGAGGATCAGGGACAAGGAACTGCCGCCGCCCGATCCCGAGTCACAGCCGCACCGGCCTCAGACCGACAGGCTGCCGGGCGAGATGTCGGAGTACCGGCGGCCGGCCGAGGTTCCTCTCTCCGATGGGCCCCATCGCCTCACGCCTCACCAGCTCAAGGGCGGCGGGACCACGGGATCCGAGACATCGCCCGAGCCGCCGAGCGAGGAACGCCGCAAGTGGGGCGGCATCTCCAGCGGCGGCTTCGGCAGCGGCGGGGTCGGCCACGGCGACTGAAGGGCCCCGGAGCGATTCAAGCCGCCGCTTCATCCCGCCGGAGCAGGTATCGACGCGGGGGCCCGGGGACACCCCCGCCCCCCCCCCCCCCCGCCCCCGCCGCCCCCACCCCCCCCCCCCCCGGCCGGCCCCGCACACCACGGCCCCCCACACCGCACCCCCCACCATAAACGAGACCCAC